>JAZULT010000103.1:0-122268 GCA_045603225.1 Clostridia bacterium | reverse complement strand
CGAATCTGAAGGAGACGGACAGAAGGCTGTCTAAGGATTACACGGAGCTGTCGGTAATTAACACGAAGCTGAATGTTATAATTGCTGTTATGGCGGTTATCGGAACTGCGATTTGCGGTGTGATTGTTAAGATGTTGTTTTGAGGGGCGGAGTGTTTTACTCCGCCTTTTTTTGTCGGAAAATGATGCATTATAAACTGAATGATTGCTTTATAGTTTCCTTTTCCAGAACCGTTTCGCTGTTTAAATTGAGGTTACCGTCTTTTTTTAAGAGTTCCGGGACCTCGCATCCGACATATGCAGCTATTTTTTGTATTGTGCTTAATTTCGGATCACCCCTTTCACATTCGTATGCACTTAGCATTTCAATACATATGCCGCATTCGGCAGCAAAATTCTCCTGATTCATTTTTTTGACTTTCCTTATTAGTTTCAAATTTCGAGCTAATGCTTCAAGTTCCGGCATTTTTCATCCCTCCGTATAATATTATACGTTAGAATTGATAAGTTAGTCCAAGTGTTTTATCCGTATAACTGCGAAATAATAAGGGTTGCAATATAGTAATTTTGAAAAATTTAAGTAATATTTAAAAATAATCATGATATTTTCAAACTTTTTTCATTTTTATTAAAAGAATTTTATTTTTTTCGAAAAAGGCTGGACAAATAAAAAAAATCAGTTATAATGTATGCATCAATTAAAACTCTGTGAATTTGATTTTCTGACAACTTTTCTGACAACATTTTTGACACAAAAATGACAACGCACACCGAAGATACCAAAAATCGAAATACTAAAAAACCGCATAACCACGCGATATGTGTGTGATTATGCGGTATAATTAGATGGTCGGGATGACAGGATTTGAACCTGCGGCCCCTACGTCCCGAACGTAGTACTCTACCAAACTGAGCCACATCCCGATGACTACCTGACTAGTATACCATAAAATTTCGATGTTGTCAAGATTTTTTTTTTATTTTATTAAAAATATACAAAACAGGGAGCGGCTAATGATAAGCCGTTCCCGTTTATGTTAAATAATCCGAAAGGAAAATAAAACCTAATGCCAGAAGCAGAAGTTTATCTTCGCAGTTGTTGAGAATCAATATAATTATTATGATTAAAAGTATGATGTCATCCGAATTTAAATTGTCAAGTATTGAACCCGTTTTGTCTTTGACATCAGGCTTTTTTATCTCTTTAGTTTCTTTTAATTCCTGTGTAGTTGAAGTGGCTCTTTTTTTTACTACTGGCATATCATTATAGCTATAGAAGTTGCGGTACACAGTTAATCACCTCAATTTCAGCAGTCCTGAAAGCTTTGTAAGATTTAACATTCTGACAGCGGTATCAATAGAATTCCGCCTTGATGAACGCATATACGGTTTTAAGGATAAAAGCAAATTTGCTCTCGTATCATTTTCTGAATTTGATAAATTATTTATGATATTTTTTATTTGCATCACGGAATCAAGTGCCTGAGTATCGAATGGTGTATCGGTAGACGGCACTTCGGGAATATCATTGTCGGTAGAGATTCCGTTTTCTGAATCTGACAGAACAGAAAGTGCAGTTTTTATTTTTTCATCCGCATTATCGCCCAGTAGGTTTTTCAGGGTATCCATTGGTGAGTTGCTCATTATGTATGCCTCCTATAATTTTTTTATTTTTTCTATTATCCGGTCACTCTGCAAATTCTGCAGGTCTGAAACGTTCAGTTTTGATAGCTTACGTCTTATTTCATTTGTATCCATTTTTGAAAATTCATTTATAAGCTTTTGTTTATCAGCTTCTGACAGTTTGTTAGTCAGTCCGCTCTTCTTTGCTGTATCTACTAATTTCCGGATATCATTTTTGTTCATACCGGATAAAACGGTTTCCATTTTTTTAGATAAATTATTCACAAAAAACACCCTTTCTATAGAAGTATACAATAGATTATATTACATTTCATTATCAGAATATGATAAAATCTCTGTTTTGTGAATAAAAGGTTGTGAAAAATGGTATTATATTATCAAGTAAGTTTAAGGGGATTTGTCTATGCTTGAAAAAATACTAAAAAAGCTGAAGGGTGAAGAAGAGGTAAATGATTCGGTAAGATTTGAAGATTTAAAGAGGAATCTTATCAATACTAAGATGGAAATATCGGATTTGAATACAGGAATAAATTACACGACTGATCCGATTTTGTTGAATCAGCTTATTTTTCAGCTTAAA
The DNA here is from genome assembly GCA_045603225.1 of Clostridia bacterium. GTDB lineage: Bacteria > Bacillota > Clostridia > UBA1381 > UBA1381 > RGIG9115. The sequence goes on along the minus strand of JAZULT010000103.1, from coordinate 120,045 downwards.
GCGGCGGAAATGAGATACAGATATTGGTTTAAAATTGCAAGAGATTTTAAAACGGATATGGAAAATCATGAATAGTTTTATATTAAAAATCAGTATAGCGCGTGGGACACTATACTGAATTTTTTTAGATTCCGAATGCATAGCCTGTCACAATTCCGACTATGGCAGAAATACATATAATTAATATCGGATGCGTTTTTCTGAATGCAAGTATTGACATTACAGCAAAAAGAATGAGAGAAATGTAAAATTCTGTGGTTTTGAATATTGATAAACTTATTCCGTCGGGGACAAATACTGTTTTACCGATTGATATTACGGCTGAAAGGATTAAACCGATTACAGCAGGTTTCAGTCCTGACATCAGCCCTTTGACTGTTTTACTGTTTTTGAATTTTTCGAAAAAGTGTGCAACAATGAGTATTATTATAAATGACGGTAAAACAACTCCCAATGTAGCACAGAAAGCTCCTAATATTCCGCCTTTTTCCATGCCGACGTATGTTGACATATTAATCGCAAACGGTCCGGGTGTACTTTCGCTTACAGCTATGAAGTTAATTATTGCTTCTTCTGTAATCCAGCCAAGCCTTGTTACTTCCGCTTGAATAAGGGGAAGCATAGCATATCCGCCGCCGAATGTAAAAGCACCTATTTTAAAGAAAACCAAAAATAATTCAAGATAAATCATAATGCTTTTTCAGTTCCTTTCATTATTTTTGACGATACAAGTCCTATTATAGCGCATGCGATTATCACCCACAGCACATTGATATCAAAGAAACATACTGAAATGAACGACAGAGCCCAAATAATATATGATATTATATTTTTTGGACAAGCTTTATACATATTGACAAATGCTTTCAGGATTAATGCCAGAACACCGGCACGTATTCCAAAGAATGCATATTGCACAGGTTTCAGATGCTCGAATTCTGAAATTACGAAGGAAAGTGTTGATATTATTACAAAAGATGGAAGAACGACACCTAATGTCGAGAAAAATGCCCCTAAGAATCCCGCTGTTTTAAAGCCTACGAAAGTTGCTGAGTTAATCGCAATCGGACCGGGAGTGGATTCTGCAATGGCTATTATTTCCAGAATATCTTCATCTGTAATCCATTTTCTTTTTTCGGCAATTTCTCTTTGGATAAGCGGAATCATTGCATATCCGCCACCGAATGTAAAAGCTCCGATTTTAAAAAAAGTTAAAAAAAGTGTCAGTACCGTTTTCATACTATCCTCTCAATATCAAAATCCTAAATTTTCGTTTATGATAACAATTTCGCAGTCGAAACATGAAGGTTTTGTCCAGAACACACCGAGACCGCGGCAGATTCTTTGCGGACTGTTACAGTCGAAACACTTTCCGCCTTTTACACACGGGGTAGAAAGGTTGAATCTTTTTGCATTGAGCGGTGCTGCGATATTTCTTGCTCTGTAAAGAGCTTTTTCGTAGTCGGGTTCAATTTTGTTCGAGCCAACAATGAAATATACTTTTTTATGTCCGTACATTGTTTCTGCAACACGGTTACAGCCGCCATCTATATTGATTATTTCTCCTGTTTCCGAAATTCCGTTTGCTGATGAAATATATATTTCTGTGTTACGTGCCTTTGCGCGCATTGAATCTGCTGTTTCTCCTTCCGGAATAACCCAGTGCCATACAACGTCATTGCTTTCACTAAGTACATCATATAAACCGATTTCTTTTACTGTCATTGAACCGCCGATACCTACAGTTTTATCCTTAATTTCACTTTTCAGGTATTCACATGCTTCTCTTGAAGTTTCAAAGCATGAAACGGTATAACCTTTTTTCTCAAGGTTCGATTTGATATTTGAAAACATCATGCTGTTACCTCCTTATTCTATTTCGCAGGCTATGCTTTTTCTTTTCTTATAGTAATATATATTTTTAAATCCGATTTTTTTTAGTGTATCAATTGCAAAATCGAAACCGTATGCGGCATTTTCGGCAGCATGTGCATCAGAACCGAGTGTTATAAGGCGTCCTCCGTAATTATAATACATAGTAAGTATTTTTTCGTCAGGAGTCAGTGCTCTTAATTTTTTGAGGTCTGATGTGTTTACTTCTAAAGCTATGTTATGCTTTATGATATAATTCAGAATTTCGCTTATTTTACCGTAATACGGTTTTAATTCAAAGCCGATACCATATATTCCGTTAATATAACGCAGCGGATTGGTGAGGTGGGCAAGAATATCTATGTCGGTTTTTCTGAGCATGGTGAGTATATCGTCAAAATACGCATGCATAAATTCTGAAATTTCTTCAATTCTCATTTCCGAAAAATTGATTTTTGAAAACGGAAATGTATAATTTTTATACTTTACTGCATGAACAGAACCGATTACTACATCATAATCCAGCATATTGAGCGCCTTTTCTGTTTCTTCAGGATACCAGAATGTTTCGCAGACTTCAATCCCTTTGAGAATATCAATGCTGTCAAATTGCTTGTTTATTTCATCAGCATCGTTATAAGAATTTTTTATGGGAGTGAAAACATCAATATCTTTGCTGAACAGTATATCGCAGTGGTCGGTGACAGCCATTATGCTGACTTTGTTTTTTATTTCTGATTTGCACATATCACATACAGGACATTCGGAATCGTGAGAATGTTCTGAGTGTGTATGCATATCTGCTAGTATCATAATTTTTCCTATTCACATCATCAATAAATTTAAATGTTAATTACAGAAACAGTTACCTCTCCGTTATCGGCATCTGCATATATTTTTGAGCCATCCTTAATCTGACCTGTAAGAGACAGCTTGGCAAGCTTATCTTCCAGTAATGTCTGAATTGAACGCTTAAGCGGTCTTGCACCGTATTTCTGATCATATCCGTTATCAAGTATGATTTCTTTCGCGTTATCTGTGACAGATAAGGTTGCTCCTTTTTCTCCCATTTTTTCATGAATATCTTTAAGAAGAAGGTCAATTATCTGACGGAGTTCTTCTTTTTCGAGCGGTGAGAATGTTACAATTTCATCTATTCTGTTAAGAAATTCCGGTCTGAAATACTTTTTCAGACTCTTCTGAACATTATCGCTCATTGATGATTCGAGTGTAGAGCCAAAACCTAAAGCAGAGGTTGAAATTTCGCTTCCTGCGTTGGTTGTCATTATAATAATGGTGTTTTCAAAGTTAACAATTTTTCCGTGACTGTCTGCGATTCTTCCGTCGTCGAGTATCTGAAGGAACATATTGTATACTTCAGGATCTGCTTTTTCAATTTCGTCAAGAAGAATTACAGAGTACGGTTTTCTGCGTATTTTTTCGGTGAGCTGACCGGCTTCATCATATCCGACATATCCCGGAGGTGAGCCGATTAACTTTGAAACTGAATGTTTTTCCATGTATTCGGACATATCAAGGCGAATAAGTGCTTCTTCACTTCCGAACATAGTTTCTGCTATTGTTTTTACAAGCTCTGTTTTACCTACGCCTGTAGGACCTGCAAAAATAAATGAAACAGGTCTTTTTCTGGTGGTAATGTCGGCTCTTCCTCTTCTTATAGCTCTCGCAACAGCATCTACCGCTTTGTCCTGTCCTATGAGTCTCTTGTGGAATTCTGATTCAAGGTTAAGAAGCTTTTCGGATTCGTCCTGAGTAAGCTTGTGAACAGGTATTTTTGTCCATGATTCAATTACGTATGCTATATCATCGGATGTGATAACAGCTTTTTTCGCTTCTTCCTGTAATGCGGGAATTGTGCTGTTGAGACGAAGAAGCTCGCTTTTTAATTTCGCACTTGTTTCGAAATCTTCTGAGCCTGTTGCATTCTCTATTTCTTTGTTAAGATTTTCGATTTGTATTTCAGTCTGTTTCAGTGTATAAAGTGCTTTATTACTGAGATTTACACGTGAACCTGCTTCGTCGATTACGTCAATAGCTTTGTCGGGGAGGAATCTCTCTGTTATATACCGCTCTGACATTCTTACGGCTTCTTCAATAATCTTATCAGGAATTTTTACGCTGTGATAATTTTCGTAATAATCTTTTATGCCTTTTAAGATTTCGATGCTTTCTTCTATTCCTGGTTCATCAACGATTACAGGCTGAAAACGTCTTTCAAGAGCGCTGTCTTTTTCGATGTGTTTTCTGTATTCTGTAAGAGTTGTAGCACCGATTATCTGTATTTCGCCTCTGGCAAGTGCCGGCTTCAGAATGTTTGCGGCACTCATAGCGCCTTCGGCATCTCCTGCGGCAACTATGTTGTGTATTTCATCTATAACAAGTATAACATTACCTGCTTCTGTTGCTTCGTTTAAAAGAGACTTGAGTCTTGCTTCAAATTGTCCGCGGAACTGAGTTCCTGCAACCAGTGCTGTGAAGTCTATAAGGTAAATCTGATAGTTAAAGAGCTTCGGAGGAACATTTTTTTCGAATATTCTACAAGCAAGGCCTTCAGCGATTGCTGTTTTTCCTACACCAGGTTCTCCGAGAAGAACCGGATTGTTTTTAGAACGTCTGTTGAGAATCTGAATAACTCTTTCAATTTCAGATTCTCTGTGTATAACTCTGTCAACTTGTCCGAGTGCTGCTTTTACAGTCAGATTTGTTCCGTATGTGTCAAGCATGCTTTTTTTGCCGGGTTTGGTTTTTTTGTTGCTTGTTTTGCTTTTCTGAGAACCGTCACCGTTATTATTTTGACTACTGTTAAACATATTTTTGAAAAAATCTGTAGGTGCTGTCGGTGCACCGCCTTCGGATTCCTCGCCCTGCGGAATCATATCTGCAAAGGAATTCATGCTTTCCATAAGCCCTTCGGTTCCGCCCATTTCACCGAGGAAATCAGCCATTTGACCGTTTAAGGTTTCGAGTTCATCGTCAGATACACCGAATTGTTTCATTATATCATCCAGCGGGGCAATGCCGAGCTCTTTTGCACAAGAGAGGCAATATCCTTCACTGGTAGTTTTTCCGCCTTCGACTTTGGTTATAAAAATCATAGCGGGATTAACTTTACATTTTGCGCATAAAGTCATTTATTTCATCCTTTCAAACCGGGTTTAATTGGCAATTTGGTGTTTATTATATCACAGTTCCTTTGAATTGTGAATACTTTTTTTTGAAAGTTTACAATTCTTTCATAGTTTTATTTTGAAATTACACAATTGTAAAGATATTTTGTGTTTGTAAAATGAATAAAATGCCGTATTATTTTAAAAATTATTGATTTTTGATAAAAAAAATAGTAAAATAGATGAAAAAGCAGTACTTCCGTATAACATATGAATGCATACGTGCATAATATATGAAAGACAGGAGGGATGATTTATGCAGGCGATGAGAGTGTCGGTTGTTTCCATAATAGTAAATGTTGTTTTATCGGTTTTGAAATTGATTGCCGGAATTGTTGCGAATTCGGGTGCGATGGTGTCCGATGCGATACATTCGGCATCTGATGTTGTCAGCACTTTAATAGTTATAGCCGGTATAAAAATATCGGGAAGAGCTTCGGATAAAGGACATCAGTATGGTCATGACAGGATGGAATGTATTGCATCTGTCTTGCTTTCGGTGGTTTTGTTTGCTACGGGCATTATGCTTGGTTACGGAGCACTTGTGAAAATATTATCAGGTAATTATGATAGCCTTGCCATGCCGGGCAGTCTGGCTTTATGGGCGGCTGTTTTATCTATAGTTGTGAAAGAGGGGTTGTATCATTATACAATGCATACTGCTAAAGCAATTAATTCCACAGCGCTTAAAGCGGATGCGTGGCATCACAGAAGTGACAGCCTTTCATCTGTCGGTAGTTTTATAGGTATATTCGGGGCTATGCTGGGATTTAAGGTGCTTGATCCGGTGGCAGGGTTTGTTATATGCTTGTTTATTTTAAAAGCGGCAGTGGATATTTTCAGACAGTCTATGGATCAGATGGTTGATAAATCTTGTGATGACGTGACTGTAATGAATATACGTAATATAGTATTGTCTGTAAATGGGGTTGAACGACTTGATCTTCTTAAAACCCGTATGTTTGGCTCTAAAATCTATGTGGATGTTGAGTTTGGTGCCGATGGCGGTATGAGTCTTTATGAGGCTCATAAAATAGCAGAGCATGTACACAAGAAAATAGAGGATGAAATGCCGGAGGTTAAACATTGTATGGTGCACGTTAATCCTATGGGGGATGAAAGGAAAGACGGAAAATGAACACCATGACTGTGACTGCGGAAATTACTGAAGGAGATAGGATAAATGAGAGTTTCACTTATAGATATCGGTTCAAATACCATAAGACTTGTGATTTATGAAGACGGCAGGGAAATATTGAATGTTGCAAATCATGCCAATCTTATTTCGGCTGTAAGAGACGGAAAAATGTCTGTTGAAGGACTTTCGAAGCTTGTGTCGTGTCTTAAAGAGATGAAAAGTAAGATTAAGGAATATAAATGTGAGGATATATATGCTTTTGCAACGGCATCACTTCGAGATATATCCGATAAAGAAAGTCTTTGCAGTTGTGTTAAAGAACTGACAGGGATAGATATAAACATTATTTCCGGTGAAGAAGAAGCAATTTACGATTACCTGGGTCTTAAAAAAATATACGGTGAAGAAAGCGGTATAGCTTTTGACCTCGGCGGAGGAAGCTGTCAGATAATCGTGTTCGAAAACGGAGAGGTCAAAGGCTATAAATCTCTTAAAATAGGTTCACTTAAATTATACGGTGATTTTATTTCAGGATTACTTCCTGATAAAAAGGAAACAGAAAAAATAGCATCTCATGTAAGAGAACAGCTTTCATGCCTTGAATATGCAAAAAATATATGTTACGAAAAAATATATGCTATGGGCGGTGCGGCGTATGCACTTATGCAGCTATCCGAAAAATATTTTGGAGGAGAGAAGCTCAGTGTGAATACTCTCGAAAAAATAATGGAGCTTTCCGAAAGCGAAATACTTGCTGTCTGTCCGAAACGATTAAAAACTGTTATTCCTGCGGCTGTCACAGTTATTGAGATTTTGAAATTTTCAAAATCATCTTATTTGTATCCCACAACAGCAGGTGTTCGTGACGGCATATACATAAGTAAATATAAAAATGCATAAATAGTCGGAAAAACTGAATTAAATTTCAGTAAAATTTAAACTTTACAGACTATTGACTTTATTGGCGTATTGTGGTATTATATAATTAATTGTAAAGTTTTACAGAATGATTAGAAAAAACTTGAAAGGAGCAATAAGATGGCGAATATTGCTATAATGGGTTTCGGAACTGTTGGAGGAGGAGTTCTTGAAATTGTAAAAATGAATTCCGGATTACTTAAAAGAAACGCTAACGGTGAAGAAATTACAGTAAAGCGTATTCTTGATATCAGAGATTTTTCGGATCATGAAGACGCAGCTTTGTTCACAAAGAATTTTGAGGATATATTAAATGATCCGGAGATAACAGTTGTAGTGGAAGCGATGGGAGGACTTCATCCGGCGTATGAATTCACGAAGGAGCTTTTGCTGAGCGGAAAAAGTGTTGTTACTTCAAATAAAGAGCTTGTGGCAACATACGGTACCGAGCTTTTGCAGATTGCCTGCGATAAGAATGAAAACTATCTTTTTGAGGCGAGTGTTGGCGGAGGAATACCGGTAATAAGACCTATACATCAGTGCCTGACAGCAAATAAAGTTACACGTATAGCCGGAATTCTCAACGGTACAACAAATTATATCCTTAATGAAATGTTCAGTAAAGGCAAGTCTTTCGAGGATGCTCTTTCTGATGCACAGGCTAAAGGATATGCAGAAAAAAATCCTGCGGCTGATATAGAAGGACATGATGCCTGCCGTAAAATTGCAATTCTTGCATCTTTGGCTTCAAGAAAGTTTGTTGATTATAAAAATATCGATACAGAAGGTATTGTTAATATTTCCGGTGATGATGTTAAATATGCAGAGTCGATGGATAAAGTAATAAAACTTATTGGTTTTGCGGAATTTGACGATGACGATAAGCTTTATTCCGTCGTAAGTCCGATGCTTGTAGATAAAACAAATCCGCTTGCTTGTGTGGACGGTGTGTTTAATGCGGTAATGATTACAGGTAACTGCGTCGGAGATGTTATGTTCTATGGTAAGGGAGCAGGAATGTTGCCTACAGCCAGTGCGGTTGTCGCTGACGTTATTGATGCTGTTAAGCATATTGAAAGAAGTAAAAAGATAGCATGGACTGATGAAGGCGATGACTTTATGGTTTCTGCGGATAAGAAGCTATTTAAATTTTTTGTAAGAACAGCTTCAGAAGAATCGGAGATTAAAAAGGTATTTGATGTATCGGAAATATGTGACATGAGTCTGAATGGAGAGACTGCATTTATAACAAAGCCTGTTTCTGAATGTGAACTTAAGGAAAAGCTTGATAAGTTAAAAGGTGTAGTTTCATACATAAGAGTGATGCAATGATGATACGGGTTAAAGTGCCGGCGACCAGTGCAAATATGGGCCCCGGTTTTGACAGTCTCGGAATAGCATTGGGACTGTACAATATAATAGAAGCAGAAGAAACCGATGGCGAGATGCTGATGTATGCCGGAAAAAAACAGATATCATTTAACAGTAATAATCTGATTTATAAGGCTATGCAAAAGGTTTTTGATGAATGTAATTATGCTCCTAGGGGTATTAAAATTGCATTGAACAGCAATATCCCGAGAACAAGAGGACTGGGAAGCAGCAGTGCATGCATAATAGGCGGAATGTTATCTGCAAATATTATTTCAGGAAGGCAGTTTGAATATGGAGACCTACTGAATTTTGCAGCAGAAATGGAAGGACATGCCGATAACGTCACACCGGCTATGTACGGAGGCTTTTGTACCTCTGTGTATGAAAACGGGAAGGTTTATCATACTTCTCATAAGCTGGTTAACGGACTAAGGTTTGCTGTGATGGTTCCTGAATACTATGTCCCGACAAGGGAGTCGAGAACTGTTTTGCCTGAATCGTTTTCGAAAAGTGATACTGTGTATAATATAAGTCATGCATCTATGTTCACAGCAGCTATGATTACAGGTAAAACCGAGCTTCTGAAAAACGCATGCAAAGACAGAATCCATCAGCGTTACCGTAAAAACTATGTTGAACACATGGAAGATATTTTTGAAAAATCATACGAGCTTGGCTCTTGTGCAACGTATCTCAGCGGTTCCGGCCCTACAGTGTTGTCTGTTCTGAATGGGAATTTTAATGGATTTTCATTTGAAATGAACAGATTTTTCGCAGACGGGGGAATGAACTGGAAGTGCAGAGTGCTTAAAATAGATAATGTAGGGGCAGTAGTAAGTACTGCTTCGGAATTTTAATTAATTGGAGGTCATAATATGGGAGTAGGACTTATAGTTCAGAAATATGGAGGTTCGAGCGTAAGAGATGCCGAACGTGTCATGAACGTAGCAAGACGTATCACGGATACGTATCAGAAAGGAAATAATGTAGTAGTTGTTGTTTCAGCTCAGGGCGATACAACAGACGATCTTATAGAAAAGGCTTATGAAATTAACGAAAAGCCGTCGAAGAGAGAAATGGATATGCTCCTTGCAACAGGTGAGCAGATTTCAATTTCTATTCTTGCAATGGCGATTGAAAAGCTTGGGTTCCCTGTTATTTCAATGACAGGCTGGCAGGCAGGCTTCAAAGCAAGCTCTGATTATGGTAATGCTCGTATTCACGAGATAAAGACAAACCGTATCGAAAATGAACTTGACAAAAGAAGAATTGTTATAGTTGCCGGATTCCAGGGGATTAACAAATATGATGATATTGTAACGCTTGGTCGTGGCGGTTCTGATACATCTGCTGTTGCACTTGCAGCTGCATTAAATGCTGATATGTGCGAAATTTATACGGATGTTGACGGCGTATTCACAGCCGATCCCAGATTTGTAAAAAATGCATTTAAGCTTGATGATATTTCATATGATGAAATGCTTGAACTTGCATCACTTGGTGCAAATGTTCTTCACAACCGAAGCGTTGAGCTTGCAAAAAAATATAATGTAAAATTGGCTGTTAAGTCAAGTCTTAATAATAATGAGGGAACGTATGTTAAGGAGGTAGATCAAGTGGAAAAGATGATAGTTAGAGGGGTAACAAGAGATGACGACTGTGCAAGAGTTGCACTTTGCGGAGTAGAAGATACACCGGGTAAAGCATTTCAGGTATTCTCACTTCTTTCAAAGAACGGAATCGGAGTTGACCTTATAATTCAGTCAATCGGCGGAACAGGGCATAAAGATATTAGCTTTACAACAACAGAAGGAGACCTTGAAAAGACTCTTAAAATTCTTGAAGAAAATGAAAATCTTATCAAGGCTAAGGAAGTTAAATGGTCAAAGGATGTTTCTAAGGTTTCAATTGTAGGTGCCGGTATGGTTAATAACGTAGGCGTTGCTACAAAAATGTTTGAAGCACTTTACAATGCACATATAAATATAAATATGATTGCCACATCAGAAATTAAAATTTCAGTTCTTGTAGACCAAAAAGAGGCTGAAAAAGCTGTTAACGCAATTCACGATAAGTTCTTTGAATAATATGAGTGATAAGATTATAGGGAGAAATCCTGTACTTGAAGCGATAAAATCCGGCAGAGATATAGATAAAATCTTTATAAAAAAAGGAAAGCCGGAAGGGAGTCTTGTCCCGCTTATAAGAAAGGCAAGAGATAAAGGCATTGTTATATCAGAGGTTGATAAACAAAAGCTTGACGAGCTAGCTCCTGATGTAAACCATCAAGGGGTTGTGGCGTTTGTTTCGGAAGTAGAATATAAAACAATTGATGATATAATTAAAACTGCTGAAGAACGCGGGGAATCACCGTTTGTTATAATCTGCGACAGAATAACCGACCCTCATAATATTGGGGCGATAATCAGAACTGCAGACTGTGTCGGAGCTCATGGTGTGATTGTTCCGAAGAGAAACAGCGCACCGATTAATGAAGTTGTATCCAAAACATCGGCAGGTGCTGTAGAGTATGTAAACATATGCCGTGTGACAAATCTTGCGTCGGCAATTGATACCCTTAAGGAAAAAGGTTTCTGGATAACGGGTGCCGATATGGACGGAAGCTCAATGTATGATATTGACCTTAAAGGAAGTATCGGTATTGTAATCGGGAACGAAGGCGAAGGCATCAGCAGACTGGTTCGCGAAAAATGTGATTTCATAGCATCAATTCCGATGCATGGAAATGTTTCATCGCTTAATGCCTCGGTTGCCGCAGGTGTACTTATGTATGAAGCTTTAAGACAAAGAAGATAGAAAGATTTGGGAGTGTGATGTGCGTTTTGATTCGCGCTTCACACTCTTATTTGTAAATGAAAGGAATAGGTAAAATGAAAGCTGTAATAACTGTAATTGGTAAGGACAGAGTAGGAATAATTGCGGAGGTAAGTGCATTTCTTGCAAAAGAGTCTGTTAATATACTTGATATTTCTCAGACAATCATGCAGGATATGTTTTGTATGATAATGCTTGTTCAGTTTGAAAAAGGAAACGAGAACATTGGCGCTGTTTCAGAGAAGCTTTCTCAGCTCGGAACGGAAATGGGACTTTCCATTCATGTTCAGAGAGAAGAGATTTTTAACTCTATGCACAGAATATAAGAAAGGAATAAAGCATCATGATTAATCCTTTTGAAATAATGGAAACAATTAATATGATTGACAGGGAAAACCTCGATACCAGAACAATAACAATGGGTATTTCACTGAAAAACTGTGTAGATTCCGATATAGATGTTATGTGTGAAAAGGTATACAATAAGATTACAACTTATGCAAAAGACCTTGTAAAAACAGGAGAGGATATTGAAGCACAGTTCGGGATTCCGATTATCAATAAACGTATCAGTGTTACTCCTGTTTCGATGATTATGGAAGCTATTGAGAATGTTACAACTAATGATTGCGTTAAAATGGCGAAAACTTTAGACAGAGCGGCTAAGGCTACGGGAGTAAACTTTATTGGTGGCTACAGTGCTCTTGTTCATAAAGGCTATACTGATGCCGAAAGAGTATTTATTGAGTCAATTCCTGAAGCTCTTGCGGCAACGGATATTGTATGTTCCAGTGTAAATGTAGGCTCAACAAAAGCCGGTATCAATATGGATGCAGTAGCTCAGATGGGAAGGATTATAAAGAAGGCAGCAGAGCTGACTAAGGATAATTCAGGTTTTGCGTGTGCAAAGCTTGTTGTATTTGCAAATGCTGTTGAAGATAACCCGTTTATGGCGGGAGCATTCCACGGTGTTGGTGAAGGCGAATGTGTAATAAATGTCGGTGTCAGCGGACCGGGTGTTGTAAAATGCGCACTTGAAAAAGTTGCCGGTGAAGACTTTGGAGTAGTAGCTGATACTATAAAGAAGACTGCGTTCAAGATAACAAGAATGGGACAACTTGTTGCTCAGGAAGCATCAAAGAGACTTAACGTACCGTTCGGAATCGTAGATCTTTCACTTGCCCCTACTCCTGCGGTTGGAGACAGTGTTGCATATATCCTTGAGGAAATGGGACTTGAACAATGCGGAACTCACGGAACAACAGCGGCTCTTGCACTTCTTAACGATGCAGTCAAAAAAGGCGGCGTAATGGCATCAAGTTATGTCGGCGGACTTTCAGGTGCATTTATTCCTGTAAGCGAAGATGCAGGCATGATTGCGGCAACACGTTCGGGAGCACTATCTCTTGAAAAGCTTGAAGCAATGACTTGCGTGTGCTCAGTAGGACTTGATATGATTGCAGTACCCGGAGATACAAGTGCCGCAACAATTTCAGCAATTATTGCCGATGAGGCGGCAATCGGTATGGTTAATTCAAAAACAACAGCTGTAAGAATTATTCCCGCACCGGGTTCAAAGGTGGGAGATACTGTTGAATTTGGAGGACTTTTAGGCTCAGGACCTGTTATGAAGGTAAGTAATTTAAGCAGTGAGGAATTTATTGCAAGAGGCGGAAGAATTCCGGCACCTATTCATAGTCTGAGGAACTAATGGGAGGATATTATTATGGCTTGTTATTATATATTTCCTGAAAAATCACCGTCATATGATGGTATGTACCTGTTTGAAAAGCAGATTAATGCTAAGAAGCAGGAAGTGGCAAAAATAAATATCTTTGCTTCAACAAGATACATTTTGTATATTAACGGTGAGTATATTTGCGAAGGACCGTGCAGAGGTCATGAAAAGTCACGTTATTATGACTGTGTTGAAGCTGAACTTAAAGAAGGTATAAATGATATTTGTGTAAAGGTTATGCATATTGGTATCGCTTTTACAACTGTCTTTAAAACACCGATGCCTATGGTGGCATTTGAAGCCGTAACAGAAGATGAAGTGTTTATTTCTGATGAAACATGGAAATGTAAATATTTAAGCGGTTATAAATTTCACAATCCGGCATTTTATGCTCTTTGCCCTTATGAAAAAGTAGATGCAGGCGGGGAAGTTGTTGAACTGCCTGTTGTAATTGAAAAAGCTTTTGAGTCGTGTATATTCAAATCAGACGGATATTATAATGTTTGCGGATGTGTGCATCCGTTTGTTCTTGAAAAGCGTCCTATACCAATGATTTATCCGGGTGCGGAAACTGTTCTTAAGCCGATAAAATCCGGTGACGGATTTGTCGAGTATGATGCAGGAGAATATATGACTGCAAAGATGAAATTCGACATAGCATCAAACAGTAATGTTACGATTACGTATTCTGAATGTTATGAGTTTGAAGACGGTAAAAAGAAACGCGATGATTCAAACGGATTTCTTAATGGATATTCTGATTACGTAAAAACTGCGGATGAAGATATAGTATATGAACCGTTCTGGTTCAGGTCATTCAGATTTATCCGTGTTGAAGGTGACTGTGAAGCTGTAAGGAGCATAAAAGCCTACAGATGTAATTATCCGATAGACTTTAAAGGAAGCTTTGAGTGTTCTGATGAAAACTATAATAAAATGTTTGATGTCAGCATAAATACAATGCTTTGCTGTGCTCATGAAATTGTGGTAGATTGCCCGTTTTATGAACAACAGCAGTACGTTATGGATTCAGCGATTGAACATGCTGTTATGATGCGTATGACAGATGACAGAAGACTTGTTAAAAAGTGTATAAGAGATTTTGCCGAGTCGCAGAAACCGAGCGGACTTCTTTGTGCACAGTACCCTTCTACATATACACAGATTATACCCGGATTTTCATTTTTCTGGATTTTCTTACTCAGAAGCTACCTTGAGGATAGTAAGGATACTTCGTATGTATCTGAATTTGTAGGAAAAGCTGACGCTGTTCTCGGATACTTTGACAGACTTTGTGCCGATAGAGGTTATATCACTCCGTCGAATATGTGGGATTATGTTGACTGGGTGCCTGAGTGGGAAGGCGGTATAGTGCCTGTAAAGGATAACGAAGCTCTTACAATATATAATCTTTATTATGCTTGTGCACTTAAAGATGCTGCGTTTATTTGCAGAAAGCTTGGCAGAAACGGACTTGCAAGTGACTATGAAGAACGTTATGAAATCGTGAAAAATAATATAAATAACCTTTGCTATAATGAAGAAAAGGGAATGTATCAGGACGGCTCAGAAACTGAAACCTACAGTATGCATACGATTATATGGGCAATTCTCTCCGAGGTTGTACCTGAAGACAAAAAAGATAAGCTTATAAGTCATATTTTTGATGAAGGACTGAGTAAGAGTTCATTTTCATTCAGCTTTTATCTTTTCCGTGCATTTGAAAAGTGCGGAAGATATGATATGGCATTTGAATTGTTTAAAAACTGGCAGATAATGCTCGATAATCATTGTACAACATGGTGCGAAAACCCTGATAATCCGAGAAGTGAATGTCATGCATGGAGCTGTGCACCGTACTATGAATTTTCGGCAAATATTCTCGGTGTTAAAGTCGGATATGACGACGAAATAATAATTGCTCCGAATAGTGGAACCCTTTCTTATGCTAAGGGAACTGTTCCTACAAGATTCGGAACAGTTTCAGTTGACTGGACTAATAAAAATGGTAAATTCAACATAAAAGTTTCCGGAGCTGACGGAGTAACTAAAAAGGTTATAATGATGAACGGGGAAGAGTATATATTCGATAAAGGGGAATTTGAATATGTATAAAATAGGATTGTCTACCTGCGGAAAAGAGATTAATGAGGACTTATTCAGAAAATATGCTCAATCAGGAATCTCTGCAATGGAAATAAGCGTTCCCGATACCGTGTATCAGTTTCTTGATTACAAGAATATGAAGATTTGGTCTGAAAGATACGGAGTTGATTTGTGGTCATATCATCTGCCGTACTCACCTTTTGATAGGATTGATATTTCAGCCTTAAGCAAAGAACAGAGAAAAAGAAGTATAGAGTATTTTTCAGAGCTTATGAAAAAGGCTTCCGATATCGGAATTGATAAGTACATAGTACATCCGAGTGGTGAGCCGATTCCTGAATCTGACAGAGCAGAAAGACTTAAATGTTCAAAGGAAAGTATTTATGAACTTTCAAAAATTGCAGTTTCATGCGGCGGAAAAATAATGGTTGAGGATTTGCCGAGAACATGTCTCGGTAACTGCTCCGATGAAGTCCTTGAATTGTCAGATTTTAGCGAAGGTGTTGGTGTGTGCTTTGATACAAATCATCTGCTTTTTGAAAATCCTGCTGATTTTGTAAAAAAGCTTGGAAAACGTATTTGTACTGTTCATGTTTCAGATTATGATTTTGTTGATGAGAAGCACTGGCTTCCGGGAGAAGGCAAAATTGACTGGAAAGAACTTATACAGTCAATTAAAGACATAAACTATAGTGGTGTATGGCTTTATGAAATAGAATTTAAGTGTCCGAATACAATAACACGTGACAGAGACCTTGCATGTGAGGATTTTGTAAATAATGCAAAGAAACTATTCGAATAAACGGAATTTATATTCGGTGGAGGAAGAAAAATGACCGAACTGGAAACTTTAGAAAGAGCAAAAATGTATATAGACAAGCTTGCAAACGGTATTAATCCGCTTGATGATTCAACCGTGCCTGAAAATGATATTGTGAATAATATTCGCTTATCAAGATGCTTTTTCTATGTATCGGATGTCCTGAGAAAGGTGATTGAAAACAAAGGTCACGTTGGGGCAATACCTAAAAAGAATAAAAAGGATTTTAATATAGATATTGATACAATACAAAAATTTCAATATTCCGATGTGCCTATTCCTGTAAGTAAAATTGCAGAAAAAATAAATATGCTCGTTAATGATGAGGATATGAAAAAAATAACTCACAGGCATATTACTGACTGGCTGCTAAGTCTCGGAATGCTTGAATACAATGTCAGAGAAGACGGCGTGAAGGTTAAAAGACCTACTGTTGCCGGCAATGATATAGGTATGATTACTGAGCACAGGATTGGTCAGAACGGAGAGTATACAGCTGTAATGTATAACAAAACAGCGCAGCAGTTTATTGTGGATAATATTGATGCGATAATTATGAAAATGAATTCATGAAGAGCTAATATTTCAGAAATATTAAAAATTAATACAAAATTTGAAAAACATCTTGACAAAATAAATAAAATAGTATAAAATATAGGAGTATGCTGAAATTCTTTAAATAGTTTCTGTATTGTTTAATGAATGTGTTTGTTTTTTTATACAAATACGTGTAGTTGATTATACTTAAAAGAGGAGCATTCTTGATAGATAAGAACGCTTCAAAAAACTACATAGCGGCTTTAATAACCTGCAATTGCTTTGCTGTGGAGGCATAAAGCGTTCATTTTAAGAATGCATCCCAAAGAAAAGAAAGGGGTGCTCAATATAGATACTTATATTTGGATTATACTAATTTGTGTACTGGCTCTCCTTAACGTTGCTTCTTTTTTCCTGGGGATAAAATACAGAAAAAAAATTGCAGAAGCAGAATATGGTTCAGCTGAAAAGAAAGCTGAGGGCATTATTGAGGAAGCTAAGAAAAGTGCAGATGCTAAAAAGCGTGAATTGTTGCTTGAGGCTAAGGAAGAAAATCAAAAACTGAGAGCCGATCTTGACAAGGAAATTAAAGAGCGCAGAGCTGAAATCGGACGTCAGGAAAGAAGAGTGACTCAGAAAGAAGAGAATCTTGACCGCAAGAATGAAGCTTTGGAAAAGAAGGAAAATACGCTTAATCAGAGATTGAAAGATCTTGAGCAAAAGAATGAGGAAATCACAGAAATAAAGAAAGAGCAAACAATACAACTTGAGAAAATATCGAACCTGACAAGAGATGAAGCTCGTGATATTCTTATGAAGGAAATTGAAAATGAGACTCGTCATGATGCGGCAAAAATGGTTAAAGAAATTGTACAGGAAGCAAAAGATAATGCTGACCGTACAGCGAAAAATCTTGTTGCATTGTCAGTTCAGAAGGTTGCGGCAGATCATGTTGCCGAAACTACAGTATCGGTTGTAAATCTTCCTAATGATGAAATGAAGGGAAGAATAATCGGTCGTGAGGGACGAAATATTAGAGCCCTTGAAACACTTACCGGAGTGGAACTTATAATTGATGATACACCGGAAGCTGTTATAGTTTCAAGCTTTGATCCTATCAGACGTGAAGTTGCAAAATTAGCTCTTGAAAAGCTTATTACAGACGGTAGAATTCATCCGACAAAGATTGAAGAAAGCGTTGAGAAAGCTAAGAAAGAGGTTGATGCAACCATTAAGCAGGAAGGTGAAAATGCAACATTCGAGACAGGAGTGCACGGATTACATCCTGAGCTTATAAAATTACTCGGTAAACTCAGATTCCGTACAAGCTATGGACAGAATGTGCTTCGCCATTCAATTGAAGTATCTCATCTTGCCGGTGTTATGGCAGGGGAGCTTGGACTTGATGTTAAGCTTGCGAAACGTGCAGGATTGCTTCATGATATCGGTAAAGCAGTTGACCATGAAATCGAAGGTTCTCATGTAACAATCGGTGCTGATATTGCTAAGAAATATCGTGAAAATAAAGATGTTATCCATGCAATTATGGCACATCACGGTGATGTAGAGTCAGAAACTCTTGTTGCTTGCCTTGTTCAGGCAGCAGATGCTATATCAGCTGCAAGACCGGGTGCAAGACGTGAAAATCTCGAAACCTATATCCAGAGACTCCAGAAACTTGAAGAACTTGCTAATGAGTTCAATGGTGTTGATAAGTCATTTGCGATTCAGGCGGGTAGAGAAATCAGAATTATGGTTAAACCCGAAGTGGTTAACGACGCGGCTATGATTATAGTTGCAAGGGATATTGCTAAAAAGATAGAAAGTGAACTTGAATATCCCGGACAGATTAAGGTTAGTCTGATTCGCGAGACGCGAACGGTTGATTATGCTAAATAAACAGTCGTTTGATTGAGTGAATTGGAAATAAAAAGAAAGCATTTGCGGAGATTGACCTTTAAGGTCATGCTTCTACCTCTCAGCAAATGCTTTATTTTTATGTTATCTGATAAAACTTGTTCTTTGTGTTTTTTCGTTTGTCGGTGCGGTTATACCGTTTTCACTGCCAACCTTAATACATTTCAGAATCCATGTCATATTATTTGCAAGATTTCTCATTGTCTGAAGACCTTCTGAATCCTTCATAACATCTTCCGGCTTGCTTCCGTGAACCATAGTCCAGTAAGTGGATGATACAACCGGCATCTGATTGATTGTAAGATGTTTCAGCATTGCATCAATTGTAGCGGTTGTGCCGGCACGTCTTGCGGATGAAATGCAAGCCGCAGGCTTATGTGCTAAACTTTGTCCTGCAGACATAAACAGTCTGTCGAGAGCAGACAATACCCTTCCTGACGGATGAGCATAGTATACAGGTGATCCAAATACAAATCCATCGGAAGCTTTTGCTTTTTCAGCAATTAAGTTGACTGCATCATCATCGAATACGCACTTTCCTTTTTCTTTGCATGCTCCACAGCCTATACAGTCGTATACAGCACCGTTACCGAGCCAGACTATTTCAGTTTCAATTTCATTTTCATTTAACTTTTCAGCTATCACATTTAACGCTGTGTATGTACAGCCCTTTTCATGAGGGCTTCCGTTAACTAACAGAACTTTCATGAAGAACATCCTTTCAATTTATATTGTTTCCGGGAATTCAAGTGTAATCTTCCCGATTTTGCATGCTCTGAATTCGTCTATAATCATTTTAGCGGCTCTTTCTGTATCTGTTTCTCCGCCGGAAATTACAAATCCGCGGTTTCTGCCGATTAGCTCAAGTATCTCATAAGACTCGTATTCAGAAATATCAGTTTTGATTTTGTATCTTTCACATAGTTCGTTGTTGTAATTTGTTTTGAGATAATCGATGAGTTTGTATGATAGTAATTCAGTGTTCATTATCTCATCTTTTATTGCACCGGTAAGAGCAAGTCTTTCGGCAACAGATTCATCTTCAAATTTTTGCGGTAGTATTCCGGGAGTATCGAGTAACTCACAGCTGCCTCTTAGTCGGATCCATTGTTTTCCTTTAGTTACACCCGGCTTGTTTCCTGTGATTGTACCGGCTTTACCTGACAGTTTATTAATTAAGCTTGATTTCCCGACATTCGGAATACCGGTTATCATTAGTTTGAGTGTCCTGTTTCTGCCTTTTTCTTTATCACGTTCGAGCTTATCCGAAACAAGTCTTTCTGCTTCAGGGAGAATTTTATTTATTCCCGCACCTGTTGCACAGCTTATCGGAATTACATGGATTCCCTGTTTTTCATAGAATTCTATCCATTTTGATGTGACATTCTGATCAGCCATGTCGGATTTGTTCATAAGAATCATTCGCGGCTTTGTTTTCATAAAATCATCAAGATAAGGATTTCGGCCTGAAAATGGGATTCGTGCATCCGTTATTTCGACAGCTACATCAATAAGCTTAAGATTTTCTTCAATCAGTCGCCTGGTTTTTGCCATATGTCCGGGATACCAGTGCAGAGCTTTAGACTGGATCCCTGTTTTGTTCTGATCCATAATAATCCTTTCGTTATTTAGTTGCACCTATTTGATTAAGCGGCCATATACGGAACTGGGATTTGCCGATTACAGCCTCGAATGGTACCTGACCGAGTGAAGAAAAACGGCTGTCTGTGCTGTGCTCTCTGTTGTCGCCCATAACAAATACATGACCTTCTTCAACTGTAACGGGATAGATTACTGATGGATCGGTAATATAAGTAGTTCCGTTTATATAGTTTTCTTCAATTATCTCTCCGTCAACAATAACGTCACCGTTCTGAATGTCAATTGTCTGTCCGGGAGTTGCGATTACTCTTTTAACATAAAATCTGCTTTTGCAATTTTCGGGAAGAGAAAACTTTTCTATAAGCTTCTCAAAGAAGTTAAGTTCATCTTTTCCTTTTTCCTCAGCAATTGCATTATAATATACTTCTCTGTTTTTATAAGTTGAGTCGAGAATTACAATATCTCCTGCCTCCGGTGTATAACCGAGCTTGGTTATTACAAGTCTTTCACCGTGGTGAAGAGTATTTTCCATACTTGAACCGTCTACTTTTACGATATCAAAAAGAAATGTTTTAATAGTAAACGCGATTACTACAGCAATAACTATGGTATAAGTCCATTCCCATATTTCTCTACCGATTGATTTTTTTGTTGATTCACTCATTATAATTTTTTCCTTTCAGTGTTGCTATTACAGCGCTTTAAGATAGGCTTTTACAAATTCTTCGAGAAGCTCATCGCGTTCGAGCTTTGTAATAAGACCTCTTGCACCGTCATAGCTGGTAATATAAGTCGGATCCCCGGAAAGCACATAACCGACAATCTGGCTTACAGGGTCATACCCTTTAACCTGAAGTGCTTTATAGACCTTTTCCATTATATTTTTTACTTCGTCATCTTTGTCAATATCAATATTGAATTTCATAGTTTCGTTAAGTGACATATCCGTTAACCTCCCTTTATTTAATAATATAATAATACAACTTTTTTTATGTTTTTGCAAGTGTTTTTTCAGAAATTTATATATAATTCATAATTTATTTATTAATAAACGCATTTTGTGTTCATTTATATCATATTTTTTATGGAGGTGTATGAAAAATGAATTTGTTCTGGTCTATTCTTATACTGGTTTCAGTTGTTTTCGGGATTATAAACGGAAACGTTGATGAGGTAATTACGGCAGGAATGAACGGTTCGTCTGAAGCGGTAAAAATTGTACTGTCATTTGCAGGGATAATGTGTTTGTGGAATGGTCTGCTTGAAGCAGCAGTAAAGTCCGGTGTAAGTGATTTTATAAAAAAGCTTATGATGCCGGTTATGAAAAAGGTATTTCCGAATGTTGATGAGGACTCGGAAGCTATGAAATATATGACATTGAATATTACTGCAAATATGCTTGGAACAGGAAACGGAGCAACGCCTGTAGGAGTGAGAGCTATGAAGGAATTGAACCGTGAATGCTGCGGGAGACCGGATGTAAATATGGCAACCTTTGCTGTTATGAACACTGCTGCTTTTCAGCTTGTTCCGTCAAGTATAATTGCGCTTAGATCAGCATATGGAAGTTCTGATGCATTTTCAGTTATAGTTCCGATATGGATATGCTCTGCAGTTTCGCTTTGTGCCGCTGTGTGTGCGGTGAAGCTTTTGTATTTTATATCAGGTAAAAGGGAAGAAAAGAATGGGTAAATATATAATTCCGGGATTTATCAGTATAATTATAATATCATGTCTTAAGAATAAAGTTCCGGTGTACAATACTGTCATATCAGGTGCGGATGAAGGATTAAAGACAGTACTTAAAATTGTTCCGACAATGATAGTGATACTGACCGCTGTATCTATGTTCAGAGCGTCCGGGGCACTGGATTATGTCGTTCGTTTAATGGCACCGTTATTTGAAAAAATGAATATTCCGTCTGAGTTGATTCCGATGATTATTTTAAGACCGATATCGGGAAGTGGTGCGATGGGACTTTTAACTGACAGCTTTTCAGCTTATGGACCTGACAGCCGGATTGGTATGATTTCAGGTGTGATTATGGGTTCGACAGAAACGACGTTTTATACAATGGCAGTTTATTTCGGAGCGGTAGGAATAAAGGACGTGAAAAGAGTGTTGCCGTGTGCGCTTATAGGTGATGCGGTGTGTGTAATAGTTGCATGCTTACTGATAAAATAAGGGAATGTATACAAAATTGCACGACTGTTCCGTACTGTTTATACATTCCCTATACATATTAAATTCGTTTTGAAAGTTTTTCAGAATATTCTGCTCTGAATGCATCAAATCTGTCTTCTTCTATAGCTTCTCTGATTTTTGCCATAAGCTCATTGTAGAAGTAAAGATTGTGAAGTACGCAAAGTCGCATAGCAAGCATTTCTTTGGCTTTAAAAAGATGACGCACATATGCTCTTGTGTAATTTTTGCACATCGGACAACCGCAGTTTTCATCTGCAGGCTTGTTGTCACGCTCGTATTTTGCGTTCATCAGATTCATCGTTCCGTTCCATGTGTACAAATTGGCGTGTCTGGCATTCCGGCTGGCGATTACACAGTCGAAAAAGTCTATACCGCGGGCAACTCCTTCAATAATGTTTGTCGGAGTACCGACACCCATCAGATATCTTGGCTTGTTTTCAGGAGCGAAGGGAAGGGTTACATCAAGTATGTGATACATTTCCTGATGCGATTCACCCACAGCAAGACCGCCGATAGCATATCCGGGCAAATCAAGCTTCGAAATTTTTTTCATATGTTCAATACGCAGGTCATCAAATATTCCACCCTGATTGATACCGAAAAGCAACTGATTTTTATTTATGGTATCCGGAAGTGAATTAAGTCTTTCCATTTCAGTCTTGCATCGTTCAAGCCATCTGAATGTTCTGTCAGCTGATTGCTTGACATAATCGTATGGAGCAGGATTTTCTACACATTCATCAAATGCCATAGCTATAGTTGATGCGAGATTTGAATGAATCTGCATGCTCTCTTCGGGACCCATAAATATATGGTGCCCGTCAATATGTGAATTAAAGCTGACGCCTTCTTCTGTAATTTTTCTGAGCGATGCCAGTGAAAATACCTGAAAGCCGCCGCTGTCAGTAAGTATCGGTCTGTCCCAGTTCATAAACTTATGAAGACCGCCCATATCTTTAACCACCTTATCGCCCGGGCGAAGATGAAGGTGGTATGTGTTGGAAAGTTCAACCTGACAACCGATTTCTTTTAAATCCATGGAAGATACAGCGCCTTTTATAGCAGCGGCAGTACCTACATTCTGAAATACGGGAGTTTCTATAGTTCCGTGAACGGTTTCGAATCTGCCTCGTCTTGCAAGTCCGTTAGTATGAAGAATTTTAAACATGAATAAACCTTTCTTTAAGCGTTATATTTTTTCTTGAAGCTTCTGTACATTTCGTCAAATGAATCATCACCGTGAGATTTGACATTATTAAGATATTCGTGTGTATCGAAGCTGTCTCCGGCAACCTGGATGAGACAAACAGCGATGTTTGAACAATGGTCAGCGGTTCTTGCATAATGTGTTAGTATGTCGTTGAATACGAATCCGGTTTCAATTGTACATTCATCCTGCTGAAGTCTTGAGATATGATTGTTTTTAGCATTTTTCTTAAGCTTGTCTATAACCTGTTCAAGCGGTTCAATTGTCTTTGCTGTTTCAAGATTATTTTCGCTGAACGCAGTAAATGTAAGTGTAAGAATTTCATCAAGTGCTGAAGATAACGTCTGAAGTTCTCTTATAGCTTCAGGTGAGAAAACTATATTTTTTTCGTTGATTTCTTTAGCAGCTTTTACTATATCGGTTGCGTGGTCGCCTATTCTTTCGATATCACCTATGGTAAGCAAGAGATTGGAGTTTTTATGGCTGTCTTCCACAGACAGGCTTCGTCTTGAAACTTTCACAAGGTAACTGCCGAGCATATCTTCGAGCTTGTCTGTTTTATTTTCGTCATCTATAATCTTCTGAGCCTCTTCTTCATTGTATTGAGTAAGAAGCTTCATAGAACGCTTGAATGCGTCAAAAGCAAGATGTGTCATATCCACCGTAACTTCTTTACATCTTGAAATAGCAACAGGTGGAGTGGCGAGAAGTCTTTCGTCGAGTATTTCAATGTCAGATGCTGTATCCTGACCTTTGACAACAATCATTGCAAGCTTTTCAAGCTGTTTTGTGAATGGCAGTAATATTATTGTTGTAGTAATATTAAATATACTGTGTACAATTGCTATCCAGAATGGTGTTATGCTACGGTCAATAAAAGCAAAATCTACTATAGCATGGACTATGTAGAAGGCGGCAAGGCATACTACTGTTCCAATTATATTAAATGAGATGTGTACAACAGACACTCTTTTTGCATTTCTGTTAACACCTATACTTGATATAAGAGATGTAACACATGTACCTATGTTTTGCCCCATGATTATGGGTATTGCCATTCCGAATGAAATCTGACCGGTAAGGGCGAGAGCCTGAAGAATACCTACCGATGCGGCGGAGCTTTGTATTATACCTGTGAAAAGGGCACCGATAATGACACCGAGTACAGGGTTTGAAAAAGCTGTAAGAATATTTGAAAATTCGGGCATATCTGCAAGAGGACTCACAGAGTCTCCCATTAATTCCATACCGTACATAAGAACTGAAAAACCGATAAGAATTTTACCGATATCACGTTTTTTTACATTTTTAGATACCATTACTAGTAAAATACCTATAAAAGCCATAACAGGCGAAAATGATTCGGGTTTAAGGAGTCTGAGAAAAATATTACTGCTTTCAATACCGGATAAACTAAGAATCCAAGCTGTTAATGTTGTACCGATATTGGAACCCATTATTACTCCGATAGTCTGAGACAATTTCATTATACCTGAGTTGACAAGACCTACAAGCATAACAGTCAGTGCAGAAGATGACTGAATAGCGATTGTTATACCGGCACCGAGCACAAGGCTTTTAAAAGGGTTTGAAGTCATTTTTTTAAGTATCCCTTCCAGCTTACCGCCGGCAAGCTTTTCAAGACCTCCTGACATAACAGTCATACCGTAGAGGAAATAAGCAAGTCCTCCGAAAAGTGTGAAAAATGAAAAAATATCCATAAAAACCTCCATTATATAAATTTTACATACATTTTACATTATCTATGTTAAATGTAAAATCTTATATATGTTAAATTTATGTAAAATTTAAATTAAAAATAAATCAGGACAAAATTATTTGCATAAATTTAGTATACGGAGGGATGGATATGATTATTATCAACAGACGTATTTTCCTGGTATTTTCAATGATTGTGATATTCACACTGGTTTGCGGAGCTCTTGTGTATATTATAGGAGAGGCTTCGGACAGGAATATGCCTGTCAGGATTATTGTGGATGCAGGACATGGTTCCCCTGATGGTGGGGCGATTGGTGTGGGGGGAACTCTTGAAAAAGATATAAATCTTAAGATTGCATTAAAGCTTTCTGAGGTGCTGGAGGCTAAGGGATATATTCCGATAATGACGAGAACCGGTGATAAGGCAATATATGATGATGAAAGCGGATCACTGCGAGAAAAGAAGAGAAGCGATATGCAGAACAGGCTTAATATTATGAAAAACAGCGGTGCATCATTATTTATAAGCATACATATGAATTCGTTTCAGGATGAGAGTGTAAGGGGGCTTCATATATTCTACTCCGGAAATCACGAAAATATAAAACCGCTTGCGGAGAACATTCAGAAAAAAATATCGGAAATTACAGGAGCTGAAGCTCATACGGTAACAACTGCCGATAAAAGACTTTTTCTTATGAAAAATCCTCCTGTTCCGGCTATTCTTGCGGAATGTGGTTTCATTTCTAACAAAGAAGAAGAAATGAAACTGAATGATTCTGATTATCAGTCACGGCTTGCGTGGGCGATTGCTGATTCGATTGATGATTATTTTTGCGAATAGCAATATTGTGTTATAATATCGCAATATTAATCATTTACAATTTTTTTAAAATGATATATAATATAGAAAAAAGTTTAAGAAAGGACGATAGATAATGAGCGATAAAATATATCAGTTTCCTGTAGGGGTAATTCTTGAATCATTCAGACTTCCCCGTAGTGAAGCAATAAAAAAAGCCGCAGAAATCGGTGCAAAAGGTATACAGATGTATGCAACAAACGGAGAGAACTCTGCTGAAAATCTGACAGCGGAAAAGAGAAAAGCTCTTCTTGATGAGGTAAAGAGTCAGGGACTTTGTTTTTCAGCTCTTTGCGGTGATTTGGGAGAAGGATTCTGGCAGACACACAGAAATGATGAATTGATAGAAAGATCAAAGAGAATTCTTGACCTTGCAAAAGACCTTGAAACAAATATTGTAACAACTCATATTGGTCCTGTACCTGAAGATCCAACTCATGACAGATATAAGATTATGCAGGAGGCTTGCTTTAAGCTTGCTGAATATGCTGATTCGCTTGATGCACATTTTGCTATTGAAACAGGTCCGGAAAAGTCTGCTGTTCTTAAAACATTTCTTGATTCACTTAATTCTAAGGGTGTTGCAGTAAATCTTGACCCGGCAAATCTTGCTATGGTTATGAAAGACGACCCAGTTGAGGCTGTATACAATCTTAAAGATTATATTGTACATACTCATGCGAAAGACGGAAAGAATTTAAGATTTGTTCCGCCTGAAGTTGTGTATGGAGTTGAGAAGTTTGATGAAAAATCAATTAATGAAGGTGCTTCGTTTATAGAAGTACCGCTCGGCACAGGAGCAGTTCCTTTTAAGGAATATCTTGCGGCACTTACAGATATCGGATACAAGGGATTCCTGACAATTGAAAGAGAAGTCGGAGATACTCCGGAAAAAGACATAAAGATTGCTTATGATTTCCTTAATGAAATTATGGCATAAACAGAATGATTGACAATAAAGAACCGTGGATATAAGTCTTCGGTTCTTTTTTTGAATAAATTTTTCAGACTGTGGAAAAATATTGTTCAGAGTGATTAAATTATTAAGGAGTTTATCATGATGAACAAGAAAAAAGGACGTCAGACTGTAAAACTTGAAAATCCGCCGTATATTATAGCTTCTGCTTCAATTGGCGGTGTGAAAGAGGGTGAAGGGCCGCTTGCTTCCGATTTTGATGTGGTGCTGACCGATGACAGACTTGGTATGAAAACATGGGAAGCAGCGGAAAGTAAACTTCAGATGGAAACAGCGAAGCTTGCTATAAACAAAGCAAAACTGAAGCCGGAAACAATAGAGTATGCATTTGCCGGAGACCTTATGAATCAGTGTGTTGCCACTCATTACGGTATACGCGATATGAATATTCCTTTTTTCGGACTGTACGGTGCGTGTTCGACCATGACGGAGAGCTTGTCTCTTGGGGCGATGATTATTGACGGAGGATATGCAGAGAATGTGATTGCCATGACTTCAAGTCATTTTTGTTCTGCGGAAAAACAATTCAGATATCCGCTTGAGTATGGCGGACAGAGAGCTCCTACATCGCAGTGGACGGTAACAGGATGTGGCTGTGCCGTTCTGGCGAAAGACGGAGAAGGTCCGAGAATTACACAAATTACAACAGGAAGAATTGTAGATATGGGAATTACGGATATTAACAATATGGGAAGTGCAATGGCACCTGCGGCTATAGATACTCTGACGGCTCACTTTCGGGATACGGGTACTGAACCGTCACATTATGATGCGATATTTACAGGAGATCTGGGCGTGGTTGGCAGTGAAATACTTGTTGAAATGCTGAGGCGTGAAGGATTTGATATAAGTAAAATTCACAACGATTGCGGAAAGATGATATTTGATATTGAAAAACAGGATGTTCATTCGGGTGGAAGCGGATGCGGCTGTATGGGAAGTGTGTTCTGCGGTCATATTATGAAAAAAATGAATGAAAAAAGATATAAAAGGATTATTGTAATGGCAACAGGTGCACTTATGAATCCGACAGTTGTTCTTCAGGGAGAAAGCATTCCCGGGATTGCCCATGCTGTAGTTGTTGAAAATTAATATAAGCGGAGAGAAGTTATGGATTATATAAAAGCATTTATTGTTGGAGGACTGATTTGTGTAATCGGTCAGATTTTAATAGATAAAACAAAGCTTACACCGGCACGTATACTTGTTACGTTTGTAATGCTTGGTGCATTTGTTCAGCTTTTCGGTTTATATAAGCCGTTGGTTGAATTTGCCGGTGCCGGAGCTACTGTTCCTTTGACTGGATTTGGTTATCTTCTTTGTACAGGAGTTCAAAAAGCTGTTGAGGAAAACGGTATACTCGGAATATTTACCGGAGGACTCACATCCGCTGCCGGAGGTGTTACGGCTGCTATTATTTTCGGACTTGTTATGTCAGTTATATTCAAGCCAAAATCTAAAAAATAAATCTTCATAACCGTATTTTTTTCTGAATACAATAATATATAACGTCTTATTTGCATGGAAAGGAGAAAATATGGTTACAAATTTTGATTGGCACGGTGTAGTAAAATATATATGTGTATGCGTAATTGTTTTAACTGCCGGTGTAATTGCCGGCAGTGTTTATGCTGGAGTATCGGGTGAAAATACAGATACTCTTATAACATATTTTAATGACGTGTTCGGGAATATGACTATGAACGGTGATTCTTTTAAAAGTATATTTATAAGATGGACACTTTTGTGTGCCGTTATTGCTGTGTCAGGAACGGCTTTGCCGGGGAGTATATTTAATATTTCGACTGTGGGGTATCGGGGATTTGTAACAGGATATACAACAGCATGTTTTTTTCGTGCATATTCATCAAAAGGGTTTTTTTTAGGTATATCACTTCTCCCTGAATCTATTATTTCGTTACCTGTGCTCATTATATTTTCGTCAATTTCACTAAAAATGTCTTTTTTGAAATATGAAAATAAAAAGAAATTCTTCGGAAAATATTTATTGGTTTGTGTAATATTTTTTGCTATATTTTGTGTCATTTCAATTTTTCAGGCTTATCTGACCACAATATTTATGAAGCTTTGTTTCGGATTTATGAAATGAAAAATTAAATATTGAATTATTTGACAAATAAATTTTTCAAAAAAAGACTTCACAAAATAAAATTTTATGTTATAATAATGTTATGATATTACAATTGTGTAACGCGGTCGTTACACGGAAGGGGAAAAAGTAAAAAAATGAATTGTTGTATTGAAAAATATACGGCATATATGAAAAACGAAAAGCATAAATCTGAAAATACAGTAGAATCATACAGACGGGATTTACTTCAGTTTATTACATATATCTCTGCATGCGGAATTAAAGATACAGAATCGGTAACAAAGACCGATATTCTTTCATATTTATTAAAACTTCAGGGAGAGGGAAGGGCAGCTGCGAGTATATCGAGGATGCTGACATCAATACGTTCTTACTATCTGTACCGAATACGCATGGGAGAAGGGATAAATGATCCTACAGAGAGTCTTGAAGCACCTCATGTTGAAAAGAAAGCGCCTAAGGTTCTTTCATCTGAACAGGTTGAAAGGCTTCTGAATGCACCGGATGTCAGAGATGTTAAAGGCAGACGTGACAAGGCGATGATTGAGCTTTTATATGCCAGTGGAATAAGAGTCAGTGAATTAATTAATCTGAAAATGTCTGATATTAATACGGAAGTGAAATTCATACGTTGCAGCGGTGAGAAGAAGGAAAGATTTATACCTATAGGTGACAGCTCTGCTCAGGCGGTTGTTCAGTACATAGTAAACGGACGTAATGCACTTCTTAAAGGCAGAGAAAGCGAAATGCTTTTTGTAAATTGCAGCGGTGGAAGTATCTCACGTCAGGGATTCTGGAAAATAATTAAGAAATACGGTCAGCTTGCAGGAATTGAAACCGAGATAACACCGCATATCCTGAGACATTCTTTTGCAACTCATCTTATAGAAAACGGTGCTGATTTAAAATCTGTACAGACTATGATGGGACATGCAGACATTTCGTCTACTCAAGTATATGCAACGTTTCTCGATACTCATATAAGAGAAGTATACGAGAGAGCGCATCCGAGAGCTTAAAAAAAGTCAGGGAGGATTTTGGAATACGGAATTCTCGCCTGACTTTTTAACAATTTTGGAGTGGTTTTTTTCTGAATAATATGATATATTAAAAACAGGTGGTGAGAATATGTTTGATGTGCTTGTCTATATCAGGGAACATATAAGTGAAAATATTCAGGTGTCTGAAATGGCAGATTATTTTGGCTATTCAAAATGGCATTTCTGCAAAAAGTTTCATGAATATACCGGTATGACGGTTGTGGAGTATATCCGACATCACAGAATACAGCTTGCCGCACTTGATATTCTCGAAGGTAAGAAAATTACGGATGTTTCCTTTGATTACGGTTATGATACCGTCGGTGGATTCAATAAGGCGTTTCTTAAAGAATACGGGTGTCTGCCGAGGGAGTATAAAAAAAGAGCAAAGGAAAGTGTTTTGTATTATGAAAGGAGAAAAGCCACTATGTTTAAATTATCTGACCGTTGTATGTTTTTAAGAGATGAAGCAGTTAATCTTAAAAATAACGCAAAATACTATTATGCTCAGAGAAATGTTTATTTTAAAGTCGGAATGATAAAAGCGCTTGAAAAAAATCTTGCTCCCGATGAAATGGTTGGAAGCGGTATAAGCTATACACTTGAAAAGTTCACCCCGTTCATAGCACCGGGCGAAATTATTGTCGGGTTTAATTTTGGTGATGCAAAATATGATGAATATGTGCCGATAGATGATCCGGAGCTTGTACGACTTAATAATATAAGTGAAGAGGATTATAAAATTTATAAACAGGATGTCAATTTCGATAATGTTCTTGGCTGGAATTATACGTGCAGAAACGGTTTTGAATCGCTTTGTGAAAGGGAACAGCAATCGCAAACAGAATGGGCAGGAATCGGAAGATGTATCAGCGGAAACCATTCTGTTATAGGTTATGAAAAAGTGCTTAAGCTCGGATTTGAAGGACTTCTTAAGGAAGTTGAAAAATATGAAAAGTTAAACGGTTCAAATCCGATGTACAGGGCGATGAAACAGATTTGTTCGTCAGCTTGTAAGATGGGAGAGAAATATGCACTTAAAGCTGAAGAATTACTGAAATCCGGTGATGATACATACAATCCTGATGATTTGAAAATGATTATAAATTCATGCAGGCGTGTGCCGAGATATCCGGCAGAAAGCTTTGCAGATGCAGTTCAGGCTATATGGTTTGCTCATATTATTAACACATGGGAAGACAACATAAACGCAAATTCTGTAGGACATCTTGATTTGATTTTATATCCGTACTATAAAGCGGACATAGAAAAAGGAATACTTACAAAAGAAGAAGCATTTGAAATAATCTGTTGTCTGTGGCTTAAGCTTTACCGTGACTATGATGTTCAGCAGTCGTGTCTTGGCGGCACGGATGTAAATGGAAACAGTCTTGAAAACGAGCTTTCTTATATGATGCTTGATGTTACTGAACAGCTTGATTTTATCCGTTGTCTGTCTGTAAGATATTCTGAAAAAACCGATAAGGCATTTCTGCGACGTGCACTTGAGGTTGTCGGTCACGTTCAGAAGGGTGTACCGTTTTTCTTCAACGATGATGTTATGATTCCGGCACTTATGAGTAAAGGAATATCCGGAGAGGATGCCCATAACTATACACAAATCGGGTGTGTTGAAACGGTTATTCCGGGGAAATCCAATCCTCATGCTGTTACGGGTGAGACAAATATATTAAAAGCGATAGAATATGTTCTCTGTAACGGTTACAGTATGACATATCCTAATTATAAAACGGGAGTTGAAACAGGCGAACTTGATAGCTTTTCGAGCTATGAAAAGTTTTACGGTGCTGTTCTCAGACAAGTTGACGAGATTCTTAATCTTACCTGTTCGCAGGTGAAGAAATACCGTGATGTTTGTGTAGATCCGAAACCGTATAAGTCGCTTTTAACAGAGGGATGCCTTGAAAGCGGACGTGATTTTAATGATGCAGGCGCTGTTTATGATTATTATCAGATAATGATAGGTGGAATTCCGAACCTTGCAGATTCGCTTATGGTAATTAAGAAATTTGTATATGATGAGAAAAAATATACACTTTCAGAACTTAAAGAAATTCTTGAAAATGATTTTCCGGATGAAAGTGTAAGGCAGGAATTTATCAATAAAGCATCAAAATTCGGAAATGATATTGATGAAGTTGATGATATTGCGGTTGATATTCTGAATCATTCATGTGATACTCTTGATAAGCTGTCAGAAACATATGGAATTTCATTTCATGCACAGCCGTTTACATTCCTGTGGATGATTGATCACGGACAGCACAGTGCATCATCGCCTGACGGAAGACGAAGGGGAGAACCTATTGCTTACAGTGTTTCACCTATGCAAGGGAGAGATTTTAACGGTCTTACAGCAGTACTTAACTCCATCTCAAAGTTTCCGACAAAACGTACACCGGGAACAACATCGGCGATTGTTGAGGTGGATCCGAAACTGTTTACCGATAGAAATATTGATGCACTTACGGACATTCTTATTGCGAGCAGTAAAAAAGGGCTCAGTAATGTGCAGTTTAACACAGTAGATGCTGAAACTCTTATTGATGCGCAGAAGAATCCTGATAAATATACAAATCTTGCGGTGCGTGTGTCGGGATTCAGTCAGAAGTTCAATCTCATCAGTCCTGAACTGCAAGACCATATTATCGGAAGGACGAAGCATAGATGTCTGTAAAAGGTGTTGTAACGAATATATCAAAAGGCTCACTTCATGACGGCCCCGGAGTCCGCACGGTTGTATATCTGAAAGGCTGCGGACTGAGATGCAAGTGGTGTCATAATCCGGAGACGCTTAAAAAGTCTCCGGAAGTTCTTTATGCTCATGTTAAGTGTATTCATTGCGGAAAATGTATAGAAGCATGCCCGGACTGTCATTCGGTTTTGGAAGGTGAAATGATATTTAGCCGGGAAAAATGCACTGCATGCGGGAAATGTACCGAAGTATGTCCGACAGGTGCGCTTACTATGTGCGGAGAGGAGAAAACAGCTGATGACGTTTTTTTGAAAATAGTAAAAGACAGACATTATTATGAGCAAAGCGGTGGAGGCGTAACTTTGTCCGGCGGAGAATGTCTGCTTTTCCCTGATTTTACTTTGGAGATTTTACGGAAATGTAAGGCTGAAAATATACATACAGCCGTAGAAACAGCTCTTTTCGTTCCATGGGAGAATATTGAAAGGGTAATTCCGTATGTTGATTTGTTTTTCGCTGATTTAAAAATACCTGAGCCTGAAAAGCATAAAAAGTATACAGGTCATGATAACAGTCTGATTATCGAGAATCTTAAAAGATTGTCGGAAATTCACGATAATATTATCATAAGAATACCGCTTATTCCGGGAGTTAATGACACTGAGTGCGATATGCGTAAATTTTCTGAGATTATAAAGAACTTCGGCAAAGGCATAAAGGATGTCGAGCTTCTTAAATATAACTATCTTGCATCTTCAAAATATACTCAGTGCGGTATGGAATATCATAGTTTCGGTGAAGAAACTCAGAGTGATGAATATGTTGAAATGCTGAAAAAGGGGTTTGAATTGTAATTTGTCGGGACAAATTACAATAGTGAAATCTGATTTTCAATTGAGTGAAATTCATCCGTTAGATGAGTGAAATTGTCACCTTGTGACAGTGAAATCTGTTGCATTGCAACGGGTTATGGTAGAAATTGCAGGCGATTTCATTAAATTACAATTTATCTAAAAAAATCTAAGGTAATAATATTATTTAAATATAGTTTTAGTTACTTATTGGATTTAATTATATGTTTTATGAAAAATTGCACTAAATGTTCAGCTGTTTGAAAGAATTTTTAAGAAAAATGTAAAAAAACGTTGTCAGGTGAAAAAAATATGCCGAATTACTTGACAACGTTTTTTGATTGTGGTATTATAAAAAAGTAAATTTAATTTTGGCGAAAAAGCTTAGCGGTTTACAGTAAATGAAAGGAAATAATTATGATGAATATGTCTTCATTTTTCAGCGGCATAATAATAATTATTAGCGCACTAATTGTCATAAAGAACATTAGTGCTGTTTGTGTTGCTGATAAGAATTTGAAATGATGATACTTATTTATTATAATTAAGATATAAAATCACCTTTTCAGAGCTTACGGCAACGCCGTAAGCTTTTTTAGTCAAAGTTGAAAAATTAATATTAAAGAAGGAATGGAATTATGGATATTAAAATTACTAAAACAACCAATCCGAAGCAGAAGCCCGGAAAAGATGATGTACTCGGTTTCGGTAAGATTTTTACAGACCATATGTTTATTATGGACTACACCGAAGGTAAGGGCTGGCACGATGCAAGAATAGTTCCTTACGCACCTCTTTCACTTGACCCGTCAACAATGGTTTTCCATTACGGACAGGAAATGTTTGAAGGTCTTAAGGCTTACAGAGCTGCTGACGGCAGTGCAAGACTTTTCAGACCTGACATGAATGCAAAGCGTGCAAATGCAAGTAATGAAAGACTTTGTATTCCCGAAATCCCTGAAGATGATTTCGTTGAAGCTGTAAAAGCTGTGGTTAAGGTTGATGAAGATTGGATTCCTGAAGCTGAAGGAACATCACTTTATATAAGACCTTTTGTAATTGCAACAGACTCATTCTTAGGCGTTGCTCCGTCAAAGACATATATGTTTATCATTATTCTTTCACCGAGTGGTGCATATTATGCAAACGGACTTCAGCCTGTTGGAATATGGATTGAAGATGATTATGTAAGAGCTGTAAAAGGCGGTATGGGTTATGCTAAGACAGGTGGTAACTATGCGGCAAGCTTAGCGGCTCAGGTTAAGGCTCATGATGACGGTTATTCACAGGTACTCTGGCTTGACGGTGTAGAAAGAAAGTACATCGAAGAAGTTGGAGCTATGAATATATTCTTTAAGATTAACGGCAAGATTATGACTCCTGAACTTAACGGAAGTATTCTGCCGGGTATTACACGTAACTCAACACTTGAACTTTGCAGAACAATGGGCTTTGATGTTGAAGAAAGAAAGATTTCTGTTGATGAGCTTGTAGCTGCTGCTAAATCAGGCGAACTTGAAGAATGCTTCGGTACAGGTACTGCGGCTGTTATCTCACCTGTAGGTAAGCTCAGATACAAGGATGACGTGTTCACAATCAACAATAACGAAATCGGTGAAGTAAGTCAGAAGCTGTATGATACATTAACAGGTATACAGTGGGGAAAATGCGAGGATAAATTCAATTGGTCAGTAAGAGTTTAAATTTTAAAAGAATTTCGATATTTGCCGGACACTACGGTAGCGGAAAAACGAATATTGCAATTAATTATGCTCTTGAACTTAATAAGAGCAAAGAAAATGTCGTTATAGCAGACCTTGATATAGTAAATCCTTACTTCCGTACAAAGGACAGTGAGGAGATGCTCAAAAACTGCGGCATACGTCTTATATCTTCGGAGTTTGCAGATTCAAATGTGGATTTGCCTGCACTTCCTGCTGAAACATATTCAGTAACAGAGAACAAGGATTTGTATGCAGTTCTTGATGTTGGTGGTGACGACAGAGGTGCACTTGCGCTTGGAAGATATGTTCCTGCTATTGTTGAAGAGAATAATTATGAAATGTTTTTCGTTGTCAACAAGTACAGACCTCTCACACGTGACGCAAAGTCTGCGATAGAGGTTATGCAGGAAATTGAAGTGGCGGCAGGTACAAAATTCACTGCAATTGTAAACAACTCAAATATAGGTGTTGATACAACACCTGAAGATATAGAAGCTTCTGTAGCTTATGCAGAAGAAATAAGTAAGCTTACCGGTCTTCCGGTTGCGTTCACGGCTGTACGTTCAGATTTGGCTGATAAAGTTGAAATTGACAATGTCATGCCGATTGATATTCACGTAACTCAGTCGTGGAACAGAGAATAAATATAAAAGGTGGAGGATAGAAATGGCTAAGGTAACTTTTGAAAAGAACTTATGTAAAGGCTGCGGACTTTGTGTCAGCGCTTGTCCGAAACACATAATTGCCCTTACAGGGGAAATTAATGCAAAGGGCTACCATCCGGCGGCAGTAACTGATCCGGAACAGTGTATCGGCTGTGCATTTTGTGCTACAATGTGCCCCGATTGCGTAATTACAGTTGAAAAATAATATGCCTTACGGCAGGAAAGGAATTAAATCAAATGGCAGAAAAAGTTTTGATGAAGGGTAACGAAGCTCTGGCTGAAGCCGCTATCATGGCAGGATGTCATCATTATTTCGGATACCCTATAACACCTCAGACAGAGGTTGCGGCATATATGTCAAAGAAAATGCCGAAAATTGGCGGAGTATTTCTCCAGGCTGAAAGTGAAATTGCAGCTATTAATATGGTAATAGGAGTTGCGGCTACAGGTAAAAGAGTTATGACTTCAAGCTCAAGCCCAGGTATCTCTCTTAAGAGTGAGGGTATTTCATACCTTGCAGGCTGTGATCTTCCGGCACTCGTTGTAAACGTACAGCGCGGAGGCCCGGGACTCGGCGGTATACAGCCGTCACAGTCAGACTATTTCCAGGCAACAAGAGGCGCAGGACACGGTGACTTCCATATGCTCGTACTCGCTCCTGCATCGGTTCAGGAAATGGTTAATCTTACCTTCAAAGGCTTTGACCTTGCAGAAAAGTACAGAATGACTTGTATGATTCTTTCTGATGGTACAATGGGACAGATGATGGAACCTGTAAGCCTTGATATGGGTGAAGTTGCTCAGTATGATAAGTCGTGGGCACTTACAGGAACAAAATGTGAACGTGAACCAAGAATAGTAAATTCACTTTTCTTAAAGCCGGAAGAACTTGAAAAGCATAACTTTTCAAGATATGAAAAGTATAGGCAGATTGAAGAAAATGAAGCTATGTATGAAGAGTACAGAATGGATGACGCAGAAATCTGTATCGTAGCATTCGGTGTTGCTTCAAGAGTTTCAAAAAATGCAATCGACAAGGCAAGAGAACAGGGAATAAAGGTTGGTATGATAAGACCTATCACTCTCTGGCCGTTCCCGAAAAAGGCACTTGCGGCTGCGGCAGATAAAGTAAAAGCATTCGTTTCTGTTGAACTTTCAATGGGACAGATGATTGAAGATATCGAACTTGCAATCCGTTGTAAGAAGCCTGTTCTTCTCTGTAACCGTGTTGGTGGTATGATTCCTACAACAGAGAATGTTCTTGATAAGATTATGGAAGCAAATAAAGTGGGAGGTGCAGAATAATGAAAGTATTTGAAAAACCCCATGCTTTAACAGATAAAGTACTTCACTATTGCCCCGGATGTACACATGGTATTATTCACCGTCTTGTTGCTGAAGCTATTGACGAGCTGGGCATAGAGGGCAGAACAATCGGTGTTGCATCTGTTGGATGCAGTGTTATGTCATATGACTATTTCAATGTGGATATGGTTCAGGCGGCTCACGGACGTGCTCCTGCCGTTGCAACAGGTGTTAAGAGATCAGACTCAAACAATATTGTATTCACATATCAGGGTGACGGTGACCTCGCAGCTATCGGTACTGCCGAAACAGTTCATTCTGCTGCAAGAGGCGAAAACATTACAATTATATTTGTAAACAATGCTATTTATGGTATGACAGGCGGTCAGATGGCTCCTACAACTCTCCCCGGACAGGTTACACAGACATCACCTTACGGAAGAGATGTAGAACAGGTAGGCTACCCGGTAAGAGTTTGTGAGATGCTTTCACAGCTTACAGGTGCCGCATATCTCGAACGTGTTGCAGTAAACAATGTTAAAAACGTTAAAGCTGCAAAAAAGGCTATCAAAAAGGCATTCCAGTATCAGGTGGAAGGAAAGGGATTTACTCTTATTGAAGTTCTTTCAACCTGTCCTACAAACTGGGGACTTACACCGGATAAGGCTACAGCATGGCTCGAAGAGAACATGATGCCGTACTATCCGCTGGGAGTATATAAAGATAAATACGCTGAGGAGGACAAAGCAAATGACTAAACAAATTCTTCTTGCAGGCTTCGGCGGTCAGGGAATACTTTTCTCAGGAAAGTTCCTTGCATACGAAGGACTTTTAGAAGGAAAAGAGCTTAGCTGGCTTCCTTCATACGGCCCTGAAATGCGTGGCGGTACAGCAAACTGCAGTGTTATATTAAGTGATGAGCCTGTAGGCTCACCAATTGTTACAGACCCTGATATACTTATTGCAATGAATCTTCCTTCACTTGATAAGTATGAAGGTGCTACCGTAGCAGGCGGACAGATTTTTGTTGACAGCTCTCTTATTGAAAGAAAAGTAGACAGAAGCGATGTGGAAGCATACTACATCCCTGCAACAAAAATGGCATCCGATGAAGGCCTTACAGGTCTTGCAAACATGATTATGATTGGTTACATGATTAAGAAATCAGGCGTAATTCCTTACGAAAATGTGGCAAAAACAGTTGAAAAGCTTGTTCCGCCTCATAAGGAAAAGATGATTGAGCTTAACAAAAAAGCAATCGAATTAGGTTATAATTATAACGAATAAAAGTATTTAAATTTGAAAGGGGTAGTGTTATGAACGACCAGATTAAAGATATAGGTATCAGACTTGCGTCACTTCGTGATGACTGCGGATTTACAACTGCAGAAATGGCAGAAAAGCTTGGTGTTGATGTGATAACATATGAAGCTTACGAAAGCGGAGATAAGGATTTTTCTTTCAGCTTTATATATAATGCGGCAGACATACTTGGTGTTGATGTTCTTGATTTAATCAGCGGTGATCAGCCTACACTTTCGATGTGTAGTATGGTAAAGAAGGGTAAGGGATACTCGGTACAGAGAGAAGAAGAGTACGATTATAAGCATCTTGCTTACACCTTCAGAAATAAAAAAGCAGAACCGTTTCTTGTTACTATTACACCGGATGATGAGGCTCCCGTTTTACATGGACATGAGGGACAGGAGTTCAATTACGTCATATCGGGCCGTGTAAGATTTTATATCGGTGATATATCATACGAGCTTGAAGAGGGCGACAGTGTTTATTTTGACTCAAGTGTTCCTCATGCAGAGCAGGCTATGGGTGATACACAGGCACAGTTTATCGCTGTGGTAGTTAAGTAATAATTGAATCGGAGGAATATGGTAATATGGCAATCTATGAGAAATTTGTCGGTGCATCAAGAGATGATTTCCTCTCTCTTAAAGATGCACAGAACAACTATAATTTAAAATATAATGAAAATTTTAACTTTGCATACGATGTAATCGACGAGCTTGGCACAACAAAACCCGATAAACTCGCCATGGTATGGATTTCTGAAGATAAAGAGGAAATGAGATTTACTTTTCGTGATATGATGCTTTACTCAAATAAAGCGGCAAATTACTTTAAGTATATGGGAATTAAAAAGGGAGATAAGGTACTTCTTACTCTCAGAAGAAGCTATTATTTCTGGTTCTGTATTCTTGGTCTTCATAAAATCGGTGCTGTTGTTGTACAGGCGACTGATATGCTCAAGGGTAAGGATTATGTGTACAGATGTAACGCAGGCGATATCAAGGCTGTTGTTATTACCGGCAGGGGTCAGGCTACAGAGTATTTTGACGAGATGCAGGATCAGTATGACCATCCTATCCTGAAGTTTGTTACAATGCATAAGGATGCTGGCGAAGGCTGGATTGATTTTGAAGACGGATTCAATATGGCAAGTGATATGTGGCAGCGTCCTACAGGTGATGAAGATACTGTTGCTTCTGATACTATGCTTATGGCATTTTCATCAGGTACAACAGGTTATCCGAAAATCATCACTCATAACTTTAAATATCCACTCGGACATATCATGACAGGCGTGTTCTGGCACAGAGTTGTTGACGGAGGTCTTCACTTTACAATTTCTGATACAGGCTGGCTTAAATCCCTTTGGGGTAAGATTTACGGACAGTGGTTCGGTGAATCGGCAGTTCTTGTATATGACTTTGACAGATTTGATGCCGCTGATATCCTCAGCGTTATTGAAAAGCAAAAGGTTACAACCTTCTGTGTTCCGCCTACAATGTACAGAATGATGCTTCTTGAAGATGTTACAAAGTACGATTTGTCATCACTTCAGCATTGTTGTACAGCAGGCGAAGCGCTTAATCCTGAAATTTATAACAGATGGAAAGAAGCAACAGGTCTTAAGATTTACGAAGGCTTTGGTCAGACAGAAACAACACTTTGTATTGCTACAATCTATCCGTGGACAGAGCCTGTTCCGGGTGCAATCGGACTTCCTGTTCCGGGATTTGACGTGCATATTCTTGACAGCGAAAATCAGTCATGTCCGCGAGGTACAACGGGTGAAATCTCTATCCGTGTTCTGAGCCGTGACAGAAAGTCATGCGGTCTTCTTGACACATATAACTTCAGTGAAGAAGATACAAGTAAATCTCTTCATGACGGATTCTATCACACAGGTGATACCGCTTACCGTGATGAAATCGGTTTATTCAGATATGTCGGCAGAAATGATGATGTTATCAAGTCATCAGGTTACAGAATTGGACCTTTCGAAATCGAAAGCGTGCTTCTTGAGCATGCCGCAGTACGTGAGGTTGCAGTAACAGGTGTTCCCGATAAAATCAGAGGCTTCGCAGTTAAGGCTACAATCGTGCTTTCAGACGGATTTGAACCGTCAGATGAGCTTACTAAAGAGCTTCAGGAGTATGTAAAGACAAATACTGCACCTTATAAATATCCGAGAATTGTTGAGTATGTTGCAGAACTTCCGAAAACATTTAACGGAAAAATCAGACGTGCAGAGATTAGAGAAAAAGATAGTAATAAATAAAATATTAAAAAGGGGGTGTTGCACCAAGCGACGCCCCCTTTTGGGGCTGATTGAGTTTGGATGTAGAATTCACGAAATGAAGCAAAATGTGGGTTTTGATGCATATTGTCCTGTTCGAAGGCGTACGATGGTACGTCAAGTGGCGAGTTTCGTGGATGGTTCAAAAGTATAAAAATTTAACTTTAAATATTATAAAAACGGAAAGGCAGAGGTATGACATGAAAATAATCCATCACGAAACAGGACGGGATGCTATGTATAAGATATGGCATTATATGGAAGAAAACATGATTATATATACATATTCCGAAGGGGGAAGTATTGTTTTTCATGATAGGCTTTACCCTATAAAAAGAGGTGCGCTTTGTTTTATTTCGGCTGATAATTATCGTTATACTGTTCCTGACAAACCGGCTGAGTATGACAGAAGTAAAATATTTATTGACAGAGATACAACTGCTCATATTATTGGTTTAATGCCCAATAACAACTCTTTTTTCAACTGCTTTAAAAATAATTCTGTGATTTATGCTCAGATACCTGATGAAATACAAAATGAAGTTGAAGGTGTTTTTAGAGATGCTGAAGAAAGCATGGATAATAATGAGATAGAAAATTTTGTCTGTAGTTTTTTTAAGCTTATGACATATCTTAACAAATATTCATGTGAAAGTATTCCGAAACCTGATGATACATTGTCAAAGGCAATTGAGTTTATTAATAATAATTATTCGCAACAAATTTCACTTGAGGATATATGTAATGAAGTACACATGAGTAAGTATTATTTTTGCAGAAAATTCAAAGAAATTATGGGTATGTCCGTAATGAGATATGTTCTTAAAACAAGAATTGCAGCCGCACAAAGGCTTATGGATTCAAATAAGAATATAACGATGAGTGAAATCTCCGAAAACTGCGGTTTTTCAAGTGTATCTTATTTTTGTCAGGTATTTAAATCCAATGTTGGTAAAACTCCGATTCAGTATAGAAATCTAAAGTGAAAAAGTTTACCTGTGTAAAAGAGCTTTGCGAACAACAGTTATAATATGACTTTTTTACATTTTTATATAGAAAATCTCCATTGACCGAATGTTATATATGTGTTATAATGATTTAATTAAAAAGGAATCATAGATATAAATTCCTTGCGGATGGGATATACCTAAAGGCTACGCATATGGGCATAATTTCCATTATATACATTGTCAGTCCACAGACAATGTTGTTATATTTTTTCATTACTTTTGTGGACAGAAAGGATATGGAAATTAATATGGGGGGGTTATTACTTGCTATAGATATGTTTCTTCAGCAGGGCGAAGGAATGGCTGTGAAGCATTACGGAGATAAACA
Organism: Clostridia bacterium; assembly: GCA_045603225.1. GTDB lineage: Bacteria > Bacillota > Clostridia > UBA1381 > UBA1381 > RGIG9115. The sequence goes on along the minus strand of JAZULT010000103.1, from coordinate 77,677 downwards.
TAAAATCGGTGGGATGTTTTTTAATGCAGTCATTTGTCTTTTTTCGACACTGTTTTTTATTATAACTGATAAAGGCGGTTTGTGTTTTACAAATGAAATGCTTGTGTACGGATTGATAAGCTGTTGTATGTTTGCACTTGGATTTTATTCAATGTATGTAGCTCTGCAGATAGGTTCATATGTTGCAACTAAGATGATAGCTTCATTTTCCGGTGTGATTTCCATTGTTTATGGAATCGCATTTTTAAAAGAACCTGCAAGTGTTTTTACGTACATAGGAATTGTCCTTGTTTTTATTTCAACTGTGCTGATGCGATACAAAAAAAGCGAAAATGATGAAAAAAAGAAAGTAAGTTTTAAATGGATAGTATGGACATTGATAACTGCTGTAAGTAACGGGTTTATTGCTGTTATTTCAAGAGAGCAACAGCTTCATTTTAATAATGCGTACGATAATGAATTTATGATTCTTTCTTTTGGCGGTGCGTTCGTTGCTTTGTGTATTATTGGATTCATATATGAAAGAGAAAACTTCAAATATATTGCAAAACACGGGATGGTATGGGGATTGCTTGCCGGTGCATGTAACGGAGGTAAGAATCTTGTAAATCTTCTGATTTATCTGTATATTCCTATATCAATTGCAACTCCGCTCAGAACGGGACTGGGTTTTATTACAAGCTTCCTTGTTTCTGTACTGCTTTATAAAGAGAAATTTACAAAACTTCAGCTTCTGAGTGTATTTCTTGGAATTTTTGCACTCGTGCTTTTTAAATTGTAAATAAGAAAAAAACAAACCGCCGGACTGACGGTTTGTTTTTTTGAATATTTTGATTTGAAATATTGCAATTATATAAGTTTTATGATATAATAATTTATATTGCATAAGGAGTTGGTAGGAAATGAATATCAGGTTTTTAGGCACGAGTTTTGGTGCTCCGTCAAAAGGTAGGCATCAGCAAAGCTTACTTGTGGAAACTGAAGAACATGCTTATCTTATTGATACCGGTGCTCCTGTTCTGGATATTCTTGTAAATGACGGTTATGATTTGACTAAAATAAAAGCTGTATTTATTACCCATTTGCATGGTGACCATTTCAACGGTATTTTTGATGTTTTGAATCTTGCTGATTTTTATAAATTGAATTTATCAGTTTATCTGCCCGAACAAACAGGAATAGATTTGCTTGAAAACTATTGCATGATGCAAAGAAACGGACACAAAATCGAAAGTGTTTCTTTTAAACTGATAAAAGACGGATATTTTTTCGACAATGGAGATTTAAAGATTAAAAGTGTACCTACATCACATATGGAAAACTGCAGGAAACCGTCTTACGGTTTTTTGCTGGAAAGTAATGAAAGTAGGGTGTACATAACGGGAGACATTCATAATACACTCAAAGATTTTCCTGAATTTTTGTATAATGAGTTTGTAGATATGATAATTACAGAATGTGCACATTTTACTGCCGAAGCGTTGTTTGAAAAACTGAATTGCTGTAAGACAAATCTTGTTGCAGTGATTCATGTTATGCCGTATGAGAAATACTATGATTTGCGTGAAAGTGCTGAGAGGTCTGAAATAAATGTGGTTTTTCCGGTTGATAATGATGAGTATAATCTTCATTGATATAATATATATAACGTTGCCGAAAGTTAGTGAATGAATAATATCAGGATATATTTTTTATATCGTATGAGCATAAAATAAAGTAGAATCACGTTTGCGGGATTGGGACTGGCAGTATCCAACAGTTGTGAACCCCTGAAGGAAATTGCCGATGAGGTTATATGCTCTAACGATGAGCACGTATTGAGTTATGTATTAAATCATTATATATAAACAGTTTTAAGACTGACTTGATATTGATATAAATTGATGGTAATAAAAACCGCGGAGGAATATTATATGATATATAAATACAAAAAATCTGAACCAAGATGGATAAATTTTGAAAATCCGACAGGAGAAAAAAGCAGAGCAGCTATTGAGAATTTCGGTGCTAAAGGGCATGCATGGGAACATTTTGAAAAAGATGAGACTAAGGTTTTGTGTGATTTTTGTGGCACTGGAATAGTCAGAAGAATATGGATTACATTAAATGACAGAAGTCGTGAAGTTCTTCAGGGTGTAATTCTTAAAATGTACTGGGATGATTCACCTGTTCCGCAGGTGGATGTGCCGCTTGGAGATTTTTTTTGTATGGCTCTCGGCGTAATGAAACCTTTTGAAAATCATTTTTTCTCAACAGCGGAAGGAAGGTCGCTTTGTTGCACAATTCCAATGCCGTTTAAGAAAAACTGCAAAATTACATTAACAAACAGCTCCGGAAAATATATAAATAATCTTTTTTATGATATAAACCTTACATTGGAAGATGTTGACGAAGACTGTATGTTTTTTTGTACACATTTTAATACTCTCGAATTGAACGAAATTGAGAAAGATGTGGTGATTTTGCCAAAACAAAATGGTGTGGGCAGATTTTTGGGTACAAGTATAGGTGTGGTTCCGAATAATGATTGGTATAGAGATTTATGGTGGGGAGAAGGCGAGGTCAAGATATATCTTGACGGAGACGACGAGTTTCCCACTCTTGCGGGAACCGGAGCTGAAGATTACATAGGTTCAGCGTGGGAAATGGGAGAATTTATAAATGACTTCACAGGGTGTGTTACAAAGCAAGGTAATAGTGTATCGATGTACAGATTTCATATAGAAGACCCTGTTTGCTTTGGCAAGAATATATGTGTAAAGCTTCAGACCATTGGAGGCGGAGATGCTCAAAAAGTAAAAAATGTTGTGAATAAAGGTTACCCATGTGTTCCTGTTACTTATGATGATGGTGATTTACACCAAATATACAGAAAAAATGAAAATGTTGATTTGAAAGGATATGTGAATTTTTATAGGTGCGATAGCTATCGTGTTGTTGCTTATTACTATAAAAAATAAGTAAATATTTTGGGACGAAGCAGTTTTTGTTGCGAAATCAACAATAAAATAAGACATATATAAAATGGCATCTATATTAAATCAGTATTTACACAAGGGGAAGCTTTTGAAAAAACATAAAAATTTTTCCCTAATTTGATAGAATTATATAAAGATAGTCGATTTTTTGCGAAAACGTAGTCTGAAAATTAGAGTAATGTATTGACAATGCACATGCTTTGTGGTAAGATGTATAAACTAAAGTAAAGAAGTAATACATATGACAGTTGCAAAATGAAGCAAAGGTAGGGGAATATAATGAAATATTTTAAAAAATATAATTCAAATAACATATGTATAGACGTTTTTTCAGGATTTACATATGACAGGCTTTTGCCGATGGCAAAAGAAATTGGATTTGACGGTTTTTTCAGCGATGAGCAATCTGCTTTGCTTACAGATGAATTGAAGAAATTAAGGGTAGAGTCGGACAGATTGGGGCTTGAATATGAAACTTCTCATTCTACTATTCCGGGATGTACTTCCATTTGGTCAGAAGGAAGGGCAGGAGATGATTATGTAGATGTTTTGAAAAATAATATTGACAACTGCAGTAAACTGTCAATTCCCATTCTTGTTGTTCATGTTCAGGTGGATTCTAAAAATGAACCGTCTTTTGAAATCGGTATAAATAGGCTTGAGAATGTTGTAAGATATGCGAAAGAGAAGAGTGTAAAAATAGCTTTTGAAAATATTAATTCTCCGGAATATCTTTTTCGGGTTCTGAATAATTTTAATACACCTGATGTGGGATTTTGTTATGACTGTGGACATGAAGCATGCCATACACCGGGTGTGCGATATTTGCCCGAAATCGGAAACCGTTTAATATGTACTCATATACATGATAATGACAATAAATCAGATTTACACTTGATTCCTTTTGACGGAGAAATTGATTTTAAGCAAATTTGTAAGGAGCTTAAAGCAATAAATTACAAAGGAAATATTACATTGGAATTGTGCTATTCGGATAAATACAAAGCTGAATTATCTGATTGTGAGTTTTTGAAAAAATGTTATGAATCAGCTGAAAAAATCAGAAGCATGATTTGTGATTGAATGTTAGAAAATAATAAATTAACGGAGGTTATGTAATGAAAGTAAAGAAAATGACACTATTGGCGATGTTTGCAGCGGTTTCGTATGTATTTATGTTTTTTGGGAGATTACCGATATCTACTGTTGATTTCCTGAAATACGATCCGAAGGATATAATTATTGTTATATGCGGTTTTATAATGGGGCCTTCAGCGGCACTGCTGGTCTCTGCTATTGTATCACTTATTGAGATGGTAACTGTCAGTACAACAGGATTCTGGGGACTGGTTATGAATATATTGTCAACCTGTAGTTTTGCGTGTACTGCATCATTTATTTATAAGAAAAAAAGAACACTTTCAGGAGCAATTACAGGTCTAGCTGTAGGGGGTGCGGTGATGATAGTGATGATGCTTGCATGGAATTACCTTGTTACACCGATTTATCAGGGCGTACCGAGAGAAGCTGTTGCGGCTATGCTTATACCGGTATTTCTCCCGTTTAATGCACTTAAAGGTTCGATTAATGCGGCGATGACTTTAATAATTTACAAGCCGGTATCGGTTGCACTTTCTAAAGCAGGCTTTCTGAGAATCAGCGATAATGTGAAAAACGGTAAGCTTAATATTGAAGTTTTGTCGGCATCGGTACTTATTCTTTTGACTTCTGTACTTATTATACTTGCTATGAAAGGGGTAATATAGGTGATAATTCAGATGGTTTACATATAAAATTAAGTAAAAAATTATAAAAAGCTCTTGTAATTTGCAAAAATATGTGATATAATATAGATTAAACTGAAAAAATGGGAGTGGATTGTATTGACTGGGGATATTAATTTTATAGACCTTTTGAATGTAATGATCAGAAAGTGGTGGCTTATTGCGGTAATGGTTGTAATTTCCGGAGCCGGAACGTACATATATTCTGATCTTTTCATGGAGCCTAAATATAAGACAGATGGTTCTATATATGTAAACTGTGAAACTGAATCTCAGGTTCTTGAAGTGGCGAGTACAGGTAGACTTGAGTCTAACTATCGTCTTGCATCAACGTATGTTGAAATTCTGAAAAGCCGTGAGTTTTTAACAGGTGTTGCAAGAGACCTTAATAATAAGTATTCTCACGGACAGATAAAAAGTATGCTTACAATAGAGCCGGTAAATGAAACTGAGCTTCTTAAGATTACTGTTGAAAGCACAAGTCCTGAGGATGCATGCAAGATTGTTGAGAGTATTCAGAGCCGTGCTGCTGACCAGCTTATTACTGTCGTAAGAGCGGGTTCGGTTGAAGTTCTTGATATACCGTATGTTCCTGAAACTCCGTTTTCACCGAACAAATCAAGAAATGCATTTTTAGGAATGCTTGTAGGTGCGGTTCTTGCCGCAGGTATAATATTCCTTATGGAGTTGTTTGATACGCATATTAAATCACCTGATGAAATAAGACGTAGCTATGACGAACCGATTATCGGTGAAATACCAAGTCTTGGTGAAGAGTAATAAGGAGGCGGAATATGTCAGGTACAGTTTCTAGTTTGATAAAAAAATTCAATGAAAAAAAACATTCTATTTCGCAAAATAATAGGAAAAACCATAATGCGACTTCTGTAAGTAATATAATTGATAAGGATACTTCTTTTACTATTACTGAAGCCTATAAAACTGCAAGAACAAATCTTTTGTTTACTTTGGCCGGAAATGAAAAATGTAAGAAAATTATATTCACAAGTGCTGAGCCGGGAGAAGGAAAGACAACTACAGTTTTAAATATGGCAATTACATTTGCTCAGACAGGGGCAAAGGTTCTTGTAATTGACGGAGATTTAAGAAAGCCGCGTATCCACAGGTATATGGAAATTGAAAAAGACAATGGACTTTCTGAAGTTCTTGTAGGAATGCTTGATGCTGATAAGGCTGTGCATCATATTCAGGACAGACAGATTGACTGCATAACTGCAGGGCATATTCCTCCAAATCCGGTTGAGCTTTTGTCCTCGGATAAAATGTGTGAGGTTTTAGAGTATTTCAGCGAAAAATATGACTTTATATTTATGGATACCCCACCTGTAACTGTAGTAACGGATGCGGCTTCAATGGCTAAGTTTGTTGACGGATATATTGTGGTTATCAGACATAATTATACCATTCACGAGCTTCTTGCCAAAGCGAGAGATGCACTTCTTTTTGCGGAAGCAAAAATTCTCGGATATGTCATGAATGACCTTAAGCCTATGGGCGGAATCGGGTACGGTAAATACGGTAACTACAATAACAGATACAGATATAAGTACAGATATAAATATGGTTATAAGTATGGTTACGGTTACGGCTATGGATACGGTTATAAGTACGGTGACAGTGACGGAAGACATTATACAAATGAGTATGTGTACGGTGATTCTGAAGAAGACGAAGAAGACGATGATTAATATATAATGGAGATGTAATATGTTAAAAGGAATAAATCCGATTTTATCACCTGAGCTTTTAAAAATCCTCATGGAAATGGGACACGGTGACGAAATTGTAATATCAGACGGGAATTTTCCCGGTGCATCTGTTGCACAAAGACTTGTAAGAGCTGACGGCCACGGAGTGCCTGAGATTCTTGATGCAATACTTGAGCTTTTCCCGCTTGATGCTTACGTGGAAAGCCCGGTGGCGCTTATGGCTGTAACTCCGGGAGATGACTGCGTGCCTGTTATATGGGAAGAATACAAGGAAATAATAGCTAAGCACGAACCGAACGCAAAAGTCGAAGAAGTGGAACGCTTTGCGTACTATGAACGTGCAAAAAAAGCATATGCAGTTCTGCAAACAGGAGAAACTGCAATCTATGCAAACATTATTTTAAAGAAGGGTGTAATTACTCCGCAAAGAAAGGATTGTTATAATGAAGGTATTAGCATTTGACTTTGGTGCTTCAAGTGGCAGAGCGATAATAGGTAATTTTGAAAACGGAATCATATCACTTGAAGAAATACATAGATTTGATAATGACCCGGTGTTGGTAGGAGGTACTTTCTACTGGGATATACTTCGCCTTTTCCATGAAATAAAGCAGGGTATAACAAAGGCAAAGAATTCTACTGATTTTGAAAGTATAGGAATTGATACATGGGGAGTTGATTACGGTATACTTACAAAAAACGGTGACCTTCTCGGAAATCCGTATCATTACCGTGATACAAGAACCGAGGGTGTAATTGAAGATATGTCAAGTATTGTTCCGAAAGATGAGCTTTATAAGCTTACCGGAAATCAGCTTATTGAGTTTAATACAATTTTCCAGCTGTACGTTTTCAAGAAGCAGAGACCTGAATTGCTTGAACATATTGATAAGGTACTTCTTATACCTGACCTGTTCAATTATTTCCTTACAGGGAAAATGGCGGCTGAGTGTTCAATTGCCTCAACAACTCAGATGATGAATCCTTATACAAAGGAATGGGAATACACTCTTATGGATAAGCTTGGACTTAAACGTGAATGGTTCCCTGAAATTATACCGGGAGGAACAGTTCTCGGTACACTTAAAGAGGATATTTGTGAAGAGCTTGATGTAAGTGCGAAGAACGTCATCGCTGTATCTGAGCATGACACTGCAAGTGCGGTTGCAGCAGTTCCGACTGAAGAAAAGGATTTTGTATTCATTTCATGCGGAACATGGTCGCTTTTCGGAACAGAGCTTGAAGAGCCTGTAATATCTGAGCTTTCTCAGAAATATAATATTACTAATGAAACGGGATATAATAACACTACAAGATTCCTTAAGAATATAATAGGATTGTGGCTGATTCAGGAAACAAGACGTCAGTTCAAACGCGACGGTAAGAACTACAGCTATGCTGATATGGAAAATCTTGCAAGAGCTGAAAAACCGTTCACTTGTTTCATAGACCCTGATGCACCGCAGTTTATGACTCCGGGGAATATGCCGAAGAAGATAAGAGAATTCTGCGAAAAGACCGGTCAGACTGTCCCTGAAACAGATGGTGCTGTTATAAGATGTATTTATGAAAGTCTTGCGATGAAGTATAAGTATACATTCCTGCAGCTTAAAGAATGCTGTGGTAAGGACTTCAGTGTAATTCATATGATAGGCGGAGGAACTAAAGACACATTCCTTTGTCAGATGGCGGCAAATGCGGCTAATGTTCCTGTTGTTGCCGGACCTATTGAGGGAACCGCGGCAGGAAATGTTGCAGTTCAGCTTATTGCCAATGGTGAAATTTCCGATATATGGGAAGCAAGAAAGATTATAGCAAAATCCTTTGATGTTGTAAAATATGAAGTTGTAGATAACGATGTATGGGAAAAAGCATATCCCGATTTTGTTAAAGTCGTAGGATGTAAATAATTTTTGAAAGGAAGTTAATTAATGGACGGTTTAGTGCAGTCTATAGTTGATTTGTTTAGCGGTACTCTTCCGAAAGAACTGATTATATTTCTTGTATCTATGATTCCGCTTCTTGAACTTCGCGGAAGTATACTTGCAGCGGGATTTATGGATGTGTCGTTTTTGCCGACATATATTTCGGCTGTTGTAGGGAATATGGTTCCCATACCGTTTATTCTGATATTTATTGCAAAAATACTCGAATGGATGAAGAAAACAAAAGCTTTCGGGAAGCTTGCGGTAAAGCTCGAAAACAAAGCTCTTTCGAAACGTGAACAGATTGATAAATATGGGTATTTCGGTCTGTTTCTGTTTGTAGCCATCCCTCTTCCCGGAACAGGTGCATGGACGGGGGCACTTCTTGCAGTACTTCTTAAAATGAAGCCTCTTAAGGCTTTGTTGGCAATTTTACTGGGCGTAATGACAGCCGGGCTTGTTATGAGCTTGCTTGCTTTTGGTTTAATACAGAATATAATTTAAATAAAGATGTCTCAATGCATAGCATTGGGGCATTTTTTGGTTATACTACATAAAAATTTCGTATTGTTTTTTATTAATTTTACGGCTTATGAATATTTGCGTTTTTCTTCTTGACAAAACGTGTAGCAAATGTTATAATTTGTATATATCTTGATTTATCAAAGAATAAAAAGAAAGAAGGGATTTTTCATGAAAATGAAAAAAATGTTGTCCTCATTCATTGCTGCAGCAATGGTTATGAGTACAATGAGTTTCACAGCTTTTGCTGATGAAACAGATGTATGGGACAGCACAACGGACAGAACATGGTATACAGAAGAGGATGATAGCTATGTGCTTAATAGTGCGGAAGCACTTGCAGGTCTGGCAGAGCTTGTTAATAGCGGTACCAGCTTTAAAGGGAAGACAGTTACTCTTGCTGTAAATGTGGATCTTGAAGGTTATGACTGGACACCTATCGGTAGTGATGCGAGCTATTTCGAAGGTACATTTGATGGCGGTAACAATACTGTCAGCAATATGTCAATAAGTATTGACTCAACCGGGAATGTGTTTGCCGGTCTGTTTGGTGGCATTAAAAAGGGTACTGTTAAAAATCTTACTATGAACAATGTCGATATCAATGCTACAGGTGCAAAGGTACGTGCAGCTGCTGTCGTAGGTATTGCAAGCAGTAACAGCGAATATCGTACTGATGCTACTATTAATTTCGAAAACATCACTGTTGTCGGATGTAGCATTGATGCTACGGCAACAGCAGGATCTGCACTACTTGGCGGTGTTGTTGGATACAGCTATCCCGCAAATATGAAGAACATTAATGTCTCTGACCTGACTATTGACGGTAATGCAGAAGGAAATGAGGTCCGTGCAGCTGCCATTAACGGTTATGTATGCGGACAGAACATTTCCAACAACGGCGGTACAAGAGCGCCCATGCTCGTTGACACCTTTGAAGTAAGCAATGCAACCATCAATGCAGAAGGATATACTGTATTTGCAGGTGGTTATGCTCCCTATACCTACTATGGCTATATCACCCTCAAGGATGGCAACATTGACGGTCTCAAAATTACTGCCAATGCTCACGAAGCATTTGTTGGTGGTCTTGTAGGTTATTTCTGGAGAAGTGACAATGGTCACAATGTAGAAAACGTTGACATTACCAATATCGATTTTGATGTAACCACCGATTACCTTGGCGAAACACGTGTTGGCGGTGTAGTTGGTACTTCTCAGAGTCCTAACACCAAGTATACAGATGTATCTGTTTCCGGTAAGATTGTGGAGCGTTGCAGTGATAGTGCAAATCCTGTAAACCATCATGCAAAGGTTGGCGGTTTTGTAGCCAGAACTTATGAATATGCTATGCAGACATATACTAACTGTGTTGCTGATGTAGATGTTACAGGTTCTAATGTTGCAGGTGGATTTGTTGGTAATCATACCTCTACTGTAAGCTATGTAAACTGTGAAGCTAATGGTGATGTAAAGGCACATATCGCAGGAGGATTTGTCGGTCGTCTGACAAATAGTAGTTACACTTCAGCTGTTACTTTTGACGGATGTAATGCTTTGGGCAATGTTGAGGGTACGGTTGTTGCAGGCGGATTTATCGGTTCAACCGTAAGTTACGGCTGGGAAGGTTGGGGAAGTGAGAAATATAGCGACCCCTACAAAAATAATGTTATAATCAAGGATTGTGAAACTACCGGTAATATAACAAGCGGTACTGATTATTGTGCAGGAGTTGTCGGAGAAGCGGTAATGGCTGATGGTGTTGAAATAATTTCGGATAATGTATCTTACACTGTTAACCCTGCTTTCTATCCTGAGAATGCTCCTGTTGGTACTTATGTTGCTTCAATAGGTACGAAAAAATATACTTCTTTGAATAAAGCTATGGAAGCTGCAAATGATGGCGATGTAATTACACTTCTTTCAGATATTGAAATTTCAGAAGCAAAAGCTTTTGATAAGGCTATAACAATTGACCTTAATGGTTATACACTTGATATGACAGCTGAATACGGCAATTTATCAAATTATGGTACTGCATATCTCGTTACTGAAGATGTTACAATAGAAAATGGTACAGTCAATGTAAGTAATGAAAATAAAGTTTCTACGGATCACGGTTTGTTCCACGTATTTGACACGGGTTCACTTACATTTAATGATGTAGAAATTAATTCTGACGGATTTGCTGCTTTCGGAATGTTCAATGTATATGGTGACCTCAATTTTGTTGATTCGGAAGTTAATGTAAAGGGAACTGAAAACAGTGAACGTGTTATCTATACAGAAGATACAGGTTATCTCGATATTGATAATTCAGTTATCAATGCAGAAAATATTTCAGTTTACGGAATTGAATTGTTTACAGACTATTCAATAGATGATACAAGCGTAATCAATACAACAATGTACGTAAGACCTACAGCAACTAATATAACAAGTGAAGTTAAGCTTGCGTTTGAGCCTACAGATGATGAAAGAGTATATAACATTTATGTAGAAGCTACAGAACATGGAAAGACAATTAACAGACTTTCAACTGTTCAGGGTACATTCAACCTTACAAATAACAAGATGAGCTATGTACTTGCTCCTGTTGATGGTGTTCAGCTCACATCTGATATTGATACAGATGATGTTTATGTATTCAACTTTGACGGTGACACAGCTCCTGATGCTTCAGGTGTTAAAATATTAATCGGTACAGTAACATTTGACGGTTACGGAGAATTTGACTTCAAGGTAACTGACGGTAAAGTTAAGACTGCACTTCTTGAAGATAACATTGTATCTGAATATATTCCGAATGCAATGATTTCTGAAAAACAGGGTAACCTTGACCTTAATGAATCAGTAATTACAGGCGGAAATATTGAAGAAAAGAAGAATAAGCTTACAATCGGTATTGACTTCAACAACAATATCACAGCAGGAAAGACAGCTGATTACAACGATATGTGGATAACAGTTACAGGTTCAAACGGTGACGTTTACACAGGTTATGTCGGCTCAGGTACAGATACCGGAAATGTTAAGTATGACAGCGATTACTCAGATGCAAGAGCTGAATGGACATTTGATGTTGTAACAGGCTACAGATATACAGTTGTAGTTAAGGGTGAAGGCTACAGAACAGCTCGTTATACAACAGTTGTAGATAGCGATAAGACACTCAAGTTCTGGAACAATGCACTTGAAAAAGCAGATGGAAAAGTAAGAGAAGATTACATCGAAGAAGATCTCCAAAGATCTCTCAGATCTGTAACATTCCTTGCAGGTGATATTGCTCAGGATAACATTATTGATAAATATGACCTCGCGGCAGTAGTATCATACTTCGGATATGATAAAGATACAGAAAAGGTTAATATGGTAGATTACGTTAAGTACGACCTTAACCGTGACGGCAGAATAGATGCTGACGATATCTCATACGTACTCGTATCATGGGGTAAATAATTTATAATACAAAATGGGCTGATTAAAAAAGTCAAACGAAAAATCGAGGATGAAAATTCCTCGATTTTTTGTATGGAAAAATAGCGGATACTATATCGGAATCGGTATAGTAATGGGTAAAGGTGTCCTAAATAAATACCTTGCAGCGAAAGAAGATAAGTTTGTTTTCCCGGGATATGGTTCAATTAAAATGCTGTAAATCATGTTTTTTTGTTTTCATTTGCTTTCCGGTATTCTAATGGGGTGCAATTATAAAATCTTGAGAATTCTTTATAGAAGCGTGTTTTGTCTGAAAATCCTACTTTGGATTGTATAGATTCAACGGAAAGGTCAGTTTGCGTTAAATATTTTGCCGCTTCAGTAATTCTTTTATTTATAAGATATTCCTTAATACCTACACCGGAAATTTTTTTAAATTCTCTGCTGATGTATGACGGACTGAAATAACATCGTGTGGCAAGTGCACTAAGCGATATGGGTTCGGAATAATTTTTATCAATATAATCAAGTATCGAATCAAACACCTCAAAGAAAACAGACTTGGGATAGTTTGCATCAGGGTTTTTCTGATTCAGAGCATCAAACAGTTTAGTAAGAACTACATGTGTATAGCCGTTTAATATTGTTGCGTATCCGGGCTTGCCTTTCTCTGATGCAGAAAGCATAAAATTAATAATGTTTTTTATTTCATACGCATCATCGCCTTTGAATTTTACCATTTGAGAATCGACCGAAAGTTTATCTTCTGGTTTGGTAAGAAAAAAGCGAAAAATATTGTAAAAGCTATCGTTATCAACGGTATAGTCGCTTATGAAATCCTGTTTTATAAGAATGTTTACAAAATCACATTCATTTTCGGAACGGAATGAATGTATCTGACCGGGGCTGATAAACAAAAGAGTGCCGGGGGTTGCTTTGTAAGTATATCCGTCAACTTTATGGTTTATTGTTCCGAATCTTGTATATACCAGTTCAAGAAAATCGTGAATATGTTCATCGTTAAAATCGCTTGGCTCTTTGACAGAATCCATATGTACACTTTCATTGCTTTTAAACAGGTCATTTTTTTTGTAAAAAAACATAATACCTCATCTCCCTTCATCAACCGAATAACCTGTATTGATATATTAAGTATACATTAAAATTAAAGAAAAATCAATGAAAAAACAAAAAAAATTTATAAAGTAAAAAAACAATACTTTTTGAATGAAAAATAACATTGATAAATTAGGAGAAAAGTGATAATATAATACATATATTAGGCGATTTTTGCTCACAAATATGTTGAAAATAATTAAATAGTGGGATTTAAAGACTACTTTTAATGTGAAAGAAAGGGAGTATAAATAAATGAAAAAGAAAATTTTATGTGTTGCTTTAATTGCATTTTCAATTCACATGAATGCTTTTGCCGCTGCTGATGTTTCGATGGTCGGTAACAAGGTAACGGTGGAGATTGATTCCGAAAAAGAAATATGGAGTACGCTGATAGTGACAAAATCAGGGAAATCCCTTGATGATGAAAATATTATTGCTATGAAGCAAGCTCTTGCGGATGATAACGGCAGGGCAGTATTTAATTTCGTGATGCCCGGGGAACTCGACGGCGGAGTGAACGGAAAGTACGATTTACATATAACAAACGACGGCGGAGAATCGTACGTGGAGAGTATGTATTACGTTCTTCCTGCAGACCGTGATAAAGTAATCGGTGAGCTTAAAAACGGAAGCGATATCCGGTCGGTTATTGAAAATGAAAGTAATAAAGATGTTCTGAGTGCATTGGGTGTTTATGTTGACATATATAATGAATTCAAAGAAGAGGATGTAAATAACGGAGATATCGGTCTGACAGATTCCGTATGCAAGGCATTTGCGGAGCTGCGCAATAAGGATATGAGTGATTCGGAAATTATCAGCCTTCTGAATCATACACTCATAATCCGGAAGATTAATGTGTCATCTGATAAGGATGCGGATATTATCGGAAAATTCGGATTTTCTTTTGAAAATGTCAGATACACGGATGCAGATGATGAAACAAAGAATTTTGTATGTGACTACATCTATGCAAACAGACCTTATGCTGATGTATCGGAAGTGAAGGAAGCATACGAAACAGCAAATATGCTTAATGTTATAAACAACACACGTTTTGACGAGCTTGAGAGTAAGATTAAGGGATATGCTTCGGCTCTCGGTATTAAATCCGATTCGGTATATACCAAATACATAAATTCATCAAATAAAACTGCGATAAACGAAGATATTGCATATTCTCTTAAATATAATGAAGCTCTTTCTGTATCAGACCTGATTGATGTTATGGAAAAGGCAATAAAAGATAATCCGAAAAAAGAAACCACCGGCGGAGGCGGTGGCGGCGGTGGAAGCAAAGGCAGCGGCGGAACAATGAACGCACCGGCTAATCCTCTGAATACAATTCCGACTGTCAGTCATACTGTTTCTTTTGGTGATATTGACGGCGTTGAATGGGCTGAAGAGGCTATTTACGCAATGGCAAAAAAAGGAATTGTAGCAGGAGATGAATCTGGAAACTTTAATCCTGATAACTTTGTAAAAAGAGAAGAGTTTGTAAAGATGCTTGTTATTGCCGCGGACGTATATGATGATGCGGCGGAATGCGTACTCGGTGACGTTGATGTGAATGCATGGTATTATCCTTATGTGGCAAGTGCTTATAACAGTAAAATAGTAAATGGTATATCAGAAAATACATTCGGAATCGGCGAATGCATAACAAGACAGGATATGGCTGTAATGTGCTATCGTGTTGCGAAAAATGCAGACAAATTAAATAAAATACGTGACAGTATTACTTTTGCAGATGATGCAGGTATAAGTGATTATGCGAAGGAAGCGGTTGCTTCTTTATATGAATCAGGCGGAATTAACGGAGTCGGAGATAATCTGTTTAATCCGACAGGTACAGCAACAAGAGCTCAGGCGGCGGTAATGATATACAATTTGTTTGTAAAGTAATTTAACGGAGGAATATGAGATGAAGAAAAATATAATATCGTTTTTGTGTTTGATATCACTTATTACGACTGTGCTCCCATGCAGTTATGCTCTGGCAGGGAATACAGACGGATTGAACAGAAAAACGTCGGTTTTAAAAGCTCTTGAAATAGATGATGGTACTGCATTCGGTCCGGCAACAAATGAATATATTCTTACAGCGTTATCAGGCTTTCTGTACGGAAAGGAAAGCAAGCCTGATTTAGAGGAGTTTGCAAGAGATATAGGAATACTGAAGTATGGTGAATCCTATAACGGAAGAAAAAACGTAACTAAGAGCGAGGCGGTAGAATATGCAGTTGCCGTATCGGGATATAAAGAACACGCCGACAGAATGGGTAAAAACGGATATAAAACCGTGGCATCATCTCTCGGAATAACCAAAGGAATTAATCTTTCGGTTGATACGTCAATTTCTGTGGATGAATGCAGACTGATGTTTTATAATATGCTTGAGGTATCACCTATGACAGCCACAATAGAGAATGGTCAGAGAAAGCTTGTTATAGAGAACGAACATACAATACTGTCAAAGTACCGCAGAATTCACAGAGTATACGGATTGTTGACAGCAGACAGTATAACATCAACTGATAAATCCGAAGGCTGTGGAGAGGGTCTTGTAAAAATCGATGACTCTCTTTATGAACTGAATAATTATGTTCCCGAGAGCAACCTTCTGGGAAAAAATGTTGAAGCGTATGTAACAACCGGAACCGATTACGAACCGGATATTCTGTATCTTGGCGAAAGAACAGGAAAAAATGAAGAGATTGAGATAAGTGCAAATGACATTGAAGGAATTTCGGCAGATTATCTGACACTTGAGTATTTTTCGGAGTCGGGATATAAAAAAGCTAAAATTGCAGAAATTCCGAGGGTTATATATAACGGAGTGTTTTACGGAAAATATACTGTATCGGACTTTAATCCCGAATCAGGTATGCTTCGTCTTGTAGATAATGATTGTGACGGAAAATACGATGTTATATTTATCAGCTCTTACGAAACTGTGATTGTAAATGCTGTGGATGCATATGACAAGACTATTTATAACAAATTCACATCAGACGGTAATCTTCCGATGGTAACATTGGAGCCGGACTCAAAAGATGTGAAGTATACAATCAGCAACGGAACAGGTAATGTTGCGTTTTCAGAAATCAAAGCAGGCGATGTCTTAAGCGTAGCAAGGAGCAAATCGGCTGAAAATGAAGTAATCGAAATTCTTGTCTGCAGAGAAACAATATCGGGAATGCTTCAGGGTATTAACGAGAAGGAACTTGAAATTGTCATTGACGATGAAAAATATTCCGTATCTCCCGCATTTTTACGTTTTGTAAATGATGATGGAGGCATTACCCTTGGCACTACATATACATTCTTTTATGATGCGCTGGGAAATATTGCTTTCTGGAAGAAAGTTACAGAAGATGGATATGCTGTTATGAGAAAGGCATATTTTAATGAAGATAATGAAGTATCATATGTATCTTATATGAATTTTGACGGCGTGTGGGTGGATGCCCCGGTAGCCGGAAAAGCAGAGATTGACGAAATAGTTTACAAGACACCTGCAAGTGCATACGAAGCTCTGAAAAATATAAAAGGACAGGTAGTAAAACTGAAATTTGATTCTGAAGGTAAAATCAGAAATATAGATACAGCAACAGAAACATCAAATTTTGATAAAAATAATTTCACAAGAACACCGGTGTCCGGGTATACATGGAGATCGGGAGTAAATTCATTCTCTGATGCAGGTAAGTGTAAATATTACCTTGAGAACGATGCAAAACTGGTTACAATTCCGCAGGATTATAATTTACAGAGCGTATATGAAGTGAGAGATGCTGTGGGATTCTTCCACTCGGATGTTGATTACAAAATTTCATTGTATGATATTGATGAATTCGGTTTTTCGGGAATTGTAGTTATGCAGTATGAACCGCAGGTTAAAAGTGCACTCTTTATAGTAACAGGGAAGTCCGATATTGTTGTGGACGGAGAGCCTCGTGCCGGATTGAAGGGAAATGCAGGTGATTTCGAAAACATTACCCTGACAGGGTATAATGATACAATTTTTAACGATGTAGAAAAGGGTAACATTATTAAAGCGAGTTTTAATTCAGAGGGTTATGCAGATGCCTATGAGCTTGTGTTTGATCTTGAAAATTTCACAGGCAAGGGCGGAACACATTATACATCACAGTCTTATATAGCAGGTAAGGTTATTATGATAGATGCGGCTAAAGGCAGAATGCTTGTTGATGTTAATGGCGAGGAATATTCATTCAGAATAGATAACAACGTAACTGTGCAGATGTACAATGAACGGGGAGATATTGAAAGCTCAGGTGTTTATAACATCATTCCGGGAATGAATGTTTTCGTGAACATTTCATGGGGTAATGTAAAGCAAATGATTATCAAACGATAAGGAGTGAAGAAGATGGTAAAAAATAAAAAAATAATTGCTCTGATATTGGGAATGATGATGACATTGTCTCTGATGCCGCAGACGGTTCTCGGATCAGAATTTGACGGAGTACCCGAATATACAAATGCATATGAGGGATATTTCAACGGATGGAGCAGATGGGACGCCGCAAAAACCGATGGAAATCTGACGTTTTCCTGCGTGACAAATGAGATTTCACACAGCGGAAATAACAGTATTGTTTTAAGACACGTTGACAATTCCCAAAAAATGAAAAATATTTGTCTTGCACAGTCGGGAATGAGTCTTGAAGCCGGTAATTATACAATCAGTTTCTGGGCAACGGGAACGAGAAGTGACATTGATATGCAGGGCGTAACTCTTGCAGATCCGTGGAGAAAATATTCAATGCGTGGCCGTCAGGCTGTTGAAACAGACGGAATATGGTCCAGGTATGAGATAGAAGTGACTATGTTTGGAAGTGAAACAGCGCTGACATTTGTAGCTGACGGAGATACAGTCGGCTGGTATATAGACGACATAAGCCTTGTGAAAGACGGAACTGAGGTAAATCGTGTTAAAAACGGCGGCTTTGAGGATAACGGAATTCCGACGTATACAACAGACTATGAAGACTATCTTGCAGGCTGGGCACAATGGTATGTAGCTGATAAGGATGAAAAACAATATTTTTCATGTGTAACAAACGAAACTGCACACGACGGAAGCAACAGCGTTGTTATAAGACACACAGACAGCTCGAAAAAATTCAAGGCTGTATCGGTAGTGCAGGAGAACATGAATTTAACAGGCACATACACACTCAGCTTCTGGGCAAAGGGAGCAAGAACCGATATTGATATGCAATGCGTGACTCTTAACGGTGAAGAGTGGGTAAAATACTCCATGCTTGGTCGTCAGGCTGCGGAAACAGACGGTGCATGGTCAAAGTATGTGTTTGACGTAACCGTTCCCAACGGGAAAACAAATAACACAATAGCATTTTGTGTTGACGGTGACACAGATGGCTGGTATATAGATGACATCAGTCTTGTTAAAAAGGGAACAACGGAAAATGTTATTAACAACGGAAGCTTTGAAGCAAAAGAATCGGGCGGAGACACTCCCGAAGTGCCTGAGGCTCCGGACGCACCTGTATACACAAAAGACCATGAAGACTATTTCTACGGATGGAGCAGATGGGACGCGGCAAAAACAGACGGAGATATGACCTTCTCATGTGTAACGGATGAGATTGCATATGACGGAAATAACAGTATTGTTTTAAGACACGTTGACAATTCTCAGAAAATGAAAAATATATGTCTTGCACAGTCAGAAATGAGTCTTGATGCAGGCGCATACACAATCAGCTTCTGGGCGGCAGGAACAAGAACCGATATTGATATGCAGGGTGTGACATTGGCAGACCCGTGGAGAAGATACTCCATGATGGGACGTAAAGCCGTGGAAACAGACGGAATGTGGTCTAAGTACGAAATAGACGTGACTGTGCAGGGCGACGAGAGCGCACTTACATTCACAGTTGACGGAGATACAACCGGTTGGTATATAGATGATATCAGCCTTGTAAAGAAGGGTACACAAAACAATCTTATTAAAAACGGAAGCTTTGAAGAAAAAGAAGTTGTCGGAGACACTCCCGAAGTGCCGGAAGTGCCTGAGAATCCCACATATACAACAGCATACGATGACTTTTTCTATGGCTGGAGTGACTGGAGTGCTGTGGAAAGGGACGGAGAACTTGTATTCCTTTGCGTAACGGACGAGGCATCACACAGCGGAAACAACAGCTTTGTTTTAAGACACATTGACAACTCAAAGCCTTCAAATATTTGTCTTGCACAGAATGTTCCGAGCTTAGAACCGGGAAAGTACACAATCAGTTTCTGGTCATCGGGAGTTAAAAATAACGGATTGCAGGCAGTTACTCTGGCAGACCCGTGGATGAGATATGCTCTTGAACAGTTTACGGTTACCGAGACAGACGGAGCATGGTCAAAGTATGAATTGACAGTAACTGCAACAGGCGGAGAAACAGCGATTACATTCCCCACAGACGGACAAACAGAGGGCTGGTATATAGATGACATCAGTCTTGTAAAGGAAGGAACAACGGAAAATCTTATTACCAACGGAGGCTTTGAAGAAATAAATCCCGACTCTCCCGTGGGTGACGTTGTCAGGGAAGTGGTTCTGAAGAAGAACGGTCAGCGGACAGATAAGCTTTCCGGTCAGGGGGATTACAGTATAACATTGGTAGTGAACAATCATGCTGTCAGCAATAAGCTGAATGTGGAGCAGTTTGTTGCGATATATGATGAAGAAGGAGTTCTGTACGACAAAGTACGTTCAACTGCCGCATCAATCCAAAAAGATACTGCTGTCGGAGCATTTACGAAAATTGAAACGAGTTTCAATTTGCCTGAAGGAAAGTATACTGTAGAATATTTTGTCCTTGACGGAAGAAATACACGTAACATCGTAGGCAGTCCCAATCCGCACAGAATATTTGCACAAAACGACTGATTGGGGATGTATTGTAAAAAATGAAAGGAAAGGTTATGAATAGATACTTAAAGAAATTTACAACAGTATTTTTGTCGGTTTCCATTCTGTCGGTGTTTTTGTCGGGATTGACAGCTGTTTCGGCACAAGCGGACAATATGGGCGACTGGTCTTTTGATTTGCATGGCTGTGACGCAACGGTTACTCTGGATGACGAATATGTATACAGCGGAAATCATTCCATGAAAATTGTAAACAAAACACCAACTGCACCGAATGTATATGTACTTGGAGTATATAATGCAGAAGTTAAAGCAGGAAAAAGCTATACGGTCGGGGCAAGAGTTAAATCTTTGCGTTCAAGCATTGTGCAGTTCAGTATAAACTGGGAAAAACGTTATGACATGACATTGTTCGGGACGACATATAACTGGACGAATTATGAATTTACATATGTGGCAAGGGAGACAGGACCTGTTGAACTTGAACTTATAATTGATGGCACTACAGAAGGAATATGGCTTGATGACATGAAGTTCGTGGATAAGGAAACAGGTGAAAACCTGATTAAAAATCCCGGATTTGAAGATGCCTCCGAAAAATCTGACAAAGAACTTGATATAAGTGATACGGGAGCTACAGAGTCTGTTGTTGAGCTTTATGAGAAATTATTGACCTCAGAATCCTTTGCCGCTGAGGAAATGGAAAAGGTGCTTGGCGGATTTAAGTATATGCCGGTTTATGAGCAGAATGGTATTGTAATAGACGGCAATATGGATGACTGGAATGCAAATGCTTTCGGAATACCAACTTTGCCCACTCAGTATCAGGTGTATATAAATGATGACAAAAAGAAGGACGCTACCGCAGTTTGTATGTTTGCACATGATAAAGAGAAATTTTATCTTGTTGTAGAGGTGACAGATGATATATTCAAGCATTCACCGGGCGGTGCGGACTACTATTGGCAAGGTGACAGCGTACAGCTTACAATTTCAGGACTTGATGAGGGATATGGCGTAGAAATAGGATTTGCACATAACCCGCAGACGGGTGAGGGAGAAGTATTTGCAGGAAGCATTACTCCCGAAAAGCTCGAAACCATTAATTTGAAAACATCAGCAAGCGGGAACAAGATTATATATGAAGCATCAATCCCGTGGAATGTGTGGTTTGAGGAATTCCCGGAGAGAATACTGTTTGACGTTCTGGCAAACGATAATGACGGTGACGGAAGAAGATATTGCGTAGAGCTTGCCCCGGGAATATCCGAGGGGAAAACAAATGTTGCATTCCCGATGCTTGAAATGCTCGCTGAAGCAAAAGACTGGTATGCATGGACTCAGGGAACGAGACAGGGAATGGAAGATACAGAATATGCCTATGATACATTTATCATTAACAACGGCGATGGGAAAACATTCTCAATCACGTACCCGGACGGAAGGACAGAAGAGGTTGAAGTACCTTCAAAATCAGGTATAAGAAAGACCTATAAGGAAACCTTTGAGGACCCCGGGGAACATAACCTTTTATTCAGTTATAAATGTAATGATATTTCTGCCGGGACAAGCATTGACATTGAGATTGAACAAACACCGGCAAGCCCCGAATATCACAAAAAGGTTATAGAAAAGAACAAGAAGAATATTACGGAAATCGGCAAGCTTCTGGATAAGTGTGAGAAAAAAGGCATTTCAACCGAGTATGAAATCATAAACTACAAGATCATGGAAAGATTTGATACATATCTTCAGAATGACCTTGACCATGGTGCACTTGACAGAACTTATTATACAGAAGCGTCCCTTGATAAGTTGTATAATGAAGCGAAGGAAAATCTTAATGCATATCTGAAGGGCGAGAAGGAACCTATCAAGACACCAAGATATATTACAAGTGATATGCGAATTGACGGAGACAGCGTTTATGCTCTTACCGAGCTTGACGGAAAGTTTGAGGAAAGACCGGTATTCTTTATCGGTTACGGACACTTCAGTCAGGCAGTAAAAGATATGCCGCTGTTTAATGTAATCGGTGCAAACACAATCCAGACTGAAATAGGACCGACAGATGTTATGCTCTTCTCAGAGTTTGACGGATGGGAGTTTTATGAAAGCTACGGTCCTGAATACACCTCCGAAATAACCGAAGAGGATGCTTATGAAGGCGAAAAATCCTTAAAAATTACATATAACTCGGAATTGAAAGATAATCAGTTTATTTCCTTCTATCAGTATGTACCTGTAGAGCCGGGTAAGACGTATAATTTAAAAGGTTATGTTAAAACCAAAAACACTACAAATGCATGGATGGGTGCGAATGACTGGGATGACCGTATAACAATTCCGCAAAATGGTGACTGGACGGAAATCAGCGATACATATACAGCTCCCGAAGATAAAAGAGGAACAACTATCAGAATCAACTGTGATGCTTATTGCGATGCATGGTATCTTGATAATTTCTCGTTTACCGAGGAAGGAAGCGATGTAAATCTTTTGAGAAACGGCGGATTTGAAATAATCAATACAAAAGATTATCAGATAAACCCGAACTCGGGAAAACTTGCTGAGCTTAAGAGAATTTTAAAGGAAGCGGAAAAAAATAACATAGCTGTGTCTGTGCTGTTGTCGCCGCATTATTTCCCGACAAGCATAATAGAAAAGTATGACATAGCACATCCCGGTAATTCGGCTGAGTTTATTAAATATAATATTCATGCTGATATTGCAAAGGAAATTATAGAGGCATACTTAAGAGCTGTTGTACCGGAAATAAAAGACTACAGATCGTTGAATAATATATGTATATCAAATGAGCCTTTGTTCAAACCGGAGCGTTGCGGAGATTACTATCTTGATGACTGGCATAATTTCCTGAAAGAGGCATACGGAAATGATATAGGCGAGCTTAATCGTGCATACGGAACTTCTTACGGTTCATTTGAAGAAATAAATATTGAGTATTCAAATAACGTGATGGAATATGATTATAAGATGTTCAATGATAAGGTGTTCTCGGACTGGCACAGATGGATGGCAGGTATCATTCACGAGATTGCCCCCGATGTACCTTTGCATTCAAAGATAATGAACTATCTTGACGATGATGACATTGCAGACCGTATGAAGCGAGGCGTGGGATATGAAAAGTATTACGACTTCCTCGAGCTTAACGGATGCGATGCTCATGACTATATTAACGATGACAGCGGACTTTATCAGGTCAGCGACGGTTACCTTGTAGAAGAAATGTGGTATGATTATATGAGAAGCATTAAGGATGCACCCGTAATCAATGCGGAAGACCATATAATCCCCGACAGAAGTAAAAATTATTCTGAAGAAGTCGCTGATTATGTTGCACAAAATATGTATATGGGTGCAATCCACGGTCGTGCCATTTCTGATATATGGGTATGGGAAAGACACTATGATGTGACGACTGATTTTGATGGAAGTGTTCTTTTCAGACCGGATGTAATAGCAGCGATATCAAAGGAAACGCTTAATCTTAACAGAAACTCATATGAAATCACTGCACTTCAGAATGATGATAAGGAAGTAGGAATTTTGTATTCCGATTCAAGTATTATTCAGGATTTAAGTACAGCATATGCAATCTATCAGACATATTCAGCCTGTCTTTACAGCGGTAAGGCGGTGCAGTTCGTAACACCTTCACAGCTTTATAAAATGAATGATTGCAAGGTTCTGATAGTTCCGCAGTCTGTTTACGTTACTGCCGGGACTCTTGACTATATCATGCAGTTTATCGGAAACGGCGGTAAGGTTATGATAATAGGAAAGAATTCTCTGAAGAAAAACGAAAAGGGATTTGAAAATGACGGGGAAAAGCTTGATTACATTTTCAGTAATTCCTATGTGATAAACTATGATGGTGCAAAGGGTAAAACCGGAAGTATTACAGAAACGGAATTTCATGACGAAATCAGAAAGTTCCTTTTACAGACCGGTGTTTACAATGTATTTGTAAAGGATGCCGAAACCGGTGAAGATGCCGACTATATTGAATATAATGTAGGCGTATACAACGGAGATATCATTCTTAATATGGTAAGCTATGAAGCTGATGAAAAAGTAAAGATATACTTCGGCGACAAGGTTGTTACAAGCTCTTACGATATTAACAACTGCGAAGAATTATCGGAAGAAATCTTCCTGAAACGCTACGACCCCGTAACCGTAAGAATAAAGACAGATAATTGCTTTATTGATACATTTGGCCATTGGGCAGAAAATGATATTGTTGAAATGGCAGGGAAGGGAATAGTGAAGGGTATATCGGAATCAAGATTTGCACCCGGTAAGGCTTTAACAAGAGCAGAGTTTGTATCGTTGCTTATGAGAGGAATAGATGTTTCCGGAGGAAATGCACTTCCCGAAGATGTTAATGCAACAGACTGGTATGCTGCCGATGTGGAAAAGGCTGTTGTTGCAGGTGTTATTGGTGCTGATGCTTTCAGACCTTCCGATTACATAACCCGTGAAGAAATGTGTCAGATGCTCGTAAAGGGCTATGAATACGAAAAGGGAGCTGTTCAAACGGAAGAAACGGCAAACTTTACCGACAGAAGCTCAATAAGCGATTTCGATGCAGTTTCAAAAGCGTATGCTCTTGGATTAATGCAAGGTCGTGATGACGGAAGCTTCAGACCGTCAGAAGGTGCTACAAGGGCAGAAGCTGCGGCGGTTATTGCAAGGTTTAATAATTTAAAATAATTACAGAAATTCGATACTTTAATACAGGAAATCAGATTTGAAGGAGGTGAAAGAAATGGATATTAAACAAATTGAAAAGTATGGTCAGTTGATAAAAGATTATACACTTAATAATCACAAGGAATGTTTTCGTGAACCGGCAGGGAAGCTTAAATATAAGTTTATAGTTCCCGGTATCAGCTATCCCAATTCTCTCTGGGACTGGGACAGCTGGCTCACAGACCTGGCTCTCGGCAATCTTCCTGAACTCGGTGATATATCCGAGTACGAGAAAGGCTGCATATTGAACTTTCTTGAATACGTAGGAGAAGACGGATCTGTACCAATATGGATTGAACCGGACGTTTTCGGTGCGGATGAGTACACAGAAGGCCCTACAAACAGTCATAAGCCATGTCTCGCACAGCACGCATTGTTTATTTGTGGAAAAGAAGGAAATGATGCTGAGTGGTTAAAAGATAAGTTTTGCCTGATAGAGGACTATCTTGGTTTCTATGAGAATAAGTGCAGGCATGAGACGGGATTATATCATTGGGTTGATGACTTCGCAATCGGTGTTGACAATGACCCTTGTACATTTTACAGACCAAACGGAAGCTCTGCTTCAATTTACTTAAACTGCCTTATGTATAAGGAGTTTCTTGCAACATCGGAAATTGCCGGTATGCTTGGCTTAAATGATGAAAAGAGAAAATATGAAGAGCGTGCCGAAGTGCTGAAAGCGGCAATTCAGGAGCATTGCTGGGATGAACGTGATGGATTTTTCTACAGTGTGGACATAAATTTAGTCCCGATAGACCTGACAAAAAAATTGCATTCAGGATGCCCGAGACATTGGAGCTGTCTGATTCAGAGAATTGGTGTATGGACAGGATTTATGGCGATGTGGGCAGGTATTGCAACACCTGAGCAGGCAGAGAGAATGGTTAAGGAACATTACTTTAATGAGAAAACATTCTTCTCACCATACGGAGTAAGATCACTTTCCAAAATGGAAAAGATGTATAAAATTGCAGTATCAGGAAACCCATCATGTTGGCTCGGCCCGATCTGGGGAATAGCAAACTATATGGTTTTTGAAGGTCTGCATAAATACGGTTTCCGAAAAGAAGCACGTGATCTGGCCGAAAGAACGGTTGCACTTTTTGGTCGTGATATTGAAAAAAACGGCAAAATGCACGAGTATTATGATCCTGAAAGCGGTGAAGGGGTAAATAACTTAGGATTCCAGAGCTGGAATCTTCTGTCCCTGAATATGTTTGAATGGATAAGAAATGATGGCTGATCTGTGAGAAACAGATTAACTATAATTAAAAAAAAGGAGTGTAGAAAATGAAAAAACTAAGAAAAGCAGTTGCGTTATTAGTAGGAACCGTGATGGCTTTGTCATCAATGCCTCAGATGGCGCTTGCGGAGAAAACCGATGATGCGTATATGTACGGATGGTATGTAAGCGGACCGGACCAGAATGACAATATAAAGGCGTATGTTGACAATAATGAATCTGTATCCGGATCAAACAGCGTATACATTCAGAAAAACGACCAGAATTGGGAGGATTTTTCTGTTGACCAGAATGTTACAATTCCGGCAGGAGAATATACCCTGAGCTTATGGGTAAAAGGTGGATATGAAGATGCCACTACAGTATTGTTTGAGGACGGTCATTGGCAGACTCACAAATTATTGAATGGCGAGTATACTACAGGAACTGCATTCACACGTACCGAGGGTGAAAACGGATGGGTAAAACTCGAAAAAACATTGACTGTTGACACTACAACAAAAAGAATCAGAATCCTGACTGTAGGTTGGGCAAACGGTTTCTATGTTGATGACATCAGCCTTGTTAAGGAAGGAACAACAAACAATATCCTTACAAACGGAAGCTTTGAAATGAAGGCACCTACATACACATCAGAGTTTGAGCCTTATTTCCAGGGCTGGACCAGATGGGATAATGGTGCAGCACCAAACGGCGAAACAAGATACGCATGTGTAACAGATGAGATTGCATACAGCGGAGATAAAAGTCTTGTTATAAAACACAAAACCGCTGAAGGTGGTATGATGGTTGTGCAGGAAGGCTTGAGCCTGACAGGAGCTTATACGCTAAGCTACTGGGCTATTGGCCAAAACAGCACAAAGCAGCTTGTGATAATGCAGGGACAAGACGGTCTATGGCAGGGATACTCAGTGCAGGATGTGGCAACAGCAACCGAGACTGATGGTGACTGGACAAAGTACACAGTGAACATGACAGTGCCGGAGGAAAATACACAGAATGCTATTGTATTCTGCTCTGACGGAGATACAGATGGTTGGTTTATCGATGACATCAGCATTGTGCCACAGGGAACAACAACCAACGTTATCAAAAACGGAAGCTTTGATTTTGATGGAACACCTACATACACATCAGAGCTTGAGCCTTATTTCATGGGTTGGGGCAACTGGAGTGCGGCTGTACTTGACAATGTTAATACATTCTATTGCGTAACAAACGAGATTGCACATAGCGGAAATAACAGTGTTGTTATAAGACATGCTGACTCAAGCCAGGGATGGAAAGCTGTAACTATTGCACAGGAAGGTCTTAGCTATGGAGCAGGTACATACACATTAAGCTTCTGGGCAGCAGGAAATTATGCTAATAATCTTTGTGGTATGACCTCAAACGGAGACTGGTGGGACGATTTCTACCTGACCGATTTCACAGTTGCCGAGACTGATGGTGACTGGACAAAGTACACAATCGACTTTACAGTTCCTGAAGGAAAGACACAGAATGCAATAACTCTTATGAGTAACGGAGATACACAAGGCTTGTATCTTGATGACATCAGCCTCGTGAAGGACGGAACAACAGAGAACCTTCTTAAGAACGGAAGTTTTGACGATGACGGAATGCCGGATTATAAAGCAGAGTACACAACAGCATATGAGGATTATTTCCAAGGCTGGGAAAAAGAATATGGTGTAACAGAAAACGGATCTACTATATTCTCCTGCGTAACGAATGGATTTGCACACAGCGGAAGTAACAGTGTGGTTTTAAGACACATAGACGAAAGTCAGAATGACAGAGACCTGATGATAAAGCAGGCTGGTTTAAGCTTAGGCGAAGGAACATACACATTAAGTTTCTGGGCGGCAGGTACAGTAGCTGACTTGGATAACGATACATACAGATATCAACATATTGTGTGGTTAGAAGGACTTGATCCGAGTTACAGATATGTTACAGATATGACTACCGGAACAACAGACGGAGACTGGTCATATTATACACTTGACTTTACCGTTCCGGCAGGATCAACAGTAAGCGCAGTAAAACTATCCACCAGAGGACATGGAACACAATATTTATACATTGATGATTTCAACCTTGTAAAATCCGGAACTACAGAAAATATTCTTAAAAACGGAAGCTTTGACGATGACGGAATACCAGATTATACAACAGCGTATGAGGACCATTTCTACGGTTGGGAAAGAGACGATGCTGTAACACAGAACGGAAGCACAGTATTCTCATGCGTAATAGACGAGATGGCTCATAGCGGAAATCACAGTATGGTTTTAAGACATGTAGACGGAAGTCAGAATGACAGAGACCTGATGATAAAACAGACAGGTTTAAGCTTAGGTGAAGGAACGTACACATTAAGCTTCTGGGCAGCAGGTACAGTAGCTGACTGGGATGACGATACATACAGATATCAGCATATAGTGTGGTTAGAAGGTCTTGATCCGAGTTACAGATATGTTACAGATATGACTACAAGTGAAACAGACGGTGACTGGAGAAAGTATACACTTGACTTTACAGTTCCGGCAGGATCGACAGTAAGTGCAATAAAGCTTTCCACAAGAGGACATGGAACGGTAAGCTTGTATGTAGATGATTTCAGCCTTGTAAAACAGGGAACAACAAATAATATTCTTAAAAACGGAAGCTTTGATGACGACGGAGTTCCCGAATATAAAACCGGACTTGGTGATTATTTTGCAGGCTGGAATGACTGGAGCGCAATAGAAAAAGACGGAAATCTTGTATTCATGTGTGTAACAGACGAGAAGGCACATAGCGGAAATAAAAGCTTTGTTTTAAGACACGTAGATAACTCAAAGCCATCAAATATATGTATTGCACAGAACGTTCCGAGTTTAGAAGCCGGGGAATACACAATCAGTTTCTGGTCAACAGGAGCGAAGAAAAACGGATTGCAGGCAGTTACATTGGCAGATCCGTGGAAGAGATATTCGTTGGAAAGCTTCACAGTTACTGAAATAGACGGAGAATGGTCAAAGTACGAATTGACAGTAACTGCAGACGGCGGAGAAACAGCTATTTCTTTCCCCACAGACGGTCAGACAGAAGGTTGGTTTATAGATGATATCAGTCTTGTAAAAAGCGGAACAACAGAAAACCTTGTTAAAAACGGAGGGTTTGAATATAAAGGCTTAGACGGATATTATGTTTCAGAACCAAAGGTTATGAAAATCGAAGGTGAAAGCAAGAGAGAGATAACCTCACTGGAATCAGGACTTCTTGAAGTCAGCATTGAAGTTACAAACTATACAATGGGAGATGATTTCGCTCCGATACTGATAGCTGCTTTGTATAATGGTGATAAATATGTAAAGATGGAATATGGCAAGCAGATATCATACGAAAGACAGGCTGAAGGTTTTGTTGAAGATGAACTTTGCTTTACAGTTGAAGTGCCTCAGATGACTGATGGTGCTGATTATAGTCTTAAGATTATGTGCTGGGATGGACTGACAACGATTATTCCGTTGATGGATGCATTGGAATTGGAATAATATTTGCAGCTACGGGTACTTGGCGGTTTAGCAGCCTGCTAAGTGCCCTTTGCACTAATATAAAATGAGGTGTGAGATTTTGAAAAGAATTATATCAATGTTAATAGCCGGTAGCGTTGCAATTGCAAGCGCTGTAATGCCGGTTTATGCCACAGAAACAGATATCACAAATCTGACATTTTCTGAAGGAGAAAAGAAACTTAGCTGGGATGTGGCAGGTTCTGAGTATTCCGGGGCAAATATTTATAAATATAATACGAATGGCGAAATAACAAAACTCGGTTATACGGAGAATAATACTTATACGTATCCTGAAACCGGAACATATATAGTGCGTCCTGTTCTTGGTGACAGTACAGAGCTTGACGGAAAGGTAATAACCACTCTTCCGGCGGAATATTCAGTTGATATTGCTGAAATAAGTTCAAATAATGGTGAGTATAAGATAAAAGTCGAAAATATTTCGGGACATTATTTGAGATGTAAAGCTGTAGTTGAATTTGCAGATGAGAATGATAATGTTATTAAATACGGCTACGGAAAGGCATTCATAGAACCGGGAAAGAGCAATGAATTTAGATTGTTTATAGAAAAACCCGACAACTATGCAAAAACAATGATTAATCTATATGACGACTCGGATAATATTCTTGCAAGCTGGGATGCTGATGACTATCACAAAGAGGTTATAGAAAAGAATCGGAATAATGTTGAAGAAATCGAAAGTCTTTTAACGGCATGTAATGAAAAGGGTATTTCAACCGATTATGAAACCGTAAATTACAAGGTTATGGAAAGATTTGATACATATCTTCAGGAAGACCTTAATAACGGTGCGTTTGATAATACGTACTACACAGAAGATGCTCTTGATAAGCTGTACAATGAAACAAAAGAAAATCTTACTGCATATCTGAATGGAACAAAGGAACCGCGTAAGGTACCTAAATATATTACAAGTGATATGCGTATCGAAGGAAGCAGTGTTTACGCTCAGACTGAACTTGACGGAAAAGTTGAGGAAAGACCGGTATTCTTTATAGGCTACGGACATTTTAATCAGGCTGTGGAAGATATGCCGTTGTTTAATGAAATTGGAGCTAATACTATACAGACGGAAATCGGGCCGACGGACGTTATACTTTTCTCGGAGTATGGCGGATGGGAGTTCGTTGAAAATAACGAGCCTGTGTATACTGCCGAAATTAGTACAGAGAATGTCTATGAAGGAGATGGCGCTCTGAAAATTACTTATAATTCAGAATTGACAGAGCATCAGTATATTTCCTTCTCGCAATATGTTCCGGTAGAACCCGGTAAAACATATAACTTCAAAGGTTATGTTAAAACTCAGAATACTACTAATTCGTGGATGAGTGTAAATAACTGGGATGAACGTATAGCAATTCCTGCAAACAGTGACTGGACAGAAATCACTGCGACATATACTGCTCCGGCAGGTGTAAGAGGAACAACCGTCAGAGTTAATTGTGACGCAATATGTGACGCGTGGTATATTGACTGTTTCTCATTTACCGAAGAGGGAAGTGATGTGAATCTTTTGAATAATGGCGGATTTAATGCTACAAATACAAAAGATTATATAATGAACTCCAATGCAGTAAAACTTTCTGAACTTGAAAAAATCCTTCAGGATGCAGAAGAGAATAATATAGCAGTTACAGTGCTGTTGTCTCCGCATTATTTCCCTGACAGCATTATAGAAAAGTATAATATAGGACATGATGACGGCGCATCTCAATTCCTTAAATACAATGTCAATGCCGATATTGCAAAGGAAGTTATAGAGGAATACCTGAGAGTGGTTGTTCCGAAAATAAAAGATTATACATCATTAAACAGCATATGTATATCTAACGAGCCTTTGTTTAAACCGGAAAGCTGTGGTGATTTCTACCTTGATGAATGGCATACTTTCCTGAAAGACAAATACGACAGCATTTGGAATCTCAACTCGGCATACGGTAAATTTTATTTATCATTTAATAGTGTGCCGCTTGGATATTCAAATGATGCAATGGAATATGACTATAAGATGTTCAACGATAAAATCTTTTCACAGTGGCACAGATGGATGGCAGGTATCATTCATGAAATTGCACCGGATGTACCGCTTCACTCAAAAATAATGGCATATGTTGACGATGATGACACTGCAAGCCGTATGAAGAGAGGCGTGGGCTATGAAAGCTATTATGATTTCTTGGATCTTAACGGCTGTGATGCACACAACTACATCAATGACGGCAGTGGCTTGTACCAGGTAGATGACGGTTATCATGTTGAAGAAATGTGGTATGATTATATGAGAAGCATCAAGGATGCACCTGTAATCAACTCTGAGGACCACATAATTCCTGACAGAAGCAGTAATTATACCGATTCAGTTACTGATTATGTTGCACAGAATATATACATGGGAGCAATCCACGGACGTGCTATCTCTGATATATGGGTATGGGAAAGATCATATGATGCAACGTCAGATTTTTACGGAAGTATTCTTACCAGACCGGATACAATTGCGGCAATAGGAAAAGAAACACTTAATCTGAACAGAAATGCATATGAGATTACTGCTCTTCAGAATGCTGAGAAGGAAGTAGGAATTTTATACAGTGATTCAAGTATTATCTACAATGACAGTACATCATATGCTACATATCAGGCATATTCAGCATGTCTTTACAGTGGCAAGGCAGTGCAGTTTGTAACTCCTTCGCAGCTTAGTAAAATGAATGGCTGTAAGGTGCTGATAGTTCCGAAAACAACTCATGTTACCGCTGAAACACTTGATTACATCAAGAGCTATATTGAAAATGGCGGAAAGGTTATGATACTGGGTCAGGATTCTTTGAAGAAGAATGAAAAAGGTTCTGGCAATGATGGAGATAAGCTTAATTTCATTTTTGCTAATTCTTATGTAATTAACTATGACGGCGGCAAAGGTACAACAGGAAGTATGACAGAGGCTGCTCTTTATGATGAAATCAGAACAGTTCTGAAGCAGGCGGGCATTTACAATATATTCATTAAGGATGCACAAACAGGAGAAGATACAGACTATGTTGAATACAACGTTGGAGTTTACAACGGTGATATTATCCTTAATATGATAAGCTACGATGAAGATAAGAATGTAAAGATTTTTATTGGCGATAATGTTGTTGAAAGCTCTTATGACATAAACAATTGTACTCAGCTTTCAGAAGAAATTTTGCTGAAGAGATATGTTCCTGTAACAGTCAGAATTGATACAGGAAACTGATTTAACTGTATTAATGTGCAGAAGCATGAGTGTTAACATAAGGTGTAGAACATGATTGTATGTTGCAGGGGGAGTTTTCTCCCTGCAACATTTATAATAACAGTATTATGAATGAGGCATAGAATATGATTTTTAATAAAATACAATCTGAAACAGTGAATGTTTTTGTTCAAGAAAAAGAAAATAAATTTCATTATAATGGAATTATTGATGAATCAATTCGTTACATAGAAAGAGTTCAGTTGTTGAACCCTGAATTGTGGAACAGATTTGTTAATCAGTACAGAACGGAAGCTGACAGTGATTTTGGCTGGAGAGGCGAGTATTGGGGTAAAATGATGCGTGGAGCAGCATTTGTGTATTCTTATACTCAAAATAAGGATTTATATGATATCCTTTACAAAACAGTTGATGATATGATAGATTCAGCAGATTGTCTGGGAAGAATAAGCACATATCCGGTGAGTATTGAATTTGATGGATGGGATTTATGGTCAAGGAAATATGTTCTTCTGGGAATGCAGTATTTTATGGAGATATGTGATGATGATGCTTTTAATGAAAGAATTATTGAATCTATGCAAAAACAGGTGGATTATATTATTTCTAAAATAGGTCCTGCGACTGAAGGGAAAAAACCAATCACATCGGCATCAAATGCTTGGGGAGGAATCAATTCTTCTTCTATTCTTGAGCCGATTATGAAATTATATAATATAACTAAAGAAAAAAGATATTTTGATTTTGCGTCACATATTGTTAATGAAGGCGGTACGGATAGTAGTAATATTTTTGATTTAGCTTACGAAAATAAGCTTTATCCATATCAGTATCCTATTACAAAAGCATATGAGATAACTTCTTGTTTTGAAGGTCTTCTGGAATATTATAAAATTACCGGGAATGAAAAATACAGAATAAGTGTAGTTAATTTTGCTGATAGAATTCTTGAAAGTGATTTTACAATAATAGGCGGATCAGGATGTGCAGGTGAGTGTCTTGATAACTCAACGGTCAGTCAGGCTAATTCGAAAAATCACGATGTTATGCAGGAAACTTGCGTGACGGTGACGATGATGAAATTTTTCTATAATCTTAACTGTTTCACAGGCGATTCAAAATATGCCGACGCTTTTGAAAGATCTTTGTACAATGCATTTCTAGGTTCAATCAATACAGAGAACAGTATCGGAAAGCTAGATGATATGGCTATGCAGAATCATTCTGAAGTGCTGATAGAACCGCTTCCGTTTGATAGTTATAGTCCTTTAACTGCAGGTGTCAGAGGTATGGGTACCGGAGGTATGCGTGTTATGAGTGATAATCATTATTATGGTTGCTGCGCATGTATCGGAGCGGCCGGTAATGGATTAATACCCAAAATGTCTCTTTTATCATCAAAAGACGGATTGGTTATTAATTTATATATTAATGGTAAAGTTTTCACAAAAACGCAGACCGGAAACAATGTTACAATTGATATTCAGACCGAATATCCCGTAAACGGAGACATTAATATAAAAATTGAACCTCAATACGAAGAAGAATTCGAAATTTTACTTAGAAATCCGTTCTGGAGCAAAACAACTATAGTATCAGTTGACGGTGTAAATAACAGTGTCAATGACGGATATATTCATATAAAAAAGTTATGGAGAAAAAATGATATTATTGAACTAAAATTAGATATGAGGACAGAGGCGATTTACCCTGAAGCGTTTTCTGAGGATTATGAAGGAGAGCATGATGAAAAAAATCATATTGCACTTCGCAGAGGCCCGTTGGTTCTTGCTCAGGAAAACAGATTGGGATATAACGTTGATGAACCGGTAAGTATAGTTGTAAACGATGATGGATATGTAGATGTTGAAATGCCGATTGAGGATATTGCTCCGTATAAACATATTATCGAAGTTTGCGTTCCTTTGAGTGACGGCAGAAGGATGACGGTTACCGATTATTCATCAGCAGGAAAGCTGTGGACAGAGGAAAGTAAAATGGCGGCTTGGATATTTACAGAGTAAAAATTATATAAAAAGAAAAAATCGCTTGATTTCAAGCGATTTTTCTGTTTATGGCTGTAACACAGTCTTTCGTCTGCAGAATAGCATAATAAAGCAAGCTGTAAACAGAAATGTTACTGTTAAAGATACCGAACATCTGCAGTTTTCGGAAAGGAAAAACAAAATGATGCAGCACCGATAATCAAAGAGGACAGAGCTTTTCTTCCTGCAAGATTTGTTGCTGAAAATTTAGGTGCTGTGGTTGAATGGGATAATGACACAAGAACTGTTACTATAACATAGCTATTATGCATATCAGAGAAATTTTTGCAATTTATAGTCTATGTCTTGAAAATTTTGGTTGAATATGCTATACTGTAATAAATAAAACTAATGAACCAGAGGTATTTTATGGTTGATTGTTGACATTTGAATAGGAGGTACAGCGTATGTTGAAGATTATTTTTTATGGGCAAAAGTCAAGGTAAAACAAAGTCTTGTTTCCTTTCTTTTGCCCTTTTTTGTTACAAACTATTATTGAAAAACTGGGATTTGATGAGTTCTTCACCCGGTGCGCACACATCTTCTTATATGAAATACAGATATGGTAACTGGATAACAATTCCCGAAATTAAAAGCAGCGGTACATATACTCTAAAATTATTAAAAACTTCGGATAACTCTAAACCAGCCGGAGAAATAAACGATACGGTTGCATATATTCTTCGTTCACCAATTCCTGTTTCGGGAACTGATGATGTTAGTCAGTATTTCATTGTTGAGTATCGAAAGTATGACGGTAATTTTGAAACGTGTTCTAATTTGCAGGGTAAAGGACTTGTTGTGTATAGGGTTAATTCAAATTTTGACGATTGGGGAAATAATTACAATGATGCTGACAGTAATAATTCAAAGTATGAGATAGAGGAAGTATATCCTAAATCTTCATCATTGACATTGAAGTATTCAAATAATGCGAGTTCAGGTATCACTCTTTCAAATATTACTGAAAATTCAAACGGAACTCTTTCTTTTAAAGTTACATATCCGGCAACAAATAATTTACTTTATTTTAGAGACGCACGGCTTGCTGAAGCTGTGAGAAGTGCGATTGGAAAATCAGCAAGTGAGATAACAACTTCGGATATTGCTGCTTTAACTTCTTTGTCAGTTAGTATAGACAGTTCGGAATTACCGTTGGATTTAACTGGAATGGAATATTTGACAGGATTGACAAGTTTTACAGCCACATATTGTAAAATAGATGATATAACACCACTTCAAGGATTGAGTAACCTTACCTCCCTAAATTTAAGGAATAATAATATAAAAGATATTTCAGCATTGAGTAATTTAACACAGTTAAAAACTCTCAGACTAAGAGGAAATCTTATTGAAGATTATACACCGACACAGAATTACTATGAAAGTATAACAACAAAAGATTTTTCGCTTTCAAATACTGATGATTTTGTATTTCGTATCAGAGAGGCTTCTGCAACAGGAACGATTGGAACAGTCTATATTACAAAAGGGCAGTATTTGCCTCAAAGTGTTTACAGAACAGTTGAACTTTATGATGCAGACGGAGAATTACAACAAAAAAAGAAGAATTATATGAGTGTTTCATCATCAGGTTCGGAAATGTCATTTAGTATGCCAAGTGGATATGCGTGCGGAACAGATGGTTCATATATTGTTTTGAGCCTATATGAACGAGAGGATGAACAACAGTTGTTATCAAGAATAACAATTAAGTCGAGCTATTTTGATTTAAGCTCATTTAATTAAATGGAAAGGAGTTCAGTATAATGAAAAGAAGAAAGAAAATACTATCACTTATGCTGATTGTGAGTATGTGTAGTTTGTTATTCGGGCAGATGGTATCATTTGCGAGAAATGACTCCATACACTTTGGTGTATATAATTTAAGCAGTGAAAGAGAATATATTGTTAATGTAATTCTTGACGAGTTGATGATAAAAGATGAAAATGGTGGTTCAAGAATCGAACAGAGTGAAACAGATGCGAATATAACTGTATCTGAAAAAATCAAATCTGTAGCTGAAATTGGTGAGAATTTTATTTATATGGATATGAGGACAGATAATGTAGAAAATCCATATCCTGAAATCGAAGCTACAACTGTGACTATTATGACACCACAGTCAACAGGCAATATTCGTCAGTTAATCGGGAAAGATTATCGGTTATATTATGCTGAAAATGCCGATACAGAGCTGGAAGATATTTCAAATAAGATTACTGACATATCAGAAACAAGACCACAATTCATCATGGAAAAATTAGGTGTATATATTTTGTATTTTAATCCTAAAGTATATAATGTAACTTTTTATTTGGAAGAACCTATCTACGAAGAAGAAAATTGGGTTAATCAGGATTGTATATATGAACAAATTACTGATTTAGAGTATAAAGACATAATAGAGTTTCCTGTACCTCCAGAAAAAGAGGGATATGTTTTTACAGGGTGGAAAGCACAGCATTTTGTCGGCGGTGGCGGTGGGACACCGATTAAATATACTATGCCTCAACCAATAAAAGTGAGTGCTCACAGAGAGTTTTTTGCTACATGGTGTTTAAAAGATGAATACGAGCCTATCAATATTAAAATTACATCAAGTGAACCAATAACCAAAGGCAAAGAAAACGGTAAAAAAATAACACTCAAAACAAATTGCGGAAGATTTGTTGATGATGCTGAATTTCCCACAGAATGGCGAACAGCTTATGATTTAGAAACAGATGAGCAAACAAAAGCTGACATACTCTCTGAATGGAAATCAAAATGGAATATTATAGGTAGTGATGACCTGCTTATTGAAACTGCTACAAGAATTGATGATAAAACTATTGAATTTATATTATCGGGAAACAGCAACGATAAATATAGCAACGCTGATATTTACATTGAGTTTGACAATTCTTTACTTTTGCCTGAACCATACGAACAAAATGGTGAAATTATAGATTGGGACGACACAAAAATCAAAATGGACTCAGACGGCGTGAGAGCTAAAATGTATTGCTCGGATAATGCAATAACATTATCAAAACAAAACAGACCAAGTACAGGCGGTGGCGGTGGTGTATCACGTTATACAGTTACATTTGATACAAACGGTGGCAGTAGCATAGCAAAACAAACTGTAAATAGAAATGCTACTGTTAAAGAACCTGAACGGCCGCAGAAAGAAGAATATACTTTTGTCGGTTGGTTTACGGATAAAGAACTTACTAAACAATTTGACTTTACAACAAAAATTACAAAAAACATTATGCTATATGCAAAGTGGGATATTGTCGATAAGACAAAAGACCAAATCATATTTACAATAGGCAAAACAGATGCCTCTGTTTTCGGAGAAGCAAAACAAAATGACGTAGCACCGATTATTAAAGGTGACAGAGCTTTTCTCCCTGCAAGATTTGTTGCTGAAAATTTTGGTGCTGTGGTTGAATGGGATAATGATACAAGAACAGTTACAATAACGAAAGACGATATTATAATTGTTATTACAATAGGTGCTGAAACGGCGATTGTAAACGGTGAAACAATAACTATTGAAAAACCTGCATTTATTGATAATGACAGAACATATACACCGATACGTTTTATTGCTGAAAAACTCGGCAGCACTGTTGATTGGAACCCGGATAGTCAAGTTATAACAATTACCAAATAATATATTGTCATAGCATGTCTTTTTTTGTTTACAAGCAGCTCGCATTTCTAATAATTAGATAAAAAAACTCCGAAAGACAAATTTTGTCTATATATTATGTATCTTTTTGCGAGAAATGTCAAGATTATTATGATATATTAAAAATAAAAGATTTGAAAATGTTTATTAAAAGATAAATTATAATTTTAAGGAGGAATTATGAGTTATTACATAGGTGCCGATTTAGGAACTTCTGCTCTGAAACTGATTTTGGCAGATGAAAATGGAAAAATTATAAACTCTGTTACGAAGAATTATGATTTAAGCTTCCCGAATCCAGGTTGGAGTGAGCAGTCGCCTGCTGACTGGTGGAATGCGTTGAAAGCCGGAATTAAAGAGCTTACAGAAGATATGAATTCTGATGAAATATTCGGAATAAGTGTCGCAGGTCAAATGCATGGTCTTGTAATACTGGATGAAAATGATGATGTTATCCGACCGGCAATTTTATGGAACGACGGGAGAACTTCTGAAGAGACAGAATATTTAAATAGTGTTATCGGAAAGGGGAAACTATCAGAATTAACTGCAAATATTGCATTTGCCGGGTTTACTGCACCGAAAGTTTTGTGGCTTGAGAAAAATGAAAAACAGAGTTTTAATAAAATTTGCAAAATAATGCTTCCGAAAGATTATATCAATTACCGTCTGACGGGAGTGCACGCAACAGACTATTCAGATGCATCGGGAATGCTTTTACTTGATGTAAAAAATAAATGCTGGTCAAAGGAAATGCTCGATGTTTGTAATATTAAGGAAGAACAGATGCCGAAGCTTTTTGAAAGCTATGATTGTATAGGTACAATTCTTCCTGATACAGCAAATGAGCTTGGGCTTTCGGAATACACAAAAGTTTCAGCAGGAGCAGGAGATAATGCTGCAGCGGCTATCGGAACGGGAGCTGTCGGAAGCGGTGAATGTAATATTTCTCTCGGCACGTCAGGAACAGTATTCATTACATCAAAGGATTTTTGTGTAGATGAAAACAATGCGCTCCATTCTTTTTGCCATGCTGACGGAGCATATCATCTTATGGGATGTATATTGTCTGCGGCATCTTGTAATAAGTGGTTTTGCAACGATATATTAAAAACTAAAGATTACGCTGACGAACAAGCCGATATAACTGATGAAATGCTTGGAAGCAATCACGTATATTTCCTGCCATATCTAATGGGTGAGAGAAGTCCGATAAATGATACCGATGCAAGAGGTCTGTTTGTGGGTATGCGTGCTGATACAAAACGTTCCGACATGATACAGGCGGTTTTGGAAGGCGTTGCATTTGCGATAAAAGACAATGTGGAAATCGCGAAAAGTCTCGGAATTGATGTTTCTGAAAGTTTTGTTTGCGGTGGCGGTGCAAAGTCAAAGCTCTGGCGGAAAATTCTGTGTAATGTGCTTGATATAACATTAAAAATTCCGGATAAAGAAGAGGGACCGGGAATGGGTGCCGCAATGCTTTCAATGGTTGCCTGCGGCGAATATGAGAATATAATAGAATGTTCGGAAAAACTTGCTAAGATAAAGGGAGAAGAAAAACCTGATAAAGAAATTGTCGGTCGTTATGATGAGCAGTACAAAAAGTACAAAAAAATATATCCTGCAGTAAAAGAATTATATAAAGAAATAAAGTGAGGTAATGATGATGAGCGAATTTTTTAAAGATATACCACAAATTAAATATGAGGGGAAAGAAAGCGAAAATTCGCTTGCTTTCAAATACTATGACGCAGAAAAAATAATAATGGGAAAACCCATGAAAGAACATCTCCCGTTTGCAATGGCATGGTGGCATAACCTGTGCGCGGCGGGAACTGATATGTTCGGCAGAGATACAGCTGACAAATCATTTGGTGAAGAAAAGGGAACAATGGCACACGCAAAGGCTAAGGTTGATGCAGGATTTGAGTTCATGCAAAAGCTTGGAATTGAATACTTTTGTTTTCATGATGTTGACCTTGTACCGGAGGCAGATGATATTAACGAAACGAATAAAAGACTTGATGAAATTTCTGATTACATATTGGAAAAAATGAATGAAACAGGGATAAAGTGCCTTTGGGGAACTGCAAATATGTTCTCAAATCCGAGATTTATGAACGGTGCCGGAAGTACAAATTCAGCGGAAGTTTTCTGTTTTGCGGCAGCACAGATAAAAAAGGCACTTGACCTTACAGTTAAGCTTGGCGGTAAAGGCTATGTTTTCTGGGGCGGCAGAGAAGGTTATGAAACTCTTCTTAATACGGATGTTAAATTTGAACAGGAAAATATAGCAAGGCTTATGAAAATGGCGGTTGAATATGGCAGAAAAATTGGATTTGAAGGCGATTTCTATATTGAGCCGAAGCCGAAGGAACCAATGAAGCATCAGTATGATTTTGATGCATCAACTGCAATCGGATTCTTAAGACAGTACGGACTTGACAAGGACTTTAAGATGAATATTGAAGCAAATCATGCGACTCTTGCAGGACATACATTTCAGCATGAGCTGAGAATTTCGGCAATAAACGGAATGCTGGGTTCAATTGATGCAAATCAGGGCGATTTGTTATTAGGCTGGGATACTGATGAATTCCCGTCAAATGTTTATGATGCAACGATGTGTATGTATGAAGTTTTAAAGGCAGGAGGATTGACAGGCGGATTTAATTTTGACGCTAAAAATCGTCGTGCAAGCTATACTGCCGAGGATATGTTCCACGGATTTATTCTTGGTATGGACACCTATGCAATTGGGCTTATAAAGGCTGCTGAACTAATTGAAGACGGCAGAATTGACAATTTCGTAAAGGAAAAATATTCAGGCTTCGAAAGTGAAATCGGAAAGAAAATACTTTCAGGAGAAGCAAGCCTTGAAGAGCTTGCCGCTCATGCAGGAGAAATGAGAAAGGCTGAACTTCCGATGAGCGGAAATCAGGAACGTTTGCAGTCTGTTGTAAATTCAGTTCTGTTTGGATAAGGAGATACTTTATGACATTTGAAGAAAGAGCAAAAGAGCTTGTGTCAAAAATGACACTTGCAGAAAAAATTGCGCAAATGAAATACGATGCGCCTGCTATTGAAAGATTGAACATACCTGAATATAATTGGTGGAACGAGTGTTTGCATGGGGTTGCAAGAGCAGGAACGGCAACTGTTTTCCCTCAGGCGATAGCGATGGCGTCAAGCTTTAATACGGAGTTGATGGAGGATGTTGCGACAGCAATTTCGGATGAGGCAAGAGCACAATATAATGAATACAAAAAATTTGGTGATACTAAAATATATCAGGGGCTTACATACTGGTCACCGAATATAAATATATTCCGTGACCCGAGATGGGGCAGAGGTCATGAAACCTATGGTGAAGACCCTTATCTTACGGGAAGAATGGGAACTGCATTTATAAAAGGCTTGCAGGGCGTTGGTAAATACAGAAAACTTGATGCAACGGTAAAACATTATGCAGTTCATAGCGGACCTGAGGCGTTAAGACACGGATTTGATGCAAAAGTCAGCGAAAAGGATTTATATGAAACATATTTGTGGGCATTTAAGTATTGCATTGAAAATGCCGATCCATCAGCAGTTATGGGTGCGTACAACAGAACAAACGGAGAGCCTTGCTGTGCAAGCAAAACCTTATTGAAGGACATTTTGAGAGACGAGTTTAAGTTTGACGGGTATGTTGTATCAGACTGCGGAGCAATATGCGATATAAATGAAAATCATAAGGTTACCCAAAATGCGGCAGAGAGTGCGGCACTTGCGGTAAATAACGGTTGTGAGTTAAATTGCGGAACTGCTTATCAATGGCTAAAGACAGCTGTTACACTGGGGTTAATCAGTGAAGAAACAATTACAGAGGCAGTAATTAAGCTGTTTACTGCAAGATTCAGACTTGGTATGTTTGACGATGATTGTGAATACGATAAAATACCCTTTGACGTTATAGAATGTAATAAGCATAAGGAAATTAACCGTAAAATGGCACAGGAGAGTATAGTTTTACTGAAAAATAATGGAATACTTCCTCTTGACAAAAGCAAGAAAATTGCAGTAATCGGTCCGAATGCAGATTCTAAGGACGTGCTATTAGGCAATTATAACGGCATGCCGTCAGATTATTATACACTTCTCCGGGGACTGCAGGAATATACAGATGTTAAATACGCAAAGGGATGTCATATTTTTGACGAAAATGCGAATATCCACAATGTTTGTACAAGCGACAGAGAGGCAATTATTACAGCGAAAAATGCAGATGTAATAATTATGTGTATGGGAATTGATTCAACCCTTGAGGGTGAAGAGGGAGACTCGTATAATGCATT
Source organism: Clostridia bacterium (assembly GCA_045603225.1). Classification (GTDB taxonomy): domain Bacteria; phylum Bacillota; class Clostridia; order UBA1381; family UBA1381; genus RGIG9115. Next base: position 34,333 of record JAZULT010000103.1, on the reverse strand, counting down.
TGATAGCGGTGACAAGAAAGACCTTGAATTACCGACACCACAGAGAAAGCTGTTTGAAAAAATTTCAGAATTGGGAAAACCTGTAATATTCGTAAATGTAAGCGGAAGCTGTCTGAATTTATCCTTGCAAAAAGAAAAATGCGATGCAGTGCTTCAATGCTTTTATCCCGGTGCAATGGGCGGATTGGCTCTGGCAGATATAATTTTCGGCAAAGTCTCACCGAGCGGAAGATTGCCTGTTACGTTTTATGAAAGTGTGGGTGATTTGCCTCCATTCGAGGATTATTCAATGGAAAACCGTACATATAAGTTCTATAAGGGTACACCTGTATTTGAATTTGGTTATGGACTGACATATTCCGAAATTACCGAAACCTGGATAGACGAAAATACAGTGCAGTTAAAAAATTGCGGTGATTATGATACAGATTATTCTGTACTCAAGTTTGAGTACATACCTCATAAAAATCTGTGCGGGTTTAAAAAAGTATTCTTAAAGCGAGGAGAGATTGTTACTGTTAATTTCTGTAAGCGGAAATGATATATATACTCTGAGTTTAATTTATTATATAAAAACCATGCTCGTAAAAGTTTTGTCAGAGCATGGTTTTTCTTTGATAAAAATTAATTGGATGAACTTTTATAAAAACAGGACGGAGATTGATTATATTTTTTCTTAAAAAGTCTTGAAAAGTATTTTTCATCATTAAATCCGCACATTTTTGAAATTGCATTGATGGAGTATTTGCCTGTTATAAGTAAATCTATTGCTTTGCGTAGTCTTAAATCCAACAGATATTCTTTTGTGGTAATATTATAATACTTATGGAATTTTCTGAGAAGACTTGATTCGCTTATATATAATTTTTTACATATTTCTGAGATGCTTAAATCTGAATTGCAGAAATTTGCATTAATATAATTAACACATTCTATGAATACGTTGTCATATTCATTTAGCTTTTTTTCGTCTGCTATGTATTGAAGTATTTTATAAACAGATGATTTTGCACTGTTCACAGATTGATTTTTATTCCAGTCATTCAATAGATTATTAAATTCCTCTTTAACGTATGATGAGTTCTTAATATTTATATTTTCAAATTTATTGTAGTTACATTCGGTTAAATGCACTACAATAAATTCACATTCTGAATAGTTGGCATTATACGATAGATTTTCCGGCATAAAAGAAACGTCGCCTGATTTTATCGGATAGTTTTTATCACCTATCTCAAATTCTACATTTCCGCCGGCTCTGAAAATGAATGCTGAAAAAGGACGCCCACGTACGCAAAAAAAACCATCGGGATGGCAAACTTTTTTTATTGTAAGTATATTAAAAGTTAATTTATCAAAATCATATATCATTTTTCTCACCATTGTTCATTATATCATTATGTGACGGAAAAGTCAACCTTGATGATTGAAAAAACAGTTGATTCTCAGATTAAACGTGATATAATAGTAAAAAAACGTGAAAGGAGGAAAAAAGCTGAATGTTTATTTTTATCTACTTTTGTGTAATTTTTTTTACGGTTATTCAGTCGGCAAGTACGAAATTATATAATCAGAAATATGATAATCCATATGTATTTAACGGGATAAAATCATTGGTTGCACTATGTATATTCGCTGTAATAATGTTAAACAGAATGTCATTTCATTTTCCGACAATGCTTTATGGTATGCTTTACGGTCTGCTTTTAAGTGTTTCGATGTATTCGGGATATAAAGCACTTTACCTTGGACCAATGTCACTGACAAGTTTGCTTGTTTCGTTTTCGGTTCTGATACCGATAATTTACGGGATACTCTTTTGTTCGGAGACAATGACGGTATACAAAGGAGCCGGAATTATATTTTTGATATTGACAATTATTTTTGTTAATATAGGAAATATGAATATTTCTGCAGCAAAGGACAAAAAGTGGATGTTTTTTGTATTAATGACATTTCTGGCAAACGGGATATGCTCGGTTTTACAAAAGATGCATCAGACAAGCTTCCCGGAAATGTACTGTAGCGAATTTATGTTCTTTGCAATGATTTTGTCTGCCTGTATATTTGTTTTAATTATGATAATGAAGATGGATTACAAAACTTTTAAAACATTACCGGGGAAAAAGTATGCAGCGGTTTCAGGAGTTTCAAATGTTGCTGCAAACTATTTCACGTTGTTAGTTTCGGGATTGGAGAATGCATCTGTTCTTTATCCTGCAATTTCAGCAGGTACAATTTTGCTGACGTTAGTTTGTGGAATGAGTGTATTCAAAGAACGGTTAAAATACAATCATTTTCTTGCACTTGTTTTCGGAATTATTTCGATTGTACTTTTAAAAATATAATTTGTGGATAATAGGGGGATTTTATAATGTCTATTGCTATTTTAAAGCCAAATACCGATATGGTTACATACAAAAATGCTGTTAATGTTTTTAAACAGATGTATGAAACGGTTACAAATAAAAAAATTGATATTATTAGTCAGGATGACGGAAAATCAGATCTTATTGTTATAGGTTCAGATTCAGTAAATGATTTTGTGTTAAAAGAGATACTTGACTTGAAGCTTGATAGTCTGGGTATTCGTTACGGAACAGAAGATTATTGTATCCGCAGTTACAAAAACGGTGAAAAAAATGCTTTGATTTTTGCAGGCGGCAGAGGCAGGTCGACGCTTTATGCGATATACGATTATTTTGAAAGATTTTTAGATTGTCATTACTTTTGGGATGGTGATGTGATTGGACATAGTGAAACAATTCCTATGGAAAATATAAATATTGTGGAAACGCCAAGATTTGAGTACAGAGGATTGAGATACTTTGCACATCGAGGATTGAAACGTTTTCAGGCAGAGCACTGGTCTTTTGAGGACTGGAAAAAAGAAATCGACTGGATGATAAAAAAACGTCTGAATTTCTTTATGCTCAGAATTGGTATGGATGATGTCTGGCAAAGAGCATTTCCTGATGAAGTACCGTATCCTGAAAAATTCCGGAAGATAGAAGGGGTGGATGCGAACGGATTTGATGACCGTTCTGACTTCTGGACTCTTAAGTACCGTGGTGAGCTTCGTGAAAAAGTTCTTGAGTATGCACGCAGTATGGACTTGATGTATCCGACAGATTGCGGAACTATGACGCATTGGTACAGCAGAACTCCGGAAGAATTTCTTGAAAAAAGGAAACCTGTTTTCGCACATCAGGCGGATAAGCAGTATATTGGGTCAGATACGGGACGTGTGTGGGATTTTACCATGAAGGAAAACATGGATAATTATATGAAGCTTACCGAAACAATGGTAAATGAGTATGAAAAAAGCACAGCACTTTTCCATACAATAGGTCTTGGCGAACGAAATATGTACAGTGACAAAAGAAAAAACCATGCACTTAAAATGATAGCATACAGACGAATTTCAGAGAGTCTTAGAGAAAAATATCCGAATTCAAAGCTGATGCTTGCAAGCTGGGATTTTGTAGGTTGGTGGTCAGGAGAAGAGGTTCAGAATCTTGTGAAAGAGCTTGACCCTGAACGAACAATCATTTTGGATTATACATCTGATGTAAGTGATCCTAATGAAAGCTTTATCAATTGGGGCGTGGTCGGCAAATTCCCATGGATATTTGGTTTGTTTCATGCGTATGAGTCTGAAAGCGAGCTGCGTGGTGCATATGAACGCTCAGATGAAAGACTTAAAATTGCCGCTGAAGACCCGTACTGTAAGGGGATGATTTTATGGCCAGAACTGTCGCACAGTGATCCTCTTATATTGGAATATCTTTCAGAAAATGCATGGTCTCCGCTGAAAAAGAATATAGAAGAAATCACATCTGAATTCTGTAATAAACGTTACGGCGAATATTCAGAGCATATGAATAAATGTTGGCAGTCTATTTTACCGTTTATAAAACTTGGAGATTGGGGAAGCTACAGTAAACGCGAAAAAGGCGATGAAAAATTTGTTGAGTACTGTTCGAATTGGTATGCTCATCAGGATATATGGTGTAAATTTTCTGAAGTTCTGAAAGGACATTTTGATAACTTTGATATTCTTGTTGATTACCATACATACAGATATAATCAGGTTTTGCCGTTGTCGGAAGATATTATAAATGCACTCAGATTGCTTGCGGATAAACCGCAGTTACTTACTGAACCGTTCATATTAAGAGATAGTATCGATATCACAAGAACAGTTCTTGGAAGATTCATGAATTATCTTGCAATACAAGCTATAAAAGAAAGAGGCAATAAAGCGCGTGTACAGGAAATTAAGGGAAGATATATGTGCTTGATGAGCATAATGTCAGAGCTTTTAGCTTTGAATGATGATTTTTCGGTATACAGTACACTGAAATACATTGAAAGTGTTGCACCTGCTAATCCTGATTATGAAATTACGCTCAAGAGGAATATACATAATAATTATTGTGACCAGGCGGCATGTGAATTAGTAACATATGTATTCATGGATGAGGCAGAAATTGCTTTCGATTGGCTTATGAGTCCGGATACGGACAGAAAACCTGATTTTAATGAACTAAAGAAGGCTCTGAATGATAAGTTTTTAAATACATCGCTTAAAGATATGCAGCCTGCAGAAAAAAATGATTTACATTCAGTAATATTAAAAGCGGCTGACGTAACAGAAGAGATAATTAGTTTTATAAAACTGTAAAAGCTTTTAATTTGATTTCATAAATAATATTTAACATCATTAAAAGAACCGGATTATGGCAGGGAATGTCAAGCCGGTTCTTTTAATGTTTCTGTAAACACTTTTACGAAAATGTTTCGTTATTTTCGAAAGTGTTTCGTTGGGCATGTAATTGACAATAATATGAACAAGGTGTATAATATTTTTAGTAATATGATAAGATTTTTTAGAGAACTTGAAAGGATTGGTTACGTAATGAAAAAGATGTTAACAGTAGCGATTTTATCGTTTGGATTGATTTTTTCTGCTTCTGCAAGCGCATTGGAGGCCAATACTGATGGAAGTACAGTATCGATTAACTTTGATAGTAACGAAAGAGAGTCCACTATGGTCTTTGTAGTCAGATCGGGCGGAAATATAGATAATAACGATGACCTTTATGCAATTAAGCTTGTAAGACAGGACGAAAACGGTAATATGACAATTGAGTTTAACATGCCTGATGCAAGAATTACTGCTTTGCAAAGATATGATGTATATACAAGAGACAACGATAAGGCAAGCCTTCAGGGAAGCTTTGCATATGCAACTTCTGATATGAAAACAAATTTTCTGGAAAATCTCAATGCGGCAACAACTCAAAGTGAACTGACAGCGCTGATTGACCCGGATAACCCGGAAAATACTGAAACAGGAATTACAAGTATATATTCAAAACAGGATTCAGCGGTAATACTTGAAGCTATAGGCGTTGATGTAGAAAGCTTTTATTCACTTACTGATAAGCAAAGATTGCAGACGGCCGGAATTATGGTAAATTCATCATACGGGACATTTACAGATACAAAATCAGCAGCATCTGCTTTAAACAGTGCACTTGCAGTTGCAATGATAAATGCATCGCAGGATGCCTCGACAGTTTTAAGTAAATGCGATTTCGGATTTGAAGGCAAAAAGTTTTCGGAAATCAGTAACAGCGACGAAAAAACATGGATATGTGATTACATAAATGAAAACGGAAGTTATGACAAAACAGATGATTTGGCAGAAGCCTATAAAACGGCAAATCAGCTATATAAAATAAACAACACACGATTCGACAGCCTGGAGAAAGTGCTTAAGAGTTATGCAGAGGATATGGGACTCAGCTCTATGACAGGGTATAAATCATACAAGGCTCTTAAATCAAAAACCTCAACTAATGAAAAAATAGTCGAATCTTTAAAAAAGGAACCTGCTTTAACTGTTGATGAGCTTGATGCAGTTATTAAAAAATCTGTCACAAAAAGCTCTGAAGGAAAAGGTAGCGGCGGAAGTGGCGGAGGAAGCGGAAGCGGCGGTTCAGGAAATAGTCAGACCGCAGGAATGGTTCGTGTTCCTACACCTACTGTAACACCCGATGTAACATCTGAAGAAACGGTTAAGCCGATGTTTAAGGATATGGGAAATGCTGAGTGGGCGAGAGCTGCAGTAGAAAAGATGGCAACGTCAGGAATAATTGCAGGCGACGGTGACGGAAACTTCCGTCCCGATGATAAGATGACACGTGAGGAATACGTGAAAATGATTGTATGCGCGGCAAATATGTATAATCCTGATGCAAAATGCAGTTTTGATGATGTTCCGCAGGATGCATGGTATTACAGCTATGTCGCAAGCGGATTTGATAGCGGAATAGTACTCGGACGTTCTGAGGCAGAGTTCGGAGTTGGTTCTCCGTTAACACGTCAGGATATGGTTGTTATAGCGGCACGTGCGGCAGAAAAAATAAAAGATATTACACCAATACGTGAAGAAGAAGCTTTTGATGATGCTGATGAAATAAGCGAATATGCAAAAGCATACGTAACAGAGCTGTACAGAGCCGGTGTTGTAAACGGTTTTGACGGAAAGAAGTTCGGACCATCAGAATTTGCAACAAGAGCACAGGGAGCTTTGGTTATTTATAAATTATTTTTGGATTGATGGAGGTGTCTTATGAGAATTAAAGTATTAATATGCGCATTGATGCTGACATTGACATCATTGCCGGGAATGGCATCTGCAAGAAATACAAGCGACGAACAGCTCCGTGCTTGTCTGGCTGAACTCGGAGTTCTGAGATGGACACCGATGTCTAAAGTTTCAAAGGGAGCATTTGTTTATTCTCTTGCAGGATTTTTATATGATGATACTGAACAGTTTTCAACTGCGGAACAGGCTGCAAAAAGAATGGGACTGATTTCTCCTGTTGAAAAGCTTAATGAAAATGAGAGAATTACAACTAAGGATGCATTGAAGTTTGCAGTGACTGTTCTTGGATACCGGCCTGAAATGGGAGAGGAAGAGTACTCGTCGGTAGCTGCGAAGATGGGTATTACCTCCGGAGTGTCTTTATCAAACAAATATCTTGAAAATGATGATGGTGTTCAGATTCTTGAAAATATGCTACGTGCTGAACCGATAAGCGGATACATAGACGGATACGGAAAGATGGTATATATTCCGGCAAGTGGAGAAACTCTGCTTTCTGAAAACAGAGACATATATAAGATTAACGGTATTGTTACAGCAAACTCAAAAACTTCAATCCACTCCGAGAGCGGAACGATTGACGGGATTATAAAAATCGGAGAAACGGAGTATATTTACACCGACGATGAGGATTTTCTCGGAAATCATGTTGATGCATATATACGTGAAAATAAAAACGGAGCAGAGGATTCCGAGGTAGTATGGATTGGTGCAACGGATAAAAATGATTATCTGACTGTTAATGTTAAAGATGTTTTTGAGGTTTCAGAAGATTTTACCAAAATCAGATACTATGACGGCAGCAGACAGAAAAATGCTGAGCTTGCATACAGTCCGAAGGTAATATACAACGGGATTTTCCTGGGAAGTTATGATATACCGGATTTCATGGGTGATAACGGAAGCTTAGAGCTGATTGATTACGATTCAGACGGACGCTTCGATGTTGTCTTCATAACAAAATATGAAACAGTGGTTGTGTCGACTATTGATTATTCCGATAATAAAATCACAAACAAATATGCATATGAAAATGCACTCCCGTTCTTTGAGATTGAAGACGAGGATTACTGCGAAGTTTTTAAAAATAATGAAAAAATAAATATTTCTGATATCAATACAGGAGATGTTCTGAGTGTGGCAATCAGCAAAAACACATCCGAAAGGTGTATCGTTATCCACGTATCAGACAGAAAGGTTGAGGGGATTTTAAACGGAAGAGATGACGATGAAATGCTTTTCAGTGTTGATGGTAAGGACTATACTGTAACAGAGTCATTTATAAATTATATGAAGCATGAAAATAAATCTCTGATACTTGGAAAAGAATATAATTTCCTGGTAGACGCTTTTGGTAATCTGGCAGATTTTGAAAAAATTGCTGAAGTCGGATATATATTAGGTCTTAAAGTAGTTGAAGATGAGGATATCGACAGTTATTCATTAATTTACATGGACATGGACGGTGACTGGCATAAAGGCATTTTTGCTGAAAAGATGAAGCTTAATGAATCTTTAAGCGGAAGCGGAAAAGAAATATACAATGCTTTAAAAACTATGGAACCGCAGATTATGATTATCAATGTAAATTCAAACGGAGAAATAAAAACTATTGAAACTGCAATAAACAGCGGTACATATAATGAGGACAGACTCACTAAGTATGAATCATCGAGAATTTACCGCAGTCAGTCTCTTAGCTTTGACCATTCGGTACACCTTGAAAATGATGCGAAGCTGGTATTTTTCCCGAAGAATGTGTCTTATGACAAGGACGATTATTACGTAAAGGATGCATCGGGATACTTTACATCGGATGGAACATATACAGTAACTGTATATGATATAGATGAATTTAATTTTACACCGCTGTTGTCGGTTAAGGGAACGGGAAGCAAGCTTTCAAAAACCTTATTTGTGGTGACAAAGGTAGCTCAGGAGCTTGGTAGTGACGAAGAAGTTCATTCTGTTGTATATGGTAACATTGGTTCATACAGAGATTTTGTTTTTGCAAGTAAACAGGAAAAATTTATGGACGGAAACGGAGAAGCACTTGACATCAAACCGGGCGATGTAATCAATGTAAGTGTTGATAAAAACGGTTATGTTGATGAGACAGCTGTTATCTTTTCGCTTGATGAAGCATTTGTTCCGCAGGGTTCAATAGCTCATAACAGTAACTCTGTTATTTTTGGAACTATTGATGAGATTGACCTCGGAAAAGGAAGGATGAGAGTCAGAGCAGGTGGCGTTGAGTACATTGCACTTTCTTCTTCCATACCTGTTCAGGTGTACAATAGGTCGGAAAATACTTGTGAGCTTAGAACAATTTCCGAACTGAGAAAAGATGATAAAATTGTTATGCAGTTTAACTGGGGTGCACCGACTGCTTGCGTTGTTGTCAGAGATTAAAAACGGTATGCGATATACACCTTGTCAGTCCACAGGCAAGGTTGTATAGGTTTTCCATTACTATTTGTGGACAGAAAGGCTATGGAAATTTTTATGAAACGATTATTTGCTATTTTGTTGATAATTACATTCATGCTTCCATATACCGGGTATGCATCGGAAACAGGATGGACTATTACATATTCAGGTACTTCAAAGGTGGACAGAAACACATACTTTGCAGTGATTTCCGATGATTGTTGCTTCGATGGAGAAAATGCATTGAATGCAAAGTGGATTGGAAGCGTAACACCGGGAGAAAATGTTCTGATTAAGAATGTTTTTTCAGAGACTATGCCGGCAGGAGACTATACACTTCGTTTTATGAACAAAGGCGACCTGTCAAGGAATACACAATTTACAGTTGATAATATGGTGTTTACAAAAACTGAATTAACTGCCGGGACTGCACAGACATCTCCGGCGGATGAGAGTACGAACTGGAAAGAATATTCTGTCACTTTTAAATATGAAGGAGACGGAGCCGGATTTTTATCAATATTAATTTGCGGTGGAACAGTTACACAGTATATTGATCAGATATCACTTGTAAATAACGAGACAAATGTTGATTATATTGTGGACGGTAGTTTTGAAAGTTATGAAGAAATAGAAGTGCCGGAAACAGAATATGACAGAACCGATTATGCAGTAAAGCAGCTGCGTGCATCATCAAAGAATGCAAATGCTTTAGTGGTGAGCTGGATAAATCCTGAGACGAGTGACCTTTCAGGAATAGCATTGTATGACATTTCTGACGGTGAAAACAATCTGGTTACAGACCAGCTGAGTATTACACCGGGTAAGTCGGTGTATCATGAAATTCCGGGACTTGCCAACGGTCAGCTTTATCAGTATAAGGTGGTATTCAGCTTTGGCAGTAAGGGAAGTGATACATACTTTGTGTATGGAATACCGTCAAATTCAACAGGCACTATGATGGGAAAGTGGAATGTTGGATTTGTCAGAAACGGTAATGCGAAATACTGTCCTACAAGTGCAGTAATTGACACAACAGCGGCGAAGGACGGAAGTGCATCGCTTAAGTTTGAAACTAACATAGACGGTGCAAATGTTAATGAGCTGAAACAAAATATTTATGCTGTAGCAACGCAGGATACTGATATGCTGAACGGTAAGTATCAGGTTTCGTTCTGGATGAAATCAGAGAATATGTCGGATAAACCGAGAGCAACTATGAATTTCAAAATGTTTGACGGTAATGTATTGTTTCTGAATGTTCCGGGTACAGACTGGACATATTACGAATTTCTATATGACTATGACGTAAACGGTGAAAGTACACTTACCTTTACTTATGACAGAATTTGTGACGGATTATGGATTGATGATGTACAGATTAAAAAGTATAACACAGAGACTAAGGAAGTTGAGGGTGACAATCTGATTTCAGACGGAAGCTTTGAAAATCTGACTTCCGCTTCGGTCGGAGTTATTACGGGACTTACATCAGATGCAGGTGTTGGAAGTGTTACTCTTTACGGATATGATGTAACCGGCTCTTGCTCTTATATAAATATTTATCAGAAGGTATTCGATGACTTTGAATACAGAGGAAGAATTTCGGCTGAGATGGCATCAGTTGAAATTACAGGTCTTAAAAAGGATGAGGATATTACGTTCAGAATGGTTCCTGTAAATGTCGACGGAATTGAGGGGTCACCTGTAGAAACAACCGCAAGAACGATACTTCCCGAATATGAAATCGGTGAGGCGGAGCTTTATAGCGGAAGTCAGAAGACGGATTCTGTTTCGGAAGCCGGTACATATACGGTAAAGACTTCGATTAAGAACAGTCTGATTGAAGATGGACTTCCGTATGAAGGATTGGCGGCTCTTTATAAGGACGGTGCGCTGATTAAAGTATTTTCAAAAAGCGGTAACATCAGAAAAAGCGGTAAAAATGCATCTCCTTCAAGTATCAGCATTCCGGTTGAAATAATTGAGGACGGAAATTATGCGATTGAGTTTTACCTGATAGACTCAAGAAGCAGTCTCAAACATTATTGCGATGCATATATCTGGGACTAAATAAAATAAGTAATATTTCGGCGTGAATTCTCCTTTGCCGAATAAATAAAAAAATATGAAAGGATGATTATTTATGAAAAAAAGATTTTTTGGAGTAGCTTTGGCTGTGTCTATGATGCTTTCTGCTATTCCGGGCACTGTCAGCGCTTATATGGAGCGTGACTGGGAAGGAAACGAAAACCTTGTACTGGATGGCTGGACAACATCTTTTGTGGATGTGGATCCTTCTACATGGACTGACCAAACGAAAGCTGAGAGTTATGGTGGCATTACTACTTCGGAAGGATACGAAAGTAATGCTGCGCTGTATTTTAAAAAGAGCGCAAATCAAAGCGGCAGTGCTTTTATCAGAGCAAAGATTACATTGAATAAACCGCTTCTGCAGTCTGCTGAATCATATCCCGAAGCAGATGGTTCAAACCCGAAGAAATACAGAATTTCATTCCGTAAAAAAGGATATGGCTCTATATTTACATACTATGACAATTATAAAGAGACGAACACATGGTATCATGTTGATCCGAACCCGGGTACTACCTCAGGTGCAGATGATGACAACTGGTACTATTACTGGAGAGATATAGAAGTATCAGGCGAAGAATCATACGAAAATCTTTATCTCAGATACGCTACTGCCGGCGGAGAAATTCTGATAGACGATGTTTCTATCCGTCAATACACAAGTGCAACTACACTTGGTGAAGAAGAATATGTTCCGAACGGTGGATTTGAAAATTACGTAGACTGGTCAGCTCCAAGTGATTCTGTAGCTTACTACGGAGGATGGTCATATCCGGCATACACCGAAGCGGCTGCTTGGACGAAGGAGCAAAGAGATAAGACCTATGCTGCGATTACAACAGCAGACAAAAAGAGCGGCACAACATCACTGATGGTAAAATCTTACGGTGCTCCGGAAGGTGCTTACATCAGATATTTAAATACCCTTGCTGAGGAGATGCCTTCAGGTAAAACCTACAGAATAAGCTTCTGGTTGAAAGGTGCGGCAAAATCAAATGTATTTACATATATAAACAACTGGCTACATAATGGCAACGGATATGAAGAAGGGGAAACTGTTGACGGCTGGAAATATTACTATAAAGATGTAACTACCGCTGAAGTTGGTAAAACACTGACTGTTTACACCAATGCTTCCGGAGTTAAATATATGATAGACGATATCTCAATAAGAGAAGTCGTTGACGGAGTGGTTCAGGACAAGGAATATGTAGTAAACGGTGGATTTGAAGGTCAGTTTACAATTAATCCTACCGATAAAAACAAGACATCTAACTGGACTGAAACTTACAGCAATATTACTGACAGAGCAAATCAGTACATGGCAGTTACTGCAGCTGATGCACGTACAGGTAATTACTCGCTTTACTCACACTTTGAAAACGACAATGCATCAAACGTGTATATCGCAAACCGTCAGTATGTTGATGTTACTGCAGGAACAACATATGTTATAGAAGCATGGATAAAGGGTAATCTTTATAAGAATGATGTTCTGGCGTTTAGAGATATAGACAACGGATTTTACAAAGAAATTAAGCCTTTAGCAAAGGAAACTGTAGATGGCTGGACACGTTACGAAACAGAGTTTACTGCAAGCTCTACAGGAAAAGCTTTTATAGGAATTCTTTCTCAGGGTGTACAGCAGTGCTATATTGATGACTTGGCTTTGTATGCGAAGAATGATTCTGCTAAGACTAACCTTTTCGTAAACGGTAGTTTTGAAAATACTAAAGCGATAGAAACAAAGAGATTGATTAATCCGATTGCTTATGCAGTTCAGTCAGGAAGTGCTGTTAACCTTACATGGACTAACCCGACAAATGAAAACATAAGCGCAATCAAAATTCTGGTTGACGGAGAAGAACAGACAGAGCTTTCTGTGAATACTGCTTCAGAAGCATTTAACTCAGTTCTTATTGACGGACTTACAAACGGTCAGGACTATCAGTTTGACGTTGTTTCAACCGTTGACGGTACAGACTACACTGATACAATGTATGCGGCACCGTATAATATGGGAGCATATACATGGCTTCAGAAGTATATAGGCAACCGTCCGTCAAGCACATGGAACGTACATAAGAGAGATAACGGTTCAAACTATGCAAACTTTAATGCATCACTTGATACAACTGAAAAGAACAGCGGTGATTATTCGTTTAAGATGAGTGCAAACCTCCCTGAAATAAAGGCTAATGTCTATCCGGGAATTGCACAGACTGTAGAAGGTCTTGAACGCGGTAAGCTTTACGGATTGAAATTCAGATACAAATCTGATGGTGTAAAAGCAATTGGAATTGATAACAGAGCTTTGCTTAATGGAGCAACAAGCGAGAAAACTGTAAAGAACTCAATCGTTCCTACAGACGGAGAATGGCAGACTTGTACCTTAGATATAATGGATTATGAAAATGTTTACAGCTACGATTCTACCGAGACATACAGAACTGACATATACATTTATTCAGATCATATGGTAGGTACTTTATGGATTGATGATGTTGAACTTTATGAGGTAGATTCAGACGGCTATCCGGTAGACGGTAAAAACCTTCTGAAGGACGGAGGCTTTGAGTATAAGGGTACATATGAGATTTCAACTCCGACTTATGTAATCGAAGCAGACGGTGAAGAGATTCCTATTAAGAATCTGCAGGGCGGTAAAATAAATGTTACTGCGAAAATCAGAAACTATGCAGCCGGTGATGATATGGACGCATGTGTTATTGTTGCACTTTATGACGGAAATAAGCTTCTCAGTGCTGAATTTATGGAAAAGCAATTAGATGAGATTCCTTATTATTTGCCTGCTGAAGAATATACTGCTACAGTAACAGTTCCGAACGAATACAGGAACTGTAAAATTAAAGTTATGTACTGGGATACAATGGGTAAGATGAATTCTATTGATGTTCCGGCAGAGTTGGTTTACACACCTGAGTCATAATATAATGTGATTTAAAAAGGATTTTTAATCCTGATATAAATTAAAATCAAGAGGCGGCGGGTCGGAAAAGAGAGTTTTGCTCTGAGGAGAGATTTTTCGGTCTCGCCGCTTATATGTTGAGCAGCAGTATACTGATTTAAAAACACAAATTTTAATGGAGATTAGTTATGATTAAAGTATTAAAAAGATTAATTGCTTCAGCTATTGCGTTGACTGTTTCTATGCAGTGCTGTGTAGCTCTTGCCGCAGGAAGTACCTATAGTTTTTCCGGATGGACGGTAGAGTTCTATAACAACACAGGAGAAGCATACATCGATAATGAAACTTACCACAGTGGTGGCGGTGCGCTGAAGCTTATAAACTATACTCCCAAAACGAGTAACAGATATATAAATATGCGTACCACAGTTGATTTGGTTGAGGGAAGACAGTATAATGTCGGTGCGTGGATTAAGGCGAAGGATGTTACACAGGGCTCGTTTCATATTAACTGGGATAAACACAGGTATGTAACAAGCTACGGAAATTCGTATGACTGGCGAAATTATGAATTTATTTATACCGCGCAAAAAAGCGGAAGTCATACGTTCTATTTTATCCAGGAAGGTACCGCAACAGCTATATGGCTTGATGATATTCGTTTTATAGATAGTGTTACCGGAGAAAATTTAATAAAGAATTCTACGTTTGATTCAGGCTCGGCGACTAACGGAAGCATAGCTACTCCCGGACAAACAGGTACACAAAAAAATCTTGAAGAATTGTATAACTCTATAAGAACAGGCGAAAGCTTCAGCGAAGAGGATATGCAGAAGGTTCGTGGTGCGTTTAAGTATATGACAGTTTACCCGGCTGAGGGTATCGAAATAGACGGAAAAGGAGAGGATTGGGAGAATTATCCTGAACTTTCTATGCCTACGATTCCGTCTGAACAATACACAACACTGATTAACGACGGTAAAGCTTATGATAATACAGCTGTCGCAAAATTTGCGTATGATGAGGATAATTTCTACCTGTATATAGAGGTTACCGATGATATTTTTCAGTATCTTCCCGGGAATGATAAATACTGGCAGGGAGACAGCTTACAGCTGACTATTTCAAGCCTTGATGAGGACTATGGAAGTGAAATTGGTTTTGCATTTAATCCTTCTACGGGTGAAGGGGAAAAATACGGTCTTGCATTCTCGGATGATGCAATGGAGAAAATTTTGCTGAAAGCATCAAACGTTGATAAAAAAACAGTTTATGAAGCAGCAGTTCCATGGAATTTAAAGTTTGACAAGGTTCCCGAAGCGATTTTATTTGATTTCCTTGTAAACGATAATGATGGGGAAGGACGAAGAAACGTTCTAGAGCTGACACCGGGTATATGTGAAGGTAAGGTTAATGACCAGTTCCAGAAGCTTGAAATTTTAAATGATGAAAAAGACTGGTACGCCTGGGTTGAAGGAGAAAGAAACGGATTTGCCGGAGAAGAGCAAACGTTTAACTGTTATCTTGTAAACAGCGGTGATGCCGGAAAATTTACCATTACAGACAAGGAAACCGGTGAGGTTAAAGAATTTACCGTACTGGCAAAAAGAGGAATAAGATATGAGATTAAGCGCAAATATGACGAGGAAGGAAAATATTCCGTCTCGGTTGAATTTGCGAAGAATTCGGATTCGTTTGATGCGTCGACTGATATATCTATAGTCTATGCACCTGCAACAGAGGAATATGCACGCGGTGTTATTGAAGTTATGCGTGAGCAGATTTCCGAGATTGCGACACTTTTAAAACAGTGTGAGGAAAATAATATTGATACTGCTTACGAGACCGCAGATTATACAGTTCTGAAAATTTATCCGGAATCTCTTGAAAAGGATCTTGAGAAAAACGACTTGTCAAGGGTATATTATACAGAACGTACAACAAAAGAAATATACAATAAGACTAAAGCTTCTCTTGAAGCATACCTTGCAGGAGAGGATACCCCAAAAAGAGTAGCTAAGTATGTAACGAGTGAAATGGAAATTCTTGGTGAAGGCGTTTCGGCTTCCATGGAATATCTTGGAATTGTAGAGAAGAAACCGATGTTTTTTGTCGGATACGGTCATCATGAACGTGTAATAAATGATGTGTATCTTTTCAGGGACCTTGGAATGAATCTTCTTCAGGCGGAGATAGGACCTACAAATGTGCTTGTTAATTCAGGCAATGGAACCGACGGTAAAGAGTATGTTTTTGATGACAACTCTGTCGGTGCTAAAAAGGCGAGAAAGGTTATGGAATATGGAGATAAGTACAATGTTGGTGTAAGTATGATAATGTCTCCTCATTATTTTCCTACAGAGGCTGCTACAAAGTATGGAATTGGCGGTAATAAGGGATTTTTGAAATTTAACATCAACGCTCCTGAAGCAAGAAATATAGTTGAAACATATCTTCGCGGACTTGTACCGATGATTAAGGATTATAAGTCACTTAACAACATTTGCATCTCTAACGAGCCACAGTTCCATGCGGATATGTTCCCTGATTTTTATGCTGAAGACTGGCATGAATTCCTGAGGGAACGATACGGAAATATTGAAACCTTAAACATGGCATACGGTGAGAACTTTACTGACTTCGCAGAAGTCGGAATGGAAGCTGATTCATCTCAGCCTGCTAAGGTTTATGACAACAAGGTATTTAATGATTTAGTAACTGCTGATTGGCATATGTGGATGGCAGATATCATTCATGAAATTGCACCTGATGTACCGCTCAATTCGAAAATCATGGAATATACATATCCTTCATCTCAGTATGTATTGGATTATGGTGTAGGATATGAGCATTATTATGAGAAGTTTGCAATTAACGGTAATGATGCCAGCCGATATTATCTTAACGATACACGTGAGGATTTTGTTAAGTCGATGTGGTATGACTATATGACGAGTATAAGACCGGCACCGGTATTCAACTCTGAAGACCACGTGATTCCTGACTATGACCAGACCTTTACAAAAGGTATAACCGAAGAGGTCAGAGATTTCCTCGGACAGGACCTTTATCAGGGTGCTATTCATGGAAGAAGTATGTCTGCTATATGGAACTGGGATAGAGTATATTCTAAAAATGATGCGAGATATGGCTCAATTCTTGAAAGACCTGATGCCCTTTCGGAAGCAAGCAGAATTGCTCTTGACCTGAACAGACTTGCGTATGAGCTGACGGCACTTCAGAATGAACCGAGAGATGTCGGAATTATATATCCTGACATGGATATGGTTGTTGATTTATCTGCCATGTCTGCTTCTTATGAGGTGTATAATGCCTGCGTTCTTAACGGAAAACGTCCACTGTTTGTGGTTGACTGGCAACCGGAAAAGATGCATGACTGTAGTCTCATTATTATTCCGAAAACAAAGTATATGCCGGAAAAAATGCTGACTGAAATTAAGAAGTATATCGAAAATGGCGGAAAAGTATTGATTTTCGGCAAAGGCCTGATGTATAAAAATGAGAAAAATCTCGATAATGATAAAACGGTTGTGGATTATATCTATGCTAATTCCGAATCATATGAATATACAGCCGGAAACGCACCTTTTGTCTCAAGCATTACAAAAGAAGAAATGTTCGGGATTGTCAGAAATGCACTTATAAATACGAATTCATACTATGTTGAGGTGATTGATGCTGAAACAGGAAAGCCGATTTACGGAGTAGAACCTAACTTGGGTGTATTTGATGGAGATGTGATACTTAATCTGAACAGCTGTGACGAGGATGTTAAAGTTAAGGTACTTCTTGGCGGAAAAGAAGTTGATAAGTTCTATGACCTGAGAGAGGAAGAGGAAGTTTCAGGTGACGTAATTGAACTTATACACTATCGTCCGAGAACCTTCAGAATAGAATGGGATAATACATTCTTTGATACTTACAGTCATTGGGCAGAAGAGAATATTATGAAGCTTACTGATATGGAGATAGTAAACGGAATGTCAGAATCCCGCTTTATGCCTGATGCACAAATAACAAGAGCGCAATTCCTTGCTCTTCTGATGCGTACCTGTGGATTCGGAGAAGTATCGTATAATAATAATGTACCGGATGTGAATAAAGCTGACTGGTATGCAGGTAATGTAGCTAAGGCATTGGAATTGGGTATAATTAACCCGGGCGAAAGCTTCAGACCAAATGATGCTGTTAACAGAGCAGAAATGTGTGAGCTTCTTATAAAGTGTTATGAACAAATGCACGGTAAGACAGAAGGTTATCATACTGCGGAATTTGCTGATATGACTGACGTATCGGAAAATGTTTCCAAGGCAGTACACTTAAAGCTGATGCAGGGATATGAGGACGGACGATTTGCACCGTACGCATCTGCAACTAGAGCAGAGGCTACAACTGTAATAGCAAGATTCGCGGGAATTTAAGTTTAAGAGAGGTGTGTAATGAAAAAATTAATCACTTTGATTTTAACAGTTGCATTGCTGATTCCGGCTTTTTCAGTGTATGCAGAGTATGATTATACTGCGATGGTATCGGAGCTTGGCAGTTTGATTGAACAATGCGAAAGCATGGGCATTTCTACCGACTATGAGATGGTCAATTACAAGGTTATCGAGCGTTTTGAAAAATACATGAACGCAGATGCCCAAAACGGTGTGGATTCCAATATTCTTGACTATAATGATGCGCAGATAACAAGACTGTACAATGAAACAAAGGAAAAGCTTAATGCATATATAAATGGAACTGAATATCCGAAAAATGTAATCAGAAGAAATATGAATATATTTTCTGTAGGCTACGGTCATTTTGATTTAGCTCAAAAGGATATTCCTGAGTTTCAGGATTTCGGAGCCAGCAATATCCAGATTGAAATCGGGCCTACAAGTGTCAGAAATGAGGAGCCGAACTGGAAAGAAGATTCAAACGGTGCGCCGGATATAACCGTAAAAAGCTCTACGGATTTTAAAAGAAACGGTGTATCTTCTCTTTATGTGAATAATCTGACCGAAGAAACAGTTAATGTGTATTATATGTTTTCGCAAATGGTAGACTGTAAGCCAAACACAACATATCAGTTTGGTTGCTACAGCCGTATTACTCAAATGGATAACTTCACAAACTATGTATCCTTGAACGGTGTAGAATCTAAAGGGAGAAAGTTGTTCGCACAGTCAACTGCCTGGACAAATACAGGAGGGACATATACCACGGAGGCTGACAGGGAACAGTTACAATTCACAATTGCAGTCAGCGGGGTGTTGAAAGGGTATTTTGATGATTGTTATTTATATGAACTTGACAGTGAGGGGAATGTTGTAAGTGACAACCTTCTGAAAAATCCTGGGTTTGATGAGGGGCGTTCATATTTAAACAGCATGGGGTATATAATTGATGCGCTGAATAAAGCGGAAAGAAACAATATTTCAGTAAATTTGTTGTTGTCACCGCATTATTTCCCGACAAATATTGAAGGGGATATATATAACCCTGATGCATCCGGATTTTTAAAGTATAATATTAATGCTCCTGAGGCAAAAGAAGTTCTGGAAAATTATCTGCGGACAATTTTACCAAACCTGGTCGGATATAAGGCACTGTCGAGTATCGTGCTTGCGAACGAGCCTGTTTTTAAGACAACTGATTATCCTGAATTTTATAATCCGTTGTTTCAGGACTACTTAAAAGATGTACATGGAGATATAGATGCTTTAAATGAAGCTTACGGGAAGTCTTATTCTGATTTTTCGGATATAAGAATGCCGGAAGATGTTACAGCGTACGATGCTCTCGCCTACGACTGGATAGAGTTTAATGATAAAACTCTTGCTGACTGGCATGGTTGGATGGCAGAAATTGTAGATGAATATTTACCGGATGTTCCTGTAAATACAAAAATGATGGGGATTATTGAAGGAAGTACGAAAGAGCTTGATGACAGACTGTATCTTACTCGCGGAACAGATATTGACCTTCTTGGTGAAGTTTCAGACTGGGCTGGGAATGACTCTTATGATATCATAGAAAGTCCTGATACTTATTATAGAACTATGTTCTTATACGATTATCAAAGTTCAGCGGTAGGGAAGCCTGTATATAATTCTGAAGATCATCTGATTAATGACAAAAATGAGGAATACAGTGAAAAACAGCGTATGCACCTGGGCAACAGCTTATGGCAGGGGGCGGTTCATGGCAGAAGTATGTCTACACTTTGGGTGTGGGAAAGAAGCCGTGACAGTTCATCTGCGATATATAACGGGGCATTGACACGTCCTGACATAATTGCTGAAACAGGTAAAAGGTCACTTGACCTTGCGAGATTGTCTGATAAGCTTGCGTGCCTCAGTCAGTCAGGCTCTGATGTTGCATTGTGGTACTCAAAGCCGTCAAGACTGTATGATAGTACTTATTCAAAAAAGATGATGAATACTTATAAAGCACTTTTAAGTATTGGAAAGAAGCCGGGAATTGTGTCTGACAAGAGCATAAGTACACTTAATAATTACAAGTTGTTGGTAATTCCGGGTGCCGGTTATTGCACTGATGAAGCTCTTGAGGCGGTAAATGGCTTTATCGCAAAAGGTGGTAAGGTTATTTACTCCGACGGTTCTTTTGCAAAGGATGTATATAAAAATACAAGAGGCAGTTCTGATGCTATTACCGGAGGATATTTGTATTTGTCAAACGGTACAGTGTCTGATATCGCAGAGAGTCTGCTTGATTATATGAGTGATTTCGGACTTGCAAGAGTTATGCTTAAAACGCTGTCCGGCGAAATTCCGGCGAATATTGACTGGACATATACTGCTGACAGCTCAGGGATTCTGATTAATGCTTCAAATCTGACTTATAACGATGCACAAAGTATTGAAGTGTATTTTGACGGTAAAAAGGTTACAGGTATGAAAGAATTAATAACTGATTCTGTAATGCAGGATAGTGTAGAGCTTATCGGTTATACTCCTGTTCTTCTTGAAAAGAAATTTATCAGTAATCCGAATACGGTTAATAAAATTTCTGCATATGATTCTGTTATAAGATGGACATATGCGAATGATGACAGAAATACTGCTAATGTATATAAGGTTCTTAAAAACGGTATGACAGAATTATTGGAGACTGTTTCCGGACAAAGCTATACATATAAAGAGAGTGGAACATATCTTGTGAAATCGGTATCGTCAGGTCAGGAAGAAAACAACGGAAAGATGATAACAGTAGGCGAGAGCTTACCGTTTACGGTTGAGATAACAGATGTAAAACATACTGATAAATCGGTTCTGTGCGATATTAAGTTAGTAAACAGCCTTAATTATTACGCTACAGGAGTGCTGATGCTCAAGATGTTGGGGGCTGACGGTGAGGTTATTGACCATGCGTCCTATAAGTCTGTAATGAAAGCAGGAAGCGAGAACAGTATCAGAATTTCAGCTTTGGCAGACGAAATAATATATGGTATAGAAGTTGTTGCATTAGACAGTTATAACGGAAATGTGATGTCTGATTCAGTGGCAAGAGTGTTTATAAATTAAAAAAACACCTTTCTGCTCCTTAGGTTGGAACGGAAAGGTGTTTTTAGTGTAAAAATTATCTTGCTGTGTCATCTAAACGTCGTACAGAATCTCTTATCATAAGCATATCGGAAATATAAACACGCTGCGGTTCAGCCGGTGCTATATGTTTAATTCGCTGATACAAAAGCTCAAGAAGAGCATCCGTCATTGCATCAATCGGCTGAGCAATTGTTGTTAGTGACGGTGAAATGTACTTCAGGGTAGTTATGTTGTCATAACCTATTATTGAAAAATCATCAGGAACGCTGAGTCCGTACTCCTTAATGCGTTGAATTGCACCCAGAGCAATCATATCATAAGATGCAAAAATTGCTGTCGGACGGGAATCCAGGGATAGAATCTCATCCATTCCGTAATATCCTGCAATCTCATTTCTTTCTTTTGAAACAATTATATAGTTTTCATCTATAGGAAGATTATGTTTCATCATAGCATTTACAAACTCTAATCGGCGCTTTCCTGCCATGATTTCACCAATATATCCGATTTTACGGTGTCCCATGTTTTTAAAGTATTGGATTGCCTGATCAATTCCCGAACCGTCTTTCATAATGCAATCACAGGAGAAAGAGTCTGAACTGCAGAATGAAACGAAAGGAAATTTAGGTGGTATGGAAATGTTATCTGAATTATCAAGTAAAATCATTCCATGCACGGAATTGGTGCTTGAGAAATATTTAAGCTGTTTATGTATTGATGTTTTGTTAAACTGACAGATGGAGACAACCATAAGGTCTCCTTTTTTCTCAATTTTGTTCTGCAGTGTATTCAGAAGAGAGCAGTAAAAAGGACTGTTAATATCCGGGCATAATACGGCTATGGTTTTATAGTCCATGGTTGGTTTATAGTATTTATTATAGTATCCGAGACTTTGAGCAATATCGAAAATTTTTTCTTTAGTTTTCGTACTTACTTCAGGGCTGTCATGGAATGCTTTGGAGACTGTTGATACAGAACAACCGCAGAATTTTGCTATTTTTGATAAAGACATAATATCACCTTTTTTTGTTTTAGTTAAATATACTATAACATACTTTGAAATAAAAATCAATATTTTAAGAAAATTTTTCGTTATTTTTAAAAAAATTCGCAAGAGTATAGTCTAAACCTACTGTATGGCTCTCGTTAACCAAATCAGAGATTTGGACTCGGGCGCATCTCACCCTACGGGTTCTCGCCCCTGAAATACAAAAAAACCAAGCACTAAGCTTGGTTTTTGGTACGCGATCAGGGGCTCCAACGGTGTTACCTGAATCAGAGATTCAGAACACCACTGTATGGCTCTCGTTAACCAAATCAGAGATTTGGACTCGGGCGTATCTCACCCTACGGGTTCTCGCCTGAGAAATATAAAAAAACCAAGCATTAAGCTTGGTTTTTTGGTACGCGATCAGGGGCTCGAACCCTGGACACCCTGATTAAGAGTCAGGTGCTCTACCAACTGAGCTAATCACGCATGTCTCGTGAACAACAAAGCTATTTTACCATAAATTTTTGTGTTTGTCAAGCTTTTTTTGAAAAAAAATATATTTTTTTTGAAATTGTATTGTTTTTTATAAAACTTTATGATATAATATTTTGCAGAAACAATTTTTTTGTTGAAGTTTGATAAATGGAGGATGATAATATGAGTGTAATAACATTAACGAAAAATAATTTTGATGATGTAGTAGTAAATTCGGACAAGCCTGTATTGATAGATTTCTGGGCTACATGGTGCGGACCATGCAAAATGCTATCTCCTGTTGTGGATGAAGTTGCAGAAGAAAATGATGATATCAAGGTTTGCAAGGTAAATGTTGATGACGAAGGAGAACTTGCGATTAAATTCGGTGTTATGAGTATTCCGACTCTTGTTGTTATGAAGGATGGAGAAGAAGTTAAACGTTCAGTTGGTGTAATTTCTAAATCTGAAATTCTTGACATGGTTAAATAACAGTCAAATTAATTGATTTACCCATAATTATTTTTTGTGTATTTGCACATAAAGTAATTGTGGGTATTTATTTTTGGAAAAAAATATGATACAATTAAAGTGATTTATTTTTTATGAGGAACGGTTATAATTATGATAGAAATTAAAAATGTTTCCTACAGCTATCGGAAAGAAGAAGTTGATGGGAGAGTAATTGAAAATAAAGTTCTTGATAATATATCCCTGACGGTTAAGGAAGGCGAATTTGTGGCTATCCTCGGACATAACGGTTCGGGAAAGTCAACTATTGCAAAACATATGAACGGTATTCTTGTTCCGGTGGTGGGAGATTGTCTTGTTGACGGTAGGAATACTAAGGATGAGGATAAGCTTCTTGAAATACGCTCTGATGTGGGAATGGTATTTCAGAATCCTGATAATCAGATTGTAGCGGCTGTGGTTGAGGATGATGTTGCGTTTGCGCCTGAAAATCTCGGAGTGCCTTCGGAAGAAATACGGAAGCGTGTTGATGAGTGTCTTAAAACTGTAGGAATGTATGAGTTCAGACGTTTTCAGCCGTCAAAATTGTCGGGTGGACAAAAACAGAGAATTGCAATTGCATCGGTGCTTGCAATGGAGCCTAAATACATTGTCCTTGATGAACCTACTGCTATGCTTGACCCTCAGGGCAGGAAAGAAGTTATTAATACTATACGCAGAATCAACAGAGAAAAAAATGTTACTGTTGTTCTTATAACTCATTATATGGATGAGGCGGCTGTTGCTGACAGGGTTGTTGTAATGGACGACGGACAAATACTTTTTGATAATACACCTTTTGAAGTGTTCAAAGAAATAGATACACTTAAAAATATTGGTCTCGACGTGCCTCAGGCGACAGAGCTTTCATATATATTGAGAAAAAAAGGATTCAATATTCCTCATGTTATAACTGTTGAAGATTGCGTTAAAGCCATATCTGATGTTCTGAATACGGACGGAGGTGCAGCACATGATTGAAATTAAAAATGTTAACTATATATACGGTAAGGGTTTGTCAAATCAGAGTCAGGCTTTGTTCGATATCAGTCTTGATATCCCGACAGGTGATATAGTGGCATTGATTGGGCATACGGGTTCAGGAAAATCAACTCTTATTCAGCATCTTAATGCTCTTGTCCTTCCCGACAGCGGAACTGTTGTAATTGACGGAGTTGATGTGACTGATAAAAAGACAAAGAAGACGGATATAAGAAAAAAAGTTGGTCTTGTTTTCCAGTATCCGGAATATCAGCTTTTTGAGGAGACAGTTTATGCCGATATTGCGTATGGACCTAAAAATCTCGGTCTTGGTGAGAAAGAAGTGGAAGAACGTGTAAAAAAGGCATGCGAAATAGTTGGAGTTAATGAAAAGTATTTTACACGTTCACCTTTTGAGTTATCTGGCGGACAGAAAAGACGTGTTGCGATTGCCGGGGTAATTGCGATGGAACCGTCAGTGCTTGTTCTTGATGAGCCTGTAGCAGGGCTCGACCCGAAAGGCCGTGACGGAATACTTGAAATGATAAAGAATCTTCATGAACAGCGTCCCGATATAACGATAATTTTTGTATCTCATTCTATGGAAGATGTGGCAAGAATTGCAGAGCACATAATTGTTATGAATAAGGGGAAAATTGCTATGACAGGAACTGTTGCTGAAGTATTTTCACGAGGCAGTGAGCTTGAAAATATCGGACTTTCTGTTCCTCAGATAACAAAGATTACCGATGTTCTGCGTGATTCGGGGTATGAACTGCCACCGCACGTATATACACTTAAATACGGTGCAGAGGCAATAGCTGAACTGCTTTCAAAGGAGGTCGGCAAAAATGTTTAAAGATGTTATAATCGGACAGTATATTGAAGGAAATTCCTTTATTCACCGTATGGATCCGAAGATGAAGCTTATTCTTACATTTTTGTATATGATACTTTTGTTTACAATAAGCTCTGTGTATTCATATGCGGTCGTAACTGTCTTCACTTTATTTTTCGTAATGATTTGCAGTGTTCCGTTAAAGCTTATATTAAAAGGACTTAAACCAATGTTTTTCATACTGCTTTTTACGGCACTAATGAACTTACTTCTTACAGACGGTGAACCTGTTTTTGAGTTTTCTGTTTTTGGTAAGTGGGATTTGGCGGTGACCAAGGAAGGTATAAAGACAGCTGCTTTAATGGTTGTGAGACTTATGTATCTTTTGATAGGAACTTCCGTTCTGACTCTGACAACAACTCCGCTCAAGCTGACTGACGGGATAGAAAGACTTCTGAATCCTTTGAAGAAAATAAAAGTTCCGGCACATGAAATTGCGATGATGATGTCAATTGCGCTGAGATTTATTCCGACACTTGCGGATGAGACAGATAAAATTATAAAAGCTCAGTCGGCAAGAGGTGCGGATTTTGATTCAGGAGGACTTATAAAAAAAGCGAAGGCGATGATACCGATACTCGTTCCGCTTTTTGTAAGCGCTTTCAGACGTGCAGATGAGCTTGCTACAGCCATGGAAGCGAGATGCTATCATGGCGGTGAGGGCAGAACAAAAATGAACGAGAGTCATGTCGGAAAAGCTGATATGAAAGCGTTTGCGGTGTTTATTGCAATTGTTTTAGTAATAATTATAATCGAAGTGGGTGTAAGACTATGAGAAAGACAAAAATTGTATGCACTATCGGACCTGCGTGCAGAAGTGAAGAAACAATTGAACAGCTTGTTAAAAGCGGAATGAATGTTGCGAGAATTAATTTTTCGCATGGAGACCATGAGTATCATGAGGAAACAATACAGATGCTTAAAAATGTAAGAGAAAAGCTTGCATGTCCGCTGGCAATTCTTCTTGATACGAAAGGCCCGGAAATAAGAATAAAAACTTTTAAAGAGGAAAATGTTTTCCTTGAAGAAGGAAAGAAATTTGTACTCACGGCAGATGAGGTTGACGGAGATGAAAATATAGTATCTGTTACTTATAAGGAGCTTCCGAGGCAGCTTGATAATGGTGCAGTTGTGCTGATAGATGACGGAAGAATTGAGCTCACTGTTAACAGTATAGAAGGAAGCAATATAATATGTACAGTTGTGCATGGCGGAGAGCTGTCTGACAGAAAGGGAATAAATATTCCGGGAATTCATCTTGATTTTCCATACCTCAGTGAACAGGATAAAAAGGACATTATTTTTGGAATTGAGCATGATGTTGATTTCATTGCCGCATCTTTTGTCAGATGTAAGGAAGATATAATATCGCTTAGAAAATTTGTTGACTATAACGGCGGTCACAGTATAAAGATAATTTCGAAAATCGAAAATGGCGAAGGAATTGAAAATTTTGATGAAATTCTTGATAACTGCGACGGTATAATGGTTGCCAGGGGAGATATGGCAGTTGAAATAGAATTTGAAAGACTACCGGGACTTCAGAAGCGATTTATAAGAAGATGCTATAAAGCCGGGAAAATGGTAATTACGGCAACTCAGATGCTGGAATCGATGATAAACAGCCCGAATCCTACACGTGCTGAAATCACAGATATAGCAAATGCAGTGTTTGACGGAACATCAGCGGTTATGCTGTCAGGAGAAACTGCTATGGGACATTATCCGGTTCTTGCAGTAGAGGTAATGGAAAAAATTGTAATTCAGGCAGAAATGGATGCATTTGAGCTTGATGCATACAGAGACATTAAGTATGAAATAGACTATTCTGATGTCACAAATGCAGTTTGTGATGCGGCATGTACAACGGCAAGAGATATAAATGCGAAGGCTATAATTGCGCTTTCAAAATACGGACAGACAGCAAGAAGAATGTCAAAATTCCGTCCGTATCAACCGATTGTTGCAGCGACACCTGTTGAAAAAACGTTTCATCAGCTTGCTCTTTCATGGGGAGTTTATCCTGTGATTGCCCGTTATCAGAATAATTCTGATGAACTTTTTGTACATGCTATAGACTGTGCAAAACAGCTTGATATTGTGGATAAGGGAGATAAGGTGGTAATTTCTGCCGGAATACCTCTTTCAACATCAGGAAATACTAATATTCTAAAGGTTGAGGTTGTTCCTGACAGGCTAAAGTGATGTACAAAATATATAGAAAATAGTTTTTAAGTTTGGTAAAATAGCTCAAAAATGCCGTAATATTCAAATATGAAAAAATATTTTCGGCAAAAGTCTTGAAATTTTACCGAAAATATATTAAAATATAAGATGTGATAAATTTATACTCAGGAAAAGAATTTTCATAACCTGGGTTTTGTGCATGAGCACGGAAAGGAATGAATAAATTATGACAGCAGGCGAATTCAGAAACGGAATGACTTTTGAGTTTGAAGGTAATGTTTATCAGGTAGTGGAATTTCAGCACGTAAAGCCGGGTAAAGGTGCCGCTTTTGTAAGAACAAAGCTTAAGAATGTTATTACCGGTTCTGTAGTTGAAAAAACCTTCCGTCCTACGGAAAAGGTTGAAAAAGCAATGATTGAAAGAAAAGACATGGAATACTCTTATAATGACGGAGACCTTTATTATTTCATGGATCAGGAAACATTTGATATGCTTCCTATAGGCAAAGATCAGATTGGTGATGCTCTTAAATTTGTGAAAGAAAACATGACTTGCAGAATTCTTTCATACAAAGGCAATGTATTTGGTATAGAACCTCCTACATTTGTTGAACTTGCAATCAGTGAAACAGAACCCGGATTCAAGGGTGATACTGCAACAGGTGCAACAAAGCCGGCAACACTTGAAACAGGTGCTGTAATTCAGGTTCCCCTTTTTGTTGACGGTTCTGATATAATCAGAGTTGATACAAGAACAGGCGAATATATGGAAAGAGTGTAAAATTATGAGCTTTGCCGATTTAAGGCAAAGCTTAAATTTTATTGAATGAGAAAGGAGAATAAAATTATGAATGACATTTACAAGAAGCTTTCTTATCTTAAAGGTTATGCAAAAGGTCTGAAGCTTGATGAAAAGAGCAATGAGGGTAAAATTCTTATTAAACTTCTTGAGGTTATTGATGACCTTGCGGAAGCGGTAGAGGATTTTGCTTGCGATATCGAGGAAACTGCTGAAAGACTTGATTGTCTCGAGGATGAAATCGACATAATCGAAGATGATTTATACGGTGATGAAGAAGATTATGAAATTGAAGACTACGAAGACGATGAAGATGATGACGACCTTGATGAGCTGTTCAATATGGATGGAGACGATGATGGCGATGATGAATATTTCGAGCTTGAATGTCCGTCATGCGGAGAGGATGTAATGATTAATTTTGATACTATAGAAAAGGGTATCATTTGTCCTCACTGTAACGAAGAAATTGAACTTGAATTTGATTCTGATGAAGAATAAAAAAGTTGATTAAGATAAAAAACAGGATATCCACCGCGTTCAGCGTGATATCCTGTTTTCTGTATATTCGCTCGGAGTTATACCGATATGTGATTTAAATACCTTGGAAAAGTACTGAGGATCCGAATATCCGCAGTGAACAGCTATATCTGATATGCTTGTAAAACCCTGACTTATCAGAGTGCAAGCATGCTGAATTCGAAGTGTGTTCAGGTATTTTGAAATTCCGATACCGTTAGTTTTTTTAAATACAGATGAGATATATTTTTTATCGTACGAAAACTCATCGCTTATGTCTTTAAGCGACAGCGACGGATTTGAAAAGTTGTCGTCAATATATTTTTTTATTTTCATAGTAAAGTGATTTTTTGTATTTGTTTTGTCCTTTTCAGGAAGTGTTTTACCGCCTAAATATGTAAATGTATAAAGAAGAATACTTTCCGCTATAAGATCTGTTAAGTCTTCGTGAGTTTCAAGCCCGTTTTCCCAGAAATTGTGAATAGTGTTGCTTTCATGAAAAACAAAGTTATAAGCATTTATTTTAAGCTTATCCATAATCATGTTAGCTCTTGAACCAAGAAAACTGATATACATATATGAAAAGTTTTCTTTTGATTCAATCGAAAACGGAACAGCAGGAAATGTAAAAAACAAATCTCCTTCACTAAGCTCTATATCCTTTCCCATGGTATGAATGAATCCTCTGCCGCTTCGCACATAGTGAACCTTATATACAGATTGTGAAATTGGTTTTGTATATGGTTGATGTTTTGTCTCCAGTACAAAATTTATTGTGTGTATCGAATAACAGTCCTTGTGATAGGGAATGAACAGGCATATATTTTTATCCATTTTAATTTCCATAGCCTTTCTGTTCACAAATAGTAATGAAAAACATATACAACCTTGCCTGTGGACGGACAGGGCGTATAATGGAAATTATGTCCATGTGCGTTTTCGTCTGACAGGACGAAAAATCGCACGGACAATAAAATCCGCCGGAGGCAAATTAACGTGATTTTTCACGTTAATCATCCTTTCGAGTGTATTATATCATATATTTTTGATTCAGTCAATATAAATTAAACTTTTTTACTCAACTTTGAGGAAAAAATCCATTGTGTTATAGTTTTTAATATGATATACTTTTTTTATAACGCATTTAAAGGAGGAATGTGTATGAAATATACCGGACAATATACGAAGGAAATATCCTTTCCGTTGGGTGGAATAGGAACGGGAAGTATAGGTATTGGAGGTGATGGCAGACTTATAGATTGGGAGATTTTTAATAAACCGTCAAAAGGCAGCGTAAACGGACGCTCTCATTTTGCAATAAGAGCAATACAGGGTGATAAGATTACTGCGGCTGTTTTGAACGGTGATATGCAAAAAGAATTAATAGGACAGTACAATAAACATCAATGGAGCTGGAATTGCTATGGTTTTGGTGCATTTCTTTATAAAATGTGTGGATTCCCTCATTTTAAGAATGTGGAATTTAATGGCGAGTTCCCTATGGCATCTATTGATTTTAAAGATGATAAATTTCCGGCAAATATAAATATGACGGCGTTTAATCCATTTATTCCGCTTGATTCAAAAAATTCGAGCCTGCCTGCTGCTTTTTTTGAATTTGAGGTTGAAAATACAACATCTGAAAGTATAAAGTATCAGATAGCTTTTTCGGTAGCAAATCCTTTCGAGCAATCAATAAATAAAGCAGATACAAAGAATGGATTAAAAACTTTGACGTTGTTTAATGATGGTGTCGGTAAGGAAGAAATAGAATACGGTGATTTGACTTTAGCGACTGACTGTGATATTTCATATACGCAATCATATTGGTATCGCGGAACATGGCAGGACTGTATCGTGTCGTTCTGGAACGAATTTTCCAACAAGAAAAATCTGAAAGAAAGAATATATGATACTGCCGGCGGTAATGATACAGGTACATTAATAGCAGAAATTACGGTGGAGCCGAATGAAAAAAAGAAAGTGAAATTTATCCTGTCATGGAATGTTCCGAATAATTATAACTATTGGGACGAATGTAAAAACGATGACGGAACACATAAGACCTGGAAAAATTATTATGCAACAGTTTTTGAGGATTCTTTACAAACAGCTGAGTATTCTCTTCAGAACTGGGATGATTTATATAATCGTACGCTGAAATTCAAAAAAGCATTACATGAATCATCTTTGCCGAAAGAAATTATTGATGCTGCTTCGTCTAACCTTTCTGTGTTAAAATCACCTACAGTGTTAAGGCTTGAGGACGGTTCGTTCTATGGATGGGAAGGCGTGGCTGAATTGATGGGACTGTGTGAAGGAACCTGTCAGCATGTATGGAATTATGCGTACGCTTTATGTTTTTTATTCCCTGACCTCGAACGTTCGATCAGAGATGCAGAATTTAAATATGATACGGATGAATATGGCAGAATGCAATTCAGAACCAGATTACCGTTAGGAAGAGAGAAGTCTGATTACAGGGCTTGTGTAGACGGACAAATGGGAACAGTCATCAAATGTTACAGAGAATGGAAAATAGCAGGGGACAACAAATGGCTTGAAAATAACTGGCAAAATATAAAAAATGTTCTGGAATATGCATGGAGCAAACATAATAATGATTGTTGGGATGCGAATAAAGACGGTGTGCTTGAGGGCAGACAGCATCATACGTTGGATCTGGAGCTTTTCGGTCCTTCGTCATGGCTGGAAGGTATGTATCTGGCAGCTCTCAAAGCTGCGGCTGAAATGGCGGAGTTTTTGGGTGATATTGAAAAGGAACAGGAATATCGTGATTTATTCGAGAAGGGATATAAATGGACAAAGGAAAATTTGTTTAATGGAAGATATTTCATCCAAAAAGTTGATATAACCAACAAAGAAATAACAGACAAATTTGAGGCGTCGGAGACTTACTGGAACGATGAAGTTAATCAAATAAAATATCAAATTGCAGAAGGTTCTTCAATTGACCAGATGTTAGCACAGTGGCATGCTGATATAACAGGCTTAGGTGAAATATTCGATAAGGAACAAATTTCTTGTGCATTATCCGAAATGATGAAAAATAATTTTAAAGAGACGATGCGTGACTTTATTAATCACTGGAGAATTTTTTCTCTCAATGATGAATCGGGTGCTATTATATGTGATTATCCTGACGGAGTGGAAAAACCGCAAATTCCTATCTCTTATAGTGAAGAAACCATGACAGGTTTTGAATATGCATTTGCAGGACTTTTATTATCGCATGGTAAGATTGACGATGGTTTAAAGGTTGTAAAAGCAATACGAGACAGATTCGATGGTGAAAAAAGGAATCCATGGAACGAATTCGAATGTGGAAGTAATTATGCACGTTCTATGGCTAGTTATGCGCTTGTACCTATACTTAGCGGTTTTGAATTTGATATGCCAAATAATCATATCGGTTTTAACCCATACAAGACGAATGACTTTAAATGTATATGGAGTCTTGCTGATGCATGGGGCAATTTTGAAGTTAACGATAAAACCGTAAGAATTGATGTGTATGAGGGTGAAATAAGTCTTAAATCTTTAGGATTGGAATTTTGCAGTGATATATCAGGTTTGGAGCTTGATGGAAAAAATGTCGATTTCAGTGTTGAAAATGGTGTGATTTATTTCAAGAAAACAACAATTACAAATTATATGCAGATTGAAAGGAGATAAAGAAATTATGAAAAAAATAAAAGTAGGTGTACTTGGTGCATACAGAGGCTCAAGTATGATTAACTATTGTAAACGTGCTGAAAATGCTGAGGTTGTTGCAATATGTGATAAATCTTCCGAAGCACTCGAAGCACAGAGACAAAATGCTGATGGACTTGATATTACATTTTACGATAATTTCGAAGATTTTATAAAGCATGATATGGATGCTGTAGTCCTTGCAAACTATGCAAATGAACATGCTCCGTTTGCGATAAAGGCTATGAAGCTTGGTTTGCACGTATTTTCGGAGGTTCTTCCTGTTCAGACGATGAAGGAAGCAGTGGAACTTGTTGAAGCAGTTGAAGAGACAGGAATGATATATGCATACGGTGAGAATTACTGCTATATGCCGGCACCGTATGAGATGAAAAAGCTGTATGCGCAGGACAAAATAGGTGAATTTGAGTATGGAGAATGTGAATATATCCATAACTGTGAGGATATCTGGCCGAGTATTACATACGGTGAAAAAGACCACTGGAGAAACAATATGTATTCAACATTTTATTGCACTCACTCATTAGGGCCTGTTATTCATATGACGGGACTGAGACCTGTGTCGGTTACAGGTTTTGAAGGAACTAAAAATGCAAGACATCTTCGTACGGGTGCCAAAACCGGTAGTTTCGGGATAGAGATGGTTACTCTTGAAAACGGCGGGATTATAAAAAGTATTCACGGCGGCCTTTATAAAAATTCAATTTGGTATTCTGTATACGGTTCAAAAGGAAGAATGGAATGTGCAAGAGAAGATGCAGAGGCCGGGCATATTGACAGAATTTATGTTAATGTGGATGAATATGATGGTGGATACGGAACAGGAAAGCTCGAAAGCTATGAACCGAAGCACGGTATGGAGGACAAGGTTGAAGGTTTCGGACATGGCGGTTCTGATTTTTATTCAATGTATCATTTCATTGAAAAAATTAAGGGGAATGAAGATGCAGATATAATAGATGTATATGAAGCTCTCGATATGTTTTTGCCGGGAATGTTTGCATATCGTTCTATACTTGACGGTGGTATTCCAAAAGAAATTCCGAATCTCAGAAATAAAGAAGAAAGAGAAAAGTGGAGAGGTGACACTGCCTGCACTGACCCGAAAGTGGCAGGAGATATGCTTTTACCTACATTTTCAAAAGGTACTCCGGAAATCTCTGATGATGTATATGACTATATGAAAAAACTCTGGGACGAAGAATGTGCTAAAAAAGATGGTGGAAATTACCGTTCTGTAGCATTTTCACAGGGAAGAAAAAAAGAAGACTGAAATGAAATAACCCTTGAAGCTTTCACCGGCTTTCAAGGGTTATTTCTGTTGTTCGTTAGGCTCTATCATGGTTAACCTCTCTTTCTTAAATTCCATTTTACAATTGTTTTTCCTGACTTTTTTATATGAAGATTATTAATGAATTTGGATTTGGATAACTTCTTATTTTTTAAATCTATATAAAACGTAACATCGTCATGTTTGTTTTTAATATCTTCATACTAAAGTCTGATTTACTTTCTCATTGGACTGTACCTCCT
>JAZULT010000102.1:0-2152 GCA_045603225.1 Clostridia bacterium | reverse complement strand
AATATCCTGATTGGCAAGAAGCTTTTTCACTTCTTCAATCACAATGTTTTCAATCCATTCCTTGCGGACTGTTTTCTTGTCGCATCCCCGATGACGTTTAACACCTACACATTTGTAATAACGGTGAACCTCTTTTGTGTGGCTCGTTCCGCTTTCGCCAACCATCATACTCTGACACTTATCGCAAAATAATTTTGTTGTCAGCAAGTAATCATCTTCTGCTTTATGACGGGCAGGAGCCTATTTATTTTCTTTCATTCTGTCCTGAACTTTGTCAAACAATTCTTGCGGAACTATTGCCGGGATTCCGTTCGGCTGAACAATGTCACGGTACTTATATTCACCTATGTACTTGCGGTTATGAAGCATACGGGTGACACTGTTGACGCTGATTTTTCCGCCGAGCTTTGTGCGGATACCTTTGATGTTCATTTCATCGGTAACCTCACGCATACTTGCACCTTAGGCATAACTTTTGAATGCAGCAAGCACAACAGGTGCAGTAATTGGGTCAATCTGAAAAAACTGATTACTGTCAATGTAATAACCAATCGGCAAAGTGCCTCCGTTATATTTACACTTGAGCGCATTTTCAGTAAGACCCCTTAAGACTTTTTCCGAAAGCTCTGCCGAATAATATTCCGCACGATGTTAAATAATCTTGGGTGGTTTTCAAAATTATTTCTGATGAATTATACGGACTTGTCATAACCTCCATAACATGTCTTCTCGCTGTAACTGTAATGTATGGTATTAGCATTCCATTCTGTGAGCGGTACTCAACCTTAGGCATTTTGTTTGCTAAATCTTTTGGTTTTTCTTTTGGCAGATAAAACACAAATCTGTATTCTTCTTCACTAGAAAAGCACTCGTGCTTAAATTTAAATTGTACAAATTTTAAAATATACCTGATAAAATTCATTGTTTCTTTTTCGGGTTTTTCAGAATTTTTTGAGGCTGCAAAAGTGTCTATGATAATGCTTTCTATAATTTTTTTCTTTTCCTCATTATCATATATAACCTTCAAAGAATGAATACAACTAAACTCTCTGTTTTCGTCGTAATCGTCTATGCAGTAGTCTTCATGGTCCTCAAAAATATTATAAAAAAGATTTATAGCATATCCGCCATTACCCTTTGAATAATATCTCCACATATCAAGTGAATCTTTCTTCAGCGAAAAACTGCATATATAAGCATCACAAGGAACACAGTCCATCATACTATAATGGTTGCAGTCCTGCCGTGGCGGAACAGGATAATGAACAAACTGCTCATCGGGAATTTCGATGTCAATTACCCAGTTATAAAAAGTTTCGTCTATAACTTTTTCCTCAAGCAGCTTTATACATGTTCTGCGAAATAATTCGATTATATAAACACCCTCTGAAGAATCATTTAAGCAATCACACCGTGTAAACCAGAAGCGAATTATTTTATCTTTCGCATCTTCTTCTCTGATTATACCCTTTAATCCTTCTACACTTGTATAATGCCAAAAACCCCACAAATGATTTTCTTTTTTATCATATTCGTGCTTCCTGTATAAGGTTTTAAATGTCATAGTATTATTATCATTCATCAGCAACACCCAATATTATTTTATTTATACAATAATATGATTGATTTACTTAAAAGCGGTAAGATTAATACGAGACTGCTTTGTGAAATTGCAACTCATGAGGATTTCAGAAGATTTCTGACCGATATTGAAATCTATGTTGATCGAATCACCGATATGAGAATCAACGATTTGAATGCTGTTCTCGGTGTTGTGCGAAATGCGGCGATGGAGAAATGTTCCGATGAATACGATTTGTACGTCAGAACACTGGAACTTGCACATGTTGATGAAGATGAATATTTCAGCCATGTGATACATAAAGATCTCGACCGTATTATCAGCACAATCCGTGAAAACCACAAAACCGACAGAACAACGGCGGACACTGTTTCACCTGCGGCAGATGCACAAAAGCAGTTGCAGGATGCATTGAGTTTTGAGGGCAGTGACGAAGAAAAGAAGGTCAGAATGTATCTCAACTCCCTCGGCATCGACTATGACTCACTCACAAAAGAGGAGCTTGTAACACAAATAAATATCCTCAAAAAATCAAAGCATATGAAAAGTCCGTACAGTCAGAGAGGGAAA
>JAZULT010000101.1:0-3469 GCA_045603225.1 Clostridia bacterium | reverse complement strand
ATAGTGAAATCCGATTTTCAATCGGGTGAAATTCATCCGCAGGATGAATGAAATTGTCACCTTGTGACAGTGAAATCTGTTGCGTTGCAACAGGTTATGGTAGAAATCGCAAGCGATTTCATTGAATTAATTATTGCAATTTATCGGAACAACACATAGGTTGTTCCCTACAAAAATCTCAACACACCGTAGGGAACGACCTGCGTGTCTTTCCGTTTCAAACACCGATAAATTACAATTTACATGTCTGAAATATTCTGATATTAACGTTTAATATATATTGATTCCGGAACATGCAGAGGCTTTAATGATTCCTTTGATTTCATCAGAAATATTTTGATATATTCCGCTTTTGGAATATCATCAAACAATAAGCTCATATTTTCTGCATTATTATCCGTAGATACAAATTCAACATTGCATAATCTGTCATCACCGTCGTAGAACGCGACAGGAATAAATCTTGATTTTATTTCCGTCCTGAAAATTAATGACAGATTTATTTTATTATCATAAACTGCGGCAATTGCATCAATCAGGTTATATTTTTCCGGTAATGGAACTTCTTTTCCGTCCAGAGTTAAAAATGGTATTCCGTATTTAGCAGTTTGCTTATGTATTTCGGAACCCTGTATTCCGTAAACAGTAACATTATGACTACCGCTGAAAATATTTGATTCATCTACAATTATATTTTCCGTTGGAAGTACAAGCTTTATAAGATTTTCGCAATTGGTGAATGCACCTGCCTTTATTTCTTTTACAGAATCATTAATGTATATTTCTTCTATGCTGAAAATTTCGTTAAATGCATTTTCCGGTATCTGTGTTGCGTTGGTTATTACAACCTTTTTAAGGTTCAGAGGCTTGTAAAGAGTGTGAAATAATGTACACAAATTATGTTCCGAATCACTTGAATTTCCTATGAACGGAATTGTAAGCTCCTCAAGAGCCGTACAGGATGAAAATACTGAGCCGGGCATATAAGTTGTACTATCAGAAATATTAATTCTTTTTAATTTGTAGCATTGTCTGAAGGCTGAATGATAGATGTCTTTCGTATCGGTTATTGTAATATTTTCCAATGAATCCGGAATAACATCTGAATCGGTTAATTCTTCTGCACCAAATAGATATTTGAGAAAAGAATTTTCAGTTCTGCTGTGTCCGATAAACGGAGATGTGATAGTTTTCAGATTTGAACAATCCCGGAATGCACCGAGACCTATATAATTTACGCTATCCGGGATTTCTATTTCTATAAGGGTGGTGCAGTTATTGAATGCCCGGTCTGCAATCAGTTTAATTCCGTCTTTAACGACATAATTACTATCTGTACCGTTGTATTTTAAGATACAGTCATCTATGTATAAAGTATTGTCAATCCAGTTAGATGAATTATTAACATATGCTGTTTCGTCAAATGCTTTACTTTCTATACGTGTAATATTTTTCGGAATATTTATTTCATTCAGATTAGTGCAGTAAAGAAATGCCGAATCTTCAATTACTGTGACATTGTCAGGAATTGTTATGCTGCGGAGTCCCGAGCAATCGAAGAATGTCATATTATTAATAGTTGTAAGTGAATCTGATAAATCAATTTCTGCAATTTTACTGCATCCTTCAAATGCATAGCTTCCTATGTTCGTAATGCTGTCCGGCAGTGTCACATTTTCAAGGTTACTGCATCCGCTGAAAACCATTTCACCTAACGATGTAATGCCTTCCGGAATAGTGATGTTTTTTAATTCTGTACAGTTTTGAAAAACACTGTTTCCGACAGATATAATCTTATAACCGTTCAATTGTGAAGGAATTTCGATA
The DNA here is from genome assembly GCA_045603225.1 of Clostridia bacterium. Lineage (GTDB taxonomy): Bacteria > Bacillota > Clostridia > UBA1381 > UBA1381 > RGIG9115. The sequence goes on along the minus strand of JAZULT010000101.1, from coordinate 1,642 downwards.
TTTTCCGGAACAGGAGCTGAAACAGCGGTTATTTCAGCCGTTTTAGCTTCTTCGTTGATGACAGTATAGGTATAAATGCCTGATGCGCTTGATGTGTGAGTGAGTATCCCTAAAAAAGTAGTGAGTGTAAATAGTGCTGAAATAATCTTTTTCATATTCATTGCTCCTTTTTATGATTTTAGTGATTTAATTATATCATAAATTGAGCTGAAAGTCAACATTGTGATAGATTAATATTGATAACGTAATAAATTACAATTCATATTCCATAAATTTTATTCTGCTTTATATATTCGCTTGGAGTCATACCTGTTTTTTCTTTAAACATACGGCAGAAGTGATACTGATTTGAGAATCCGCACTTTTCGGAAACGGCAGATATTTTAAGTATTCCGTCCGACAGGAGCTGTTTTGCTTTTTGTATTCTTATGTCAATTATATATTGCTTAGGCGTTATTCCGTACTGCTGTGTGAATAAGCGTCTGAAATACACTTCGCTTATATTGCATTGCCCCGATAATATTTCATTTGACAGCTCCGCATCTGAGTAATTGTTTTCGATATACCTGACGGCAGGTGATATAATATCGCTGTGCTGTTCATTCTGGATATACATTCTGTGCAAAATATTATAGAATATGCTCATTACTTTAGCTCTGTTTCTTTCAAAAAGAAGCAGTGTTTTTATTTGCTCGTAATCCTTCAGGTATGTTTCTGTATCCTTTATGGGAACAGCGACAACCGTGTCAAATATCTTTTCTGTACACATAAAATTAATGACAGGAAACACGCCTGTTTTGTCTCTGTGAAGCTCGTATGAACCCATATACGGAAGAAATACGGCATGGTTTCTGTCAGAAATTATTTTATTTCCTTTATGTGTATATGTAATCTGTCCGCTTTCGCAAAAAGACAGTCCGTACATCGGACGGTTTTTTATTCTTTCGGTGATACCTCTCGGTGACGGTACCGTTATTACATTCTCTATTTTCGTAATTGTTATCTCATTAAATGGTTTCATTTTATCACTTCCTGTATATAATTATACTCTTTTAATCAAAAAAATCAAGTATTTTATTAAAAATAGTATCAAAAACATCAAATTAGTATCATTTTATGCATTGATTTTTCTGTACGTGTAATATATAATTCACGTAAAGGAGTGATATCTATGAATTTTAGCGGAAAAACAGCCATTTCAACAGGTGCCGCCTCCGGTATGGGACTTTTATTTGCTCAGAATTTTGCAGAGCTTGGCGGAAACGTTGTTATGTGCGACGTAAACGAAGAAGTGCTTAATGAGAAAGTAAATGAAATCAATGAAAAAGGAAACGGAAAAGCTATAGCCGTTATCTGTGATGTGCGTGATTACTCTCAGGTGTGTACTGCAAGAGATAAAGCAGTTGAAGCTTTTGGAAGTATTGATATTATGGCAAATTTTGCTGGCGGAACTGCAGTAAGAATGAGAAATGTTAACAGAGAGGAATATCCTGAGTTTCCGGATGTTCCAATTGATGTGTATGATTGGGGAATTGATGTAAATCTAAAAGGTCCATTTTATTTTGCTCATGCAGTATTAAAACAAATGCGTGAACAAAAAAGCGGACTCATAATAAATATTGGTTCAATAACAGGTATGGAG
>JAZULT010000100.1:0-65609 GCA_045603225.1 Clostridia bacterium | reverse complement strand
ATAGCATATTCCCTCCTTGAAACCGATGAAGAGAGAAATCGCTTTATCAATTCTGAATGCAATTTTGAACTTATTGTTTAATACAAAAATAATACCGATAAAAGAAAACGGCAAAGACGAAATGATATAATCCCCTTAGAGTAGACACTTGAAATAACAAAAATATTTCAAGACTATTCTAAGGGGGTTTTTCCATGGGAAGAAAATCAAACACACCATATGATTTAAAAATAGCGGCGGTGGAAGCCTATGTGCATGGAGAAGGAAGTATAAAGTCAATAGCAGAACGATTTGATATTAACAAAAGTAATTTCATTCGATGGTTAACAATTTATCGTTCTCAAGGAGCAGATGGGTTGTTTCCAAGTCAGGTAAACAAGGGCTGGAATAAAGATATTAAAATGCTTGCTGTACAAGATTATCTTTCAGGCAAAGGTTCAATGAACGATATTTGTCAAAAGTACAAAATTTCATCAGACAGTATTCTCAGACGATGGATAAAGGTGTATAATGATAGTCATAAGGAATTAAAATCTACCGGTTCAGGAGGCAGAAAACCTATGACTAAAGCAAGAAAAACAACATTTGAGGAAAGAATAGAAATAGTACAGTTTTGTATTGCAAATGGTAAAAACTATGGATTAACAATGGATAAATTCAATGTCTCATATCAACAAATATATCTCTGGGTTCGTAAATACGAGGAAAAAGGTGTTGATGGATTGCTTGACAGACGAGGAAAAGCAAAGCCTGAAAACGAGTTGACAGAACTTGATAGATTAAAGGCTGAAAACAAAATGCTCGCAGCTAAAAATCAAGAACTTCAAATGGAGATTGATATCATAAAAAAATTGAAAGAGGTGGAAAGGAGGTATCGTTAAGCGGAGTCAGATTTGAAGTTAAATTTATTGCCATTAAAGAACTGAACGAAGAAAAGGCATATTCAATAGCTTATCTATGTGATAAATTAAAAGTTTCCAGAGCAGCATATTACAAATGGATTAATCGAAAACCAAGCAATAGACAAATAGCGAATGAGCTACTTGCAGAGCAGATAACAGATATGTATAACGACAGCAATGGTGTTTATGGTAGCAAGATGATGAAAATACATATTAACCGAAAATATAAAACAAACCATAGCCACAAAAAGATAAGACGAATTATGCGAGCTTTAGGACTGTATTCTGTAATCAGACGAAAAAGCAATTCATGTACTATCCGTTCACCAAAAGAACAAGCGGCAGAAAATATCTTAAACAGAGATTTTAGTGCAAATCAAGTCAATCAGAAATGGCTTACAGATGTAACTGAATTTAAATATGGTATAAATGAAAAGGCGTATTTAAGTGCTATTCTTGATTTGTACGACAGAAGAATTGTATCTTTTGTATTAGGACACAAAAACAATAACGAGCTTGTTTTTGAAACATTTGATATTGCTATTTCTGAAAATCCCGGTGCAACACCGTTATTTCATAGTGATAGAGGATTCCAATATACAAGCCCTGTTTTTAAACACAAGCTTCAGCAGGCACATATGATACAGAGTATGTCAAGAGTTGGTAAATGCATCGATAACGGACCAATGGAAGGCTTTTGGGGTATTCTCAAAACAGAGATGTACTATTTGAACAAATTCAATACATATGAAGAATTAAAGGAAGCTATTGAAAATTATATCTATTATTACAATAACAATCGTTATCAAGAAAAACTCGGTTGTTTATCGCCGATGGAGTACCATGAGTTAATGGTAGCATAAAAATATACACCCCATAAAAACATGGGATGTATTTCATAAAATTTTTGTTATTTACACTGTCTACTTGACAGGGATGGGTTCAAGCTAAGCGGTTTTTTTTATCAATGGGATTAATTTTCAGTTTATAATTCTGTCTGATATTTTATAAAGCTGAATACATAAAGCTTCAAATATATCATCATCAAGATTTGCCGGAGGCAAAGTTTCCAGAGAGAACACCCCATCATAATTAATATCTTTTAAAGACTTTGCAAAGTCAGCCCAATTAATTTCTCCATAAAACGGAGGTAAGTGCAAATCTCTTTCAAATCGGTTATCATGGATGTGAAGTGTGCGGATTTCTTCCCCTAAAGCTCTTACTTCATCCCCTACTGATAAATCAGGAAATACACTGACATGTCCTGTATCCAGGCAAATTTTAAAATTATCATCATTAATCGTTTTGACCATTTTCAAAATATCTTTGGGCTTTGCAATAGAAAACTTATGCATAGGCATATTCTCAAGACATATTGTAACTCCATATCCTTTCGCAGTTTTTAAAAGTTCCCTCATAAAAGAAAGATTTAATTCCCATGTTTTTTCAGCATTTTCCGTATCAATTTCTTCAACGCCGTATGGCATTATAGGATGAATAACCCAGTTTTGACAGCCTAAAAGATAAGTCGCGTAAATGGATTTTTTCATTTTCTCCATCCGTTCTTTTCTGTCTTCTTCTGTCAAATCACAAGCAGGCCAACGCCATGGACCGTGAACCTGAGAAATCTCAATTTCCGCCTCTTCTGCTAAATGCTTTTCATTATCCATCATTTTGCGAAGCTCTTCTTCTGATGCTATGTAAATGGCAGAATCTGTGTTAGCCATTCCAAAATCCATTGCCGAAAATCCATGCTCTTTTAATTTCTTGTACCGAAATTCTCCCCATCGGTCATATGCATTTTGGTACATGTTTGCTGATAATCCTATTTTCATAATATCATTTCCCTTTCGCATCTTTTATTATGAGCAATTATATCACAAATGTTTTTAATATGTCAATACATTAAAGTGAAAATTCTCCGTCAATATAAATCATTTCTCCTGTTAAAATAAAGGTAATCTCCCCGTTTTCAGGAATTAATTCTGATTTTCTTCCCATAATATCTGTAACCGTCAATTTGTTATCAGCTTTTAATGTAACCTCTGTATTGCTTACAGCACATAAAGCCGATGTTTCAGAATTATCGTTTCTAAATATATAGCGGTAGATATTCTCATCTTTTATTTGCTTTTCAGAAAAAAACTTTCCATCTAAAGCACGGGTTAAAACACCATATGTAACATATGCAGGTTTTGGAGAATATCCTCCCAATTCATTTAACTTCGAACGCAACAGTCCAAAATGATATTCGTGTGTTGCTCCTTTATCTGCATAATCCGCCACTCCATCATCTAAAAGGTCGTACCAGAAAACTTTTTGGGCACCTTCTGAAATAAAGTTTAATAAAAGTCTCGGTAAATATTTTGCTTGTTCATATTCTGATACACCGTATTTGTTAATTGTTGTGGTGTATCCTGTTTCCGTTAACCAGATTGGTTTATTCTCTCCTCCATTTGCATCAAGCAATTCTCTGATTTTTTTGATTTCTGAGGTTACAACATCATCCTCCGGGAGATGTACAGGACTTTCTTCTCTGTAGCTTATTCCATATCGATGCAATGCTGCAGCATCTATATATTCTGTAAGACCTGACTCTATCAAAGGCTTTGACCAGCCATCAATATCAGCACTAAGCTCACCAAACAAAACCGCATCAGGATAGTTTTCTTTATCTATAGTCTCATAGACAATTTTTGCAAGTTCAAGATACTCATCGTATGTTCCTTTTACTTGCTCTATGCCGTCATCACGATATTTCCACCATTCATTAAACATTTCCTGATATTTTAAAAATCCCGAATACTGGTCAAATGCTGCTTTTGAATAGTTTGCAAATCCCTGTCGTCCTGTATCGGTATACGGCGGTAAACCGTTATCATAGTTTTGATTAGTAAAACCTGTTATCATAATCCAGTCCATGTTGCGATTTTCTATCATATCCATAAACTGAGCGTATTTAAAGTTATAGGTTCCTTTTGGGTTTTCAGCATCAGTCCATTCTCTTCCGTCACGAATCGTCATAGCTCCGATACTATAGGCGTTTTTAATTAAATTATACCCCCAACCGTTTTTATCCCCGGTAGAGCCTCTGTACATATGCATATTCATACCAAAATATGAATCCTCTGCCGACCCGAATTCATGTTCTTCTAATATTGAAAATGAAGTCTTAGCCAATTGCTCTTTTTCATCTGACAAGTTATTATATGCTGTTATTTCATAATAACCTGTATCAAGACCTGAGAGGGAAACTGTAACTGTTCCCTCTCCGCAATATTTTTTTCCGTTCCTTTTTACAACATCACCGTAAAAGTCCGTCACCTCATAGGCGAAATCAGTTCCACCGTTTGAAGTATCAGCAGTTACGGAAATTGCAATTGGCTCTCCTAAAAAAAATTGTAACCGCCGGCTGAATTATCTGTTTCTTCGCCTATATCAAAGCTTAAAGTCTCTACAGAATTAATCTCTGTTTCTGTAAAATAAACTTTATCAAAATCCGGTGCCAAAGTCGAAAGGTCTTTCACAAACATTACTTTTGCTGTATAATCAGAAGTAAGATTTGAAAGTCCTGTCAGTTTAACCGGAACATTCTTACTCTCGCCTGATGCCGCATTAACGTTTGCAAAGTTTGTAGCAACAAGCCTTCCTTCGTCATCATATAAAGCAAATATTGCAATAGTATTTACGGCTTTTTTACCAGCTGTAACTACAATTTCTGCACAAATTTCCGTCTGACCTTCTAATGTATTAAATTCCTCATCGTCTGCGTTTTTAAATGTCACTTCAAGGTTTGAACCGTCTGATATAAAACCTAAATCCAGAAGTCCCTGCTTATCAAATATGTCCTGACCCTTTGGTCCGTAGAGCGCATACATCTCTTCCATTGAATAACGTGATGTCAGCATCTCGGTTAATGCACTGTCACGTCTTAAGTCGCTGAAATTGTCAATTGCTACATTTCTGAAGAAGTCTTCATTTAAATAGAATTCAGGTCTTATACCTGTTGAACCGTCAAGGTTCCAGTGAGACATAACAACCTGTGTATCAGATTGTGCACCACCATTTGCAACATATACCCATTCGCCTGTTGCGTGGTTTGCTGCCGTTCTTGTCCAGTATGGGGCAAATGTACTTCCGTCAAATGCTGTTGCATACCAACCAAAGGTATCTTTGTATCGTTTTATTTCATTTACAGACGGAATTGAAATTCCGGCAGTAAATGTGTAGCTTTCCATAGGGTCTGCAGTATAGAGAGGTGTACCTTCAGTCAACCAGATATGGTCATTGTCAATATAGTTTATAATATTCTGAGGTAATTTCTTGCCATCTTCCGTTCCGGAAGTTTTAAATGTACCGTTCAGATACTTCATTACATTACCGTCAGCTTCCGGGTTCATCTTTCTTGATGTAACACTGTAGTTTCCGTAAATCTCATTTGCAACAACAAAAAATGTTGATTTTTTATTGTTAAAGTCTTCAACAACCGTAAAACTTCTGCCGTCGACTTTAATAATATTTTCTGATTCCTTACTTGCAGTAATTGCATTGTTCGGTGAATGAGGTGAATTTTCAAGTGCCGGAATATCATAGCTGTTTTTGTAAACTTTTCCGTCTTTTTCATACTCTACAGCAATTGTCTTTCCTGCATCTGCTTCTGTAATAATATAAGAATTATTTGAAACGCTGATCTCCTCGTTATTAATCTTCCATGTTGCATCTGAAACAGTAGAATAAACTGTTTCACCGTATGCTAAATCTTCACCGCTATATGTTTTAATCTCAGGATACTGACTTAAGTCAATGCTTAAATATGTTGTAAGCTCTGAATCTGTGTAAAGTTCACGAAGTGCATCAATATCTTCTTTTTTGATTTCTTCTAAAACGTCTGCACCTGCAGTTTTAAGATCAATTGCGACATTTGCAAAAAATCCGTCTTTCAAGTAGAATACAGGTCTTATACCGTTTGCAGCGCCTCCTGTATGGTTTGAGTAACACTGTGTATCATTAGAACTTGTACTTGTTAAATAGAAACTCAAAGACCACTGATATGCCGATGCACTTGGTCTGTCAACGGGAGTTCTACTGAATATTTTCTGTGCCGATACCGGAGTTCCGTCATAATTTAATACATTATAACCAATTTTTGTATAATGCTGTAATTCGGAAAATGATGGTGCCACAACACCTGCTGTACATACATAACTTTCTACATTATCTGACGGTCTGGTTGTAGTACCCTCTGTTCTCCAGATATGGTTCATATTGATATAATTTATAATTTCCTGAGGGAGTTTTCCGCCGTTTCCGGATTTAATAAATGTACCATTCATCCAGTATGCTAACACATCATCAGTCCCGGCATTTGGGTTCCATATTGGTGTAAGTGTCACCTTTGTAATTTGATCTGACAATGTTACTTCTCTTCCGTCTGTATACCATTGCTTTGTACCATAAGTCTCATTTGCGGCTACAAAATACTTCGACTCTTTATTATTGAATGTTTTTGCAAGAACAAACTCTCTTTCGCTATCCTTCACTTTAAATAAAGCATTTGCATCTGATGTTTTATTCATCTTATAGCTACTGTTTGTATTATAAGTTTTAACATAATTTTCAATCAGTGCCGGAGCTGATGTAACTTTTCCGTCAGTTGCCTGAATAGAATATCCCATATCAGCCTCAGTTACAATATACTCTGTTCCGTTTGCAATTTCTTCTGCATTACCTTCAGAGTCTACTCTCTGCCATGTTACAGAAGAATCCTTACCGTCAACTGAAGCTTTCAAAGTCTCACCGTAGGCAATAGCTTCACCTGACAGAGTTTTAATTGTAACTGTGTAAATATCCATTCCGAGATAGTTCTCAAGATCTGTTTCTGAATAGATTTCAAGTAACTCTGATACATCCTGTTTTTTAATTTCCTGTTTAACAGCTGCTCCTGCAGTAGCTAAATCAACAGGCACATTTGCAAAAAAGTCTTCATTTAACCAACATACAGGTCGAATTTGCAAGCTTGCTGTCTGAGGCAATAAAGTCTGTGCCGGATACCATTGATTTGTTGACCATGGCTTTGCGACACCTATATAACGGTTAGTTCCGTTATTATAGTTTATCATAGTTCTTGTTGCAAATCCGTCTGCCCCTGTTTCTGCAATACCAAATCTGTCAGCATATGTATTAATTTCACTTGCTGACGGCAGAGCAATACCTGCTGTAAATGTATACTTATCATTAGGAACTGCTGCATTTGGGGTTGGCTCACATGTCCACACATGGGAATTATCTATATAAGAAATCAAAGGGGATGTTCCGAAAAGATATGAATATCCATTTAAGCTCCAACCTTTTTCAAAATGTTGACCGTCTAACCAATATGTATTATATTTGCTTGCAATTGAATCGATATTGTTGTTTAATGCTGTTTTTTCCTCTGTTGTGGGATTTTTCCAGTAATTTGCAACATCGGCATTTACTGCGAACTGCTGACGTTTGCCGTATGTTTGATTTGCTATTACAAAATACTTAGATGATGTTCCGTCCGCATCAACTTCCAAGAGAGAAAACGACTCATTATTTTCACCATTTTTTACTATGAATGTATAGTCGGTATTTGTAGTCTGACTCGAAATAACTTTCCACGCATTAGCTCCCCATGCAGAATCGTAGTCAACTGTTCTCTGCTCGGTAAAATACGTATCATTAGTCTCTGCGTGAATTACACTCATTGGCATTGCTGTTATAAGCATTGCCGTAGCCAACATGGCTGATAAAGTTTTTTTCATAAAAATTCGCTCCTTTTTTATTTTTTTACACATTACTTAAAACTGTGATGTGCGTTTAAAACTTCCATATCAAAGGCATTGTTCCAGAACATCACCTTTGCATTAGCTTCGTCCGTTACACCCTCTAAATCAGAAAGGGTCATTGTAACTGACGCATTACTGTTTCCACCCGCTGTAATCTTTTTAAATGTTATGGCTTTTGTACTCATATCCTCATCGTATAAGCTGAAAATCAATAGACCCGACACCGTATTTTCTGTATTGGATTTTAAGTTGATTTCTGCCTCAAATGTTTCTACACCCAAAAGAGAATCTATAGTTACACCTTCTGATAAAAATTCAACATCCAGCTCAAGGCTGTGTAAAAATCCCTTACTTTCCAAAATCTCAACATCATATAAATGCGTAAGATCTTCCACTCTGTATCTGTCTTTCATCCGTTCTATGACCATTTCTCCAGCTTTTTCTATATCAATTTTTACATTTTTAAAGAAATCTTCCTTTAAATAAAACTGAGGTCTCACTCCGGTTCCTGACGGTAATTCCCAATGCGAAACCTTCAGAGAATCCACTGTTTTCAATCCTTGAATAGTGAACAGATATTCTGCTTCCGGCTTTGAAGTATTTTTCCAGTCAGGAACTGTTCTTGTCCAATAGTTTGAATCCGGTTCTGCGTAACCTAAGATGTCTTTATATCTTACAAGCTCTGAAACCGACGGAATTGTTACTCCTGCCCTGAAAGAATATTCAAGCTGACCTAACGGAGATGCATCCGCCTCTTCGCTAAGCCATATATGGTCATAGTCGATAAAGTCTGAAATTCCGTCAGGAAGTTTATTATCTCCGTTTCCGTCTTTTATGAATGAATTATTCAGCCAGCTTATTATGCTTGTATCATCACTTTCATCCATATTCACAGTTGTCATATTATAGTTTCCGTAAGAATCGTTTGCAACAACGTAAAAAGTAGATTTTTTATTATCAAAGGTGTCCACTAATGTAAATTCTTTCCCATCTACAGTAAAAACGTTTTCTTGCTTTGAATCCTTTATTCCGCTTGTCGCATAGTTTGGAAATACAGGACTGTTATAAAGAGTTGGAATATTTACAGACTCCGATTCAGCTGTTACCTCGTTTCCGTTCTCATCTGTAACTGATATCTTAAATCTTATACTTTTACCGCAGTCAGCCTCGGTTACAATATACTCATCTATTGCATCAGATACCGTATCCTCTCCTGATAACCATTCTATCTTATAATCCTTTAACGGATATTTGTTGTTTTCACCATATGTAAATTCAGGAACTAAGGTTTTGCCGTATTCAGGTTCTCCCATGCCCTTTACTTTTATTTTAATATCCGATAAAAATATATAGCCTTCGGGAGGTTCTAGTCCTAAAATGTCTACAATTTCCTGCGCCGTGTAAATATTGAATAAATCCGCTGTATCCTGTTTTTTGATTTCGTCTATTATATCTGCTCCTGCAGTAGATAAATCTATCGGAACATTTGCAAAGAATCCGTCTTTTAAATAAAATACAGGTCTTACAAACAAGTTATCTGATACAGTATGATTTGTTCTGACATTCGTATCTGATGTATCATAGGATACATAAAAGTTTAATGCCCACTTGTCACGGTCACCAACACCTGCAGCACTTTTATTGGTATCGACAGGAGTTCTACTCCATATTTTTCTTTTTGCTGAGCTAAGACCTGACTCGTCAATATCCTTTGTAGAAAATCCGACATTTTCATAATAGAGAATCTCAGAATATGACGGAATCGTCACTCCGGCAGAAAATGTGTAGCTTTCCCATGACTCTTTCGGAGATGAGCAGGTTTTCCAGTTAGGCGTTCCTTCAGTTCTCCAGATGTGGTCGAAGTTGATATAGTCTATCATTTTCTGCGGTAAACCTGACGCATTTTCAGGAGTTAAAAAGCCACCATCGGTTTTTGAATTAATCCAGTATGCAAAAAACTTATTTTTATCAATTGTATCTTCATTTACTTTTTCAGGATCCCATATAGGAGTCTGATAGACAGTCTCTGTTCCTCCATCATTTGTAACTTCCGCTGAAACAGTTCCGTTTGCTGCATATGTGTATGGACCATAGCCGTTATCAGCCACAATAAAATACTTTGATTCTTCATTGTTGAAAGTGTCTGCTAAAACGAATTCTTTTGAGCTCCCTTTTACAGAAAATTTACGATCAGGATTAGAATAGCGGCGGTTCATTGTATATGTAGCATTTGTAGCGTATGATTTATCTGTTCCGTCAACATTTTTATAATAACTTTCAATTTCTACAGGCGCTGATATATATCCACCCGCGCTTACCTGAATAGAATATCCCATATCCGCTTCTGTTACAACATATTCTGTACTCTCGCCTAAATCAATTGTCGTTTTACCGTCCGTTCTTTGCCACAAAACTGAGCTCATCTCTCCTGAAACTGTAGCATAAAGAGTCTCTCCATATGAAACTTCTTCTCCTGACACTGTCATAATTTTCAGTTGCGGCTCTGATATTTCTGAAACATCATCTTCAGCAAAGCTTACAGAGTAAGACATTAAAACCGATAAAGCTAAAATCTGTGAAATTACTTTCTTCATTTTTCTTCCTCCTTTCCTAATTTATAATAACTGAATTTGATGTATTCCCCATCCTGTCAGAAACTGATGAGTAGAATAACTTAATGTATTCTCCGGTTACCAAAGGCGATTTTAAATTAAAATCTAAGCTTACTGTTTTATTTTCCTTCCCTGACAATGTATACGGTATGCTTACCATTTGTCTAGGGAATCCGCCCGATGTATATTTTACGGCAATAATGTTTCCCGAAATTTCTTCCGTGAGATTGTTTTTATAGTCTGCTTTTATATTAATCTTTCTTAATGCACCGGGATCTTTTGACACATCCACATTTGAAATCTCAACTTCGGGTGTAAAACCGAGACAATCATAGATTCTGCCGAGAGAATAAAGTTTTTTAAGTTCATCTACAGAATAGTATTTTTTAATTTCTGCCTTTACGTTTTCTCCTGCGGTTTCGATATCAATTTTAACATTTTTGAAAAAGTCAATATCAACCCAGAATAGCGGTCTGAAATTAAGCCCTGCATCGCCTGATGCCCAACCATAGGTCTGTGTTTTACCGGTAACAGGTCTTATACAAATCATTTCTGACGTCTCAGAACCCGTTCTTGTCCACCAGCCGACAAATGTCGGTGAATCTTTAAGATTTGAAAATTCATCAATCATTCCGATTTTGCTTTGATACTTTAAGAATTCAGTCTGGGATAAAAGCGAAATTCCTGCTTTAAAGGTGTAGCTTTCCGGGCAGTTGCCTGTCGCTTTTCCTGCTTCAGTCTCCCATACATGGTTTTTATCAATACTCTCTACTACCTCTTGGGGTAATTTATAAAGTTTTTTTGTAAAGCCGTCTTTTATACCTTCTTCCAAAAACTCATTATTTAAAAAATATGCAATATTTCCCGGATCCTCCGGGTCGAAACGTTGGTTTTTACCGTAAGACCTTTTAGGAAAATAGCTTTTTGCCATAAGTAAAAACTTAGATTCCTGATTTTCTGATGTATCAAGAAGGATAAATTCCATATCTGTCCCTATAATACGAAATACATTTTCTTTGGGAGAATTATCTTTTCCGGAAGTAATCTTTTCAAAAGGTGCCGCAGATGAAGCAGAACAAAAACTTACAAATGTTAAAACACACACAAGTAATTTTTTTATTTTATTCATTTTGTATTACCTCCTGCAATAATGTATTTTATAAACTTTTCAGGATCTTTTCCATATCCGATACCACTTCCCCATTCTAAAAAGCTCTTTCTTTGTCCCGAATCATTATCGTTAATTAACAAAGTTGATCGGATATTCTTCTCAATTGTCGGATTAATTGAAAGTGTTTTCCATGGAATTGCTATCTCATAATATGTGGTTTTCTCCCCCTCATTACGGGATGCTGCAAATTTCGCTCCCGGAATCTCTGCTTTGTTCTCCGGTAAACCGTCAATTGTGATCCAGCGCCACATTTCGGGGCCTTCCTCACGTAAGGTTATTCCAAATTCAAAGTATTTTGATGAAGTGTCATAAACCTTTGAATTTTCACAGTAGAGAGTAAACTGCAATCCATCATTTCTCCACATAAGCTCACCTGTTTCTTGTGTGTTATGATCATCATCCGTAACTAAAACAAGCCAGTAAAGATACTCATCATCAAAGCTCATCCAGCCTTTGCCACCCAGATCTGATGGCCCGGTATGCTTTCTTCCGTCAATCAAAGACGAAACTGTTCCTTCATCTAAGTTCATAAAGCTTAAATTCTCTAATCCCTCATCAACCTTTCCATCAATTTCCGGTGTAAACCTTTCTACGGTGTTAAATGATATTGTATCTTTAAGGTCACGTTTCCCGGAAGTTATTCCGTCAACCTGCAAACGCAGAGTATAATCATACTTTTTACCTGGCTCAACTCTTCCAACCGGAATTTTTATGGTTTTTGCTGAATTTCCCGAGATTTCTTCATCTGTTATAAAGGTTCCCTCTCTATTACCTAATGTCCATGCGCCCCCGGTAACATGGAGTGTTTTGGGTGAATAATTTTCAATATACGCATTGATAAATCCGTCAATTCCCACATCATTTGATTCAAGGTCACCAACACCGCTGACTTTATATCTCTCTTCGGGTGTAACCTCTCTCGTTATTCTTCCGCATACTTTGCCATCATTATATAACTTTGCGATAACAGTTGCATCTCCCATTTTTCTCAAAACATCAGGAGTAAATGTATTTTCCGCTTCCTTGCCATTAATTAAAACAGTTATATCAGCATCGGAATTTTCTATATTTACTGCATATTCCTCCTCTAAAATAACCTCTTCCGTAACTGAAAAATCTATCGGTGCACCCTCATCTATTTTTTCAATATCACCTTTAATATAAACAGATTCTCCACTTATTGTGAAATAAAGCTTTCCGTCAATCGGAGTATAAACTTCTTTTCCGCCCATAAGGTCTGTAACCTCAACAGGAGATGATGTATATACTGTTACATTTTTTCTGACATTATCTCTTGCATGAATAACATTTGTGGTTTCACCCTCACCTTCATAGGTATACCAGTAAATATCACCATTTGTTTTATTCTCACCAAATCGTTGCCCTGCAATTAATCTTGCAAACGCTCCGTATGCTACATATGTAGGCTTTGGAGTATAGTTCCCCCACTCGCTTCCGAAAGCACGCAATGTCCCAAACCTATCCTCATGCTCAGAATCTGTGTTTCCATCGTCTATTAGGTCATACCACCAGATATAATCAACACCCAAAGCCATACAGCTTGTGAAAATTCTAGGTACATACCATCCTCCGAGTTTTTCACTTATACCGTATTTATTAGTGCTTGTATTAAACCCGGTTTCCGTTACGAAAATATCTATATCCCGCTCAGGATATTTTTCATCAAGCTCTTCTCTAAGCTCTGAAACCGTTGCTGCAATTGATCCTTCCGGCTCTGTTTTCCCGGGTGTCTTATCATTTCCTGCATATCCGTGTAAGGCAATTGCATCAATATAATCTAAAATACCAAGATTTAAAAGCTTTGTATTCCAGTTCGGCTGATAACGGTTTGCATTAGTTGAGAATGTTGGCATCAAAACAACATCAGGATGATGAGGCTTTACAATCTCATAAGTCTTTTTAACCAATGGTACAAAGGTTTCCGGCAAAGAATTTGCTTCACCGTTTCCGCGGTCTCCGAACTGTGGTCCCCACCATTCATTATATACCTCCATATACTTCATATCCTCGCCCCAGATGTCGCGGATTCCCTTACAGTAATTCGCATATCCAAGTCTGCCGTCATCGGTATAAGGTGTAGAGCTATGGTCATAAAACGGGTTTACAAAGGCAGATACCCATAAATTATCTATATTATACTTTTGCATTATCTGTCTGTGAGATGCCCATGTATCCGTATAAACACCTTTTTGTTTTTCAACTCCATGCCATTCATCTGAATCTCTTATATGTCTTATTCCTGCAAGAGATGCTTCGTATAAAAGGTCAGGCTTCCATCCGCTTGAACCTCTTGTTATATGGGTATTTATACCAAAAGGCGAATACTCCAGGTTTTTAAAATCAAAATCCTCAAAAACACAAAATGATGTTTTTGCAATTTCTTCTTTTAATCCCTCCCTGTCTCTTGCTGTAATATATAGCTCATAATATCCCGGGGTATAATCAGATACATCAAAAACATGTTTTTTATCAGTTATCACAATACTTCCCGATTCTTTCTCGTTTCCCCAATAGTCACGGATATAATACTCAACCGATTTTTTCTCCGTATTCAAGGTTATAAGTTTTTCGCTCATGCTCGTAAGAAAGATATTTCCTCTTGCTGTTGTCTGAGTAAAGCTTGATGGTCTGTCAATATCCCAGTTGTCATTTACAGACAATAACATAAGATAATTGGATATTGCATAAGCAGTCTCTGCTCTTGTCATATATTTCCGGGGATTTACAACGTCGTTATCAATAACTAAAAAACCCAATAAAACTGCCTTTTTAACATTTTCCTTTGCCCAGTTTGAAATCTTATCTTCATCAGCTAAATTTACCGTCTCCCCATCTTGTACTCCATAAAGAGACTCATATGAACGCACTAAAATGCTTGCTGCTTCTTCTTTTGTTATATTTTGCTTCGGTTTAAACTCACCGTTACCAACACCTTTTATTATACCGGCCTCTGCTGCACGTTTCACCGGATAATAGTAATAATCAGACAAAAAAACATCTGAAAATTGAATATTCTCACCACCGTTAAGTTCCATTGCCCGATCAGCCATAACTGCAAAATCAGCTCTTGTTACAAAATTCTCAGGTGCAAATATACCATCTCCTATCCCTCTTATAATACCTTTATCTGAAAGATAATTTATTTCTTCATAAGCAAAACAGGTCTCATCAACATCCGAAAAATCACGTTTTTCAGCTTCTGCAGTGAAAAAGCTTAAAAGAACAGATACACTGATTGCAATACTTATGATTCTCTTCATTATTCCACTCATGCTACTTATCACCTCACTCGTAAATTACAACAACAACTCCACTCGCTGCTCTTGTGATAACTACTGCCTCGCTTGCCTCATCACCTACACTGTCAAAATCAAGTATTGCCATCTGAGTTATATTCTCTGCTTGATTTGTTTTCTTATTATATTTTATATACCTCACATTTGCTCCGCACGGTATCGGACAAAGATTATTATCTGATACCGGTTCAGTTATAATCCCTTTTGAAATTTGTAAATATCCGGAATCCTTTCTGTAGATTGTTCCGTGATAAAGATGGTCATTATATATACTACCATATGGAGATGTAACTGCAAGCCATTCTTTTTTGTTTGCATCATAAACGATTTTTATGTCCATAATTTTTGATTGCGAATTTAAGGACATTATTACAATATCGCCTTTCTCCGGTATTCTTTTTTCCTCACTATCAATTACTGTTGAATTTTCAATATCAAAGTCAGAATCTGCATAGAATACCTTTTCTCCCTGAGTTGATGTTACAACGGTAAGAGCGGTTAAAACTTCGCATGTACTGTTATCATACACTACTTTAATATCAGAAATAAATCCATAACTGTATTGATCTACCGTTGCAGTTTCTTCATAGAAAACCAAAACATCTGCAGGAATATCCTTAGAGTTTGACTTGTATGCTTCAAAACTGTATTTTTTGTCGTTCTCAAAGCTTTTACCGATTTTAAATACATTCTCGTCCTGTGTATCCTTTGTAGGAACGGTCATTATAACAGTCGAAGAATCTGTCACAACCTGAAGTCCGATATCTCCTGTACCACCAAAAGCTTTCGGTACCATCTTATAAAGAGAACCGTCACTATTCAGCGAATGTACCTTTTTAAGGGAATTTGTATCTTTTTCACGATTACCCGATACAGTTGTATCAACTTCTGAAATTTCCCCCTTTGTATTTTGTTTATATCTTATAAGTCTGTAGCTTTCATTATTTCCGTTATCAGCTCCCAGTGCAGTCTTTTTTGCTGAAATTTCTGAATAAACTCCACCATCAATTTTCAGTTTTTCCTGAGTTTTTACTATTATAAGCTCACCGTTTTGATTAAATATTTTAAGTCTTAAAGATTCGTCATCCTCTGAAACTATTAATTTATATAAAAATCCATACGTATATGTGTCAACATCCCCCTCGGTTACATACGCAACCCTTCCGAAAGCATCAAAATATAATGTCACCAAAGCTCCGAGAGAAGGCAATCTGTTGCTTGATTTTAAATAATCCTTTGTAAATTCATAATCTATGCCATGCAGACTTATTATTCCCTCATCTGCTCTTTGTTCAGATACAGTTCCATTTTCTTTCTTCTCTGATACCCAAACAGTCATATCACCATTATAACCATGTTTTAAAACAGTCAGGATATCTCCGGTTTTTAACTTATCAAAAGTACGGTCTATAAATATTTTTTGATTATCAAAATCCAACTCCAGAGTTCTCCCGGGAACTGCTTTGTCATAAACAATGTTATTATCCGGTGATACTCCTCCTATACAATATGTCTCATAAGAAATTATCATAACTATCTTTCCGTCATGTCCCGGAATTTTGTTTATTATGATTTTTCCGTCAGCATTGTTTATTGTATTTTCTCTGTCTTTTGCTGCTATCGGAACTCCGTTTAAAACAACATCATCCTTTGCAGCGATGGAAATTCTTTTACTTTTTCCGTTAATGATACATGTAAGAGTGCCGTCCTTATAGCTTATATCCTTTGTGTCATATACATCTGTATCATTTTTACTGTCTATAATTTCTACAGCTTTTAATTCCTCTGTTTCAATATCAAAATATCCACGACAGTAATATCCTAAATAATCATAAAAATTATTATCCTCAGAAATCCCAAGAGACGTATTTCCGATAATAAATTCGCCGTTATAGGAATCGTTAGAAAGTGAAGAATCTGAAACCTTTAATACTACCCCCTCGGTATAGTCAAGCTCCAACCACTCTGTAAGGGGTGTTTTCTCTGTTTCAAGGTTTACAGAATATCTGTTTCCGGAGTATGTAATCTCTAAAATATCAGTATCTAAGGAGTTATATAAAAGCTTAACCGCATCTTTTTTTAAAAGCTCTGGATTTTTTGAAAGTCCACGGTCTAAACCCAAAACAGCTGCCGCAGATGCTAAAGTATCATATTTTTCTGAAATATAATCTGTATAACCTAAAGCGTTAAATATAACTCTGTATGCATCCTCAGTCTTTATTATAGTTCCCGGATTAAATCTGTCATAAGATGTTCCTCTCATGATACCATATGTTGCAAGATATTTTATTTCACTTTTAGCAAAATATTCATCTTCAACATCTACAAAACCTGATGCTCCAGAGATTTCACCGGAAAAACCATGCATATTAGCAACCATTACAGCAAACTCCGCACGTGTAATGTTTTTATCATCAATTACAACCTTTTCATCTATAATCCCAAGATCCGATAAAAGCTTGCATTCCGCATCGAAACTATCAGCAGCTGCTGACACAGAAAATAACATACCTGCGATTAAAAACAAACATGAAAAAAGTTTTAAAAATTTGGTTTTAAGCATAAAAAATCCCTCCTTATCCTATAAGCTTTAAAAATCCGTAAAGGATTTTTGCAGTCTCCGCTCTTGTTGCACCACGTTTTGGCTCAAAGTTTCCCTCGTCTGTTCCGTTCACTAGTCCTGCACCGGAAATTGCTGAAACTGCCTCTTTTGCATAGTCCGAAACATCTTTAAAATCCGAAAAATCTGTTAATTTAGTATTACCGAATGTTATTCCTGCAAATATTGCTCCACGATTTATTAATACCGCAATATCCTGTCTTGAGATATGTTCTCCCGTTCCAAAATTTTCTTCACTCACTCCTTTTATAAGTCCGGCATTTACTCCTGATGCTACATAGCTGTAATACCATGCACCGGGCAAAACATCACTAAAATGACACACAGCATTATTATCAGCACAACCTAAAACCAGGGTCAGCATTTTAGCAAACTCTTCTCTTGTAATAAAATCATATGGTGCAAATGTACCATCACTCTTTCCCGAAACTACACCTTTATCATAAAGTCCGAGTATACTTTCCTTTGCCCATTGTACGCCGTCCAAATCATAAAAAACCTCTTTATTAACTTTAGGTACTGTATCTCCGAGAATTAAATTTGCATTTCCCGAACCCTTGCCGGAGCTTCCCGAACCACCTCCGGAACCGCCCGAACCACCGGAACTTCCTTTCTTCCCGGCATCGATGACTAATTTTTCAAAAGTTTCTTTTATATCCGATACCGATGAAAACCGTCTTCCTGTCATCTTTTTATTAACACTGCTTTTCGAAGAAAGGTCATTATAATCAGACATTGAAATTCCTAAAAACTTTTTATTCTGTTCTAAAACTTCTTCTACCACATCATATCCGTCAGCTTTATAGAGTGCATAGTTAACAGTAAGAAATGAAAATTCATCTTGTATTTCTTCTATTGTCTTATAATCGTCTCTTTCACAAACTCCGTTGATTATGAGTTTTTTCACATCATCTTTTTGTTTTTCATAAGTTTTGTAGGCAGAAAGGGATGAAAATTCAAAATATTCCTGATTATTCCAAATAACGGTTATAACATCAAAATCCTTATCATCTCCACCTGCATGATTTACCATTTCAATTACAAAGTAAGGATTAAAAGCATCAGAAAAGTTTTCTGAATCCTCAAAATTTCCACCATTTTTAAAATTTCTCTCATCTAAAACTTTTTGTGAAATATTTAATTTTTCTGTTTTTGTAAGTTTATCAAATGACAAAACATCTATCCCCAGATACTTCTTTGAATTCTCAATGGCACCATACATCTTGTCAGCGGTATCTACCAGCGATGAGTTTATGGCTTCCATCGCAGCTTTGAAATCAGAATGGCTTACATACATCAGTATTCCGTTTTTTACATGACCATATGAAACTCTTGCAACATAATCATAAGTTTCGCTCTCAGGAGGCAGAGTAAATAAAAACTCGAAACTTTTATCATCATTAACCTTTACCTGGTCTGCGTGTATTATTACAGTACCGAGATTTTCCTCATCTGCGTATAATACATCATCCTCATCCTTGTCTTTTTTTAATATCTCAAGTGCCGCATATTTTACTCCATTATCTGCAACACCACTAACCGTAGCCTTATTTTCATCAACGTTATATTTTATATTAAGCGACTGTGCAGTAGCACTTTGCATGCCGTATATAAGTATTGTTGACACAGCCAAAGTTATAAAACTTGTTTTTAATAAAGATTTTACTGTTCTCATATATTCTTAAAACCTCCATAAAATTATATTCTTTTGTTTTTGTATATTTTTATATCTTGTTTTTCAGATTACAATTCAGATAAATCAACATATACAAAATCATCCAATTCAGTTTTTTATCTATTTTATCTCTTGACTATATTATACACTTTATGATATAATATTTCTATACACAAAATTAACCATTTTTTGTGGAGGATATTAAGATATGATTAAAAATATAAGTGATACAAAACAAAACACAGAAAAAATACCAAAAGATGACTATTACATTCCCGATGGAATTGCCCTTGAATATCAGACTGCCCAACCTACCAAGACTCTTCATTCTCATAATTTCATTGAGCTTTTTTATATACTTGACGGCAGCATAGAGCACAACTTTAACGGCTATGAAAAAACGCTTATTCCCGGTGATTTTGCAATTATAGACTTTGATTCTTACCACTCATTGACTCCTATAGAGAATACACCGTGTAAACTTATAAATTTACTTTTCAGACCATCCTTTTTGGATATATCATTATCAAATAATGATGACATTACTAAAATTTTCAAATGCCGCGAAATTCAGTGTAAAAGTGATATACCCAAAGAAACATATATCAATTCGGTATACCACGAAAATGATGACAAGATAAAAAAAACACTTATTGATATGCAGTCAGAATATTTCCGTTCGGAGTTTGGATATTTAAAGGTACTGAAATCTCAGCTTATTGAAGTATTAATATACCTTTTAAGGTACATGAATCCTCAAGTTCAGAACACTACAAGCTCTGTAATGGATGAGGCTATAAATTATTTAGAAAAAAACTTTTACAAAAAAATAACACTAGAAGAAATCAGTGGTTTACTTCACTACACTCCACAATACTTTTGCTCAAAATTCAAGCAGGAAACAGGATATTCTTTTGCAGAGTACCTGCAGAAAATACGAATCAACAAAAGCTGTCAGCTGTTACAAGACACCAACATGAAGGTATCAGAAATTGCTGAAGCTGTTGGTTATTCTGATATACGGTATTATGAGAGAATTTTCAGAAAATATATTGACCGTACCCCACTGCAGCATCGAAAATTTGAACGTGCAAACATGATATCACCTCAATCCAAAAAACACGGACACAAATACTTTTCCCCCGCTTATTTAGAGTATACAAAAAAAGACGTATGACCGGAATCAAAAAAGTTCGGGGAGTTTATTCCCCGGACCTTTTTTAATAAAACCATTTCATTGCATTTTCGAGTATACCGTTCATATAGGCAAGAGTAATTCCGTAATTTGTGACCGGAATCCCTTTTGAATTTGCATGATTCATGCGACGCTTCACTTCGTTTTCGTTAAGCATGCATCCACCACAATGAACCACAAGTGAATATTCTGACAAATCATCAGGAAAATCTCCGCCGCTTGTAAACTCAAATATGATCTCTTTTTCCGTCTTTTTTTTCATAAGATTAGGAATTTTTACACTTCCTATATCTTCACATTGTCTATGATGCGTACATCCCTCTGCAATTAAAACTTTGTCTCCATCTTTAAGATTATCAATAGCCTTTACTCCACGATAAGCCATATCAAGCTCACCTTTATAATTAAGCATCAGAATCGAAAATGAAGTAAGATATATATCATTCGGAACAAGCTTTGAAACCTCTCCGAACACCTGACTGTCAGTTATTATAACAACCGGTTTCTTTGAAAGATTTTCAAGTGCATCCGAAAGCTCCGAAGGCTGAACACATATTGCTATTGCTTTTGCATCAAGAACCTCACGAAGCACCATTTGTTGCGGAAGTATAATTCTTCCTTTAGGTGCTGAAGAATCAAGAGGAATAACAAGAACAACAATATCTCCTGCATTCAGTCGGTCACCGATTATTTTCTTGTCGGTGTTTTTTTTAGAAAATGATGCAAGCTTTTCTTTGAATTCATGAATATTTATATTCTTTTCGGCACTTACCGCAATTTCATTATCTTCCGTAATATCAGGAATTTTCAAATCGCATTTATTCATGCATATAATATAAGGTATTTTGTTTTCTTTAATAAGCTCTATGAGTTTTTTGTCTTCTTCACTAATACCTGTTACACTATCAATAACAACAACAGCTATATCACATTTCCTAAGTGCCTGATACGCCTTTCTGACACGCATTTCGCCAAGCTTACCCTCATCATCAATCCCCGGCGTGTCAATTATGACAACAGGTCCTAAAGGCAAAAGTTCCATGGTTTTCAGAACAGGATCAGTAGTTGTTCCCTTAACGTCAGAGACAATCGATAAATCCTGACCTGTTACTGCATTTATAAGACTTGACTTTCCTGCATTTCTTCTGCCGAAGAATCCTATATGAGTTCTTTCAGATGCAGGAACACCATTCATACCCATAACCTCATCCCCCAACACATCAGAATCTGAAATCTCGTATTCCTGTTTCTATTTTTATAAGTCTGTCACTGCAAATACTTCTTACATTATCTTTAGGAATATTATCAAGTTCTTTTTCGATAAGTTCTTCACCTATCTTCTTTGTATCTTCACTTGCGTAGTCAATAAGATATTCTTTAAGTGTCATAAGTGCATTCGGATGACAGCAATTCTGAATCTGACCGCTCTTACAAAGGCTCATAAATCGGTCTCCTGTTCTTCCTTCTCTGTAACACGCAGTACAAAACGACGGTATATATCCCATTCTCATTAACCAGTTTACAACATCGTCAAGTGTACGCTGATCTGAAACATCAAACTGTTCCGTTTCATGCGGACGAATTTCTTCCGTATAACCACCTACAGAAGTACGCGAACCACCGCTTATCTGAGATACACCGAGACGTAATACCTTTTCACGTACATCCTGACTTTCACGTGTGGAAATAATCATACCTGTATATGGAACAGCTATGCGGATAAGTGCGCATATTTTAGCGAAAGTTTCATCTGTAATACCATTATCAAACTTAGACGGGTCAATGTCAGATGCTCGTTTTAATCTTGGTACACTTATAGTATGAGGTCCTACCCCGTGAACAGCTTCAAGATGTTCCGCATGCATAAGAAGACCTGCAAATTCATATCTATATTTATCAAGTCCGAATAAAACACCAAGACCTACATCGTCAATTCCGCCTTCCATTGCTCTGTCCATAGCCTCGGTATGATATGCATAATTATGCTTAGGACCTGTCGGATGAAGCTTCTCATAATTTTCCTTGTGATATGTTTCCTGAAACAATATATATGTTCCTATTCCGGCCTCTTTAAGCTTTCTGTAATTTTCAACTGTTGTTGCGGCAATATTTACATTTACTCTTCTAATTGCACCGTTTTTATGTTTGATTGAATATATTGTCTTTATGCTTTCAAGAATATATTCAATTGGATTATTCACAGGATCTTCACCTGCTTCAAGAGCAAGACGTTTATGCCCCATATCTTGAAGGGCAATAACTTCATTTTTGATTTCTTCCTGAGTAAGCTTCTTGCGCGCAATTTCCTTATTAGTACAATGATACGGACAGTATACACATCCGTTTACACAGTAATTAGATAAATATAACGGAGCGAACATAACTATTCTGTTACCGTAAAAATCTTTTTTTATCTGCTCAGCCAGTGCATACATTTCCTTAACTTTTTCTTCATTATCACACGCAAGAAGAAGGGATGCCTCCCTGTAAGAAAGACCTTTTCTGAGCTTTGCTTTTTCTATTATTTCATCCACAAGCTGCATATTATCCTTATTTTTATCTGCCCATTCCAGTGTTGCAAGTATCTCTTCGTGACTTATAAATTCCTCTGCTTTTAATGATTTTGGATTATACATATTTATCATTCCTTTCACAATTAAAAACGTCTTCCGTATAAAAACGAAAGACGCAAAAAACATTTTATATCTGCATCTTTCGCCTCAGCTCTGCTTCAACGTCAGAATTAATATAAGTATAACACATTGTTATTATTTTGTCAATGCTTATTTTTTAAATTTTTAGCTCTTTTTAAAAGATAATCTCTATTATTAAGAGAAGGATTTTCTATTACTTCATCAAAAAGTATTCTCAAAACATCACGCATTTGCCGTTCGGCACGATACTTCATCTTTATCAAATCTCTTTTTCCTATAGCAAGATCTGTATACCTGTACGGCTCACCTTTTTTTATAACATCCATACAAATTTGTCTGAGGTTGTTAACACTTTTACATTTATCTTCTATAAATATCGGGTTTTTAGCACGTATATCTGCCTCCTGCAAATCAAGTAATCTTAAGAATCCTTGTTCTCCGAGCCTCGAAAGCGCACGTTTGACTGCTGTTTCTGTTTGCTCGAAATGAACGTCATGATATTCAATAAGAATACATACTTCACGTCTTAAATCTGAATCAGCATTATATCGGTACATTATATCATCTGCAATCCTGCGGCTTTCTATATGATGACCGTAAAAATGAATTGTGCCTGCAGAATCAGAGCTTGAACACAACGGTTTTCCGACATCATGCAAAAGCGCAGCCCATCTTACGGAAAGCACAGGAGGTGCTGCTGACACGGCATGCATGATATGTTCTCCGACATTATAGATATGGTATTTATTTCTCTGCTGTTCATAGAAACATTTATCCAGTTGAGGAATAATGCACTTCAAAAGCTTACATTCGTGCATATATCTGAAACACTTTCCGGGCGAATCAGACAAAAGCATTTTTTCTATTTCAACCGAGACATCTTTTTTTAATGCTTTTTTTATGTATTGATGATATTTTATAATTCTGTTTTTTTCAGTATCGGGAATCTCTTCCCCGGATACAACATACTCAGTTATTTTTCTGAGCATCAATACAGGATTTTGATGAAATAAATCAAAACTTTCCATTTAATTATCTCCAGCTTACGATTTAACGATATTCTTATCGAATATGAATTTCAGACCTTTTAAAAGTAAATCATTATCAATTTTTATTTCATGCTTACAGTTCGGAATAATATTTTCTGCAAGACCTCCTGTTGCAACTATATTCCAGTCAAGCGGAAGCTCTGAAAAAATTCTGTCAATCATTCCGTCTATCATACAAACATGACCGAGAATTACACCGCTTTTCATACAATCTACAGTATTTGTCCCGATAACTTTTGAAGGTGCTTCAAGACTAATCTGAGGAAGCTGAGCTGTTCCGCTTGACAGTGCATTTACTCCCATCTGAACTCCCGGAGCTATAGACAAACCAACAAAAGTACCATCTTCTTTAATTAATATAAATTTAGTAGCTGTACCCAAATCTAGAACAATTGTGTTTGTTTTATATATTTCATGAGCAGCTGCACCGGCACATATGAGATCAGCACCGACTTGATTCGGATAATCACATACTAATTTTATACCGGTTTTTACACCGGGTTCTACAACTATGGTTTTTACACCTAAAGCAAGCTTTATTGCACTTTTCATCACACTGGTAAGTTGTGGGACAACAGAAGATAAAACTGCTCCTGTTATATCCGCACTATCACCAAGATGCATATCTACAGTGTTTTTAATTATTACCGCATATTCGTCTTCTGTTTTTTTAGTGTCTGTGCTTATTCTGGATGTAAACATTATTTCATCATTCTGAAAAACACCCAGTACTATATTCGTGTTACCTATATCTACCGTAATAATCATTTCATTTCTCCCGTAAAACAAAAGGGGATGTGAAAAAATACACAGATTGTTCAATGGCTTGTTTCTGCACTATTTCTTGCATCCCCTTTATCGTATTATTTTTTTGAACCGGATTTTGTTTCAGTTTTTTTAGTTTCAGTCTTTTTTTCAATTTCCTTTTTTTCTGTTGTTTTTTTAGCGGGTTCTTTTTTTTCTGCCGGTTTCTTTACAGTTTCTTTTTTCGCAGTTTCTTTCTTTACAGTTTCTTTCTTTACAGTTTCTTTCTTCGCAGTTTCTTTCTTTGCAGTTTCTTTCTTTGCAGTTTCTTTCTTTACAGCCGACTTTCTTGTAACCGGTTTAATTATACCTGTAATCTTTTCAAGAACATCAACATCACCGAAAGCTTTAAGAAGATTCTTTTCAGTAGCCGTTTCTTTGGTAAGCTTACCTTCAGCCATTTTGATAAAATCAGCAGCTTTTATATCAATTGCAACGTTATTGTCTCTGTAGTCATAAGGTTCAACAGAAAATTCTCCGTCAATATAAGCTACGTACAGTGTTCCTGCTGCATCTTCATCCGCGAGTGTTACCTGAACAGCAAAATTATTATCCATTCCTTTTGTATCAGCTTTAGCAAGCTTCTTTTTGATTTTGTCAAATGCCTGTGCATATGTCATAAAATCCACATTCCTTTCAATTGATATATTTTAATTATATCTCAGTCTGTTGTAATTGTCAATATACTATGCCTTTTTTTGTATACTATTACTAAGCCAAAGCAACAAAAACGATACGCTCATCATTCTCGGATATATCTTTAAATTCAAATCCGGAATATGTATCCACAGAAGAGAAACCGGCAGCCTTCAGAATTGAAATAATTTCCTGTGTTTCGTATGCTCTTTGAATTTGTACTTCATCAAAACGTCTGAACATATTATTTTCATTTTTCAGAAAAAAATTCAGCTCCATTTTGCATATTCCCGATTTGTATCTATTTTCCCATGTGTAAAATAAATCATCGGTATCATAAATAAAAATATTGTTTCCAAGAACATTTTTTAGTTTATGTTTTGAACTTATATCGAATATGAATATACCGTCATTCTCAATAAAACAAGTTCTTATCCGCCTGAAAATATCTCCCAGAGCCTTTTTGCTTGTAATATAGTTAAATCCGTCTATCATACATAAAAATGCATCACAAGTTCCGAAAAGGTCAAGCCTTCTCAAATCCTGATTAAGGAAAAGAATCTCATTCTCCCCGGCTTTACCCCTTGCAATATCTAGCATTTCATATGAATTATCAACAGCTATCATGTCATATCCGCGTCTTGCCATCGGAATTGTTACATTCCCCGTTCCTGCGGCAAGATCGCATACAAGATTCGGATTTTTTTCATACTTAATAAACAGATTTTCTATAAAATCCACTACATGTTCATAATTGATGTCTGCTTTCATCAATTTATCGTAAACCTGTGCAAATTCGTTATACATAACATCCCCCTGTCTCAACCAGCGAAAAACGACACAGCTTCTTCCGCTTCTTTCATTACATCAGCTTTATCCGGCAGACTTATTTTGAGTACAGGTACATCTCCGGGTATAAGCTTATACTTATTGCCGTTACCCTGCACAAGACCTATAAGTATCTGAACATCTACATTAGCAAATTTAAATGTAAGCATTCCGCCTCTGTGAACAATTTCAGAAATCCCTGCCTTATGTGCTTTTGCACGCAAAAGTGCAACGCGTATTACATTTATTGCAGTTCTAGGCAAGTCTCCATATCTGTCGATAAGCTCGTCTTCCATTTCTATTCTGTCCTCGTCGCTTTCTATCATTGATATTTTCTTGTATATATCAATTCTTTGTGACGGTTCGGAAATATAACGTTCGGGAAGATATGCATCAATGCTTATATCTACAGTTGTTTCTATTTCAGGTGCCACCTCCGCACCACGAGCTTCGTCTACACTCTGCTTCAGTATTTTACAATAAAGGTCATATCCGACAGCATCCATATGTCCGTGTTGCTGTGCACCGAGAATATCTCCCGCACCTCTGATTTCAAGATCCTTAAGTGCAATTTTAAATCCTGAACCAAATTCAGTAAACTCTTTAATTGCACGAAGTCTTTTCTGTGCAACCTCAGATATTACTTTGTCACGGCTGTATGTGAGAAAAGCATATGCTTTCCTGTTCGAGCGTCCCACTCTGCCTCGAAGCTGATAAAGCTGAGAAAGTCCCATTTTATCGGCATCTTCTACAATTATAGTATTGGCATTCGGAATATCCAGCCCTGTTTCAATTATTGTTGTACACACAAGAATATCGGTTTCTCCGGTTACCATATCATGCATGATATCTTCCAGCTGATTTTCGTCCATTTTACCATGACCAACACGTACAACCTTATCAGGAAACTGCTTTTGAATCCAGGCTGCTGTTTTATATATCCCTTGAACTCTGTTATGAAGATAATAAACCTGACCGCCCCTTGCAAGCTCCATGCGTATTGCATCAATAATAACCTCAGGATTATTCTCAAGCACATAAGTCTGTATCGGATATCTGTTTTGCGGTGGCTGCGTAAGAACACTCATGTCACGCACTGAAATCATCGACATATGGAGAGTTCTCGGAATTGGTGTAGCCGTCATAGAAAGCACGTCAATATTTTTCTTAAGCTCTTTAAGGCGTTCTTTATGTGCAACTCCGAATCTTTGTTCTTCATCAATTATAAGAAGTCCGATATCCTTGAATTCAACATCATTCTGTATCATACGGTGAGTCCCTATAACTATATCAATCTCACCCTTTTTCAGCTTACTTATAATCTTATCCTGTTGTGCTTTTGTGCGGAAACGTGAAAGCATTTCTATCTTTATCGGAAAATCTCTCATCCTCTCAGCAAATGTGTTATAATGCTGCATTGCAAGAATGGTAGTCGGACACAAATAAGCCACCTGTTTACTATCCATTACAGCCTTAAAAGCCGCACGAAGTGCAACCTCGGTTTTGCCAAAGCCAACATCCCCGCAGAGCAATCTGTCCATAGGCTTCTCGCTTTCCATATCGCTCTTTACTTCTTCAATGCTTCTCAGTTGATCCTCCGTTTCCGAATATGAAAAGGAATCTTCAAAATCTCTCTGCCATACTGTATCTCTCGAAAATGCATATCCTTTCGAACGTTCACGTTCTGCATACAGTGCAACAAGACGTTTTGCCATATCCTCTGTCGATTTTTTTACACGCTGTTTTGTATTACTCCATTCTTTTCCACCAAGCTTGCTGACTTTGACTTTACTTCCGTCGGTGCCGGAATACTTATATAAAATATCAAGCTGTTCAACAGGTACATAAAGACTGTCATTATCTTTATAAGAAACCTTCAGATAATCTTTCGATATCCCGTTGACCGTCATTTTTTTAATACCTTCGTATACACCTATTCCGTGTACCTGATGCACTACATAATCACCAATACTTATATCGTTATAGGACTTTATACGTTTCGTATTTTCTATTTTACGTTTAATACGGCGTTCTCTGCCTTCAAATATCTCCCTATCAGATATAAGAACAAATCCGCAGTCGGGATATTCAAATCCGTTTTTTATGCCACCGATAAGAATGCTTACAGTATTTTCAACAATTTCTCCTGATAATTCGCACTTAAAACCTTTTTCACTCAGTACACCTTTCAGATTTCTGGCTTTGTCATCGGTCTGAGCAAGAATTACTACCGTTTTACTTTCATCTGACCACTTTTCCAAATCTTCATACAGATATTCTATTTTACCGTGGAACGACACAGTTTGTCTTGAATTAAATTCTATTCCGCCTTTTTTAGAGTCAAACACATTAAGATTAATTCTGCTTTGCAATTCAAGTTTTTTCGCTATTTTAATGCCATCAGAATAAAAATCCGACACATCAGAATAAATAAGCTTCTTCTCAAAAAGCTCAGAGAATATTTCCGCCTTATCCCGAACAAAGGTAGACAGTCTTTCTTCAATTCGTTTTGTGTCAACCATAAATACAGTATCATCATCAAGAAAATCAATTAGCGAAGGAATCTCTCCGTATATCTCCTTGATATATTTGTCAACAGACGGAAATATAAGGCCGTCTCGAGCTTTGTCAAGCTCACTTGATACAACCTCATCATCAGGGTTTTCTGATGAAAGATATTCAAGATGACATATAAGTCTTTCACGTTCATCTTCAGTCATTAACGGTTCGCATGCAGGAACTATCACCGCACTTTCAACGTTTTCAACACTTCTTTGTGTTTCCCAGTCAAATATACGGATAGAATCAACCTCATCATCAAAAAACTCTATTCTGACAGGAAGTTTTAAATTCGGAGAAAATATATCTATTATTCCTCCACGCACTGAAAATAAGCCTGTTCCATCTACTTCAGGGGTATTTGTATAACCCATGGAAACAAGCTTCTGTTTTATTTCATCAAGATTGTATGTCTCGCCTACACTAAACTCGAGCCTGAAACTTTCAAAATGTTTACGTTTTACCGTATATTGCATAAGAGCATCAACACCTGCTACAAGTATTCCACCCTTTTCCCATGAATACAACGAACGAAGTCTCCTGTGCTCTGTTTCACGCCCAAATGCATCTGCATTATATAGCATCAGTTCCTTCGACGGAAATCTGTATACATCATTACGGTAGAACAAAAGCTCCTTGTAAAGCTCTGCTGCTTCTGTATCGGTATAACAAACAACAAGAGCTTTTTTATTCTCATCTTCGCATAAAGATGATATAAAATGCCCTTGCGCTGCTTCGCATATGCCGGATACATCTATAGGATAGCTTTTGTTTTTAATTCTTTTTTTCAGTTCAATGTAAGGTTTATAATTACTTAAAATGTCACTGAAATTCATAAAATACCATCACTTTCGAAATATATCAGTTATATTTATTCATTGCTCTGTCTATTCCGTTTTTAATAATCTCATCAATGCTTTTTGAAGTATTGATAATTGCATCCTCGAGAACAGGAATCTCATCTTTTGAAAAACGTCCGAGCACATAATCAGCCAGTTCATAATCTGCGTGCTGTGGTGAACCGACACCTATTTTAATTCTTGGGAACTCATCGCTTTGAAGCTGATAGATTATTGATTTAAGACCGTTGTGTCCACCGGCAGAGCCTTTTCTGCGTATACGTATTTTACCCGGCTGAAGCGAAATATCATCGCATATGATAATCGTATTTTCAGTCGGGATTTTGTAAAAGCTACAGAAATCACGTATACTTTCCCCACTGAGATTCATATATGTCTGCGGTTTCACTAACAGAGCCTTTTCCCCGCCTATATTTACTTCACCGAATAATGCTTTATATTTAAGTTTTTTTATTTTTACTTTGTATTGCCCTGCAATATAATCTATGGCGGCAAATCCAATATTATGACGTGTCATGTCATACTGACTTCCCGGATTACCGAGACCTGCTATTAAATACATAATTATCTCCCTTTTTAGAAACTAAATCACTTTTGTTGTCCAGCTTTCGAGATTCCACACTTCATCCGCAACATCATTATAAAAATCAGGGTCGTGGCTTACAAGTAAAACAGTACCCTTATACTCTTTTACCGCACGTTTAAGCTCTTCCTTTGCGGCAACGTCGAGATGGTTTGTGGGTTCGTCAAGAACAAGAAGGTTTACTTCTTTCTGCATAAGCTTACAAAGACGTACCTTTGCATTTTCGCCGCCTGAGAGAACCTTCATCTGAGATGTTATATGTTCTGTTGTAAGTCCACATTTTGC
The DNA here is from genome assembly GCA_045603225.1 of Clostridia bacterium. Lineage (GTDB taxonomy): Bacteria > Bacillota > Clostridia > UBA1381 > UBA1381 > RGIG9115. Next base: position 35,050 of record JAZULT010000100.1, on the reverse strand, counting down.
AAGTGCCGCTCTGACCTCGTTATTAGCCATTGCAGGGAACTCGTCCCAGAGTTCGTCAAGTGCTGTTTTTGATGATGCTATTTCTTCCTGTTCAAAATATCCCACGCTCATAAACTGGTCATGTTCTATTTCGCCTTCATATGGCGGAATTATACCAAGAAGTGTTTTCAGAAGTGTTGACTTCCCAAGTCCGTTTACACCCTTAATTGCAATTTTATGATTCCTCTCCACAACAACATCAACCTTTTTTGTCAGAGGAGAATCATACCCGATTATAAGGTCAGTTGCACGTATTACTACTCTGCCCGGTGTACGGTCTGACTTAAACTCAAACTCCGGTTTTATCTTTTCCGGTGCAAGAGTAATTATATCCATTTTGTCAAGCTGTTTCTGTCTTGAGCGAGCAAGCGTAGCTGTTGCCGCACGCGCTTTATTTCGTGCCACAAAATCCTCAAGGTCAGCAATTTCTTTTTGCTGACGTTTATAGGCACTTTCTAACTGACGCTTTTTAAGTTCATATGCATCTTCAAATGCGGTATAATCTCCTGTATACCTTGTAAGAACTGTATTTTCAAGATGATAAACAACATTGATTACACTATTCAGGAAAGGCACATCATGTGATACAAGAATAAATGCATTTTCATAATTCTGTAGAAATGTTGTAAGCCAACGTATATGATTTTCATCAAGAAAGTTTGTAGGCTCATCAAGAATAAGTATCATCGGATTTTCAAGAAGCACCTTTGCAAGAAGCACTTTTGCTCGCTGTCCTCCCGAAAGCTCTGATACGTCACGTTCAAGTCCAATTTCATTAAGTCCCAGACCGTTTGCGTATTCGGAGATTTTACTGTCTATGGTGTAATATCCCGACGAATCAAGGATTTCCTGTATTTCACCGACATCCTCCATCATAGCGGTCATTTCATCTTCTGAAACCTCTGCCATTTTCTCATATGCGGCAAGCATTTCCGCTTCAAGATCTGTTAAATATGAAAATGCTTCACGAAGTACATTATATATTGTTTTTCCCTTTGTAAGAGATGAATACTGGTCGAGATAACCTGTTGTTATGTGCTTGCACCATTCAACCTTTCCGCTGTCAGGCGTAAGATTTCCTGTTATTATATTTAAAAATGTTGATTTACCTTCTCCGTTTGCACCCACAAGACCTATGTGTTCGCCCTTCAAAAGTCTGAATGACGCATCTTCTAAAATCTGACGTCCTCCGAATCCGTGAGTTACATGTTCAACATTAAGTATACTCATTTTGTACGTCTATCCTTCCATGTCTCTTTATTAATCTGTCTTGCTCGTGCAATTGCAAGATTATTTTCCGGCACTTCATCGGTAATTGTAGACCCTGCGGCTGTATATGCACCATCTTTAAGAGTAACAGGTGCAACAAGATTTGAGTTACAGCCTATAAATACATTATTACCGATTGTAGTTCTGTATTTCTTCTTACCGTCATAGTTAACCGTAACTGTTCCACATCCGAAATTACAGTTTTCCCCTACATCGGAATCACCAACATAAGTAAGATGAGAAACTTTTGTTCCATTACCAATATTTGTATTTTTAAGCTCAACAAAGTCACCTATTCTTGCATTACTTCCGACAACGCAATTAGGTCTTACATAGGCAAAAGGTCCTACTGTTGTATTTTCTCTTATTTCTGAATCAAGAATCACTGACGTTTGAATATTTACACCATCACCTATCTCAGAATTTGAAATACGTGATCCCGAAGTAATCACAACATCTTCTCCTATAAGAGAACCGTTTTCTATTATAACATTTCCGAAAATCTCTGTATCTGCACCGATTTTCACATCAACATCAATAATTACAGTCGACGGAGCATGAATTGTAACACCGTTTCTCATATGCATTCCGTTTATATGCTTCTGCATCATCTCTTCCGCTTCTGCAAGCTGCATACGATTTGTAACCTGAAAGTTATCACAAAGACTTACAGTATTCCCCTGATTTCTTCTGATAGATGTAAAAGGTGCATTACCGCTGAGAACAACATAATTATCTCCTGTATTTACCTTACCTACTGTTTCTGCATACTCTGTATCATCTCCAAGTGCTGCACGTACAACCTCTCCGTATTCGCCCGTAACAGTAACTATTCTTCCTGCACCTGCCGCTTTTGCGGCATTAATAACATAGTACGCAAGCGGCTTTCCGCATATTTTTTGTATTGCATCAGGCTTTTTTGATCTCATCTGGATGCTTATACTATCTGCTAAAATTATAGCTGTAAATTCTTTCATATAATCAAATCCTTTCTACATTTATCAATATCTTTATTTATCTGTTCCGCAAGTTCGTCCACTGATGAAAATTTTATTTCACTTCTTATTCTGTCAACAAACATGGCTGTTATTTTTTCACCGTATATATCTCTGTTAAAATCTATTATATGAGGTTCTACAGTTATTCTTCTTCCGTCAAATGTAGGATTGTCTCCAACATTTATAACAGTCCTGTATTTCTCATTATTTATTATTACATACCCTTCATACACACCGCTTTTCGGAAGCATTTTTCCGTCCTCGTACGATATGTTTGCTGTAGGTATTCCAAATTTTCTGCCATTCTGAAGTCCTTTTTCAACACTACCTCTTATACAGTAAGGTCTTCCGAGAAGAACACCTGCTTCTTTCACATTTCCGTCAGCGATACAGTTCCTGATTCTTGTGCTTGAAACGGTACCGCCGTTTTCGCACATTTCAGGCAAAATTTCCACCTTTATTCCATACTTGGAGCACAGCTTTTTCAGCTCAATAATATCTCCGGAAGCATTTTTACCGAAACGGTAATTATATCCCACGCATACATAGCCCGCTTTAAGAGTGGTTTTCAGATATTCAACAAACTCTTCAGGAGTTTTATTATAAAATCTTTCATTGAAAGACTCCACATACACAAAATCAGTATCGAGAATTTCAATTTTTTCTGCGGTGTTCATAAGGTGCTTTACATCCCCTCCCAAAGCATTTACAGGAAGTGAATCAAAAAACATAACCCCGCAATTTGAGTTATTATCTTTAGAAATCTGCATTGCTTTGTTTATAATTTCCATATGTGCAAGATGCAAACCGTCAAAAGTTCCGAGTGCTACAGTATTATTGTCAGTTTTAAGTGTTTCTCCGTTTTTATAAATTGCAGTCAATATCATTCACACTCCTTACGCACGGAATGATTTATATGTTTTAAGCCTGCCGTCTATGCAATCGGCAAGTGCCATAAAATTCCCTTCATTGTCATATACCCTGTATCTGTTACCATCTGATATATGCGGATTTGAAACAAAAACTCCGTTTTTAAACCGTTCTGCCTGTTTCTTTGGAAGTATAACTTTTTTATAATCAAATATACTGTCTACAGGAATAAGGATATTTTCAAGCTCGCCTTTTTCACATATTTCTTTAAGCTTTTCAACTGTTATACAATCGTTTATATCAAAATCCCCACTTGATGTTCTTCTTAATGCATTCATGTAGGCACCGCATTTAAGTCTGATTCCGATTTCTTCACAAAGTGATCTGACATATGTACCTTTTGAACAATTCACATGAAAAGAAACCGTACATTCACTCATATCCACATCAAGAACAGATATATCATGTACGGTTACCTGAACCGGTTTTCTATCTACAGTCACACCCATACGTGCAAGCTCATACAGTTTTTTCCCGGCTTGTTTTTTAGCACTGTACATGGGCGGTATCTGCATAAGTTCACCTTTCAGGCTGAGTACAGCTTTTTTAATTTCATCTTCACTTGCTGTCACACTACAGTCTGTAAGTACCTCACCTTCGCAGTCAGCTGTATCAGTTGTCATACCAAGCACAAGCTGTGCAGTGTACGATTTACTGTCACAAGTCAGCATTTCAGCTGCCTTTGTAGCACTTCCGACACATACAGGAAGAACTCCCGTCGCAATCGGATCAAGAGTTCCTGTATGCCCCACACGTTTAGTATGGAGAATTTTTCTGACTGTATTAACAATGTCGTGAGATGTAACAAATGCAGGTTTATCAATTAATATAATTCCATTATAGTTTTCCATTTATTTACCTATTCTGCACAGCTCTTTTTCAGCTTCTGTAAGCAAAGCCTGCTTAGCTTCTTCAAGAGTCATGTTATTCATCGTCACACCTGCCGCTCTCATATGTCCGCCGCCACCAAATACAGCGGCAATTCTGTCAACCTCAGCATCGCCATTAGAACGCAAGCTCCCACGTATAATACCGTTTCTTTCCTTTATCTCTATACCTATTTCAGTTTTTTCCACCATTCTCGGAATATCAACAAGGTTTCCTGCATCTGTATCAGCTACACCGTAAGCTTTTATCATTTTCGAGTCGGTGACAATAAGGCTTATCTTCCCTTCGCAATATGACTCAATATTGTTCATGACATTTCCTCTGAGTTTTATAATTCCCAGTGAAAAAGAATCAAACAAAAGTCTTGAAACTTCAGCATGATCAAAAGAGTATTCCATAAGTCCGGCAACTCTGCGTACGGTATCAGGCGTTACACTGCTGTACCTCAGACAGCCTGAATCAGACATGATTCCGCTGTAGAGAAGCATCGCAATTCTGTCATTAAGTTCATATCCGCAAAGCTCTGCGAGCTCTGCAATAACCTCAGCCGCAGCAGAATAATCTCCTTTTATGCAGTTTACATCACCATAACCGGGATTTGTTTTGTGGTGGTCAATAACAATCGTTCTGTCAGCTCTGTCAAATATTTCCTCTCTTTTTCCGAGCCTCTCCTTTGATGCAGTATCAACAGCAATACAAAGATCATATTCCTTTTTTTTACCATTATAAACAATATAGTTATCGCCCAAAAAGGCAAGTCTGCTTTCCGGAACCTCTTCCATAACGCAATCAGCTTTTTTACCAAGCTTTACAAGAAGCTCCGTAAGACCAAGAGCACTGCCAACGGCATCACCGTCTGAGTTAATATGACACAGAACGGCAATGCTGTCAGCTTCACTTATATACTTTTTAATTAAATTAATCATCTCTCGGTACCTCTGAGTAATTCGTTTATATGGGCACCGTGTTCAAGCGATTTATCAAGCTCGAATACAAACTCCGGTGTATATCTGAGATCTACACGCTTTCCCATTTCACGTCTTACGAACCCTGCAGCACTTTTGAGACCATCTATTGCTTTTTTCTTGATTGTTTCATCACCCATTACTGAAACATAAACCTTTGCATAACGCAAATCTTTCGTTACATTAACCGCAACGATGCTTGTCATCATAGGAATACGACTGTCTTTGAGCTCGCGGATTACCTTTGCAAGCTCACGTTTTACTTCTTCATTGATTTTATCAATTCTTGACATACTTACCTTTTTACTTCCTCCATTACATAACATTCAAGGACATCTTCCTCTTTAATGTCATTAAAGTTATTAAGTCCGAGACCGCACTCGAAGTTTTCAACAACTTCCTTTGCATCATCCTTGAAGCGCTTGAGGCTTGAAAGCTCTCCTTCATAAATCACAATACCGTTTCTGACAAGTCTCACACCGGCATTTCTTACAATCTTACCGTCTGTTACATAACATCCAGCAATTGTACCGACACTTGAAACCTTGAACGTCTGACGAACTTCGGCATGACCGATTACAACTTCCTTGAACTCAGGATCAAGCATACCCTTCATAGCGGCTTCAATTTCTTCAATAGCCTGATAAATAACTCTGTAAAGTCTGATATCCACTTCTTTCTGCTCCGCTGCTGACAATGCTCCGGCATCGGGGCGTACGTTAAATCCGACAATGATAGCATTTGAAGCATCTGCAAGCATAATATCAGATTCGTTGATAGCACCTACACCACCATGGATGGCACGAACACGAACCTCTTCATTTGAAAGCTTTTCAAGTGACTGTCTTACTGCTTCGACAGATCCCTGAACATCTGCTTTTATAATAATATTAAGTTCCTTCATGTTACCTTCGTCAATCTGACTGAACAAATTATCAAGATTAACCTTAACAACCTTGTTGAACTTATCCTCCTGCATATCATGCTTTCTCTTTTCGGCAACATCACGTGCGAGTTTTTCGTTCTGTACCACAAAGAATTTATCGCCGCCTGACGGTGCTTCCGAAAGACCGAGAATTTCAACAGGTGTTGACGGTCCCGCTGTTTTAACACGTCTGCCTCGGTCGTTAACCATAGCACGAACGTGACCAACAGCTGTTCCTGCAATTACAATATCACCCACATTAAGTGTACCGTTTTCAACAAGAACTGTCGCAACAGGACCTCTGCCCTTATCAATTCTTGACTCAATAACGGTACCTGAAGCCTCTCTGTTCGGATTAGCCTTAAGTTCTTTCATATCTGCAACAAGAAGAACCATTTCAAGAAGTCCGTCTATGTTAATTTTCTGTTTTGCACTGACCTCAACACATACGGTATCTCCGCCCCATTCTTCCGGAACAAGGTCGTGTTCCATAAGCATCTGACGTACGCGGTCAGGATTTGCGCCTTCTTTATCAATTTTATTAATAGCAACAACTATAGTAACATTTGCAGCTTTTGCGTGGTTAATAGCTTCAATTGTCTGAGGCATTATACCGTCATCAGCGGCAACAACAAGGATAGCAACGTCTGTAACCTGAGCACCTCTTGCACGCATTGTAGTAAATGCTTCGTGTCCCGGTGTATCAAGGAAAGTGATATCACGTCCATCAAGCTTAACTCCGTAAGCACCTATATGCTGAGTAATACCTCCGGCTTCTGTAGTTGTAACAGAAGTATCGCGGATAGCATCAAGAAGTGATGTCTTACCATGGTCAACATGCCCCATAACAACAACGACAGGCGGACGCGGAACAAGGTCTTCTTCCTTGTCTTCTGCCGAAATCTGTTCAAGAAGGATATCTTCTTTTGTAAGAATAATTTCTTTGTTAACTGTTATTCCGAAATCTTCACCAATAAGTGCGGCAGTATCATAGTCAATCGACTGTGTTATTGTAGCCATAACACCAAGCATCATAAGTTTCTTAACTACTTCGCCCGCACCTTTGCCGATTTTCTGAGCAAACTCACCGACTGTGATTGTTTCCGGCACTTCAATCTCTGTTATAACCTTTTCGGGGATAACTTTTTTCGGAGCAACTTTTACTTCAACAGGTTCTTTAGCCTGCTTACCGCGTTTATTACGGTTCTTGTCACGTCCTGAGAACTTGTTATTCATATTATCGTCATCTACAAGCTCTTCTATACGTTCTCTGCTTTCTATTTTCTCAATTTCAACTGTTGAAGTTCTTGTATCTACATACTTTTTATTTTCTTCAGTCTTGATTACAAATTCTTCATCAGCATCATCGTCACGAACGAGTTCTATTCTTGTACCGCCCTGTTTCTGAGCAGGTTGCTTCTTTTTACGTTTATCTTTCTTTTCCTGTGGAGCGTCTTGTTTCTCAGGCTTTGCAGTTTTCTTCTCAGTTTTTTCTCCTTCTTTTTTCTTAGCAGAAGCTTCCTTTTTCTTTTCAGCAGCTTCTTTTTTCTTAGCATCTTCTTTCTTTTTCGCTTCAGCTTTATCTGCTTCACGCTTTTCAGCAGCAGCCTTTGCAACTTTTTCGCTTGCTTTCTTTAAAGCCAATTCCTTTTCTGAAACTTCAGGTTTAATCTCTTTTTTCTTTGAAGATGCTTTTATCTGTGTTTCCTCAGCTTTTTCTGCTTCTGCTGCTTTTTCTGCAGCTTTCTTTTCTTCAGCTTTTTTTGCTAAAGCCTGATTTCTGTCTTCATTAATTTCATCTAATGTATTTTCATTCATTTTTGTAAAAATATCATACGCCAAAGATGCCTGTTCCTCTGTTATTGCTGTTGAAGAGCTTTTAAGCTCTATTCCGTATTCTGCAAGTTTAAGTACGACATCCTTACCTTTAAGTCCTAAATCTTTAGCAACAGTCATAGCTGTTAATTTTGTATCTGCCAAATGAATCACCAATCCTTTCTGTACGTTAATTCAATCTTATTTTTTAAAGACTTCGCAAAATTACTGTCATTTACCGAAACAACACTTTTTATTCCTCCGCCCGTATATTCACCAAGCATCTCTTTGGTGGAAAATAAAACATATGGTACTTTATAGAAATTACAACTGTCAGTCAATGATTTTTTTGTATTATCAGAGGTATCTTCAGCTATAATAATAAGTCTTGATTTTCTTTTCTTTATACTTTCAAGAGCAAGCATTTCACCACATGATAATTTTCCGGCACGTTTTGCAAGTCCAATCATTCCTAATATATTTTTCATACTCCCACCGTCGCATTTATTAAATATATTCCGTCAACATATTATATGTTTCATCATTAATCTCGCAGCGAAAAGTTCTTTCAAGACCGCGTTTCTTTTTCAAAATCTTCATACATTCAGCACATTTGCATATATATGCTCCGCGCTGTTGCACTTTCATTTTTTCGTCAACACAAATCTGACCTTCCCGGTATATGATTCGTATTAAATCAGATTTCTGTTTCATATTACGGCAAGCTATACACATTCTTAAAGGAATATGTTTACCCATTTTCATGTCACCCTTTATTCTTCATCATTCTCGATTACTTCATAAGTCCCGTCGCTTTCAGGAAATTTCAAATCATCTATTGAAGTTACAATATCAATCTTCCAACCTGTGAGCTTTGCAGCAAGACGTACATTTTGCCCTGATTTACCGATAGCGAGAGATAACTGTGTTGACGGTACAACAACCTGAGCAGATTTCTCCTCTTCATTTATTACGGCAGTAATTACCTTTGCAGGGCTAAGGCTTTCTGTGATATAAGCTATAGGGTCATCGCTGTATTTTACAATATCTATCTTCTCATCTCCAAGCTCATCTCCGATATTCTGAACTCTTATTCCTTTAGGCCCTATACAAGCACCCTGGGGATCAACATCAGGATCTTCAGAATATACTGAAATTTTTGTTCTGGAGCCTGCTTCTCGTGCTATGTTCTTAATTTCAACGATACCTTGTTCAATTTCAGGAACTTCACGCTGGAAAAGGCATTTGACAAGCCCCGGATGAGTTCTTGAAAGAATAATCTGTGTTCCTTTTGTCCCGTTTTTAACTTCGCTGACAAAACACTTTAATGTCTGATGAATATGATATTTATCTTTTTCACATGCAGGCTGTTCTCCTGACGGAAGTATTGCTTCTGTTTTTCCTATATCTATAAAAACATTTCCTTTATCAATTTTCTGAATACTTCCGCTTACTATATCATTGATTTTTTCATTATACTCTCTATAAATAATGTCACGTTCCGCTTCACGAATTCTCTGCATTACAACTTGTTTTGCAGTCATAGCTGTAATTCTACCGAAATCACTTGGTGTTACTTCTACATCTATAAAGTCTCCGAGCTGATAATTAGGATTGATTCTTTCTGCATCAAGTATAGAAATTTCTATCTGCGGATCAAACACTGCATCATCCTCAACAACTTCTTTTTGTGTAAACACTTTAATTATTCCTGTAGTTCTGTCAAGTTTAACCTGTACATTCTGAGACTGTACATAATTCTTTTTGTATCCTGCAAGCATGGCCGCTTCTATTGCATCGAATATGATATCCTCTTCAATACCTTTTTCTTTGCAAAGAAGTGTTAATGCTTCAAGCAATGTTTCCTGTTCTTGTTTTTTTGATTTAGCCATTTTTATAAATCATTCCTTTCTATATTTTACATTTTGAAAGCTAGTCTGACATGAACTGCTTCTTTTTCAGTAAACTGTATTGTTTGTTCTCCACACTCTACTGTAACAATTTTATCCGAATAATTTTTCAGAATACCGTCAAATTCTTTTTTTCCATCCTTAGCTGCGTACAGTTTTACAGACACTTCAGAACCGATATAATGATTATATTCACGTTCTGTTTTAAGAATTCTGTCAGCCCCCGGAGATGAAACCTCAAGACAGTACGGTTCGGATATAGGGTCTATCTTATCAAATTCTGCTCCGAACACATTACTGAAAATCTCGCAGTCATCAATACCCACACCGCCTTCCTTATCAATATACAGCCTGAGTATCTTTGATTTATTCTCGGTTACATATTCTGCATCAACGAGAAAAAAACCCATTTTTTCAGCAATTGCATCACCTATCTCAAATGCTAATTTGACTGAACTATTCACTGTCAGCTACACATCCTTTCTTTCTTAACTGTAGAAAAGAGCGGGCTCCCGCCCACTCTTTTGTCAACATCTATTTAACTGTATTTATATTATATCATACTTTTCAAAAAAAATCAATACTTTTTTTATATTTTTTTTATTTTTTTAATAAAATTTTAATTTTCGGAATATGCTCCCATGAATACGAAACCGTCTGTAGTGTTCTCAAGGTCAGTTAAAAGTGATATAATTTCATCAGAATATACGGATATATTCATGTCAAGTAGAAACATAAATTCAAAATCCAGACCGCATATCGGTCTACTTTCTATCTTGGTAAGATTAACTCCAACAGCGGCAAATTTTGAAATCAGATTATACAAGCTTCCCGGTTCATGTTTAAGCTTTAGCATAACAGTCATTCTATCGGCTCCGGGATAAACTTCCATATCTTTTGAAATACATATAAATCTGGTATAATTGTTATCACTGTCTTTTATGTTTGACTTTACTATTTGTAATCCGTATAATTCTCCGCAAAGAGGTGATGAAATTGACGCAACATCATCTCTTTCGCTTTCTGCCACCATTTTTGCGGCAACAGCAGTATTTTCAACCGGTGTAATTTTTACACCCTTAAGTGTTTTTAAATATTTTTCACACTGTCCGATTCCCTGTCTGTGAGAAAAGATTTCTTTTATTTCCTTTGTACCTTTTTTCGCCAGAAGGACATGATTAATCTGAATCTTAACAGAATGTACTATATTGAAATCATACTCACTCATAAGATCTATAACTTCAGTAACAGAGCCATGTATACTGTTTTCTACCGGAAGTACACCGTATTTACACATTCCTTCATTAACAGCTTCAAAAACCCCTCGGAAATTATTAAAATACATTACAGAAGGATTTGAAAAAAGTTTTTCTGCCGCCTGTTCCGAATAAGCGCCTTCTGTACCCTGACAGGCTACAATAGCGTTCTGAGGAATGATTTTGGGAGTAGTTTCAAGCGATTCTTTAATTTTTTCAGCGAGCTCTGAGGTGTCATTTATTTTTTTGCTTTGATAAGCTCTGCTTACTTCAAAAAGTGTATTATATAAAGTTTTCGTATATACAGCCATTTCATGAGGAACTTGTTTTGTGACCCTGTTTATAATATCCCTTTCACGCCCTCTGTGAAAAATCGGCATATTATTTTGTTTTTTATATTCTGCAACTCCTGTCACAATTTCCATTCTTTCCTTGAAAAGCTCTACAATTTTATCATCAATTTCATCTATCTGATTTCTGAGCTGACTCATATCCATTTTCAAACCCCTCCCAATTTACCAAGAATAACAAGAGCAGTAACAGCTTCAACAACAGGTACTGCACGTTGAACAATACACGGATCGTGACGACCGTGAACAGATAATTTAATATCTGAACCATTTTTAAGACTTACCGAATTCTGTTCTTTAGCTATAGACGGTGTCGGTTTAAACGCAGTATTGAATATAAGCGGCATACCTGTGGTAATTCCGCCAAGTATACCACCATGATTATTTGTTTTCGTTTTAACCACATCATTATCCATATAATACTCATCGTTATTTTCGCTGCCATACATTTCGCACACGTCAAAACCGGCACCGAATTCTATCCCCTTAACAGCGGGAATTCCAAAAATCGCTTTAGCAATCTCACCGTCTAGTCCGCCAAATAGTGAATCCCCCACACCTGCAGGAACTCCTTCGACAACACATTCTATCTTGCCACCTACAGAATCAAGGTTTTCACGAGCTTTATCGATTTCATCCATCATTTTAATTCCCGATTCATCATCTATCACCGGAAAATCTTTACCTGAAACATCAACCACTGTATCTTTGTACGATTTATCTTCTATCCCATGAATTTCGGATATATGAGCCAATACATTAATTCCGTTTTTTTTCAGAATACTTTTTGCAATGCCTCCTGCAAAACAAAGAGTAGCTGTTATTCTGCCTGAAAACTGTCCTCCACCACAAAAATCAAAATACTTACCAAATTTTACACTTGCAGGATAATCTGCATGTCCCGGTCTCAGAACATCAAGTTCATCACCATAATCCTTACTTTTGGTATTTGTATTTCTTATAACAGCCGCAATCGCAGAACCTGTTGAAAATCCATTTTTAACACCTGACAGAATTTCAGGCAAATCCGCCTCTTTTCTCGGTGTAGAAAATCTATTTTTCCCGGGTGCTCGTCTTTGCATAAATGAGTATATTTCATCCATGTCAATTTCCATTCCGGGTTTGATACCTTCAAGTATAACAGTCAGACCTGAGCTGTGAGATTCACCGGCAACGGTTATTGTTAAATTACCTATATTAAATGACATTAACTTTTCCTCCCAGTCTCTCAAATTCTTTAAAGAAATCCGGATACGACTTATTGACAGCCTCCGCACCTTTAATTACAACTTTATTTTTACAAATAACAGATGCAATAGCCGCTGACATTACTATTCTGTGGTCATTATATCCGTCAACTATTCCACCCTCAAGTGTTCCTGAACCGAAAATCCTGAGGTAGTCCTCTCCGACTTCCGTTTTACAGCCTAAAGACTTTAGTAGAGCGTTTGTAGACTCTATTCTGTCACTTTCTTTAAGACGTAATCTTTTTGCATTATAAAGAAGAGTTTCACCTTTTCTTCCTGCCGCAAGTACAGATAGGATAGGAAACAAATCCGGAATTTCAGATACATCTATCGAAGTATCATCAAGAACATCACATATCTTTCTATCACCTTGACGTGAGTTGCTGTTTATATCCTGTATATCGATTTTTGAACCCAGCTTGTCAGCAACAACCCAGAAAGCCGAATTTGACCAGTCCCCCTCAGCGATTATCTCTCCGGGCGAAATATATTTTGAAGAAGGTACAATATATCCTCTGTCAGTTTTTCTTATTTGTATACCAAACTTTTCGAGAACGTCTATTGTCATATCGACATACGCTGCTGATTCAAGAGGTGTTTTCAATATTATTTCACTGTCTGATTCTGTAAGTGGGAGTGCAAGAAGCAGTCCTGTGATGTACTGTGAGCTTATATTCCCTTCAATTTCATAGATTCCGCATTTTATCTTTCCTCTTATTTTCATCGGAACAGAATCCGAATCTATCTCTGCACCGTTATTTCTGAGCTCACGGACTATTTCTGAAAAAGGTCTTTGGGGCAGTCTTCCGCCACCGTCTACTGTTGAACATTTGCACAACGCCGCACAAACGGGAACCATAATACGCGCAGTTGTTCCGCTTTCGTTACAATATACATATGTGCCCTCTTTCACATCTTTTACAGGAAAAATTGTTACTGTATTCCCGTTTATTGAAAAATCCCCGCCAATAGCTTTTATACATTCAAGTGTTGCTATTATATCATCAGAAAAGCCGTTTATCTTAATTTTCGTTTCTTTATCAGAAAGCATTGAAGCAACAATTATTCTGTGGGCATACGATTTCGAAGAAACAGCTGAAAGCGTTCCGTTAAGCATAGAAGGGAAAATTTCTGTAATCATGAAATTCCTCCTTTAACAAAATCAAATAGTTCTGAAACTTTTACTTTCCTGAGTTCACATTTTCCTATCATATCCGGAATTACAAGAGTTATTGTACCACCCGTTCTTTTTTTATCGTTAAGTGCAATATCACAAAGCTCCTCAGCCGTATATTTACAAGAAATAGGAAGTCCTTCCTCCTTTAGAATTGATTTTATTTTTTCAGCAGTTCCCGGTTTTGTAATTCCGGATTTCTCGCCCGCCTGCGAAATAAGAACCATTCCTATAGCTACCGCATGACCGTGAGTGATTTCAAAATCACTCAGTTTTTCAATGGCATGTCCTAAAGTATGCCCAAGATTCAAAAGCTGTCTTTCACCTGTATCAAACTCATCATGTGAGACTATATCTCTTTTGATTTTAACACATTCTGTAACCGTTTTTATTATATCATTCCGGATATAGTCTATAATCTTTTCATCTTTAAGCACAGCATATTTAACTGCTTCTGCTGTACCGTCAAGGTATCTTTCTTTATCCATCGTTTTAAAACATTCAGGATCGCATATTACAAGCGACGGCTGATGAAATGCACCACAAAGATTCTTTCCGGCATTTAAATTCACTCCTGTTTTTCCGCCAACAGACGAATCAATTGCTGCAAGAAATGTAGTCGGTATCTGAATAAATTTTATACCTCTCAGATATGTTGCTGCGGCAAATCCTGCGGTATCTCCAACAATCCCTCCACCTAAAGCAATTATAATATCAGAGCGTGTCAGATGATTTTCTGCAAGAAACTCATATATATCACTTATGGTTTTTATATTTTTTGAATTTTCTCCGTCAGGAAAACTGAACGATATAACATCAAATCCTGCATTTTTATATGATTCTTCGACAATATCAAGATAGTACTTTTTAACATTATCATCTGTTATTATACATGCCTTACATGGAGTGATTACTTTAGCTGTCATTTCTCCGCATTTATTTATAATACCATTATCTATCAGTACATCATATTCAATTGATGCACTTACAGTTATCGTTTCCATACAGGTTATCTCCCATCTACTTTTTCTTTAATCATTCTTCCTTCCTTCAGAAGGTGTCTCAATTCTCCGTCATTATGAGTCTTTATCGCATCTGAATACTTTTTCAGATTTTCTATAATAGTATCAATTTCAAAAGCAAGATTATCAGCATTCTGAAGAAATAATTCAGTCCACATAGTTTCATTGAGCCAAGCAACTCTTGTCAAGTCCTTCAAACTGCCTGCTGAGTAACCGAGATGCAGCGGATACTGCGGACTTTTTACAAATGCATTTGAAACAACATGAGCCAGCTGTGAAGTAAAAGCAATAATTCTGTCATGTTCTTCAGCCGTGGTATATCGAAAAATTTCAAATCCTATTTTACCAAACAGTTCTTCTATTTCAGGTCGTTTTTCTTCTGAACAAATAATAAGCGATGCCCCTCTGAAAAGATCTCCTGTAGAAAAATCATAACCCGAATGTTCCGTTCCTGCCATAGGATGCATTCCGACAAATTGAAAACCGTTTTCTTCTGCTATTTTTGAGCACTCACGACATACAAGTTCTTTAGTTCCGCCGCAATCAAGAACAAGTGCACCTTTTTTAATTTTGTGACAGTTCTTTCTTACAAAGTCCACAGTCGCATCAGGGTATAAAGCTGAAATAATTATATCACATTCTTCATAACGAGCTTCAGAATCAATAACTCCTTCATTTACTGCTTTTGTTATTGTTTCCGGATTTATATCATAACCGGCTACAATACATTCTGTATTCTCTTTAAACGACTTAGCTAAGGATGCGCCGATAAGTCCAAGACCTATCATTCCTATTTTATATTTTGTACGCATGCGGTAAAATCTCCTTCACTTTGTTTACTAATCTCTCAAAAGCCTCCGGTGTGAGCGATTGTTGTCCGTCACATGATGCATTTTGTGGATCGTTATGAACTTCTATCATAAGTCCGTCAGCTCCGCAAGCTGTCGCTGCCATAGCCATCGGTTCAACAAGTTTAGCGATACCTGTTGCATGGCTCGGATCAACAACCACAGGCAAATGAGACAATGACTTAAGAAGCGGAACAGCAGACAAATCCAGGGTATTTCTTGTTTTTTGTTCAAATGTCCTTATTCCTCTTTCGCAAAGTATTACTTTTTCGTTTCCTCCGGACATTATATATTCAGCACTCATTAACAGTTCATCAACAGTATTGGCAAGACCTCTTTTTATTAAAACCGGCTTATCAAGATGTCCTAATTCTTTTAAAAGTTCAAAATTCTGCATATTTCTCGCTCCAACCTGAATAACATCAACATCCTCAAAAAGCGGTATATGAGATATATCCATAATTTCTGTAACAATAGGAAGCCCTGTTTTTTCTTTAGCTTTAAGCAGCAACTCTATTCCCTTTTGCCTTAATCCCTGAAAAGCATATGGGGAAGTTCTTGGTTTAAACGCGCCGCCACGCAAAAATGTAGCACCTGAAGTTTTTACCTTTTCCGCTATCAAGCAAAGCTGCTCCTCAGATTCAACAGAACACGGTCCGGCAATTATCCCAAAATTTCCGTCACCCAATATTGCTCCTCCTGTACATATCAGCGTATCATGAGGATGAAACTTTCTGTTACTGCTTTTATACGGTTCACTGACGCGTCTTACTGAGTTTACAATATCCATTGATTCAAGCATATCCGTATCAATTGAAGATGTATCCCCTATAAGACCGACTATGGTTTCTTCTGTTCCTTTCCATACTCTGGGATCTATATTCTTTGCTTCAAGCCAGTTTATCAGCATATTAAACTGACGTTCTTCGTAATCTCTGTTAAGAATGAGAATCATTTTTAACGCTTCCTTTCTGAATTAAATTAAAAAGGACTACAGGTTATGTTTGTGTTACCTGTAATCCTTCATATAACTATGTACATAAAAAACCTTTACATTGCAACACAAACGGACTTTTTACCAAAATAAAAGTAAAAGCCTGTAAAATATGCGCCTGTAAAGACTAAATTTCTCATGTTTTTTTCCTCATTTCTTAATAAAATAATACCACTTTTGACACCTTTAGTCAAGTAATGGTTTAAAATTAAGTGGATTTATGACAACATTTTTTTATCACAGAAAAGTTTTTTGTAATAAATACATAAATACGTAATGTTAAACATATCCTTTAAAAGGAGGTGAATTCAGATGAAAGGTATCATAAAAGGCATGATTTTTTCAGTCATGCTGTCCGTCATTATACTTTTGGCTGTATCTTTTGTCCGTCTGTTTTTTGAGCCAAACCAAAACATTATAAAGTTTTCTGTATGGGGACTTATCTGTCTTAGTATTTTTTTCGGTTCATTACTCGTTTCAAAAAGCGCAGACAACAAAAAAGCAGTAAAGGGAATAATCACTTCACTGCTTAGTTCCGGTTTATTAATATTATTTTTAGTCAACACAGGCGGTATTCGACCGGAAGGCTCCTTGTATACACTTATAACTTTGTGTTTACTAAGCGGTGTCATCGGTTCTTTTGCAGGAGTAAAATAAACACTAAATATTTTCCACAATATTCTGAGCCCACGTCCCGCGCTTAAGTACAAAATAAATTATAAAGCATTTGAATATTTCATTACTCTGAATAATCATAAAAAGCATTACAGGAGAAATGTTGGCAAATCTTGAGAGCAAAAAGGCAACAGGGATAACAAGTAAATACATGTATCCGCTATCAAACAGAAAAACAAGCTTTGTCTTTCCACCCGATCTCACTGTAAAATACCCCGAATGACAATATGCCTGAGCCGGCAGAATCAAAGAACTTATAATTATAAAACCTTTAGCAAGTTCCCTGACCTCATTTTCTGTATTATATATTTTTGGAAAAATCCCTGAGAAAAATATCATAATAATCCCTATTACGGAAGTGACCATGACAGAAAAAGCAAGCAACTGACGGTCTGTCCTGATAGCTTCTTCTTTCTTTCCTGCTCCTAACAACTGTCCGATAATTATAGCAACAACATTTCCCATCGCAAGGTATACAATATTGAAAATATTTGCTATTGTGGAATTAATGTTTATAGCCGCCACAACAGATAAACCACGATAAGCGTAGCACTGATTTATAATCGCCATTCCCATAGCCCACAACATTTCATTTACCAGAAGAGGAATTCCTTTTATAAGTATCTGTTTTGCTACAGGAACAGGTATTCTCATGCTGTCATAAAATCCGACAGCAAATGAATTTTCTTTCTTTTTTGCATGCGTGATTATAACAATAATAATCATTTCGACAACTCTTGAAATAACAGTTGCAATAGCAGCACCGTCCGAACCTAATTTCGGTGCACCGAATTTGCCGAATATAAGTATATAATTAAGAACAGTATTTACGCAAACCGCTATAATTCCGGCCACCATCGGGAGCTTTATTTTTCCGCATTCCCGAAGAGTAGATGCATAAACCTGACTTATTGCAAACGGAATAAGTCCTATAAGCATGATTTTCAGGTACGATAATCCAAAACCCTTTGTCGCTTCCAGATTTCCTGCATTTCCGCCTTCATGTAAGTACAGTGAGATAAGCGAATCTCCGAATTTAAGAAAGACAAAAAATGCCATAATGCAAATCGCCAATGCGATATACAACTTAAATCTGAACGTATAATGTACACCTTTGTTGTCTCCTTTTCCGAAATACTGGGCACAGAAAATACCTGCACCTGATATTCCGCCGAAAACAAAAATGTTAAATACAAACATAAGCTGATTTGTAATTGCCACACCTGACATAGGGTCGGTGCCTAAACGACCGACCATTATGTTGTCAAGCATTGCAACAAAAGCTGTTATCGCATTTTGTACTATTATCGGAAGTGCAATTAAAATTGTTTTCTTATAAAAGCTTTTAGTACCTATCAAACTATTCATTTCGTATATCTCTTTTTAAATTCCGCACATTTCAAGTGCTGTTTTCTTAACAGCCTCGCTTTGAATATCTGCGTCTTCCTGAGTCCTTCCTATTGTATTCATATAAAGCTTAATTTTGGGCTCTGTTCCTGAAGGTCTGACAATAAAGCTGTTTCCGTCAGCAAAAGTAAATGCAAGAACATCCGATTTAGGCAATCCTGTATTATCATTTTTATAATCTATATAACCAACAATATTATATTTATCTTTATTTATATTTCTGAGATTATTCATTATCTCCCGGATACGTTCAGCACCGTCAATACCCTTAAGTTCTGCAGAGTATACGTTTTCTTTATAATAACCGTATTCGTCATATATTTCCATAAGCTTATCATAAAGAGTCTTTCCCTGTTTGGAATAATAAACAGCCATTTCAGCAATCAGCATAGAAGCAACAACAGCATCCTTATCACGGCAATATGTGCCGGCAAGGTATCCGTAGCTTTCTTCAAGACCAAGTATGAACTTATAAGAATTATCTCTTTCGAATTCATAAATTTTTTCACCGATGAATTTGAATCCTGTAAGAACATCAAAATACTTGATATTTTTCTTGTCGCATATCGCTTTTATGAGTCTTGTTGAAACAATAGTGGATATAACAGCGCCGTTATCAGGTACATCAGCGCAAGATAGCATATAATCAACAAGAAGCGCACCAGTCTGATTACCCGTAAGCGCTACATATTCACCTGTTGATGAGCGTACAACTATACCCACTCTGTCACTGTCAGGATCGGTTCCTATTATAAGATCGCATCCGTTTTCCTCTGCAATTTCAATTGCTTTTGTGAAA
The DNA here is from genome assembly GCA_045603225.1 of Clostridia bacterium. Lineage (GTDB taxonomy): Bacteria > Bacillota > Clostridia > UBA1381 > UBA1381 > RGIG9115. The sequence goes on along the minus strand of JAZULT010000100.1, from coordinate 15,539 downwards.
CATTCTTTATTTTCCGGATTCGGTGATTTGACTGTCGGGAAATCACCATTTGGTTCGAGTTGTTCATCTACAAGAAGAACATCTTCAAAACCGGAACGTTTTAAAATTTCACGAACAGGAATATTACCTGAACCGTGAAGAGGCGTATATACAAGCTTAAATCCTTTTTTATCAAGATCCTTGTTCTGTCTCTGGGCAAGAACATTTTCATAATAAGCTTCATCAACTTCTTTTCCGATTATTATCGGTTTATTGTCAGATTCACTCTTGACACTGAATATATCAACCTTGTTAATATATTCCTGAACTCTATCAGCCACTTCCGGTGGAAGCTGTCCCCCATCTTCAAAATATGCTTTATAACCGTTATATTCCTTCGGATTATGGCTCGCGGTAATAACAACTCCGGCGTAACAGTTCAGATGTCTTATAGCAAAAGACAACAACGGTGTCGGACGAAGTGATTCAAAAAGATACGTTTTAATTCCGTTCGCACAAAAAACTTCAGCGGTATGCTCAGCAAAAAAACGAGAATTATTTCTGGAATCGTGCGCAATGACAACTCCTCTTTCCATGCTTTCACTGCCGATTTCTTTAATATATTCAGAAATACCCTGTGTTACTTTTCCGATAACATAAGAATTCATTCTGTTTGTTCCGGCCGCCATAACACCTCTGAGACCGCCTGTGCCGAATTTAAGATCAGCATAGAATCTGTCTTTTATTTCCTTTTCATCGGATATACCGCGAAGCTCCTGAGATGTAACATCATCAGCCTCAGCAATCCATTTTCTGTATTCATCCATATAACTCATAAGTATCATCCTTTCAAATTGCCAAAAATTTTAATAATGCACATAAACTGCTCTTATGTTTTCATTCCAACCTACCTCTATATCATATGCTATATCAATGAAATCCTTAAGAGGCAGATAAAGAACTCCGTTTTCAACAAATGGTGCGTTTTTTACAGTTATGATATAATCACGCTGATACATCTTGTTATCATCAGGATAAACGAGAATATTATCACGATAATCATAACCTACAGACAGTCTGTATCCGGTTTCAAAGGGTTCTGTAACAAGTCTCGCCCATGGCAGAAGCTTAGTAATTTCGCTATCTGCCACGTAAGTAACACCGTCTTTCACAACAGGAGCAATATCAAACTTCACTCTCATGTCATATATATCAAAGAAAGTAATACTTCCGTCCTCAGCCGGTGAAGTTACATTATATCTATAGTCAGGATTTCCCTCGTTGTAAGGGTCCTCGTACTCAGGATAAATTGGCGTATTCAACTCTGTCCATTCCTTTATTCCTATTCTGTTCTCCTTTGAAAACTGTGGAATTTCAACATCCTGATAAACATTGATATTATCAAGCTTCCAGTCATATTTCAAAGTGACGGACACCTCTTGGTTACTGCCGGTAAAACGATTTCCTGCTATAAATGTTCCGTCAAAATCCATAGCTGTAATATACCCCTTATTATCAGAAGTAAATTCAATCTTTATGCCGTCATCCCCAATAATTCTGATTTCTTCAAAAATACTTTCCATATCTGCCATGGCAGTATTATAAGCTTCTTCGGTAAATTCCGGAATCTCTGTAGGAATATCAGCCCCATCTTCCCCAGACACCCCATTCACATATGTTGCTGTAAGGAAAACTGCACTCTCAACATCAGCCTGAAACTCAGGATTACTGTAATATTCACTCACAATTCCTTTAATAATGTTCTTTACATTCTCATCAGTCAGAGTCATGGTATATTTATTACCGGATTTCGATATTGTATCAGCATCATCTATATATTCACCAAATCTTATAAAACTTTTCACCATTTCCGGAGCAAATTTCTTTGCCGCACCCATAACATCGGCATTAACAGTATTAAATTCTACATATCTTGCATCTTCATACTCATAAGGGAGAAAACTTCTTATAAGAGTAGGTATATAAGCCGTTACGCTATCCCCATCCTGATACAAGTTAAATCTTATATCACAATCCGGTGCGGAAATTGAAATTTCACTTTTACCCTTTGTTACTCCGTCCTTTTCATTCATTACAGAAACAGAGGACAAATTAAAGTCGCTTAATGCGTTAAAAAACGACTGAACATTAAAAGAGCTGTACTCATTCTTTCCAAAATCAGAGTTGATATCTATACTGATATTCTGTGTTTCGGTATAGTTTTTAAGTTCCGTGTTCTTAACAAATCCATCAAGCAGTTGATTCCCGTTTTCAGAGCATCCCGATGAAACAAGCACTGTACAAGCTGTAATCAGGAGCATCATTATTTTTTTCATAAAGTCATCCCCCTCTTAGTATGAAATTATTTTTCTTTTGATTCAAGATATTCGTTGATTTTATTTACAAGTGCATCAGCATCTGCACCGTGTACCTGGCATGCCATTTCTATAGACTCACCGCTTGCTGACGGGCAACCCAGACAGTGCATACCTATTTCAAAAAAGAACTGAGCAGTTCCACTGTCCATATTGAGTACATCCATAATTATCATATCCTTATTAATCTTCATTTTTACCATTTCCTTTCGTTGTTTAAAATTAATTTATTATAAAGAGACTGCTTCAGCAATCTTCATTATAATCATTCATACATTTTATAAATTCTTCACCGTTGATAGTTTCTTTTTCAACAAGAAGTTCTGCAAGCCTATCAAGCTTTTCTCTATTTTCAGCAAGCATATTTTTCGCTTTATCATACAGATTTGTAAGTATTTTTTCAACTTCAACATCTATTTCTCTTGCAGTTGCGTCCGAATAAACTCTCGAATGACCAAAATCACGACCGATAAAGACTTCATCATCTGTATGATATGAAACCGGACCGATTTTTTCGCTCATTCCGTATTTGGAAACCATGTCACGCGCAGCTGATGTAGCTCTTTGCAAGTCATTCGAAGCACCTGTTGTAACATCATTCATCGTTATTTCTTCCGCTGCTTTTCCTCCAAGAAGTACAACTATGTCTGCCTCAAAATCACTCTTAGAAGCACACATAATATCTTCCTTCGGAAGTGACATTGTATATCCCCCCGCTCTTCCGCGCGGAATTATCGAAATCTGATTGACAACAGCATTTTTATCAGCAAGATAAGTAAGAACAGCGTGACCCGCTTCGTGGAATGCTGTAAGTCGTTTTTCCTTCTCAGTAACAACTTTCGAACGTTTTTCTGTTCCCATCATAACTTTAATATTAGCATCTTCTATATCTTCCTGCAAGATGTTCTGATGTTCACGGCGTGCAGCAAAAATTGATGCCTCATTCATTACATTCTCAAGATCTGCACCGGAATAACCAACTGTTGCTTTTGCAATTGACTCAAGATTAATTCTTTCATCAAGAGGTCTGTTTTTTGTATGGACTTTAAGAATATCTTCCCTGCCTTTTACATCAGGAAGAGAAACAACAATCTGGCGGTCAAATCTTCCCGGTCTAAGAAGTGCGGCATCAAGGATATCCGGTCGGTTAGTAGCCGCAATAACAATTACTCCTTCATTTTTCCCGAATCCGTCCATTTCTACAAGAAGCTGATTGAGTGTTTGTTCACGTTCATCGTGTCCGCCACCCATTCCTGCACCTCTTTTTCTGCCGACAGCATCAATTTCGTCAATAAAAATTATACACGGTCTGTTTTTCTTTGCCTGTTCAAACAAATCACGAACTCTTGATGCACCGACACCAACATACAGCTCAACAAAATCCGAGCCGCTTATTGAGAAGAAAGGAACTCCTGCTTCTCCTGCAACTGCACGTGCGAGAAGTGTTTTACCTGTACCCGGAGGTCCTACAAGAAGAACTCCTTTAGGTATTCTTGCTCCAAGCTTTATATATTTATCAGGATTTTTCAGAAAATCTACAATCTCTTCAAGTTCAGCTTTTTCTTCATTTGCTCCGGCAACATCGACGAAAGAAACCTTATTCTTACCGCTTGTATCCTCTAATCGTGCCGGATTCTTAGTAAAACCGCCAACCTGACCTTTTTTCGAAAACATCATAAAAGCAATCATTCCGATTACTAATACTGAACATACCACACTCAGAATTGTAGTAAGAGAAACCCCTTTGCTTTTAGCTTCCTGAGCGAGTGTCCCTTCAGACATCTGTTTTGCAATATCTGCACCGCAGTCATCATATAAAGTCTGTTGTGACGGAATTGTTGTATAATAAATTCCCGCATTATCATTTTTGATTTTATACACAACTTCAATGTCATCTATAACCATTTCCGAAACAACATTGGTTTTAATATCGTTCACGAACTGAGAATAGCTTTTCTCATGTTTTGAACCTATATTTTCAAACAGATAGCTACCTGACACTATTAAAAAAACAATAAAAAACCATAATCCTAAATTATTTTTTTTGTTTTTATTCAAAGGATTCCCTCCCTGATATCTTCTGATTTTAGGATATATTCCCCATCAGTTTTATAATAACGCCTGTCATTTCTGATTCCAACTACTGAAGCTATTTCACCGTTAACAGTAAGAATCGGAATTTCAGAACGTTTAAATTTACTTATTTTTTTATCAATCAATAAATCTTTGACTTTTTTTCTGCCGGTCATTCCGACGGGATAAAAAATATCACCATTTTGCTTTGAACGAATAATAATTTTGTCGTTTTTGTTTAATTTAAGTTTCATTCCGTCCGAATCCGAACGAACAATTGTAATTATTTTACCAATTTCCGGTATAATACGTGGGATTTCAGGTATTAAACTGTAATTAAACTCTTTTAATTCTTTCTTTTTTACAATATCTGTAAACCCATATAAACAAACTGCATTATATCCGTTTCCGATATAAATCTCAGTTCCTGTCCTGCACGAAGAACACAAATTTAAAACAGCTTCAGTATCAGAAAAGGAAATATCGGCAAACCCTCCCATTTTTGATGACATAAACGACCTGACCACTCTTCTTTTTATTGCGGTGTGTAACTCATTCAATACACTGCAGTCAATCCCCTTCTCTGTTACAGCTTTTTCATAAGCCTCACATGCTGATTTATCAAGAAAATCGTTATCATCTGAAATTATATTACTTTCCCTTATAACGCATTCTTCAAAATTCGAGTTTAATTTTACTATTTCAGGAATAAGCTCAAGACGGATTTTATTGCGCCTGTAAAGAGTTTCATCATTTGTACTGTCGTGGCAAAACTCCGCCATAACAGATGTGCAGTAATCAAGAATCTCACTTTTTTTCAAACCAAGAAGCGGTCTTATTATTTTACCGTTTTTATATTCAATACCTATAAGTCCCTTAAGCCCGCTACCTCTTATCAGATTCATCAGCACAGTCTCGACTCTGTCGTTCATATGATGAGCAGTTGCTGTAAGAGTTATACCATTTGTTCTCATAATCTCATCAAAAAAGTCATATCGAAGTTTTCGACCTGCAGTTTCCTCAGAAATATGCATTTCTTTTGCATATCCCGGAACATCATAACATCTTTTAAAAAACGGAATATGCATATTTTTACATAGATTTTCGCAAAATAAAGCATCATTATCCGCTTCTGTTCCACGAATGCCGTGATGTACATGAGCTGCTGAAATATTTATATTCAGTTTTTCCGAAAGAGCATGAAGTATATATAAAAGTGCTACAGAATCGGCTCCGCCTGACAATGCTACCAGAACACTGTCACCTTTCTTTATAAGATTTTTTTCTTTAATAGTATTAAGAATCTTGTTTTCCGTCTGTATTTTCATCATATTCAATATTGAGAAATCTCGTATATCTTCCTTCCCATCCAAGTTTAAACATTCCGGTTTCACCGCTTCTATGCTTTGCTATGATACATTCAGCTTTTCCTTTATCCTGGGAATCCTTATTATAATATTCATCACGGTATAGAAACATTACAATATCCGCATCCTGTTCAATTGCACCCGATTCTCTCAAATCTGAAAGCATGGGACGCTTATCGCTTCTGTTTTCAACATTTCTTGAAAGCTGAGAAAGTGCAATAACTGGAACATTGAGTTCTTTTGCAAGTATTTTAAGAGAACGCGAAATTTCGGAAATTTCCTGTTGTCTGCTCTCCGTACGGCTTGAAGATTGCATGAGCTGCAGATAGTCGATTACAATCAGCGCAAGCTGTTTTGACTGTTTAAGTCTTCTGCATTTTGCACGTATTTCAGAAACAGTAATAGTTGCCGTATCATCAATGTACATCGGAGCACGGTAGAATCTATTCATAGCATGACCTATTCGTGTCCAATCATCAACATCTATTTCACCGGATTTCAACTTAAATGAATCAACCTGCGCCTGAGAACACATCAGTCTGTTAACAATTTGAACCTTAGGCATTTCCAGGTTAAATATAGCAACTGTTTTTCCGGTTTTAAATGCTGCGTGTTCAGCAATATTAACCGCAAAACTTGATTTTCCCATACCCGGTCGTCCGGCTATCAGGACAAGTTCTCCGCCATGTAGTCCACCTGTACGATGATTCAGAATATGAAAACCTGTGTCAAGACCATTAACTTTACCCGAATTCTGCGCATTTTCAACCATAGTCTGATAAGCTTCAAGAACTACATCACTTACCGGGACAATGTCGCTTTTTTCTTTCGATGCCGATACATCGTATATCATCTGCTCCGAACGTTCAAGAAGTCTGTCAAGCTCATCATTATCATCATAAGCCATTTTGCATATCGACGTTGAAGCATCAATCAGTTTTCTGACTACGGATTTTTGCTTAATAATATTAGCATAATATCCTGTATGCTCAGAAGTTGAGGCAGATGTGGCAAGAGTTGCAAGATATGCACCGCCTCCGACAGCATCAAGCTTATCACGTTTTGATAGCATTTCAGCAACAGAAACATAGTCAATAGGCTTATTCTCGTTAAAAAGTTCGATAGCCACTGAATATATTTCACGCGGTGCAACAAGAAAGAAATCATCAGGCTTCAGTATTTCCGCAGCTGCGGAAATACTTTTTCCGTCAGATAATATACATCCCGCCAGCCCCTCTTCAGCTTCTTTACTGTAAGGAAGCTCTCTGTCAATAAATATACCTTTATTTTCATCCATAACCGTCCACCCCGAAAGGATTTAAAATACCGAAATCACTCGGTTATAACATTTACTTTAAGCTTTGCACTCACACCGGGATGTATTTTAATTTCAACCTGAGTTACACCAAGCATCTTTATTCCACCCGGAAGTACAAATTTCTTTTTATCAAGTTTTATATGATGTTGCATTGTAAGGGCTTCCGCAACATCTTTTGAAGTAATTGCTCCGAAAAGCTTTCCGTTTTCACCGGCTTTTGTCTTCATGGTAACTGTAATCTCATCAATTTTTGATGCAAGCTCCTGCGCTTCTTCGAGAGCTTTCTGACGTCTGTATTCAGCACTTGCAGCCTGACCTTCCATTACGTTGAGATTTTCTTTTGTAGCTTCTTTTGCAAGCCCCCTCGGAAGAAGATAGTTTCTGCCGTATCCGTCAGACACTTCAACAAGTTCTCCCTTTTTACCCTGACCTTTTACATCTTGTGTTAATATAAGTTTCATATCAATTCCGTATCCTTTCTTTAATTAATCGTTTGAAAAAATATAATCTCCTATCGCATTTAAAAGCATTTCTTCCACCTTTTCATATGAATAACCCGACAACTGAGCTCCGGCACCTGTAAGGTGTCCTCCCCCGCCAAGTTTTTCAAGAATTTCCTGAACATTAACTTCACCAAGGGAACGTCCGCTTATACAAATCTGACTATCCATCGGGTAAACAACAAATGATGCTTCTATGTTTTCAATGTTCATCATTTCATCCGCAGCCTGAGAAGCAATAACTCTCATATTATCAAACTGTTTCTGACAAACAGAAATTGCAATATTGTCAAAAACACGCTTCATTCCGCTTACTATCTCGGAGCGTTCGTCAAACATAGCCTTATCTACAGCAAACATTTGTTTTACCGCAACAGTATCCAGTCCGTAACGTCGGAGATACGATGCAGCTTCGAAGGTTCTCACTCCTGTCTTCAGTATAAAGTTCTTTGTATCCATAAGTATTCCCATATACAGACACTGTGCTTCAAGATTTGTAAGAGATTCACCAACATTCATAAACTGAAGAAGCTCTGTAACCATTTCACATGTTGAAGAAGCATACGGTTCGTGATGAGTAAGAGAAACAGGCGTAATAAAGTCTGTCGAACGTCTGTGATGATCAATCATTATAATTCGGTCTGTTTTTTCAAGAAGCTTAGGACAAGGAATCAGTGATGGACGGTGAGTGTCTACTATGACAATCATCGTATTTTTATCAACAATAGTTTCAGCCTGTTCTGGTGAAATAAGCATTCCCTGGTAATCGGAAACTTCATTTACTCTTTCAACCATTTTTTTAACGCCTGACATATTATCACATATGATATACGGCTGTTTTCCTGCACATCTTGCTGCTCTTTGCATCCCCATCGCAGCTCCGAAACAGTCGAAGTCCATCCCTGTATGTCCCATAATTACAACATTTTCGACATCATCTATAAAGCTGCGTATAGCCATTGCTGCCGCGCGCGCTTTAGCTTTTGTGCTCTTATCATATTCGCGGTTTTTGCTTCCGTAAAACTTATATTGCGTAGGTTCTTTGACAGCGACCATATCACCGCCTCTTCCGATAGCCATATCGAGAGCGTGTCTCGCATCAGCTTCATTTTCAGTAATATTTCCACCGGTTCCTATTCCCATTGTAATACTTACCGGTAATTTTACATTTTCACTGAGTTCACGTACTTTTATGAGCACCTCAAATTTTTTATCTATATAAATATCCAGATATTTGTGCTCAAAAATCGCAAAATATTTATCTCTGTCGATTTTTTTAAGTACACCACCTGATTCACGTATCCATGCATTAATAAACTGATTAACCTGATATATTATATCTTGCCCCTGAGAATCATCTGTTTTTTGCAGAAGATAATCGTAATTGTCTATACTTATAACAGCCACATCATATCTCTCTTCAAGATATTTTCTTGTGATCTGAATTTCTTTTGTTTTATCAATGAAATACAGATATACCGAATACTTATCCTTATCTTCCTCAGTTTTATCTTTATCTGCAATTATAGCACCTTTAACATTATACTGCTTTTCGCGGTATTCAATAGTACGGTCAACTTTTCCCGATTTAATTACCGACCCCCATTTAAGTCCCGGCATAATTTTATCTATTTTCATACCATACAAATCTGAAGTTGAGGTCAAAGATGTCATTTCTTCATTGTACCAGACAATGTCTCCCGTAATATGAAGAATACAAATCGGCATTGGAAAAAGTGTCAATACATTTCCATGATTTACCTGACGGTCGCCGGAAATCATATTAACAATTTCATTTTCTTCAGTTTCCTTTGTTTTATAAAAAATAAAAATACGTATAATAATCAAAAGTCCTATAATGACTGATGCTATACCCACCGGTAATCCACCGGCAAATCCTGTGTATACACCAAGTACTATCAGGAGTATTCCCGCAATGGAAGTTAATCCTAATAAACGGTTTAATGTCCTGACATAATTTTTTTTCATAACTCATCCTCCAACAGAAAAACATTTATTACATTTCTCTGATTCGTCTTCTAACATAATTCCCCAGATCAGTCATATCACCGAAAACAGTCTCAAGTTCATGATTATTTTCAGCGGCCATAGAAGTCAACTCGACAATCTTTGTATCTATATCTGAAAACTGAAGTCCCATACGCCTTGCAAGAATATAATCCATAGCGATAATCGTTGCGATGCTTCCCGATACATTTTCATAAAGATTTTCATCAACGAAATCTGCAAGCTCTCTGTAAAGTCTTGCAACTTCACATAAAACCTCACTTTTAATATTGTCAATAGCCCTGATGTTAGTAGTTAAATTTGTAATCTGTTCCATAATAATCTTCCTTTCATAATAAACAATAATAAACCTTTTGTATACTATGTCCGGAAACGGACTCTGTTGTAAAAGCATAAGAACCCACTATTTTCTAATTTTATCATATATATGCAGTAAAGTCAAGTAAAATTAAATAAAATTGTATTCTTTATATCTTATCAAGCACAACAATCGCTGTTGTTTAGTCAAAAAGCGAGAGAATTTCCTCATTCGACAAACCTGTAAGCGATTCAGAGTTTATATTTATAATATCCTTCGCAAGGCTTCTTTTCTTCTCCTGAAGCTGTATTATTTTTGATTCTATCGAATTTTCCGAAGCAAGTCGTATTACATGTACATTTTTAGTCTGACCTATCCTGTAAGCTCTGTCCGAAGCCTGGTCGGTTACAGCAGGATTCCACCATGGGTCATAATGAATAACCGTATCAGCACCTGTAAGATTAAGACCTGTTCCCCCTGCTTTCAGCGAAATGAGAAAAACATCATTTTTACCGGAATTAAATTCGTCAGCATACTCTATTCGTTTTTGTGCAGGTGTTGCGCCATCTATATAAAAGTAAGTTATTCCACGCTCTCTTAGGCCGGCGGAGATTATACTTAGCATACTTGTAAACTGTGAAAAAACAAGTATTCGATGTCCTGAAGCTATAGCAGTTTCAATCTGTTCATAAAGAAGATTAAGCTTACCGCTTTCCTTCTTATATGCTGAATCAAAAAGCGAAGGATGACAACTTATCTGTCTGAGTCTTAATAGCAATGTAAGAACCTCTATATTGGCTTTTCCCGAAGCCCCGATTGCTTCCTCAGCTTTATCTTTAGCTATTGCCCTGTATGCAACATAGACCTTTTCCTGTTCTTCAGTCATTTTTGCGTAAACAACTTCCTCTATTTTATCAGGAAGCTCAGAAAGAACATCTTTTTTCATTCTTCTCAGAATAAATGGCTTTATTTTTGTTTTAAGTGCGGATATCGCCTCATCATCTCCCTCTTTTACTGCCGGAATTTCATAATTAGTATGAAACTCCTGAAAAGAACCAAGATATCCAGGAATGAGAAAATCGAATATAGACCAGAGTTCTTTAAGAGAATTTTCTATAGGTGTACCTGTAAGAGCAAACCGATAATCAGCTTTTATTCTTTTTACCGATTTTGCATTCATAGTTCCAGGGTTTTTTATCGCCTGAGCCTCGTCAAGAACACAGAAAGAGAATCTCAGTTTATCATATTCTTCTATGTCACGCCTCAGCAAAGTATATGATACTACAGCTAAATCATATTCTTTAATTTTATTTATTTTATCAAGTCTCTCTTCCTTCGTACCTTCAATGATAATTACCGATGCTGACGGCAAAAATTTATTCACCTCATGAAGCCAGTTATAAGTGAGTGCTGCAGGAGTTACTATAAGTGCAGGTTTTTCTCTTTTTTCACCATAAAGAAATGCAAGCATCTGAACAGTTTTTCCAAGACCCATATCATCAGCCAGAATACCGCCGAATCCAAGCATCGAAAGCTGTTTCATCCAGTCTACGCCTATTTTTTGGTAATCTCTCAAAGAACTTTCAAGCTCATCTGGAATTTCAGCTTTAACATTTTTTAATTTTTCTACATACCCTGAAACTTCTTCAGAGCAGTTTATCTTTTCTTTTCCGTATACTTCTGCAGCTGCATAAAGATACAAAAGATTATATTCAGGAAGCTGTATACTGTCTCCTGAGTGTTTACCAATAACGAAATCAAAAAGCCTCAATTCATTTTTAACAGTATCCAGATTATAAAACTCACCTGTTGACGAACGGTAAAACTTCTTTTTAAATTCAATTGCGTTATATATTTCTCTGATTTCCTCCGGTGATAATTTAATATCCGGAACCGCTTCAAGAAGCTTTATATCAGGATTATACCTTATTTGAGCGGAAATTCCGACTTCAGACTTTAATTTAAGTTCAGAAAATGCATCTGAAACAAGCACATTGTATTTCTTCTTAAGTTCAGACATACGATTGGTAATAAAATCAAATATAACATTGCTGTCTTTTCCGTAATAATATCCTGAACTGAAGCTGAAATCAGAAAAAAAGTCAATAAGCTCACTTTCAGCCTGAACATCACGCACAACAATATATTCTCCATGACCGTCATTTTCGGGAAGCGACAACGATACCGTTCCGTATGATGCCTTCAGCTTACAGCGAATATTTAAATTACTATAATCAATAAAAACAGTAAATTCCGGCTTCTCGTTTATAATATATTCATCAAGTCCTTCGGTTACTATTCCGCTTAGTTTTTTCATTTCCGGAAGAACATTTGAAGCAAACGAAAGAGCATTTTTGTTTTTGAAAGTTATCTGTGTTCTTTTATCTGTATCAAATGCATGGTACAGAGGCATAAATACATTAATCCACTGTACGTCTGTAATATAAAGAGTACCTTCATAATAGAAAACAGAGCCCGAATTTGTTATACTCGTTCCATAATCAGGAGAAAATACGGTTATTTCATTGAACATAGCTGAAATATCTATGAATATTTCGGGATTTCCTACAACTACAGGAACTCTTCCAAGGTCAACTCTGTCCATAACAACATTATAATTAGTCTGTGAAATCAAAGAAGCAATTCTCTCGACAGATTTACCGCCAATCGGTATTTCGCCCAGAACTTTTATATAATAATCACTTCTTACTTTCCTGCTTTCGTAGCTTTCCGCAAGAACAGAAATAACATTCCATTCAGCTGCAGTAAAAGTATCATTTCCCGGAATGAATTCATATTTTTTTCCTGCTTTAAAAAGTCGGTGTTCTACGCAACATTCAAGAAAATCTTCAGGATTTTCAATAAGTGTATCTGCTATAAAAATCCTTATTCCGCAACCCACATCGGATTTATCATTTTTTCTGAGGCATATTTCAAATCTGACAGGCACAGCAAACTGCGATTCATTCCGTTTAATAAACTCCGTCAGAAATTCTGAAGAAATACGTTCATTTTCATCTGTACTTTTCGGTATACCTTCAAGCTCCGACTTAAACTGAAGAGCAGCAGCTACGATGTGCTTGCAAACAGAGCCCATGGTTTCGAAATACGGGCATGTACAAAAACAGTAGTCAACACTGCCTTCATCAGAAAATTTAATACTTGTACTGTAAACAGCTTCACCATCAATTACAGCTGTAACGCTTTGCTGTTCCTTCTTTTTCAGATGAACTCTTCCCTCATTAAAATATTCAACGCCTCTTTTGTATATAACCGGAGAACAAAGTCTGCGGATAGTCTGTTCTGAAATTTTCATACTAATTTCCATAGCCATTCTGTCCACAAATAGTAATTAAAAAATATATACAACCCTATCTGTGGACTGATAAGGCGTATAATGGAAATTATGTCCATGTGCGTTTTCACACAAGGTGTGAATATATCGCACGGACAACAAAATCCGCCGGAGGCAATTAACGTGATTATTCACGTTAATTATTCCTGACATATTTTATCTTATTATTATAACACGTATTCCTGAATAATGCAACTATTTGATATAAATTTGTATAATATGCACTTTCATAGTGCAAAGATGAACTCGCGTAATTTGATTTTTTTTTGTTTTAAATGACTATTTTAACCGAAATTTGTTGCAAAACTCAAAAAGTATGTTATAATGGTAGAAGAGACATTATGTCTATTGATATGAAAGGAGCAACAGAAAATGAAATATTCAAGTGAAGTTGAACAGATGTGTCCCCTCGCTAAGGGTGCATATCACGGTCCTGCACCTATTCCTCAGGAAGGTAAATGGACACAGGTTAAGGAAATTTCTGATATTTCCGGTCTTACACACGGTATCGGCTGGTGTGCACCTCAGCAGGGCGCATGTAAGCTTACCTTAAACGTTAAAGAAGGTGTTATCCAGGAGGCGCTTGTTGAAACAATCGGTTGTTCAGGTATGACACATTCAGCAGCTATGGCTTCTGAAATTCTTATCGGCAAAACACTTCTTGAGGCTCTTAACACTGACCTCGTTTGTGATGCTATTAACACAGCTATGAGAGAACTCTATCTCCAGATTGTATACGGAAGAACTCAGACAGCTTTCTCAGAAGACGGTCTTCCTATCGGTGCAGGTCTCGAAGATCTCGGCAAGGGACTTCGCAGTCAGACAGGTACTACATATGCAACACTTGCTAAAGGTCCGAGATATCTTGAACTTGCAGAAGGTTATATAACAAAGGTTGCAGTTGACGCTAATGACCAGATTATCGGTTATAAGTTTGTTCACCTCGGAAAAATGATGGAAATGATTGCTAAAGGTGAAGATGCTAATACAGCTCTTGAAAAAGCAAGCGGTCAGTACGGTCGTGTGGAAGATGCAGTTAAGCTCATCGACCCGAGACGTGAATAATCGGAAAAGGAGGACAATATAATGGCTTTATTTGAAAGTTATGAAAGAAGAATAGATCAGATTAATGCTGAACTCGCAAAGCACGGCATTGGCTCAATTGAAGAAGCTAAGCAGATTTGTGATGATAAGGGCATTGATGTTTATAACATAGTAAAAGGCATTCAGCCTATCTGTTTCGAAAACGCTTGCTGGGCTTACATCGTAGGTGCTGCAATCGCTATTAAAGACGGATGTACAGTAGCTGCAGATGCTGCTGAAAAAATCGGACTCGGACTCCAGTCATTCTGTATCCCGGGTTCAGTTGCTGATGACAGAAAAGTTGGTATCGGTCACGGTAACCTTGGTGCAATGCTTCTCCGTGAAGAAACAAAATGTTTCGCATTCTTGGCAGGTCACGAATCATTCGCTGCTGCTGAAGGTGCTATCGGTCTTGCAAAGAGCGCTAACAAAGCAAGAAAAGAACCGCTCAGAGTTATTCTTAATGGTCTCGGTAAAGATGCCGCTCAGATTATCTCAAGAATCAACGGTTTCACATACTGCAAAACAAAGTTCGACTATTACACAGGTAAGGTTGAAGTTGTTGAAAAGATTGCTTACTCAGACGGTGAACGTTAAAAGGTTAACTGCTACGGTGCAGACGACGTTCGTGAAGGTGTTGCAATCATGCATCTTGAAGGTGTTGACGTATCTATCACAGGTAACTCAACTAACCCAACAAGATTCCAGCATCCTGTTGCAGGCACATACAAGAAAGAATGTATCGAACAGGGTAAGAAATACTTCTCAGTTGCATCAGGTGGTGGTACAGGCCGTACACTTCATCCGGATAACATGGCAGCAGGTCCTGCTTCCTATGGTATGACTGATACAATGGGTAGAATGCATTCAGACGCACAGTTCGCAGGTTCTTCATCAGTTCCGGCTCACGTTGAAATGATGGGACTTATCGGCGCAGGTAACAACCCAATGGTTGGTATGACTGTTGCTGTGGCTGTTGCTATTGAAGAAGCAATGAAATAATTTAAATGTTATAACATAAAGGGGGTGTTGCGTTAAGCAGCGCCCCCTTTTGGGGCTGATTGAGTTTAGATGCAGAATTCACGAAGCGAAGCCAAATGTGGGTTTTGCCGCATTTGGCCCTGCCCGAAGGCGTACGATGGTACGTCGAGTGGTGAGTTTCG
>JAZULT010000099.1:0-17907 GCA_045603225.1 Clostridia bacterium | reverse complement strand
CGTGGTTATTTAAGGTTTTCATCGACTATATTATACCACAAAATGGCTGATTCCGCTATGGTTTCAGCCTATTTTTTTGCACAAAAAATCGAGGACTTCATCCTCGATTTTCAGGGGGAGTTTTTAAACATCCCCTTTTTTTATCTTATAAATTATTCAGCGATTTCAGATACGATACCTGAACAATATGTTCTATAAAGAAAACTGTCGTAAATAACCTATATAGTGTTGTTCCCCTCTGATATAATGTAATTTTTCCTCAAAAATTAAACTCTCTTTAATTTATTATCAGCCTTAAATTGGTTTATTACCGAATTAACCACATGGAACTGTTCAGGAGTTAAATCTGATACATCAATGGTTTTGTTTTTATTTATTCCCAAAATATATTCAATACTGACATTAAATTCTGCGGCAAGCTTTATAAGCATTTGGATAGATGGTAATCGTTCCTGATTTTCATATCCGGAAATTATCGAAATTCCAACACCTAATCTTTCACCTAATTGCTTTTGTGTCAGATGCTTTTCTAATCTTAGTCTTTTTATGTTTTCAGCTAATTCATATTTCATAATACACGCTCCTTATAATTATATATTATACAATAATATTTCACTATTGGTGTAATTTAATGTTGACAAAAGTGAAATTATGTGATATAATGAGGAAAAATAATGGAAAGAGGTTTAAACATGAAAAAAGTACTATTTTTAATTACACTATTCTTCGCGATGCTTTTTGCTACATCTACATTTGCAATCGAAGGAGAAGGAACTGAAGAATCACCATTTTTAATTACGACTCAAGAAGAACTATTACTTATAAATGATTTTCCAGATTGTCATTTTAAATTAATGAATGATATTGAATTACAGGGGGAATGGACACCATTATGTTATGGAGATAGTACCTTTAAGGGCTCTTTCGATGGAAATAATAAATCAATAACTAACTTAACCATAACGACTCCTATAATGATAGATACATATTTATATATGGGATTTATTATAAAAAATTATGGAGAAATAAAGAATTTAACCATCGAAACTTCCTCTACAGGAATTAATTATAACGAAAATACTTCTAATTCTATTTATATAGGAATAATTTCTGCTCAAAACAATTCTAACAGCACATTAGGAACAGGAAGAATATATAACTGTTCAACTAATGGAAATATTACATATGATAATGTTAATCGTGACGTCTATTCTTATATAGGCGGAATAACTGGTTCAAATAATGGAGTAATCACTTATTCCAATTCAAGTGTAATACAAAATATAACCATGGACACAACTTACAGTAGAATAAAATCCGATGGTGTATATGTAACCATTCGCGGAGGTACTTCTTATTCTGGGGGTATAACCGGGAAAGGTGGCTCAATATTATTCTGTAAATCTACAGCCAACATAACTTCAACTGCATCCTCAGCTTATGTTGGTGGAATCTCTGGTTCATCTTCTGAAGTTTCAAATTCTTACTTTATTGGCACTTTAACAATACCTTCTGGTTCATCAAAATTAAATCCGGTTGCAGGTGGTATTGTAGCCACATCGTCCAGTAATATAACTAACTGTTATGCTGTAGCATCTTTTTCTATTTACAATTCTGCAACAGCAGCAGGAATATGTAAAAACACTTCAGAAATAATAAACAATAGTTTTTACGATTCAACAATATCAGGACTAACTGATACTGATTATGGCACACCAAAAAGTACCCTTGCTATGGAAATGAAAAGGACATACACAGATGCAGGATGGGATTTCGATAATGTATGGGGGATATCTTCCGATATTAACAATGGTTATCCATACTTATTATGGGAATATGTAGATAATAGCTCTGCAAATACAGAAATTATAGGAGTAACATCAACAGATAATTCATTAAAATTTATTTCAGAAGTACAAATAGAAGGGACCCCTGAAATATCAACATTTGGAACAGCCTTTATCCCGCTATGGTTGTTTGAAACTGGAAGTACAGATACCGCAACAGTATCTTATGACAACTCAAAATATAATATCCAAGGTGGACAGACTTTCGGTGCTACATTAACAGGTATTCCTGAATCATGCAAAAACATGGAAATTGTTGGGAAATCATTTATAAAAGACACAGACGGAAATTATACATGGTCTACGGCAAAGTATTCGTCAGTAGATGATACAATATTAAATTCATTAGAATGAGAGGTGCGCTAAATGAAGGAATATAGTAAACCGGAAATTACAATAATAAGATTTGAAATTAAAAATGTAGTGACAACAAGTTTTGTTAATATTGACGGCGGAAGTGTTGGGTTTCAGGGTTCATGGTTAAATACTGATATTGACGGTGGAAATACAAATTTTTCGGATAGTTGGATTGAACCATGAAATATTTTAAACTAATATTTTTAATATTGTATTTAACATTCAATACTAATTGCTATGCTTCTGAAATCAAAGTTCAAATTAACAATGTTGATATACAATTTGATGTTTCGCCAATTATATTAAATGACAGAACATTAGTTCCTATGAGAAAAATATTTGAAGAACTCGGCTGTAATATTGAATGGTTATCACAAACACAAACTGTTATTGCAACTTATAACAGTAAAATTATAGCACTTCAAATAAATAAAGATAAAATAATTACTTCCGATATTGAAAAAGGAACGACAGAGGTTAAAAATATTGACACTACTCCAATTTTATATAATGACAGGACTTTAGTTCCTGTCAGAGTCATATCTGAAACAGTAGGACATACAGTTACATGGAATGATGATGAGAAATTAGTTTCTATAATTACAGAATAAGTTATCTTTGAAACAGAGGCAAAATTAAAAATTTGCCTCTATTTTATTGAAAAATTTTTCAATAAAATATTGACACCTTATATGGTGTCATGATATAATATAGTTAAAGAGGTGTAAAAATGAGTAAATGGGAAAAATTAATAAAGGAAATACTGAAATTAAATAAAGATTTACGATTTGATGATTTAGCAAAAGCATTAATAAAAATGGGGTATACTCAACACCAACCAAAGGGAGGAAGCAGTCACTATACGTTCAGAAAGAGCGGATGCATGCCAATTACCATTCCAAAACATACTCCATTAAAAAAAGTATATATTGAAATGGTACGAGATATAGTTCTGGAACATATTGAAATGGAGGAAGAATAACATGAAAGATTTATCCTATTATATGAATTTAAATTACAAGGTAGAAGTTATAAAAGATGATGAAGGTGGATATGTATTACACTGTCCTGAATTAAAAGGGTGTATTACATGTGCGGACACGGTCGAGATTGGATTTAAAATGCTTGAAGATGCAAAAAAGAATTGGTTTATGGCGTGCATTGAAGATAAGATAGAAATTCCTGAACCTTCAAAAACAGATGAATACAGCGGACAATTTAAATTAAGGTTACCTAAATCATTGCATAAAGAGCTTGCAGAGCGCTCAAAAAAGGAAGGAATAAGCATGAATCAGTATTGTGTTTATTTGTTAAGCAAAAATGCATAAATCAAAATGTAAGGCGAAGATGGAATTTTCATCTTCGTTTTTAAATTTAAAAAATTAAACGTAAATTTAAATTTTATATTGTAATTTTTATAATTATGTGCTATTTTTAATTAATAATAAAATAGGATTAACAAATACAGATAAACCAAACAGTCATAATCAAAAGTATTTTACTATAAGATAAAAAAACAGCTGCGAGATTTCGCAGCTGTTTTAATATCATAATTATTCAGCGATTTCAGATACAACACCTGAACCAACTGTTCTACCACCTTCACGGATAGCGAAACGGAGACCAACTTCGATAGCGATAGGTGTGATAAGTTCAACCTTCATATCTACGTTGTCGCCAGGCATACACATTTCTGTTCCTTCAGGAAGAGAAATAACGCCTGTAACGTCAGTTGTTCTGAAATAGAACTGAGGTCTGTAGTTATTGAAGAAAGGAGTATGACGTCCGCCTTCTTCCTTAGTCAATACGTAAACGTGACCTGTGAATTTTGTATGCGGATTGATAGTACCGGGAGCTGCAAGAACCTGTCCTCTTTCGATTTCTGTTCTCTGAACACCACGGAGAAGAGCACCGATGTTATCACCAGCTTCAGCATAGTCAAGAAGCTTTCTGAACATTTCGATACCTGTAACAACAACCTTACGTCTTTCGTCTGTAAGACCAACGATTTCAACTTCTTCGTTAACCTTAAGCTGACCTCTTTCAACTCTACCTGTAGCAACTGTAC
This sequence comes from Clostridia bacterium, assembly GCA_045603225.1. GTDB lineage: Bacteria > Bacillota > Clostridia > UBA1381 > UBA1381 > RGIG9115. The sequence continues at coordinate 13,635 of JAZULT010000099.1, read as the reverse complement.
CACGGCCTGTGATTGAGAAGATATCTTCGATAGGCATGAGGAACGGAAGATCTGCTTTTCTGTCCGGTGTAGGAATGTAAGCGTCAACTTCAGCCATGAGCTTGTTGATACATTCATACTCAGGAGCAGCAGGATCTGTAGATGTTGATTCGAGAACCTGGAGACCTGAACCTGTTACGATAGGTGTATCATCTCCGGGGAATTCATATTCGTTAAGAAGGTCTCTGATTTCCATTTCAACGAGCTCGAGAAGTTCAGGGTCGTCAACCTGGTCAGCCTTGTTAAGGAATACAACGATGTAAGGAACGCCAACCTGTCTTGAAAGAAGGATGTGTTCTCTTGTCTGAGGCATAGGACCGTCAGCAGCTGAAACAACGAGGATAGCACCGTCCATCTGAGCAGCACCTGTGATCATGTTCTTAACATAGTCAGCATGTCCAGGGCAGTCAACGTGTGCGTAGTGACGTGTTTCTGTTTCGTATTCAACGTGAGCTGTTGAAATCGTGATACCTCTTTCTCTTTCTTCCGGAGCCTTATCGATCATATCGTAAGCTTCGTACTGAGCGCGTCCGTTAAGTGCTAATACTTTTGTAATAGCAGCAGTAAGTGTAGTTTTGCCGTGGTCAACGTGGCCGATTGTACCAATGTTAACGTGGGGCTTGTTTCTTTCAAATTTAGCTTTAGCCATTATGAAATCCTCCTTAAATTACATTATCTTTTTATATTATATAACATATCCGGAAAAAAATCAAGTGTTTTTTCCAAAAAAACATTTTTTTTTAAAGATTTAATTAACCTTTAGCTCTGTCAGCAACAATTTTCTCCTGAATTGACTTAGGAACTTCAGAATAATGTGAAGGTTCCATTGTATACTGACCACGGCCCTGCGTGATTGAACGGAGCTGTGTAGCATAACCAAACATTTCAGAGAGAGGTACGTTAGCAGTAATCTGCTGTGCACCTGTTCTTGCTTCCATTTTCTGAATCATACCACGACGTGAGTTAAGGTCACCCATAACATCACCCATGTATTCATCAGGCATAACAACGTTAACGAGCATGATAGGCTCCTTAACAACAGGATCAGCCTTCTTCATACCTTCTTTGAACGCCATAGAAGCGGCAATCTTAAATGCCATTTCTGATGAGTCGACTTCATGGTATGAACCGTCGTAAAGTGTTACCTTAACGTCAACTACATTGTATCCTGCGAGCACACCGTTGAGCATTGCGCCCTGAACACCGGCATCAACAGCAGGGATGTATTCCTTCGGAATAGCACCACCGACAATTGCGTTAACGAATTCGTAGCCCTGACCTTCTTCGAGAGGCTCAAGCTTGAGGTGAACATGTCCGTACTGACCTTTACCACCTGACTGACGAGCATATTTATGCTCAATGTTAACAGATTTTCTGATTGCTTCACGGTAAGAAACCTGAGGTTCACCAACGTCAGCTTCTACTTTGAATTCACGAAGAAGTCTGTCAACGATAATTTCAAGGTGAAGCTCACCCATACCTGCGATGATTGTCTGACCTGTTTCTTCATCTGTATATGTCTTGAAGGTCGGGTCTTCTTCAGCAAGTTTCTGGAGAGCAACAGCCATTTTTTCCTGACCTGCCTTTGTTTTAGGCTCGATAGCAACACGGATAACCGGTTCAGGGAAGTTCATTGATTCAAGAATTACAGGATGTTTTTCATCACAGAGAGTATCACCTGTTGTTGTGTTCTTAAGACCAACAGCAGCAGCGATATCTCCTGAGTAAACCATGTCAACGTCTTCTCTGTGGTTAGCATGCATAAGAAGGATACGTCCGAGACGCTCCTTGTTACCCTTACAAGCGTTCAATACGTATGAACCTGATGCAAGAGTACCTGAATATACACGGAAGAAGCAGATTTTACCAACAAACGGGTCAGTTGCAATCTTGAATGCAAGAGCTGCAAACGGAGCATCGTCTGATGAAGGTCTTTCTTCTTCAGCTTCAGTATCAGGGTTAACACCCTTAATGTTATCAATATCCACCGGTGCGGGCATGTAATCAACAATTGCGTCCAAAAGCAACTGAACACCCTTGTTACGATAACTTGTACCGCATACCATAGGAATAATCTGGTTAGCAATTGTAGCTTTTCTGAGAGCAGTCTTAAGTTCGTCAATTGTAATTTCTTCTTCATTGAAGAATTTTTCCATGAGAGCTTCGTCTGTTTCAGCAATAGCTTCAATCATATTCTGTCTGTACTCTTCAGCCTTGTCGAGCATATCAGCAGGAATATCTTCCTCTCTGACATCTTTTCCGAGGTCATCATAGTAAATTTCAGCTTTCATCTTCATCAGGTCGATGATACCTTTGAATGTATCCTCTGCACCGATAGGAAGCTGAATGGGCACACCATTAGCCTGGAGTCTTTCATGAACCATTGTTACAACGTTATAGAAATCAGCACCCATAATATCCATCTTATTAACATAGATCATACGGGGAACACTGTAATCATTAGCCTGTCTCCAAACAGTTTCTGACTGAGGTTCAACACCGCCTTTAGCACAAAGTACGGTTACGGAACCGTCAAGAACTCTGAGTGAACGCTGAACTTCAACTGTAAAGTCAACGTGTCCGGGTGTGTCGATGATATTAATTCTTTTACCCTACCAGAAACAAGTTGTAGCAGCAGATGTGATTGTTATACCACGTTCCTGCTCCTGAGCCATCCAGTCCATGGTAGCTGTTCCTTCGTGGGTTTCACCGATTTTATGGTTAACACCTGTATAGTACAGGATTCTTTCGGTAGTAGTAGTTTTACCGGCGTCAATGTGAGCCATGATACCGATATTTCTTGTATTTTCGAGCGAATAAGCTCTACCCATAATTGGTTCCTCCTTTCGATAGAAATCAAATTAAAGTATATGAGTTCATAAATGCGATTACCAACGATAGTGTGCAAACGCTCTGTTTGCTTCAGCCATCTTATGAGTATCCTCGCGTTTCTTGCATGATCCGCCTGTTCCGTTAAGAGCATCACAGATTTCATTTGCAAGTCTTTCTTTCATTGTTCTTTCGTTTCTTTCACGTGAGTAACGTGTAAGCCAACGAAGTCCAAGAGTCTGTCTTCTGTCAGGTCTTACTTCCATAGGAACCTGATAAGTAGCACCGCCGACACGTCTAGCCTTTACTTCGAGTACAGGCATGATATTGTCAAGAGCTTCTGTGAAAGCTTCAAGAGCTTCCTTACCTGTTTTTTCTGCAACGAGTTCGAATGCATCATAAACAATCTTCTGTGCTACACCCTTTTTACCATCGAGCATGATGTTGTTGATAAGCTTTGTTACAACAATGCTATTGTAGATAGGATCGGGTAAAACCTCTCTTTTTGCAATGTAACCTTTTCTTGGCACAGTACTTCCCTCCTTCATAAATATTAATGAATATCACAGGTACTCAAGACCTCCCATCGAGGCCCCGTTTCGTGCTTTCGAATGTATATAACAGTATAATCCGATATGCACATTTGTGATACTGCCGATAGAATTATCCTACGGCATTATTTCTTAGCTGCCTTTGGCTTCTTGGCACCGTATTTAGATCTGCTCTGCAAGCGGTTTGCAACGCCCTGAGTATCCAAAGTACCACGGATAATGTGATATCTTGTACCAGGAAGGTCACGTACTCTTCCGCCTCTGATAAGAACAACACTATGCTCCTGAAGATTATGTCCGATACCCGGGATATAAGCTGTTACTTCTATACCGTTTGTCAGACGAACTCTGGCAATTTTACGAAGAGCTGAGTTAGGCTTCTTCGGTGTTGCAGTTCTTACAGCAGTACATACTCCTCTTTTCTGCGGAGAACTCTTGTCAGTTACTTTCTTCTGCAAAGAGTTAAGGCTCTTCTGAAGAGCAGGAGCAGTAGATTTCTTTACTGATGTCTGTCTGCCTTTTCTTACTAACTGGTTAAATGTAGGCATACCGTATTACACCTCCTTATTTTTTATATTATTTATTATTACACATAAAAATATGTGGAATAACCTGAAAAATTATCTGCAAACGCAGGCACATGATGCTTTTACATCAATACCGCATTCGCTTCCAAGCTGAGCCATGGTTTCAGCATAAACCGGAGTGATTCCCGATTCTCTGCAAAGTTCTTCGACAGAATTTCTGAGAACTCCGTAGCAGTCCTCTGCAATGAATACCTTTACGGCTCTTTTTTGCTGAAGTGCTTTTTTTACCTGTTTAAGTCCAACTGTAAGACACTGTTTGTCCGCATCAGATATCATTGTGATTCCCCTCCTTAACGTGTAATTTGCATACACGCCCACTATTAAACCATAACCTATTGTATTATATAATATTTGCAGTGTGATGTCAAGATTATTTTTTTTATTTTCTGCAAAACCGTAGCATTTCGGTATGTTACATAAAGAAATGAAGGTTAAATTTAAGCACAGATAAGCAATATATACAAGAGTATTATCACTTGCTTTATTCTGATTACTGTGATATAATGGATATATGATGATATGAAAGGAATTGTTGCAGAATGATTTTAGGAATTAATATTGAAAATCTGAATAATCTTATAAAATCATTTTACAATCTTATCGGAATAAAGATTGCAATATATGATACCAGCTTCAGAGAAGTATTCTCATACCCGGAAGAGAATTGTATGTTTTGCAGAGTTATTCAGGAATGTGCCGGGCACGAATGCGACAGCTGTACCGGTGAGCTATGCAGGAAATGTTCGTTGACGGACAGTATAACACTTCATAAATGCCATGCAGGTCTTACAGAGGTTGCGGCTCCTTTGTCGAACGGTTCGGCAGTGATAGGATATATAATGTTCGGGCAGATTACAAATGAGAAAAATCGTGAGGAATTTCTTTCGGATATAGAAAAGCGTTGTATAAAATATCCTGTTGACAGAGATAAATTGTTAAAATATGCAAAGGAAATACCTTACTTTTCAGATGACCATATCCATTCTGTTTCCGATATCATAAACGCAATTGCTTCTTATATAATACTCAGCCAGCTGGTATATGAAAAGGAAAAACCTCTCATACATAAGATTAAGGAGTTTATAAGCAGTAATCTCAATAAAAATCTCTCTGTAGATTCAATATGCCACAAATTTTATATATCGAAATCAGAGCTTTATAAATTAACAAAACCGTATATGCCTGAAGGTGTAGCTGTATATATCAAAAAAACGCGTATAAAAAAGGCGGCTGATCTTCTTGAAAAATGCGATAAGCCGTTGCCTGAAATAGCTGAAGAAACCGGATTTTCAGATGTTAATTATTTCAGAAGAGTATTTAAAAAAGAAATGGGAATTTCTGCTTCTGAATACAGAAATTCCTATAGAACAGCCCGAACAACCAATACTAAAGACGGCAGATATGAATAAATTCTCCGTGATAGTTGCCTTTTATATGAACATCAATGCCGTTTTCATTTATGTCATCACTGCTGATTATTTCGCCGTTTACATTGTACATACCGTCCGAAAGCACAGGAAATACGGTAATATTGTCCTGTCTTACCTTATCCGAGACTATAACAAGTCTGACATCCGACAAATCCCTGTTGCTGAACTGCATAACAAGCATTGTTTCTGTGTCTGTCAGGATTCTGCAGTTGGCGTTCATCCAGTAAGCTCTGTTATCTTTGAATTCAGCAATGAAATTTTTGATATTGCAGAACATTGTCTCAGAAAGCGTTGACAAATCAAAGCTCAGACCTACCGGACTTCCTGTAAACATTGCATTCAGATAATCCTGCTCAACTTTTATGACATTGCTCCATGTTGCATCGTGCGTTGCAAGTATCTTTTCATCAGGGATTCCCGGATATACAATACCTTCATATCCGCAGATTGTTGCCCAGCATTCAATCCACTGCGGAGGCATTCTGCGTACCGTGTCTTTAAATATACGCATTGTCTCATACGGACTCTGGTCGTCAGACAGCCAGAAGCTGTCGAAAAGAAGCCCGTTTTTAAGCTCCATTCTTGCTCCGCCCGAAGAACAGTTTTCCATATAAAAGTCAGGATATTTCGCACGTACCTTCTTAATGAGCTTTGTATATCCGATATAGTATTTCATAAATGAAGAACGGTTCTTATCATAATATAAATCCGCATTAAAGTCAAATTTCATGAATTTTGCATCATACTTTTCAATCAGTCCGCAAATTGTCTCAAACATATATTCGCACGCATCCTCACGTGAAAAGTCAAGAAATTCAACATCGCCCGACAAAAAGTATTCGGGATGATTTTTTACTATATCGGAATTTCTGTCAGCGCTTTCGGCTTCAATCCAAAATCCGAATTTCATTCCGTGACTGCGTACTTCATCTGCAATATCCTTCATTCTTCCTTTAAATGCACCTGTCTCATTTTCAACCCAGTCACCGCGGCTCGAAGTCCAGTCTGTACCATGCCCGAACCAGCCTGCGTCAATTACGAAATATTCCGCGCCGATTTCCGCAGCAAGCGGAATCTGATTTGCTACATTTTCATATGTGATTTTGTCGAATCTGCAAAGCCATGTATTGTACATTACAGGCATTTCTTTTCTCGGATATTTTTTGTTCATGTAATCATGAAGCTTATAGCAGTCAAGGTCCGTTTTGTTTGATGCGTTATAGTAAATGATGCGAGGGAGTTCAATTTCTTCACCCGGAAGAATTTCAATAGAAAGATCATGCTCATATACACCCATTTGTACACCTATATATGTAGCTTCTCCGCTTTTTAAATATCTTGCTGCTTTCATTTCCCATAATGCTTCGGACATCATATGGAAAACTGTTCCTCTTTCCGACTGTCTGTTCCACAGGCACATGAATGGCGCAGCATGCTGTGCGTTTCTGATGCTGTTACCTGTAATACTTACACCCGTTATCAGCTTTTGCCAGCCTCCGAGACTTTCATTCTGCCAGCCGTTGTACTGAGAATATATATCATATTCTCCACCGTCAAAAGCAAAGCTGTACTTTATACAGTTAATTGTTACAGGTTTGTCGGAAATGTTTTTAATTGTTCCTGTTACATCGGTGATATATCCATCTTTTTCGAAGGTTGATGAGACACGTAAAATGTCTGTTTCGCAGAAAACATTGTTCCCGTCAGTTTTCAGGTCACCGTTAAATTCTCCGAAGCTTCCTGAAATATTCCATAATTCTTTTGCATTTTTAAGTTCATTGATTTTTTTCATTATATATTACTCCTTTCATTTGCCAGACGGCATAAGTATGATATGCTGTCATATCCCTGATTTATAAATGATTTCAGCATACATTCATCAGGTGTAATCGTTTCAAGGGCCATCAGACCAGAATAATTAATTTCTTTCATAACCGGCATCAGGTTTTTCCAGTCGATGCAGTTCCATTCAATGCTTCCCTGAGCCGGAAGGAGATGGTGGTCTCCGTTGCGGTAATTATCGTGTACATGTGTGGCTTTTAGCCTGTTTCCGATCTGTCTGAGTGCATATGTCTGGTCAATTCTCGCTATGTGAGCGTGTCCAAAGTCCCAGCAAATTCCTATTTTATCGGATTTGAAATTGTCACAGAGTTCAATGATGTCTTCATATCCGCTTCCAAAAAATCTCCATTCCGCTCTGTCAAGCGGAAATAGAGGCATATTTTCAACTGCTATACCCGTGCCGTATTTCTCGGAATATTCAAGATATTCTTCAAGAAATTTTTTGTTGTCTGCAAAAGATTTTCTTCTGTCAAATCCGTCATTTACGGCAGTTCTCGGGTGATATGCCGCCCATTTTGCGCCAAGTTCGCTGCTTAGTATTATAGCATTCTTAATTGCTTTTTCCATTTTGTCTTCTATAACTTCTGAAGATACAAGGAGGTGATAACACGGAAGATGTGTCTGGGAACATTTTAAGCCGTTTTTATCAAGCATCGACAAGATACGCTCTGCAATTTTCTTGTAATCCTCATTGAAAATCACTTCTGTTGAACCGAAACTTATTGAAATTTCTTTATATCCTGCTTCGGCACAGAATCCTATCATTTTTTCGAGGTGTTCTTCTTCTCTTAACTGTATGGAAGGTATCATTTTAATTTCCCCCTTTAAATATCAATTTTTTTCATATAACCTGATTTGTCATATTTCAAAGCAAAATTGAATTTATCGAGCTCAACACACATATGAAAATCAGCTTCCGGGAAAACATCATTTTGTTTTTTGTCGAAAAATTTTGCTCCGGATGTATGCTTAAGACTTTCAATTTCTTTTTCCATGTAGAAAGTATTTCCCGTAAGTAATGCTTTGATATACTCTGCACATAATGTATCTTCCTCGGTTGGTTCAAGTGCTTCAAGACCCATACATACAAGTGATACATCTTTTGCATTGCTTTTTCTTATATATTCGGCAGTAGCCTTTGCGTTTACAAGTCCGCAACCTAAAATTTCATCTGCTTCGGTTGCGTTTGCTATTCCCTGAGTGCCGGCACTTGTTGTATGTACAATGATTTTGTCTTTTACATCTATGTTAACTGCTTCTGACGGTGAGTTACCCATATCAAATCCCGGTAATATTTTTCCGTGGCGTTCTCCGGCTAAAATCATGTTGGGATTTTCGCTTTTGAGTTTATACGCAATATCTTTGTCGCCTATTGGGATGATAGCTTTTGCACCTGCACTGAATAGGTACGCTTCAAGAGAAAATGCCCTGAATACATCAATAATAACTGTTATGCCTTTAGCTTTTTTTGCTCCGTCAATGAGTTGCAGTATTTGTATTGTTTTTTTCATAAAATCATTCCTTTATGAGTTTTGATAAATAATCAATGCATGAATAGCTGTGTGCAATATAACTCTCAAGCATATTATTCTCTGTATAATTAATTTCAAGTGTAAGTGGACCGCTATATTCAGTTTCTCCGAGAACCGGCATTATTTTTTCCCATTCTATTGTGCCGAGATATGGGACAAAATGGTCATCTTCTTGTCCGAAATTATTATGTACATGTGTGCATTTAAGTCTGTTTCCCACCATTTTTAGCGCCTGAGTCTGCTCGGTGCGTGTCAATGCCGCATGTCCGAAATCCCAGCATATACCAATGTTTTTATTGTTAAAGCTGTCTGCAAGCTCACACAACTCTTCAATATCTGAGGAATAAAAAAAGCATCCGGGCATACCGGGAAATACAGGAAGATTTTCAAGGCAGATTATAACATCGCTCTGTTCTGCTGTCGGAATATAATCTAAAATATATTCCCTGTTATCTTCAAAAGCTCTTTTTGTGCTGTAATTATAATTCACCGATGACCTTGGATGAAGTGCCATACACTCAGCACCGAGCATTCCTGTTGCAATGATACATCTTTTTATCGCTGTTTCCATTTCTTCTTCAGCTGTCTCGGATGAGATAAGCAGATGATAATACGGTGCATGAGTCTGTACACATTTAAGGTTATATTGCGAAAGCAGATTTTTTATTCTTTCAATTTCGTTTTTCCAACCGTCAGTGTGAAAAACCCTGCTTGAGCCAAATCCCATTGATATATGTTCAAAGCCTGCTTCCGATGCGGCACGGAACATTCTTTCCATGATGTTGTCATGTTGTATCTGAATTGCTTTTTTCATAATCCTTGTTTACTCCTTTTTGTAATCATATCTGAACATTGCAACTGCAATTGAAACCATTGACAGTAAATCTCCTATGCATGAGCCGTATGCACCGCTCACAAAATTGTAAACGAGCCAGAACGGGCATCCTAAAAGTGATACCTGACGTATTCTTTTTTCATCATTAAGCCAAAATGCACTTGTGTGAAAAATAACTCCTAAAATCGGCAAAAGACTGTATATATTTTTATATAACATAAGTCCCGTTGCGATAATAAGCAAATTTACAACAAATACAAAAGGTTTTGTATATTTTTTTATAAACGGAGTATTTTTCTTTTGTGCCAGTAAAGAGGAAATGGTTCCGGCTATGTCAAGCACAGCACCTTCAAATGCTGAAAGAAGTATGTACTGAACAATATATAAAATTCTGGATGTTACATTGAACAGAATAATTCTGTTTCTTTTTTTCTGCTGATATCCGAGAAGATATAATGTTACAGCTGTCAGTCCGACTGCTAAAGCGGGTATGTTCATTTTGTTAGTCTCCTTTTATATTGTTGCATAGTGTAGATTAAACTCATTATACCATACTTTATTTAAAAAGGCAATGCAAAAATGTACGGAAAATATGTAAATTTGTTTTGAAATTTAATAAATGACACACGTCAGTATTGACAAAATACAGAATAAAATATATAATATTTATATAATAGCCTGAAACGGATAAATTATTATCAGACGTCTTTAGTGTTGGTTGCTCAGGCTAAGGAAAGGACTAAAACAAGTATGATACATCCAATCAAGCACTTCTGCGTAATAACAAGGCACAGACATAAGGTGGTATATAACTGCTTTCGTGCGGGAATATTATGGCGTGGATTGTTACATGATTTGTCTAAATATACGCCCGTGGAATTTATTCCGGGTGCAAAATATTTTCAGGGAACACGTTCCCCGAATGAAGTGGAACGTGAAAAGTTCGGATATTCAAAAGCATGGCTTCATCACAAAGGAAGAAACAGACATCATTTTGAGTACTGGACCGACTATAATCCTGTTTCCAAAACAGTAGAGCCTGTGGATATGCCTGATATGTTTATAATAGAAATGTTTTGCGACAGAGTGGCGGCAAGTAAAATATACGGCGGAGATAATTATACTGATGAATACCCGCTTAATTACTTTCTCAGAAGCAAGGTTACACGTGTGATAACTAAAACAACATCAGATAAAATAGAGTTTTTATTACGCTATCTTAACGAACACGGTGAAAAAGAAACCTTTAAGTATATAAGAAAGAATAAAAATAATCTTCTGGCAGGTGAAGAAATGTGATAACATTCCAGGATATAAAAAATAATGAAGAGCTGAAAACGTATATTACTCAGGCAGACGAAGTTCTGAAAGCACTTGGATTCACAGAACATAGCTTTGCACATATTACAAAAGTATGCGAAACTGCTAAATATATACTTACGGAATTGAATTTTCCGGAGCGTGATATAGAGCTTGTACAGATAGCCGCATATATGCATGATATAGGAAACCTTGTAAACCGTATCGAACATTCTCAGAGCAGCGCAGTTATGGCATTTTTTATGTTGAACAAGCTTGGAATGGATGCAAAAGATATTTCTCTTGTTTCTGCAGCGGTAGGAAATCATGATGAAGGCACCGGTGTACCGGTAAATCATCTTGCAGCGGCTTTGATACTTGCGGATAAATGCGATGTACGTCGTTCGAGAGTTCGAAATGTTGATTTTTCTGCATTTGATATTCATGACAGAGTAAATTACTCGGTAACAAAAGCTGTTGTAAAAATAAACGAAAAAAAGACAGAAATAAGACTTGCTCTTACGGTCGATACTGAATTTGGAAGTATAATGGACTATTTTGAAATTTTTCTTGACAGAATGATATTGTGCCGTAAAGCGGCAGATAAGCTGGGTATGGAGTTTAAGCTTTCTATAAATGGCCAGGAAATAATATAATCTTAAAGAAAAGGGAATGTAAAACTATAACACCACTGAAGTCACATTGAGCAACATTTTCTGCATCTGCAACACTTACAGTAAACGCTCCACGATCAAGGATGTTTTTAGCTGTCTTGTGGTCTCCACTTACGCAAATTGAGATTTGTGTTTCTTCACCGATTCCACCCCATGCTGCATTTATCTCATCAGATGTTCCGTTTTCATCATATGAGCCTATTCGGGTATAACATTGCTTTTGCTCCATAGTTTTTTCTCAAACCTTTTCACTCCATTCACTTTCTTTAAATCCAACCAAAACAAATCCTTCTCCAATTACAAGCGGACGTTTTACAAGCATTCCGTCTGTTGCAAGCAACTTTAACTGTTCTTCATCAGACATTGATGGAAGCTTGTCCTTCAGTTCCATTGATTTATACAAAAGTCCGGATGTGTTAAAAAACTTCTTAAGAGGCAGACCGCTCATTTTATACCAAGCAGTTAATTCTTCAAGACTCGGATTATCTTCCTTTATATCACGGAGTTCATATTCTATTTTGTTGTCATCAAGCCACTTTTTTGCTTTCTGACAAGTTGTGCATTTAGGATAACAAATATATTTAATCACGGCAATTCTCCTTTTATTTCTCTACTTCATATGGCCAGTCGATAATACCGCCAAACTCTTTTACGTTATCATAACCAAGTTTAGCAAGACTTTCTGCTGCGATTTTGCTACGTCTGCCTGACCTACAGTATACTAAAATCAGCTTGTCCTTATCAGGGAGCATATCTTCTGCCTTGTTTTCGATTTCTGTATATGGAATCAGAATTGCGTCCGGGATGTGTCCCTCGTCAAACTCGTCCGGTTCTCTTGTATCTAAAATGATATGCTCCGCTCCTGAATCAATTATCTTTTTGGCATCTTCTGCCGTAATTTGCTCATACATTGCTTGTTCTCCTTTTTCTGCGATTATTACGGATGTCCGCCCATCCGCTCCGCCGATAATATCTATACTGTTATCATTTCCGCAGGCTGTTAACAGTATACAAAGTGAGATTGATATAGCAAACAATAATTTTCTCATAGCTTTCACCATTAATTATGCCCGTGACAGCTTCCACCACAACCGTGTTCACCGCATGTGTGACCTTCGCCATGCTCGTGATCGTGGTGGTCGCATTTTGCATCGGGGTCGTATGCAAGAGTATCATTAAGATAATCCTCAACCGCTTTGTCTGCATTTCCGCAAGCTCCTCCGAATAACTTGATGCCTGCCTGAGCAAGTGCCATCTGTGCACCTCCGCCAATACCACCGCAAATAAGCACGTCAATACCGAGTACAGAAAGCATACCTGCAAGCGCTCCGTGTCCGCTGCCGTTTGTATCTATTACTTCAGAAGAAATTACCTTTCCGTTTTCGGTTTCATATACCTTAAACTGTTTTGTGTGTCCAAAATGTCCGAAGATTTCTCCGTTTTCATAAGTTACTGCAATTTTCATAGTGTTATATCTCCTTTTACAATTTATTTTTTGTTGATAAAGTTCAACCGTTGCTTTATTTCTCCATTCCGCAGTCATATGCTCTTTTAGATACGACATCATCATAGAACATCGAGCCGTAAAGCCTGTATCCGCCTGCAAAATTGTAAGCATCAAAACCGTTTTGCATAAGTATTCTTGTCGCAAGATAGCTCCTGAGTCCGCTCTGGCACATTACATATACAGGTTTTGAATTATCAAACTCTGTAAGTCTTTCACGCAGTTCATCAACAGGAATATTTATAAAGCCATCTGCGTGACCGCGCATATATTCATAAACAGTTCTTGTATCTAAAAGTGTAATATTATCTCTTTTTTGAAGTGAAGGAATATCCTCATAATAGAACTGCTTTACAATACCGTTTTTCATATTTTCAATGATAAAGCCTGCCATATTCACAGGGTCTTTTGCAGATGAATACGGCGGTGCATAGGAAAGCTCAAGGTCTTTTAGCTTGTCCGCTGTAAGTCCTGCAAAAATTGCAGTGGCAATTACATCAATTCTTTTTTCAA
>JAZULT010000098.1:0-51807 GCA_045603225.1 Clostridia bacterium | reverse complement strand
AGTCACGATAGTGACTTTTTCACATTATAGGTGAAAACAATCTGCATATTCCTTCGAGCATTCTTTGTTTAATGCTGCGGTTATTATATGAAGATGTTGTTACCTCGTCACTGCTTTTTATATCGTATTTAAAGATTTCATTACATTCTTTAGCGGTACTTCTGTCATACACAAATGCATTAATTTCAAAATGGAGTTTAAAGCTACGAATATCTATGTTAGTCGTTCCGATTGTAGCTATTTCATCATCTGCAACAACCATTTTGGAATGGATAAAACCTCTGTATTTGTAAACTCTTATTCCTGCATCAAGAAGCTCACCTATATACGATTCTGTTGAATAATACACATACCGTTTATCAGGAATACCCGGAATGATAACTCTTACGTCAACTCCTGATTTGGACGCCATTTTGAGAGCTGTCATAAAGCTCTGGTCAGGAACAAAGTACGGTGTTTCGATATACAGTGTGCTTTTTGCACTGTTTATCATTTTTATCATTGCACATTTTATTTCTTCGCCTTTGGAGTCAGGGCCTGAGCAGGCAATCTGTACATATTTATCAGCCTCGTGATATTCCCCGGTCGGGAAATATCTCCCCACGCTCGTTGACAGGTCTTCACCGGTTGAAAACAACCAGTCAACAGAAAAGGATTTCTGAATATATCTTACAGCCGGGCCGATAATTCTTATATGAGTATCACGCCAAGGAGACAGTTTTTTCACACCGAAATATTCGTCACCGATATTGATACCGCCTATATATCCGATTTTACCGTCTATAACAACAATTTTACGGTGGTTTCTGTGGTTAAGCTTAGAATACGAACTGAGCTTTACCGGGAAGAATGCTGAAACCATTCCGCCTGCATTTTTAAGCTTATCAAAAATTTCTCTTTTTGTGAAAAAAGACCCCATATCATCGTAAAGGAATCTGACCTTTACGCCTGAAAGTGCTTTTTTTGTAAGAACGTCAAGAACTTTATTGCCTATTTCATCATCACGGATAATAAAGTAAAGGAGATTAATGGAATCCTTTGCGTTTTCCATGTCATGAATAAGTGCGGCAAACTTTTCTTCCGCATCGGTAAATATTTCAACATCGTTTCCAAAGGTCGGAATACTGTTATTCGCATTAAGGAGGTAAGATATCATATCAGCATGCGGAAGATACATATACTCTTTTAACTTTTTCTTTTCCTCTTCAGCAGATATACGTTCCGACAAATCCATACTCATATGCCATTTTTCAGCATACTTCTTTGCAGTTTTTCTTTTTAGTCCTGTTCCGAAAACAAGAAAAATCAAAAAACCAACAACAGGAATAGCAGTAAATCCCAGAACCCATGCAAGACTTACTACCGGGTCTCTTCTCTGAAAGCAGACAAGAACTATAAGAACAAGGAAGTTAAGAATGTATAAAGTCAAAAAGGTTCCTGAATCAAACATATCAATTCCTCCTGTTATTA
This sequence comes from Clostridia bacterium, assembly GCA_045603225.1. Classification (GTDB taxonomy): domain Bacteria; phylum Bacillota; class Clostridia; order UBA1381; family UBA1381; genus RGIG9115. The sequence goes on along the minus strand of JAZULT010000098.1, from coordinate 50,337 downwards.
TTTGGAATGTGCATATAGCACACCATATTAAATTATACACCAATACACAGAAAAAGTCAACATTTTTTATATTTCAAATTATTTTCAAAACTGCAACAGAGGAGCAATACTGTCAACATTAAGTTGACAATATCGCAGTGAAATCTTTTGTCTGTCGACAAAAGGTGAAATCTGAACGTGTCAGGTGAAATTCGTATAAATACGAGTGAAATCTGTTGCGCTGCAAAAGGTTATGGCGGAAATCGCAGGCGATTTCATTGAATTAATTATTGCAATTTATCGGAACAACACATAGGTTGATCCCTACAAAAAATCTCAACACACCGTAGGGAATGACCTGCGTGTCGTTCCGTTTCAAACACCGATAAATTAACAATTTATCTGTAAATCTTTTTAATCTGCGGGAAGATAATATCTTCCCCTACAAAGCAAATAAAAACACAGCACATAACGGGTATACCGTCATATGCTGTGTCAGATTATATTAATTTGTCAGATTAACTGTTCTTGTTTCCCCATTCCAGTCAACGTTTATATCAAAAGCTTCTGAAACAGCACGTACGGGGACGAGCGTTCTGCCGTCTTTTATATAAGCCGGAGAATCAAGTTCAACAGGCACACCGTTTACATACATAATATTACTGTCGATTGCAAAGCTTACGATTTTTCCGCCTTTGTACGAAACTACAGTTCTTGTTTCACCGTTCCAGTCAACGGTAGCATCAAGAGCCTCGAATATAGCACGGAGAGGAACCATTGTTCTTCCATTATTTATTTCGGGATATGTATCAAACAAAACAATCTCACCGTTCAGACGCACCTGAATTTCATTTCTGAAATCAATCCATGCACTTGTCAGATATCCATTTCCCGAACCCATGTACATTTCGTTCCATTCCGCTTCACTTCCGGCATATATCACCGTTCTAAGCTTAGAGCAATATGCAAATGTATTTGGTTCGATTTCAATTACACTTTCCGGAATTACTATAGTTTCAAGAGCAGTCATACTTTGGACAGGATTAACGTCAAGACGTGTAGTTCCTTCTTTGAACGTTACCTTTGATAAGTTATTACAATCAGAAAATACACTACTTTCCCATGAAGTTATACTTCCGGGTATTTCTATGCTTGTCAGTCCGCTGCATCCCGAAAACGCACCTCCGCCGATTGTAGTTACGCTGTCAGGGATTTCTATGCTTGTCAGTCCGCTGCATCCCGAAAACGCACTTCCGCCGATTGTAGTTACGCTGTCCGGGATTTCTATACTTGTCAGTCCGCTGCATCCCGAAAACGCACCTCCGCCGATTGTAGTTACGCTGTCAGGGATTTCTATACTTTTAAGACTGTCGCAACTAAATGCACACATTGGTATTCGGGTAACACCATCAGGAATTACAACATCAGTAGCAAGAACTCCGTTTATGAATAAGTTATCTGCATAATATAATGGATTTGTATCGTAAGAACCAAACTCAATATTAATATTACACCATGCTCCCACATCCGTTATATATACATCTGTAAGGCTGTAGCATCTCGAAAACGCATATGAGCCGATTTCTGTTACACTGTCCGGGATTTCTATGCTTGTCAGTCCGCTGCATCCCGAAAACGCATCTGAGCCGATTGTAGTTACGCTGTCCGGGATTTCGATACTTTTAAGACTGTCGCAACTAAATGCATACGTTGGTATTTGGGTAACTCCGTCAGGAACTACAACATCAACAGCGCGCTTCCCGTTAATATATAATCTATCTGCATAATATAATGGATTTGCAGTGTTATCACCAAACTCAATATTACACCATGCTTCTATATCTGTTATATATACATTTGTAAGATTGTCGCAAAACACAAACGCCGATGTGCCGATGTAAGTTACGCTATCCGGGATTTCGATACTTATCAGGCTACTGCACCACCAAAACGCATAATAGCCGATGGAAGTTACGCTGTCCGGGATTTCTATACTTTCAAGACTATAACAATAATAAAACGCACATGAGCCGATGGAAGTTACGCCGTTTTCTATTACTACTTCTTTTATACCGGTTCTACACGATTCCCATGGCGCCGTCCCCGATGAATAGAAATAATTTCTCATTTGCCCTGTTCCGTTAATCGTAAGAGTTCCATTATCATCAAGAGTCCATGTAAGATTATCTCCATTTGCACCGCAGGTGCCACTATATGCCGCATTTGCTGATATCGGTATAATAAGCATAAGAAGTGTAATAAGCAATATATATTTTATTTTTTTCATTTTCGTGTGTCTCCTTTTCATTATTTTGTTTTATCGTTATACATTTTTTTAATATTATCAATAAGCATTTCAAACTCATTATAGTGCTTATCATTAGGATATATAATCCTTTTTTTATCAATTAACGGGTACAGTTTATCGTATACAGAAATAAAGTATTTCCCTGCAAGTCTCTTCAGGGTTTCAGCATCATATATCCCCGAATTAACTCCCACGCAAAAATGTTCAACACGAGCGAGCTTTCCAGATAGTTCTTTATATTCCTGACTCCTTGGATGGAGTGCAATTTCGGCAACCTGCTTTTTCTGATATTTATTAATTTCGTCCAGAACTTGATTCTGCAATAAATTAAACGCGTCAAGCGTTGCTTGTTTTCTGTCATGTTTAACGCTGTCATTATGAACTTTCCATGTAAATATGAAGCTACCGATTGACAGTAAAAAAGATATTATTGATATTGTGACAGTTACTTTTTCCATTTTTCTCCCCACTTATTTTCTTACAAGGTACATCGAAAATCGCCGTACCCTACAACATTATTTTTGATTACCTCAAGACCAGAAATTTATATCACATAATGATAATTATATGATATAAAACGGAATACAAATATTAATGCCTTTTTTGTATAAATTGGAGATTTTATAAATTTTTATTGATTTCATAAATCACAAGTGATATAATACTTATTACAAATGCTTCATATATTTATCATTATGTTAAGTTACAGTAATTTATATGTTGGCGGATATTATCCGCCAACATATAAATCACAATTTAAAACAAAAAAATCCGCGAAATGCGGATTTTCTGTTTTTCTGAATTAGTCAGGCTTTTTCTCAAGCTTAAGCGGATAATCGCCAAGCTTATTAACCTTAAAGCCGTTTGCCTTATATTCCTCATAATCGAACGCTTCAAGCTCATCAATCGCAAGCTTATGGAACTCATAGAAGTTCTTCCACCACTCATAGCCTGAACCAAGCTCTGCGTTGAGATATGCGTCAACAATATCACAAGCCATTGCCGGGGCAACATAAAATGCACCCATAGCAAGCACGTTTACACCGTTTCCTGTAATAGCACGGAGAGCTGCAGGAACACTTTCAACAACACCTGCATGAACGTGCGGGCATTTGCTTGCCGCAATATGGATACCCATTCCTGTTCCGCAGAAAAGAAGTGCTCGTTCAAACTCGCCTTCAGAAATCATTGAACCGACTCTGAGACCTACACGGTGGAACATGAGATCTGTATCATCAGGATCTGAATCAACCTTAACACCCATATCTGTTACTGTCCAGCCTTTGCTCTTAAGATGCTCAACAACAGCTTCTTTAAGCGGGAAGCCTGCGAAATCAGCACCTACTACAATTTGTTTATCTTTTATTGTTTTCATTTCAATATACCTCCATTTTTTTATATAATATTACCACAATTAACGCAATTTGTCAATAACATATTCATATTTTTATATATTTAACTGAATACGGTTCCATTCGGCTACCTCCGCCAAAATCAAAATGCGTTCCCGATATAAGCTCCGTTCCGCATCCGGCATTGGCGTTAAAATGCGCAGTATATTCGTTTTCATCAGCATTAATCATTACTATAATACGTTCGCCCTCATATTCCCTCTGAAACACAAGTTGTTTATTTGTCATATGGAGGATTTCGAAATTTCCGTAGCAGAGCGATTTATTTTCTGAATGCAGTTTTACGACTTTGGAAACAAACTCCGTAATATTATTGAATTCAGGTTCTGAAACCTCTATTCGGAGTGCAACGTCACCGTCTTCTTTTCTTCCCTCTATTCCCCATTCACTTCCGTAATAGATACACGGAATTCCGGGCATTGCCATAAGCATTCCGAAAACAGGGATAATATAATTTTTATTAGTAAGAATTGAGCTTATTCTCGTAACATCATGATTATCAACAAAAGAAACAAGCTGTTTCCCTCTGTACAGGCACCATTCCTCTTTCCCGAACTGTCTCTGAAGCGAATGTCCTATCTCATACATATTCATACAGTTAAATGCAGAATACAGCCCTTTATAACATTCATAGTTTGTTGCACTGTGAAGCATTTCATCATTTACAATATCGTTATAGTTACCGTGAATCATTTCACCAAGCAGGAAAAATTCAGGGTTTCTTGAAACACAAAAGCTTCTAAGCTCACGCATAAACTGACGGTTCAGCATATACGCAACGTCGAGTCTGAGTCCGTCAATAGCGAACTTGTCCATCCATTCTCCGACACATTCAAGTAAATAGCTCTTCACATCCGGATTGTCAAGATTAAGCTTTACAAGCTCATAATGCCCTTCCCAGCCTTCGTACCAGAATCCGTCATTATAATTACTGTTACCGTCAAAGCTCAGATAAAACCAGTCTTTATACCGGGAATCCCACTTCTTCTCTCGCACGTCACGAAAGGCAAAGAAATCACGTCCCACATGATTGAAAACACCGTCAAGAATAACTCTTATTCCATTTTCGTGGAGCTTATCACATACAGTTTTAAAATCATCATTACTGCCGAGACGAACATCAATCCTTTTATAGTCTGATGTATCATATCCGTGAGATGAGCTTTCAAAAACAGGACAGAAATACACTGCATTTACATTAAGCTTCTTAAGATGCGGAATATATTCTGCCACCTTTAAAATGCGTGCTTCTTCTATGCCGTCATTTTTATCCGGAGCTCCGCAAAAGCCAAACGGATAAATCTGATAAATAACACTTTCATTATACCACATAATATTAATTTCCATAGCCTTTCTGTCCACATAAATAATTAAAATACTAATACCTTGCCTGTGGACTGACAAGGCGTATAATGGAAATTAAGTCCATGTGCGTTTTCGCCCAACGAGCGAATATATCGCACGGACAATAAAATCCGCCGGAGGCAATTAACGTAATTTTCACGTTAATCGTCTTTCTTCCTTTCCTTAATTGTAACCTCAAGCTGATTATACGGCATTATTATACCTTCATTTGCAAGAGACACACGAACCTGCTCATTCAAATCAAAATATACGTTCCAGTAATCACTTGTCTTGCACCAGCAACGACCGACAATAATAACGGCACTTTCAGCATATTCCATTACACGTGCGACAGGCGCTTCCGGCTCTATAAGTACAAGTTCATGATTTTCAATTGTTGTTCTGACAGCCGTCTTCGCCTTTTCGGCATCTGCCTCATATGGAATCGGAAACCTGAAATCAACGCGTCTTTTTTCTTCTTTGGAATAGTTTATAATATGGCTGTTAATAAGAACTCCGTTCGGAATACTTATCTGCTTATTGTCAGCAGACAATACGGTAGTATGAAGCAAATCAACACGTATAACCTTACCTTCATCATTATCAACCTTTATATAATCACCGTACAGAAATCTCGGAGAAACAAGAAGCAATATACCGCCTGCTACATTACTTAGCGAATCTTTAAGCGCAACAGCAACCGCCACAGCCGATGCAGACAGAGCCGCAAGTATTCCCGTAGTTGAAACACCGATTGCCGCAAGTGCCGACATTACAACAAACAAGTGCAGAATTATTTTTATAGCTTTCACTGCAAAGCCTGTAAACGAACGGTCAAGCTTTGATTTTTCAAAAGCTTTATTTATTATCCGCATAAGAATTCTGATCACTACATTACCTATTACGAGTATAAGCACCATTTTTATAAGCGGATTTACATACTGCTCAATATTTTCCCATGAAAACATATTATTAATCCTCCCGACCAAAAAAATCATCTTCTTTATTATACACAAAATTACCTTCAATGTCAATAAAAAAACGGGAAAATCCCGTTTTTTACTGTTCTGTTTTATGACATTCTCCTGACATACTGCATCCTGAGCATCCACAGGAACAACCGCCATGACCGTTTTTTCGTTTTTTTATTTCTCCGACAACAATCATGATAAATATAACAGCTATTATTGATGCAACAATATACGTAGCCATAATTCACACCTACTTTATTTCATATTTATTTTTTCTGAGCAGTAAATATACCATCACCGCAACTACAACATATGCCATCACAGTCATAACATTGTATCCGTTTCCTGTCAGAGACATTCCTATCTGATAAACAGCAAATGATACAGCATAAGCAAATCCGCACATATATCCAATAGCCCCGGCTGTCCATTTTCCGCTGTTCATTTCACGTTTAATTGCGCCCATAGCGGCAAAGCACGGAGCACACAAAAGGTTAAATATCATAAACGAAAATGCGGCAAGCTTATTACCGTCAAAAAACTCTCTGCCTATTACTCCGAGTCCAGAAGCATCTGCCGCTTCCACAAGCTCAAATGCAGCATCCGGATTCGCCATTGAAGACAACGCTCCGAAAACTCCGACTACTTCTTCTTTTGCAACCAATCCGAGAATAGTCGCAACTGCTGACTGCCAGTTTCCGAATCCGAGCGGTACAAATATAACAGCTATAAACTCTCCTATGCAGTTTAGTATGGATTTTTCACTTCCTTCTCCTATGTAATGAAGTCCTCCTTCAAACGTGAGACTGTTGAGAACCCATATAATTATACTTGCCGCTAAAATAACAGTTCCTGCACGCTTAATAAAATCCCAGCCTCTTTCCCATGTTGTTCTGAATATATTTGCCGGCACCGGTGCATGATATGCAGGAAGCTCCATTACAAACGGTGCAGGTTTTCCTGAAAACGGCTTTGTTTTCTTAAGAATAAGTCCTGACACAATTACCGCACCAACTCCGATAAAGTATGCGGCAGTTGCAACCCAAGCAGCACCCCCGAACAAGGAACCTGCTATTAATCCTACTATCGGCATTTTAGCTCCGCACGGAATGAAGCAAGTTGTCATAACCGTCATTCGTCTGTCACGTTCCTGTTCTATTGTACGACTTGCCATAACACCCGGCACACCGCATCCTGATGCTACAAGCATAGGAATAAAACTCTTACCCGATAATCCGAATTTCCTGAAGATTTTGTCCATGATAAACGCAATACGTGACATATATCCGCAGTCTTCAAGAAGTGACAAAAGCAGGAACAAAATCATCATCTGAGGCACAAACCCAAGCACAGAACCAACTCCACCAATAATACCATCGGAAACAAGCTCAACAAGCCACGGTGCACAACCAATTCCTTCAAGTCCGGATTTTGCCGCAGGAACAATCCACTCTCCGAAAAGTGTATCGTTCATAAATCCTACAGTCCAGTCACCGATAGTCCCAATTGAAATTGTATATACAAGCCACATAATTACCACAAATATGGGAATTGCAAGTATACGATTTGTCACAACTTTATCTATTTTATCCGAAAGAGAAAGCTTTCCTGCATTTTTTCTCTTGTATGTATTTTTAGTGAGACGTGTAATAAATTCATATCTTTCATTAATGATAATACTTTCTGAATCATCATCAAGATATTTTTCAGTTGATTTTATATCTTTTTCAATATGTTCAAGGACGTTTTTTTCAAGATTAAGCTGTTCAAGAACTCGTTCATCACGTTCAAATATTTTTATAGCATACCATCTATGCTCTTCTTCCGGCTTATCGTGAACAGCCGCTTCTTCAATGTGTGCAATAGTATGCTCTACTTCGCCTGAATAAGAATGCGGAGGAAGAATTGATTTCTGTGACGAAACTTTTATTGCTTCTTCTATTGCTTCTTTTATCCCTTCGCTTTTTAAAGCGGAAATTTCTACAATAGGACATCTCAGTTTTTTGCTAAGTTCCACAATATCAATCTCATCACCGTTTTTTCTGACAATGTCCATCATATTTACGGCTATCACCATCGGAATTCCAAGCTCCATAAGCTGAAGGCTCAGATAGAGATTTCTTTCAAGATTCGTTCCGTCAACTATATTCAATATAGCATCCGGTCTCTCGTTTACAAGATAATCACGTGCAACTACTTCCTCAAGAGTATACGGAGAAAGTGAGTATATTCCCGGTAAATCCGTTATAACAACATCCTTATGCTCTTTAAGATTACCCTCTTTCTTTTCAACAGTAACCCCCGGCCAGTTCCCAACATACTGATTTGAACCTGTAAGGACATTGAAAAGAGTTGTTTTTCCGGAATTAGGGTTTCCGGCAAGCGCTATTTTTATCGACATATTTTCCTCCCGGTTAGTCAAATCTAACCTCTTCTTAAAAAAATTAGTTTACTAATATCATTTCAGCATCTGCTTTTCTCAATGAAAGCTCATATCCTCTTACTGTCACTTCAATAGGATCTCCCAAAGGTGCAACCTTTCTGACATATATTTCCACACCTTTTGTTATACCCATATCCATTATACGGCGACGCAATGCTCCCTGACCTTCAACCCTGAGGACTTTCGCTGTCTTCCCAATCTTAACATCTTTCAAAGTTTGCATTTACATCCCACATCCTTTCTTCGACATAATAAACACAGTTAGCATCCACTAACCGTGTTTAAGTTTACCACAACTAACTCAATTTGTCAATATCTTTCACCACATTTTTTTAATTTAGTCATTTTTTACAAATATATCTAAAATTTCTTTCGCATCTTTCCAGAATTATCCACATAAAAATCATCCTTATACAACAGCTCCGACACTGTCACAAGCTCATATTTTCCACATAGGCTGTCAAGTATTCTCGGCAATGCAATTGCTGTATTTTCTGTTCCGTTATGCATTAAAATTATATCACCCGGTGTTGTTTTCGACGTTACTCTTTCATATATTTCCTCACACGAGCTTTTACCGTAATCAATTGAATCCACTGACCACTGCACAGGTGTAAACCCACATTTTTCAATTGAATCCACAGCGTTGTTATTATATGAGCCTGACGGAACACGAACAAGCTCCGGAGTAAATCCCGTTATCTTACTTATTATATCTGAGGTTTTCGAAATATCTTCCTTTATTTCTTCATACGAAAGCAACGTATAATCTTTATGCGAAAACGAATGTTCACCTATTTCATGACCTTTTTCAGATATTTTTTTAAGTGCATCAGGATATTTCTCCGCCCATTCTCCTACAACAAAGAATGTACATTTCGCATTGTACTTGTCAAGCAGTGAAAGTATTTCATCAATATCGCTGTCGTTCCATGCACAGTTAAACGTAAGCGCTATTTTTGTATCGTCACGTTCTACACTGTAAACAGGAATATTTCTGTTACCACTCATAAACACTTCCCTCACAGCAGGCTGAGAAAAGACTCCTGTCGCAGCAATCACCGCACACAAAATTAACATAGTTTTTATTTTCACCGAAATAAACTTCAAAATAATCACCTCAGTAAATCGTATTCTTCTGTTTCATGATATATGTTAAAATTTAACGCAGATTTAATATTTTCACGGTTTTATATTTTACAAAACAGTTATATACTATAAAGGAAATTTAACATTGGAGGAAAAGTTATGACTATTTTAAACTTAATTTCTTTTGTAGGAGGTCTCGCATTTTTTCTGTACGGAATGAATGTCATGTCCGGAGGACTTGAAAAAATTGCAGGCGGAAAGTTTGAAGATGTACTTAGAAAAATGACATCAAACAGATTTACAGGCCTTCTTCTGGGTATCGGAATAACATGTGTTATCCAGTCTTCATCAGCTCTTACGGTTATGCTGGTCGGACTTGTTAATTCAGGGATTATGAATTTGTCTCAGTCTATCGGTGTTATCATGGGTTCAAACATCGGTACTACAATTACAGCATGGCTTCTGAGCTTAACAGGAATAGAAAGCAGTAATACATTTGTACAGCTTTTAAAGCCCGATGCATTCTCACCTATCTTTGCATTCATTGGTATTTTACTTATCATGATTTCAAAAAATGTAAAGCGCAGAGATATCGGTAAAATAATGATAGGTTTCGCTGTTCTTATGTACGGTATGGAAATCATGGGAGATGCAGTAAGTCCTCTTAAAGACTCAAAACAGTTCCAAAGTATTCTTACAGCATTTTCAAATCCGATTCTCGGAGTAATAATAGGTGCGGTATTTACGGGAATCATTCAAAGCTCGTCCGCATCTGTAGGTATTCTTCAGGCACTTTCCCTTACAGGTAAAATACAATACGGAATGGCTATTCCGATAATCATGGGACAGAATATCGGTACATGTATCACAGCATTAATCTCAAGTATCGGTGTAAATAAAAACGCAAAAAGAGTTTCTGTTGTTCATATGTCATTCAATTTAATCGGAACATTCGTTTTCCTTATAATATTCTATACTCTGAATGCATTCCTGAAATTTGACTTTATTACTGAAAATATAGGTCCTGCAGGAATTGCTGTAGTTCACAGTATTTTCAATATATCTACAACAGTTATTCTCATACCTTTCACGAAACAGCTTGAAAAAATCGCTAATTTCGTCATTAAAGGAAGCGACACCGCCGCGGACATTACAATCCTCGACGAAAGACTTCTTGCTACGCCGCCTGTTGCTATTTCAAGATGTAAGGAAGTTACTGTTGAAATGACTGAGCTTGCATTCGATTCATTCAACCGCTCAATGAACCTTCTGTCTCAGTTTAATGCAGATGAAGCAAAGAAAATTATTGAAGATGAAAACAAAACAGATAAATACGAAGATATGCTCGGAAGTTATCTTGTAAAAATTTCAAGACGAAGCTTATCTGTGGAAGACAGCCATAAAAACTCAAATCTGCTTCTTACAATAGGTGATATTGAAAGAATAGGCGACCATGCTGCAAACATCGTAAAAGCCGCTCAGGAAATAAAGGACAAGCAGATTGTCTTCTCACCTGACGCTGTACAGGAACTCGAAAACCTTTCTGCAGCATTGAAAGAAATACTTGAATTAACACTCAGAGCATTTGCCGATGAAGACCTCACGATTGCAAAATCAATAGAGCCTCTTGAACAGGTAATCGACAAGCTTAAGAAAAAAGCGAAAAACAATCACATCGCAAGACTTCAGCAGGACGAATGTACAATTGAAACAGGGTTCGTATTTAACGATATTCTTACCAATTACGCAAGAGTTGCTGACCACTGCTCAAACATCGCAGTCTGCCTCATTCAGGTTGCAGAAGATAATTTTGAAACACATCAGTATCTGAATAAGGTAAAATCTCACGGTGATAAATCATTTGATGAAATGTATGATGAATACACAAAGAAATACAATGCATAAATACCGCTTGGGGATGTAAAAAATGCACATACCGTTTAATGGCTTTTTTGCGTAGTCACGTTTTCAAAATTCCGTTAAAAACAATAGAATTTTGGTTGAAATCCGCAATTTGCGGATTTCTCCTGAATTTTATGCCATTGAACTATGAACGAAACGAACCGCTCCACGTACCCACGTACGACTTCGGGAAGGGATTTATGTGATTTCATCACATAAACCTTCGTTTCGTCCGCTCTGCACTATTTTTTACATCCCATTTTTTTTAAATCATAATTCGGAATGAAATATATTTTCAAAAAAAAACACCCCCTATCGGGGATGCAAAATTCACTTATTTTTAGTTTTCAACACGACTCAGCTCATAACTGTCTCCGTCAGAAAACTCCTCTCCGTCCACTCCGGTCTGTAGGGATTCTCCGGCTTTTGTAAACGCCCAGTAGCTCTGATCAACATCATAATCTGCAATTATGCCGTTTACCGACTTCACATACAATCCGTACGGACCTTTTTCTCCATCTATCAGGTTGTGTTCCTGAAGAGCTTCTCCAACTGTTTTCTTATCGGAATGAACGGTAAACGTAACAGACTTTTCTTCAGCAGAAACTGTCACAGACAAAGTCTTTTCACCTGTTCCGAATTCAGTATTTTCTGTGTATACCGCACTTTCCCATAAATCCTGAGTTTCTGCGTTTTTACTGCAGCCTGTGCAAGTCACAAACAACAAAACAAACAGCAATCCAAAGTTAATTATTCTTTTCACTCTTATTTTTCCTTCCTGTAATTTATCTCATCAGGTTCGTATTCCTGAAGCGGAGCAAGAAATCCATTGTCTTTTAATTTTCCCTGTATTGTATTCAGTATTCCTTCATTATCAGCCGAAACAGTATGATAATGGTACCCGAAAGTCACATTTTTAAGTAAGCTTGATTTCCCGGACGTTATACTGTGCATAAAATTCTTCACATCATTTCTGCTATGTATATCAAGTCTGGCGCTCACAACATCGTATGCTTTGTGGTATATAAAAACATCTTCCACTGTCCCGCCTAAATCCACAATAAGATTCAGCTCTGTTTCTGTTTCTTCATCATCGTGAATAACCTTAAACACTCTCTGACACTGCTTTTTCTTTTCTATCACGTATCCTCTTGCAAGAGAAAGAATATTATTTCCGGTTTCACGAAGCTTTGAAATATCCTTTACTATAATCTGACGGCTTACTCCGAACTCTGACGCAAGGCTGCTTGCGGAAACAGGCAAATCCGACTGCATCAGGCGATTCAGTATACCGGCTCTTCTGATATCACCCTTCATTATGCACCTCACACTGCGTGGAGATTTTTAAGAGAAAGGTCAAGAATTGGTGACGAATGAGTAAGAGCCCCGCTTGAAATATAGTCAACACCAAGGTCGGTAAGTGCGGCTATGTTCTCTTTTGTCACATTACCCGAAACTTCAACTTCTGCTCTGCCGTTTATAAATTCCATTGCATTTTTAATTTCTTCGTGGCTCATATTATCAAGCATAATGATATCAGCCCCTGCTTCCACAGCTTCAACAACCATATCAAAGCTCTCAACCTCAACTTCGATTTTTCTTACAAACGGTGCATAAGCCTTTGCCATTTCAACAGCCTTTTTCACTCCGCCTGCCGCTCCGATATGATTATCCTTCAGAAGCACACCGTCTGAAAGATTGTATCTGTGATTACAACCGCCACCTACCCTTACAGAATATTTTTCAAATATCCTGTTGTTAGGAGTTGTTTTTCTTGTATCAAGAAGAGTTGTGTTTGTACCTTCAAGAAGAGAAGCCACCTTTCTTGTATATGTCGCAACACCGCTCATTCTCTGCAGATAATTAAGCGCAGTTCTCTCTCCTGAAAGAAGAACCCTTATATCACCGTGAACTTTTGCAATAAGCTCTCCTTTTTTAATATCTTTTCCATCTTCCGCATAAAAAGTCAATTTTGTTTCCGGGTCAAGAAGAGTGAAAACTCTTTCAAAAACCTGAATACCGCAAAGCACTCCGTCTTCTTTACATATAAGATCTACTTCTCCTGCCTGATATCCGGGCATAACACTGTTTGTAGAAACATCTTCGCTTGTGATATCTTCTTCAAGAGCGCTCAGAATAAGCGGATCAACCTTCAATTTAAGTGTAGCATTATCAAACATAATTTTTATCTCCTTCTGTTAATTTCTTCAAGCACCAATTCTTTATATTCATCTTTAAGCGCCTGTTTATCGTAATATACAGAAACATCCACAAACGGAAGTTCCTCTTTATGTACGGAATTATTTCCGATTTCCTTTGCGGCACGTTTTGCAAACACAAGACTTTCAAGAAGCGAATTACTTGCAAGTCTGTTTTTTCCGTGAACACCGTTACATGCGGTCTCTCCGATTGCATAAAGCCTGTTCATTGATGTTCTGCTGTTGTAGTCAACCTTTATTCCGCCCATAAAATAATGCTGAGCCGGAACAACAGGAATACACTCTTTTGTAACATCATAATTATTGTCCTTACAATGCGCGGCAATATTCGGGAAATGACTGAATATCTCTTCCTGACCGATAGGTCTTAAATCTTCCCACACATATTCCGTATTATCTTTTTTCATCTGTATTTTTATTTTCTCTGTAAGCTTATCCCTCGGCTGAAGTTCATCAGTAAAACGCTTCATATGCTTGTCATACAAAAGTGCACCCTCACCTCTTACCGATTCGGAAATAAGAAAGCTTCTGTCCCATTCCCCTTCGGTATAAAGCGTAGTCGGATGTATCTGAACATAATCCATATCTTTAAGCTGAACCCCATGCTTTATCGCTATAGCAATTGCATCTCCCGTAAGGTGCTTGAAATTCGTTGAATGCTTATAAAGTCCCCCAACGCCTCCGCAGGCAAGAACAACATATTCAGCTTCTATTTTTTCAATACTTCTGTCAGGCATAGCAAGAACCGCACCGACACATTCACCGTTTTTCTCGATTATATCAAGCAAGGTTGTGTATTCAAGAATTGTGATATTTTCACGCCGCCCGGCTTCTTTTAAAAGCTTACTTGTAATTTCTTTTCCTGTAATATCACGGTGGAAAAGTATTCTGCTATCGGAATGTGCACCCTCTTTTGTATAATTGAAGCTTCCATCCTCGTTTTTTGCAAAATCCGCACCGTACTCTACAAGGTCATTTATAACATCACGTGAAGATTTTATCATAATCTCAACACTCTTGCGGTCATTTTCATAATGTCCGGCTTTCAAAGTATCCTCAAAAAACGATTCATAATCCTCATCATTTTTAAGAACACAAATTCCACCTTGCGCAAGATATGAATCACTTTTTTCAACATCGGATTTTGTTATTATTGTTATTTTTTTATCTGCCGGCAGATTAAGGGCACAGTAAAGTCCCGAACATCCGCTACCTGCGATAAGTATATCAGTATCCATATACTTCCTCCGTCAAATTGCAGTAAAATTAATTTGATTGATTATATTATAACACAAAAGTTTACAGTTTTCAATACATGTGTAAACTTTTTTGTCAACTTTTATTGACTTTTGTATATAAAACAAGTATAATAGGGATATATCGGAGGTAGAATTATGTTTAATACACAAAAGCTTCAGGAAGAAATAATAAGGTTGAAAAAAGAAAACGACATATGCATTTTAGCGCATGCATATCAGTCTCAGGATATACTTGAAGTCGCAGACTATACAGGTGACTCTTACGGACTCAGCAAGCAAGCAGCTGATGCACCTCAGAAAACAGTCGTAATGTGCGGAGTCCGCTTCATGGCGGAAACAGCAAAAATACTTTCTCCCGAAAAAAAAGTTATACTTTCTCATCCCGAAGCAGGATGTCCTATGGCGGAACAATTAACTGTTGCTGAGCTGAAAGAACTGAAAAAACAATACGAAGACTGTGCAGTCGTTGCTTATATAAACACAACAGCAGAGCTTAAAACAGAATGTGACGTATGTGTCACCTCCGCATCAGCCCTTGATGTTGTCAGAAAAATGCCTCAGAAAAACATTTTATTTATTCCCGACTGCAATTTAGGTTCATGGATAGAAAAACAGGTTCCGGAAAAGAAATTCCACTTTATAAAAGGCGGATGCCCTGTACATATGCGCATAACTCCCGATGAAGTAAAACACGCAAGAGAAAAGCATCCCGATGCCGAACTTCTTGTTCATCCCGAATGTATTAAAGAAGTGTCTTCTAAAGCAGATTACGCAGGAAGTACAACAGGAATAATGGCGTATGTAAAAAACAGTGATAAATCAGAATTTATTATAGGTACAGACAACAGCATAGTTCAGCATCTGCAATTTATGTATCCCGACAAAAAATTCTATGCACTTTCGAAAAAATGTATTTGCGATGATATGCGGCTTACTACCCTTGTTGATGTTTATAACTGTGTAAACGGTACAGGAGGAGAAGAAATAGTTCTGTCAGAGCAGACTATGGCTTTGGCAAAAAAATCAATAGACAAAATGCTGACGGTTTAATCCGTCAGCATTTTATTTATTTTCATAATTATTCTGTCAACATTCCGGTATAATACCAAACTCTGTCTGTTGCTTCTGCATAGCTTTCAGCAAATGCCACACCGTCTGATGATTTGGCAACCAGCTTCATGTAAGTGTTATAATCTCCCCAGAGATTTTCCCATTTACCAAGTCTGAAGCTTATGTTAACCTGCACGCTTTCGCCCGCGGGAACATTAAGCTCTGCAGTACCGATTGTTCCTGCTTTTGTCTGCAGTTCTATAGTACCGTTTTCGATATCAACATCACCGAAATTGTAAACAGATACATTCAGAGAACCTGTTTTATAATAGCTTGTACTCTGTTCTTCGAGTGTACGCTCAAAAAGAGGAATCTGCATTGAAATATTACTGTTTGTCACAGTTTCGGTATCAATCATACCTTCAGCCATGTCAAGGATACGGTTTGCTATGCTGTTATAGCCCGATATAACAGCATTTTTATACTCACTGTCAACCTTTTGTGATGCAGTTTTTTCTGCAATATCAATATATCTGTCTGCCATTGTAAGCATAGCTTTTGTATATGGCATAAGTCCTGCAATAACCGCAGCTTCTTTGCTTTCTGCTTCGGCGAAGAGGCTTGTATATCTTTCTCTGCTGTTTACTACGGCACTGTCAGCCTTGTTAAGCATAGAATAAGATATAAGCATTTCGCCCGATTCATGAATTATATAAAGAAGTGCTGATAATTGCTTATCGGTAAGTGAATAAGTATCACGTGATGCAATAAGAGTATCAGCTATCGCATAATGCGTATCAATATATCCCGATACATCAACAAGCTCCGTTTTTCCTGAAATTCCTACAATATTTGCCTTTGTTCCGTCAAACAAACCGGCTACAGAATCAAGCTCTGCATAAGAAATACTTTCATCAATCTTTTTAATAAATGATTCCGACAAAGCTTTGTTTACCCAAGAAATATCAAGACCATCAATATAACATGGCTCTTCTGTAATATCAACAACACTTGTATTCTTTTGAACTGTATTGTTGTTCATGTTTTTAACAGTCACGTTTCCACCGATATTCAATGAAGATTCATTTCCTGTTTTATTCCATGCAACAGCGAGAGCTTTACCTTCTTTTACATAAATATAAAGATTTATATTTTCATCTCCTGTTACATCCGAGCCTGCTTTACCGACATATCTTGCTCCGCCGATATTGTTCATCAAAGCCTGCATTGCAATATATGATTCCTTCAAATCACCGTTTGCCCTTACAACGCCCCAGTTATGCTGGAATTCTGTTGTGACATTTCCCGGATTCTTATAAGAATACTGCGTGTTTGCATCAATGTATGCGGCATCTGACATAACTGTTTCCTTTACAAGCTCCATTGCCTGCTCATGCTCTGTAAATCCGTATTCACTGTCAAAGCATGAAGCACCGAATTCTGTAATCCAGTTCTGCTTCCAACCGCCGTATTTAAGATTTACAAGATTCATATCTGTAAGAACCTTATTGAAATCAACATCATCTACTGATTTTTTAGATGTTAACGATGACATATACGGATGATAAGAAAATGCGTCTGCACTGTTATATCCGTTTGCAATGTTAGTCTTCATGAAATTCGGGTCATTACCCGAGAGCGAACCGCCTATAATAACAGCATCGGGAAGAACTTCTTTTATAGCATTAGAAACAACAGACATTGCATTTGAATAATCGTTACGTCCGAGCGGAACAGGTACTGTCCACGTACCTGCATTTGCTTCGTTCCAGAATTCAAAATATTTAAGCTCATATCCCAAATCCTTATAATGCTGTGCGACTGCTTTTGCGAAAGTCGCCATGCCGTCAATCATTTCTTTGCTTGCAAGTCCGGCTTCTCTTACTGTACCGGCTGAATCTGTATATGTTGTTTCACCATACAGACTGTTTCCGTAACAAAGAAGTACAATCGGTTCTATACCGTTTTCAAGAAGCGGAAGATAAAATGCGTCCATTTCTGCCCAGTCATAGTCTCCGACACCTCTTCCGTCATTTCCGTCTTCAATATAGTTCCAGTTTATATTACCTCTAACCATATTTGCTCCGCTTTCGAGGAAATCCGCCTGCATTTTACTGCCTGCATAGCCTGTATGACCTACAAAGCCTCTGAAAACTCCGTAATCGCCTATTGCTTCGATGTAATTCTCAGTAACAATAGTCTCACCTGTATAATGCGCAATTGCATTACCGTTACATCTAACGGTGATAACGATTTCATTAAATCCGTTTTCGATATTTTCAAACGGTAAATCAACAGTACCTCTGAACTTACCGTCAATCGCTTTTGTAACAGGCGTCATATCATTTCCGTTACATGAATATTCGATTACATAATCTGCACTGTCCGAACGAGCCACATCAAATGATACACTTACTCCACCTGTTGAGCTTCTTTCCATATTCTTGGGAACGGTTATATTTACTCCGTTCTTCTGAACACTATTTAAAGCTGCCCATTCTTCATCTGTGTAAAGCGAAGATTTTTTCATCTGTTCCAGTACTTTTGTTCCTGCAGAAGTAAGCTTTACATTATTGAAAAATTCGGAATTCACGTAAAACATCGGTCTCACACCGGAACTTGTTGTCGAGTGTATACCGGTAAGCACAGCCGTTCCGCTGTCATATGTAACGTTCATTACCCAGTTACCGTCATACCCGCGAAGTCCAAACGGAGAACGAGTCCACCATTGTTCACTTCCCGTATCATTCATACCGATAATACGTCTGTACTTTTTAAGCTCGTTTACTGCCGGTATAACAATTCCGGTTGTAACCGTCAGCTCGTTTTCAGCAATCCACATAGGAATATCTATCTTCCATACCTGGTTTTTATTTATTGCATTTTGCATTTCGGCAGGTAACGTTGACATATACTCATTATTCAGCCAACCGCCTATGTAATCGGTATCTGTATTAAATATCTGTGATTCTTTACCGTTTGATGCGTATGGCATATCGGTAACGGTATGCTTTCTTAAAATAAGATATTTAGACTGTTCGTTTCCTGTAGTGTTAAGAAGAATATACTGAACCCCGTCTACTGAAAATTCGTATTCGGGATGTGTTTCTTTCATAACTCCTTCAATCTTTCCGTTTCCGATTCTTGCCTCCCATGCAGGGTCAATCTTTTGTGAGCTTGATTCGTAAACTGTATCTCCTGATGTAATTTTAAGCTGTACATATTTTCCTGCTTCTGCTTTTGTTAATATATAGGTTTCATTAGTTGCCCCGTCAATAGCTGTATATCCTTCGCCGGCATTATCTGATGAATACCACTGATACGAGGGGCTGTCAAGTGACAGCTCCTCCGTATCTCCGCTAATTTCCTGATAGCTTTCAAATATACCGGCTAACTTAAAATTTCCTGAAAGACCGCCTTCCATTACTGTTTTGTAATCTTCCGTGCCGTAAAGTGTGGTTAAAGCCTCGGCATTGCAGTCGTTGTCAATCTGAGCGATAAGCTCGCTTCCGACATTTTCTACCCGTACCTGTGAGAAGAAGTCCTTGTCGAGATAGAATACAGGTCTTATGTTGTTGTTTACATTATATAGCTGTGCCCAAACAACACCACCGGTACGCATATTTACTCTTATGACATAAGCTGCCTCCTGCTTTGCCGGTGTTCTTGTCCAGAAACCTGCATCTGCTTCTGCTGTACCGAATTTTGAAATTTTTGCTCCGTATTTCATCATTTCTGCAACTGACGGAATACTGATTCCGGCTTTTACTGCATAGTTATAGATATTTGCAGGCTGACTGAAATATGAGCTGTTTTCACATGCCCACCAGTGGTTATTGTCTACATGACTTGTGATTCCTTCAGGTAATCCTAAAACACCTGAATTAAGCCATTCACTTGTTACCCAGTGATGTGTTGTATGCAAACCGTTTCTGAAGAACTGTCCTCCTATATCATAATTGTAATCTGCATAATCGTCATTTGCTATTACAAAGTACTTTGATGTATCACTTTCGGTAACATCAAGCACTGTAAAGCTCTTTCCGTCAAGGGTAAAGTCGTAGCTTCCGTCGTATGCATTACTCCAACCAAGTGAATTCTCCCAATTGGCATTATCCGATTCGGTTCCGAAGCTTCCACTGACCTTTCTCGGCTCACTCTCAACAATATTTCCATGTGTATCTGTTACTCTTACCTTAATATACTTATCAAGAACTGAATTCTCCCCACTGAAATCACCATATGCAACAAACGGATTACTCCATGTATATGACTCTGTTACCGGATTATATGCTGCAACCTGATCAGCTGTATTTCCAACGCTTTCAGCACCTTGAAGAAGCTGAATGCTTGCACCGTTATTGCTGAGAAGTGAATAATCACCTACAGTAGTATCAAGCGGTGTATATGCTCCGTTTTCTTCAGCTGAATAAAGCCATTCATATGTGAGTCCCGATTTATCACCTGTTGATACTGTTACGGCATCAATTGTTTCATAGAGCTGATAAAATCCTTCCATAGAAACAGATTCAACAGTCACTTCAGCCGGAGGTAATAACGGCTTAATGTTTGCTCCTGCATCTGTAACTTCAACCTCGTTAAAGAAGTCCTTGTCAAGGTAGAATACAGGCCTTATGTTGTTGTTTACATTATATACCTGTGCCCAAACAACACCACTGGTACGCATATTTACTCTTATGACATAATCTGCCGCCTGCTTTGCCGGTGTTCTTGTCCAGAAACCTGCATCTGCTTCCACAGTTCCGAATTTTGATATTTTTGAACCATACTTAGTCATCTCTGCAACTGACGGAATACTAATTCCGGCTTTTACTGCATAGTTATAGATATTTGCAGGCTGACTGAAATATGAGCTGTTTTCGCATGCCCACCAGTGGTTATTGTCTACATGACTTGTAATTCCTTCAGGTAATCCTAAAACACCTGAATTCAGCCATTCGCTTGTTACCCAGTGATGTGTTGTATGCAACCCGTTTCTGAAGAACTGTCCTCCTATATCATAATTGTAATCTGCATAATCGTCATTTGCTATTACAAAATACTTCGATGTATCACTCTCTGTTGTATCAAGCAATGTAAAGCTCTTTCCTTCTACCTTAAAGTCATAGCTTCCATCATATGCATTGCTCCAGCCAAGCTCATTGTCCCAGTTAGCATTATCCGATTCGGTTCCGAAGCTTCCTCCGACCTTTCTCGGTTCACTTTCGACAGTGTTTCCGTGTGTATCTGTTACCCTTACCTTAATATACTTATCAAGAACTGAATTCTCCCCACTGAAATCTCCGTATGCAACAAACGGATTACTCCATGTATATGACTCTGTTACCGGATTATATGCTGCAACCTGATCAGCTGTATTTCCAACGCTTTCAGCACCTTGAAGAAGCTGAATGCTTGCACCACCGTTACTGAGAAGTGAATAATCGCCTACAGCTGTATCGAGCGGTGTATATGTTCCGTTTTCTTCAGCCGAATAAAGCCATTCATATTTGAGTGCTCTTTTACTTCCTTCTGCTGTTACAACTGCATCTACAGTTTCATAAAGCTGATATATACCTTCAAGTTCAACTGCTTCAACACTTACACTTGCCTCCGGAAGTAAAGGCTTGATGTTTGCACCCGCATCTGTAACTTCAACCTCTTTAAAGAAGTCCTTGTCAAGATAGAATACAGGTCTTATATTGTTGTTTACATTATATACCTGTCCCCATGTAACACCGCTTGTTCTCATATTTATTCTTATAAGATAATCAATCTGTGTAGCTGACGGTGTTCTTGTCCAGAAGCCTGCATCTGCTTCCACAGTTCCGAATTTTGATATTTTTGAACCATACTTAGTCATCTCTGCAACTGACGGAATACTGATTCCGGCTTTAACTGCAGGATAATACATATTATTATTACGGCTGTATTCATAATTTTCATTTGCCCACCAATGATTATTATCAATGTGATTTGTAATATCGGTCGGCAGGTCAAGCACTCCTGAATTTAACCATTCAGATGTTACCCATGGCATACTGAAATATGCCCAGCCTCCCATAAACTGCTGTCCTATATCATAATTATAATCAGCGTAATCGTCATTTGCTATCACGAAATACTTCGATGTATCACTCTCTGTTGTATCAAGCAATGTAAAGCTCTTTCCGTCTACTTTAAAGTCATAGCTTCCGTCATAAGCACTACTCCAGCCGAGTGCATTATCCCAGTTACTGTTTTCAACTTCACTTCCGAAGCTTCCGCCAACCTTCTTCGGCTCACTTTCTGCAATGTTACCTTTTGTATCAGCAACGCGTACTTTAATATACTTATCAACAACAGAATTTTCACCACTGAAATCACCGTATGCCATCAAAGGTGTGTTCCATGTATAGTCATTCTTAATCGGATTATAGCAAGCAACTCGTGTATCAGAATTTACACTCTCTGCACCCTGAAGAAGCTGAATACTTGCACCGTTATTGCTGATAAGCGAATAATCACCTACAGTAGTGTCAAGTGGTGTATATGTTCCATTTTCTTCTGCTGAATAAAGCCATTCATATGTAAGAGTATCATTACCATTATAATCAACAACAGCATCTACTGTTTCATAAAGCTGATAAATACCCTCAAGAGATACGCTTGCAAATGATGCTTCACGCGAATCGTATACATTACTCAGCGGCTTAAGTGTTTTTGCATCCCACAAAAATACTTTTGCATAGTTACCCTTTGCCGGTACAACAGTAAGGTCTGCATCAAAGCTCTGACTTTCAGATGATACAATAATACTTATATCCTCTTTTATCACAGCTTCAAGCTTTTCACCGTTATACTGTGCAAGCACAAGTGCGGCATCTGCCGCAGCAGAAGCTTCGGGAATTGTCACTACTGCTCTGATTTGGGAATAGGTTTCAACATTATATACCTGTTCATCTCCCGACATCAGTTTCACTTCTGCATTATACCATACTTCCGCTTCTGCTGCCGGAACAACAGAAGTAAAAGATAATACCATTGCCAAAGTGATTAACATTGAAATAATTCTTTTTTTCATTCTCTTCATCCTTTCTTTTTTTCATAATCTTTATTTTGGATTATGATTTTGTGGTTTAGATGTAAATTGTAATTTATCGGTGTATTGCAGAAAGCCTTCCCCTTGAGGGGAAGGTGTCAGCTTTGCTGACGGATGAGGTGCAGGAACTTTAGTTCCGTCACTAAAATACAGTAATTATTCTATTTCTAACGCTGCTAAAGCAGCTACACCTCATCACCGCATTCGCGGAGCTTCTCCTCAAGGAGAAGCCTTTTATACATTCCGAACAAATCGCCAAATTACAATTTACTATACATTGCATAAATAACACTGACTTTCCGGTTAATCAGTATTATATAGGCCTTAATTAAATATAAACAACTACCATTTTGGGGACACAGTATGATGAATATATCACAACATCCGCTTTCGGATTTACACTGTATTTATACTCCCTCAGTTCTTCATTGTCTATCTGATACATCTTCCCTGTTTCCTTTTCAAAAACAAAGGTTTTCATGTTATCTGTTTTGTACATCATCGTACAGTCAAGTATTGTAGATTCACTTGTCGGTTTATATGAAGTATACATATATCCGTTTCTTATATCTACGAGCTTTGCGGGAGTAATGCAGTATAGAGCATATATATGGTCACCGCACCAGTTAGCTCCGCCTTCAACCTCATGAATACTTGCATATGTAAAGTTCGACAGATCAAAATCCTTTTTAATACCCGTAATTCTGTTATTGATTTTTCCGTATCTTATCATATCTCCGGGTTCAACATCGGCAAAAACATCTTTTTCCCATACTCCCTCAAGAGTTACCTTTGAATTTGTAAAATACTCATAACCTGTAACAGCGGAAACAACACACTCCTGATTTTCGCTCCATTTTTCAAGCTTACCTGTTACAACCACAAGATTATTGAAAGAAAACGTTTCAGGAGCCTTTAATATTTCATCAAGTAATATGCAAACAACCTTAGCTGCCGCACCATGCTCATAATCAGTGTCATAACTGCTTATTGTAACCTGATCCTGATAACTAAGTGCAGACCTGTTACTTACCGAATATGCCGTAAGCTCATTTTTTGCGTCTTCGGCATTTCCGGGCACTGTGAAAATAATTGTCTCATCTGTAAGCAAACAGTCCATTTTTTCATTACTCCACATACCAAACAGTCTTCCTGTTTCAGTCATGTAAATTCTTTTTTCTTTTGATACGTTCTGAGCAAGAGAATTCTTATCGTTTTCACCTTCGCCTCTTCTCGCTGTATCGATCCTTGTAATCTCACCCGTAGAATTTCTTTTATACTTTACAAGCTGAGGCTGTACACTGTCTGCCGGGAGCATATCGGTGGGAGATGCATATGACAGTGCAGTCAGTGCCTTTTCCGGTGACAGTGATTCTTCATCAATCTTAAATTTTGCCGATAAAACATAGTCCTCAAAATCACCGTACTGTGTATATATTTTCACCTTGACTCTTTCATCATTTTCATCAATATATGCTTTTGCGAGATATCCGTAAATCCAGTCAAGACTCGATGATGTTTCGACAAAAGCAATCTTTCCGAGATAGTTAAGGGAAAGTGTTACCTTTGCATTAATTTCAGCAAACGGAGGTGTTATACCCGGTGACATTCTGTACTCTCTTCCGTCTACAATCCATATATCTCCCTCTTCGTAGGATATTTTCCTCTCAAGCACACCGCTTACCTTTTTAGCACCTATATTAAGAATGATAAGAGATTTATCTGCGCTTACTCCAACAGAAATTACAGAGTTTTCAGATATTTCATCATATCCGATATCGCGTCCGTAAGAATCACGCATGATAACTTTTTCGTAATCTTTAAAATAATAATGCTCATTGCTGTCTTTAACATATATGGCATCTTCTGTTGTTCCGCCGACAATAATATCAGTATAGTCATATATTTTAACAACATCATAGCCCGAATTATTTCCGACAAGCTCAATACTTCCGTTTGTTATGTCAAAAATCGACGGATTATAGCTTTCAAGCAAAACTCCGTTGTATATAACATATGCACCTTTTTTAAAGTGTACATTCTTTACGGCTCCGTTATCGGAATAATATCTTATTGTATTATTACTGTATGAATCATATGCACTTGCCGGAATAACCAGCTCCTCTGTTTTCTGAGGTTTAAAATATAAAACAGTATCATTACCATCAACGTTTAAGTAATAAAACTCAGCCCAATACCCGAGATATTCCTCAACATCCGAAATGTTATCCGTAATCTGATAAACAGTTCCGTCAATAGCAACCTCTTCTCCGAAGCACTGTATATCCCTTTCAAGAGATGTAAGCGGTGTTGCGGTTATTCTTCCTTTACCTTTCTGAATCCCGAAATAACCTTCAAGGAAAGTCTTTTCTGTTTTGATTCCTGTTCCGCCTGATGAAAGGTCTACTTCGACCATATCCTCTTCAAGAGCATTATCGAACATTACTGCAAGGTCTCCAACGGTAACATTTCCGGACGTAGCATCTACTCCGTCAAGCAGTTTAAAATACAGCTCCGATACAAGATTTCCGTTTGTACCGTTATCCATCATGCTCCCATATCCCATCGCTCTTAAAATCGCATCCCCGGCTTCTTTGAATGTGATGAGATTTTGCGGATAGAACATTTTATCAAAGTCGATTTTTATATATCCGAGTTCAGCCGCTCTGTTTATTTCTTCAACATATTCACTGTTTATATCAACATCGTAAAAATAACTTTTAGTCACAGTCGGAACATAAATCTGCTTCATGAAGGTAAGCATATATTCGGCAAATTCTTCCCTTTTCACAACGGCAGAAAGCTTTCCGTGCATATCCGAAGACATCATACCGAGATATGTTAATCTTTCAACACTGTCATCAACCTTAGTTCCGGACTTTGCATTTTCTGCAAAAGCCGGCAATTGTATTGACAATATTAAAACAAGTAATAAGCTTAGTATCCTCTTCATGTACATCACACCTCCTTATATTCCATAGCATTGCAAATCATGACTGCCGCTTCAGCAC
Organism: Clostridia bacterium; assembly: GCA_045603225.1. GTDB lineage: Bacteria > Bacillota > Clostridia > UBA1381 > UBA1381 > RGIG9115. The sequence goes on along the minus strand of JAZULT010000098.1, from coordinate 24,269 downwards.
GTGTAGCAGTTTTCTTCGGAGAAAACTTATTATCTCCCGTACCGTTTATAAGTCCGTTTTTGAAAAGTACGTTCACGCTTTCTTTTGCGAAGTCTGCAATTTCATTTTCATCAGAAAATCCGCTTTCATATCCTTTTGCGAACAGATTCATATTTTTATATTTAAGCGTTCTGACAATTATTACAGCCATTTCCTCACGCGTTATTGTGTCGGACGGTCTGAAAAGTCCGTCATATCCGCTTATTATGCCGATTTCCGATGCTCCACAGATTACATTATATGACCATCTTCCCGGCATTACATCACTGTATATAACCTCTGAGTTCTTTTCGGGAAGCTCAAATGCTCCCATAATCATTTTCACAAACTCTTCTCTTGTTACATTGTCCTGTGGTGCGAATACTCCGTAATCCTTACCCTTTACAATTCCGAGACTGTAAAGCTTATCAATACTTTGTCTTGCCCATTCTACATCTCCAAGGTCACTGAATGTCACCTTTTCTTCTTTCGGGGTAACAACTGAAGGCACTGGTGCTGATACTGCACCCGAACCGCCTGACGAGCCTCCGCCACCTGAGCTTCCTCCGCTGCTTCCCGTCTTGCCCGACTTCGGATTATCCTTCGAAAGCTCATTGATTTTATCTACCATTTCATCATATTTATTTGTACCTGCTGAAATGAGCTTTCTACCGACTGTGTCTTGCTTTGACTTCTGATACAAATCATAATCAAGACCGTTATCTTCGAAGAATTCTTTATGATTTTTTATTACTTCTTCAAGCGTTCCGCCGCCTTCAAGTACATTTTCATATACAAGTGACGACAGTACAGATTTCTGCAGTGCCTTTCTGAGCTCTTGTATACTGTTATATTCATTACCTGCAATATTCTCGCAAAGAAGCTTCTTCCCCTTATCATTAAGGTTAGCAAACTCATCTGTAAATTCTTCTTCAAGTCCGATAATGCTGTTATACTCAACAACATCATCAAATCCGAGAACTCCTTCCTCACCTGCTGTAAGGAGTACCGCTTCAGTTATCAGACTTTGAACATTGCCGGAATTTACAGGTCCTTTATCCTTAATCAGTTCCTTAAGCATTGATGCCATCTTGCTTTTATTTTTTATATCATTATAAACATTAAGATTCTGCATTGCAAAGCCTTCATATGCATCGTTTACGTTTTCAACAGTCACAGCACCGTTTAATGCTTCTATTATCGCATCTCGCTCCGTTTTGTCGGAATAAGTAAATTCTCCGGATACACTTTTTTCGCTGTTCATTGTTACAGCGAACATTTTATATGTGTTTCCGCTGTCAGGTGTGATATTATCGGTATTCATTCTGAAATCGAATGTTATTCCCCCGGCTTTATACTCTGCCTGACCTGCATACTGAAATGCCGCAATGTTTGCCAGATAGTCCGACTCTTTTGTATCTCCAATGCCTTTGCCCGGATTAAACACATACAGAAGTAATTCCTTTCCGACATATTCATCCGAAAGCTTCACTTTTACATTCATATCACCGTCTTCGCTTATCAGAAAAGCCTCAAGGCTGTCTGCCGAAAATACCGATGCTGAAAAAGTCATACCTAAAATTATGCCGGATAAAATTCCGATCATCTTCTTTTTCATAACATTATCCTTTCTGTAATTTATTTTTCAAGTGCCGCTGATATAATTTTTGACATTTCCGCACGTGTTATTGAGTTCTTCGGATTGATTCTTCCTCTTGTATCACCACACATAATCTCTGCATTAAACAGCGTCTGAATACTGTCTGCCGCCCACGGACTGATTGCAGATATATCGGTTATTCCATTCATTGAACGGTATTCAAATGTATTTTTACTTTTCTGTCTGAACCAGCAGCTTACCATGTATGCCGCTTCTTCTCTTGTGATTTCCTTTTCGGGATAGAAGTTGATATATCCTATTTCATCAGCTATCCAGCCAAGTCTTTTTGCTGTTCTTACATACGGTGCATACCATGATTCTGCAGAGACGTCGGAAAATGTATCATTAATCTCTGTAAGCTTCTCGCCCGATGCATTTATAAGAGCAGTGACAAATTCGGCTCTTGTTATGCTTCTGTCAGGTTCAAAATTTCTGCCGTCAACACCATTTACTATTCCGGAATGGGCAAGTTTTTTAATATGCTCCTCTGCCCAGTGTCCTTCTATATCATCAAACACTGACTCAGTTGTTATAACGGTTGTCTTTATTCCGTCAAGATTCATAGGAAGCGGAATCTTTGTATCTCCTTCAGGCTTTGTCTGAAGCGGTACAAGCTTAAAGTTCTCCCACGAGCTCGGATCCTTTACTACAGATATACCCCACGTATATTCGATGTCCTTCTCACGCGTTGTAAAGTCGGCATCATTTACAAGGAAATTAAAACCGAACACTTTATTTTCCACAAAATCAAGCGGTTTAAGATTATCCGCAGGAATACGGATATAATATCTTGTGAGTTTTTCTTCACGGCTGTCAAATGCGTTCATCCACTCTCCCGGCATTGTCCCGACTGCTGACGGACCTGCCTGCCACGAATACACCTGCGGGCCGTTTTCCGTCAGTGCAAATCCATACTCATAGTCATCCGGCTTAAATGTATCAACCGATTTGTCATTAAGCGTATCCCAGTCAAGCTGCAGGCTGTCTCCGTTCCAGATATTTGAGCCTATCTGCATATTTGCATGGAACTGGTCGTAAACATCACAAAGAATGTAATAATATTCCTCGTCCCATTTCATCATCATTCTTGCGCCTACATCCTCATCCTGCCATTCGGCATAGTCTTCAGGATTCTGAGGTGTATCGGCATAAATCGGATATGCATCGGACCAGTCACTTATATCTCCCGTGAAATCTGCAGGAGAAACCGATTTGTCTGCTTTTACAACAATCGTAAAGTCAAGAGGCAGATATTTTTTATAAATTACATTTCCGCTTTCGTTTGTTATTACAATATCAAAGGTGTAGAAATTAAACGGCTCTTTCACCTTCTGTGTAACAGGAAAGTTGATGTACTGAACCTCTTTATCGGCTATATCAATACTCTGTGTTCCGTTTGATATCTCCCAGTCACATCTTGGTGTCATATTTATCTCAGCTTTAATTGCGGAACCATAAACATTTTCAATCCTGAGTGTAACCGTTTCAAGCTCCTCAACTGTTTTCATAATAGGTGTAAATGAAATTTTAAGCTGTTCTTTTACAACAATCGGTGCAATTCTTTCAACAATTACAACATCATTTTCTATAAATTTCATTATATAATTACCTTCATGAAGCTCTTCAATAACTATATTTACAGGCACCTGCGTACTTGTGTCTGCATCAAGCTTTACAGTTTCGCTCTTTCCTATACACTCACCGTCAGGAGAATATATTTCAACATGTCCTCTAAGCGGTGTTTTTCTCCTGTAATTATAAAGACTAAACAGAATGGTCTGTTCTCTTCCGAGGTCTATTTTCGACTGAGATGAAGGAAGCTGCAAAAAAACATTTGTATATCCCACAGTCTCTGCGTCTGCAAGCTTCATTGAAAGTTCCGACAATACTATAGATGCTTTTCCCATTGCATTTATATATCCGTTTTTCATCGGATTTGTTCCGCCCTGTTCAAGAATCTTATTTATGTTATTGCGATAGTTTCTTGCATATTTCCATACAGACAATGCACCTGCAAGAGTGTTGTCTCCCTTTTTATCAGCTATAAACTTTTCAGCTTCGGCAAGCTTTGCTTCATAGTCATATTCAGGTGTTCTGTCATCGCAAAGCATATACAGGTTTATATATTTTTCTCCAAGCATATGATGAAGTGAAAGAAGTGCCGTCAAACGTTTGAATTCAATCTTCAGTTCACCGTTTTTGTACATATCTATAATCTGTGCGGCTTTACCGTAATGATTATCTATAATTTCAATTGCTTCATCTGCACTCGGCATAGACGTAATTTTTTCAGCATCCTCTAATGAGCTTAAAACAAGTGCTTTCGCCTCTGCAAATCCTTCAGCATTTTCGCAGTCCTTAAAATTACCTATATTATCGCCGATTATTTCGTTAAAGTTATCTGCAATCTGAGTATACGCATATGATTTATCAAGTCCATGTACATATGTTATAGGCTCTGAAACAGAAATAGTATTTGTGGTATTGTCAATTACATTTCCGACTTCATCATAATACTTAAATCCGCCCCCGTTAAGTGTAACCTCTGTATCATTTCCTTTCGTCCATAAAGCTGCATGAATCGCATTATCTCTTGCGAAAAGGTGCATTTGTATATTGTCATCAGGAAAATATACTTTTCCAAGATGAATTGCTCCGTTAGTCTGATTATTAACCTCACGTGTCGTATAGAAAGACGGCTTCGGTGTCCAGTCAGGTCTTACTATACCGTAGTGTGCTTCCGTACTGTCGGCATCATTCCAGCTTAAGTCAAAGGTATTATGAATAATTGTCATAGGCACACCATAGCTCTGCTCCACAATATGCACCTTTGCAAGCTCATGAGCCTGCTGTTCACGCGTAATACCTATACCGATATTATTTGACGGCCACCCTATTTCCGAACATATAGGAATCTTCCATCCACCGTTTAACATTATTGCGTTGTGAGATGCAAGTATGCTTGCACGTATAGCCTGGTCAACTGTTGACGGTCTTGTATATGGGTGATATGAAACAGTATCACAGTTAGCCCATAGTCCATCAGCCATCATATTATTAAGGAAGTTTGCGTCACCACCGGCAACACCGCCAACCATTAAATCTACATTCGGGTTTACCTTATTGACCTCCTGATATGCAACCTCTGCTGTATATCCGTAGTCTCTCGCATTCGGATTTACCCAGAACGCAATGTTTGCTTCGTTCCATACTTCTATATGACGCATATACGGATACTGAAGTGACATATGCTTTGCATACTGAGCAAAACCGTCTATGTTTCCTTTTGAATCAGGACCGTTTCCGGTTCCGCTGTCCATATACAACTCATTATTCATACCAAGTATACCGAGAACCTCAATATCCATCTTGTCAACAGCTTTCATATATGGGTCAATATGTGCAAAATCATAGACTCCCTTTTTACGCTCAGTGTAATTCCAGCGTCCGAATTCCGTTCTCATCGCACGAACACCGTTAACACTGATTGTATCATGATAAAGGCTGTTGTCATACGGTGTATTATATCCAAGCTTGCTTGTAACCTCATCAAGGAAATATCTCGGCACCTCAGGCGTTATGGTCACCTTCTGTGAATAGCTTCCGACATCAACACCGTTACAGCTTACATTTACCGAAAACATATTCTCACCTATAGGACAATCCTTAAGTGTGTATTCTTTATTAAGCGAAGAATTTGCTTTAATTGTCTCCTCAATGGTTTCAGATACGTCTCCGCACGAAGCCGTTACAATGAAATTTGAAATTCTGTCTGCTCCTGCTTTGAGCTTCACATTATATACTATATCATCAGAAACTACAAGTCCCGAACCTTTCGTTTTGAGCTCTACATCTATTACAGCCTCTGCCTGCAACTCATTTGACGTTTCAACATCTTTTAATCCGCTTGGTTGTGCCGCATTTACAATATTTCCAAAAATACAAAAACTGAGAATAAGCGGCATAAATTTCTTTTTATCAAACACAATATCAATCCTTTCTTCCAAATTTATATCAGTATAAAACAATTCCCTTATATGTTATCGGACTGAGAAGCTCTGATTTATCTATGAGATATGCTTCTATTGTTTTATTCGGAGTTGCAGGAAGATTTTCAATACTGAACACAATCTCAGTCTCTGTTTCATTTTTGAACTCCGCCGTCTGCATATCAATTCCGACAAGACGGTTATCAGCATCATAAATACAAATCATAACAGTTCCTGTACGGTCTTCAATATGGTTTGTTACAAGGCACAAACACTCGACAATTTCTCCATCCATATCCGTAAACGGCAGACACTCAAATGTATAGTCAGGCTCAAATCCGAATACATCTTCAAGTACCTTTATGTCGTACAATCCTCTCAGTTCATCTTTTGTATAGCTCTTTCCGAGTGTCCTAAAGACTTCACTTCCTGTTGTTTCCATATCAAGAATATTTTCAAGGAAATAATCCTTACTTATGTAAAACATCGGTCTGATTGCCTTTGAACTCCAGGTTCCATGAATGCCCGCCGTTTTACCGACATTTTCCTCTGATGTCAGGATTACAAATATTGAGTTACCGTCCATCACGTCGAATGATACCGGAGTTCTCGCCCACCAGTCCTCACCGCTGTCGGCAAGACCTATTTTTTCTGAGTACTTCTTTATTTCAGTAATTGACGGAATCGCAATACCTCCCGAATGCCCTGCTGTAGTTGCTATTCTTCCGGCTTCTGTCTGCCATGTCTGTTCATAGTCTATGTACTTCAGAAGCTTATCGGGGAGCTTCTTTCCACCATTTCCGTTTGCTCTGAATTCAGTATTGAGCCATTCATTCATCTGATCATATTTTTGTTGCATATCAACAGTATAAAACTGTCTTGAACCATAGGTATCCTTTGCCATTACAAGGAAACGTGAGCTGTCGCTTTCCGTAGAATCAAGAAGAATAAATTCCTGCCCGTCAACTTTAAATACATACTCTGACGGTGTGGTTTTATTGACAACATCAAACTTATTAGAAACCGAGTTATCAATCTGATTTAAAGTATAATTCCATACACTGCCGATTTGTTTAGGTTGTGTACTGTACTTATTTTTATTTTTTAATGTGATTTCCGACTTTATCCATTTATCAGCATAATCAGCAATTACAACAAATGTATCATGACCGTCAGTTCCAGTAATTTCTGTATAGCTTCCTCCGGGTTCATCAGAAACATACCATTTTTTATATACAACATCACTCTCTGTTGTAATATCATCAAATGCATAACTTACCTTTATTTTCTGATACGGTTCATATATTCCCTTTAATTCTACATCACTGATTTCGCCTTCGAATGCATCATCCCATATACTTTCAATAAATATCGGTTCTGACTCGTAATATTTCCCCGAACCAAGAGTTATGGTAAATTTAATCCATTTATCCGCCAATGATACATCCGGTACAAATGTAGTCTCTGTCGCCCCCTGAACTGCAATATATTCACCTTCCGCATTATCTGAATATTTCCATTGCATAAGAGCATAAGCTTCATCAACATCCGTTCCTGTATATGCACCCTGTAAAATCTCTCTCACTTTAAACGTTCCATCTACCCATATTTCAGAAATTTCTCCATTTACAGAGCTTTCAACTTCATTTCGTTTATATCCGAAAGAAACCAGTTCGTCAATTGAATATTTTTCAAGTAACAGTTTTCTGATATTCATACCTGTACTTTTAAAGGATACAGGATTTTTTTCAAAAAAGTCTTCCGAAAGGTGGAATACAGGTCTTATTCCCTTTGTCTGAGTGTCCATATTAAACATACCGGCGCTTCCAAGCATATTACTCTGTCCGTGAATATATAACAGCATATTTCCGTCAGCACTTGAACCGGAAGCCGGGTCGCGAAGCATCCAGTCGATGTTTTCATCCTGAAGTCCGATTTTAGATGAGTATTTTAAAACCTCTTCCTTTGACGGAACGAAAATTCCGGTCTTTACAGCAGGAATATATCTGTTTTCAAAACCCATAGCATTCGGCCAGTACGGTCTTCCGACTTTCCAGTAAACGTTATAATCTATACTGTCAAGAATTGCATCAGGAAGCTTTTTGCCGTCAAGACCGTTTTCTTTAAAGTCATTGTCAAGGTAATGCGCCAGCTCTTCAAGCTGCTGACCTATACCCTTTGAAGTTATTCCGTAAATTTCCTTTGCCATTACAAGGAAATGTGCAGTATCACTCAGTGTTGTGTCAAGCAAAATAAACTTCTGTCCATCTACTTCAAACACATTTTCATTCGGTGTAACTGCATTTATTTCAGAAAAATCGGATGCTCCGAAAACAGTGTTCAGTGTAATCCATCTGTCGTCAACTCTTGCCGGCTCGGAATCATAATCAACTCCATTTACAGAAACTCTGTATTTTATCCATTTTCCCGACAGAGAACCCGCCTGATCACCTGTAAGATAAAAGTCGTCTGTTCTCTCGGACAGTACATTATCAACTATAGTCTCTGTCCCCTGAACAAGCGTAATTTCATTGTCGGTTACATATTCAGATTCGGGAATTTCAGTATATTCACCGTTTTCGCTTTCTGAATATAACCAGCTATATTCTGCATTTTCAGGAACATTCCCCTCAGCAACACCTTTTATTGTATTATACTGATGAAAAATACCTTTCATTGATACTTTTATCTCATCTTCAGAAAATACACAAGGTGTAATTGATACAGCAACAGTAAATGCCATTATTCCGCTTAAAAACCTTATTTTTCTATTCATATTCTATTCCTCCTTTTCATCTCACGCTTCAGGAAAAAGTAAAATTTTAATTATATTATCAGTGTGACGTCCTGCAACAGATATATCTGCAAGAATCTCTACCTTCGGTTCCTCAATCGTTTCTGCCGTAATGTCAAGGTAAATTTCGGCTTTTGCTCCATACCCCTCCTGAAGTGCAACCGACACATATCTTCCCTGCGCAACCGTAACACCCGGCTGCATATATAGCTTTATGTTCAGGAACTGCTGATGGTCTATTACATTACTTCTTGTAATAAGCAAACGAACTTTTTTTGTTTCTCCAGCCTTTATAAACGGTTTTCCCATATAATCAATCCATACATTTACAGTACCGCAGTTACGCTTTACCATAAACGGAGAAGTTTCCAGCAGTTCATGTACAAGCATCGGCTGAGATACGAAACAGCCTTCTATATAAAGGTCTTCTTTCTCACACATCAGCTCCTCCGCTGAGTTTACAATGAATCCGTTCCCGCCGTACATAAAATCGCAATATTCCGCCTCAAGAAATATAGGTATCTGGCGTAGTACACGTTCTGTTAGTTCCTCAACATCGGCAGGTATTCTGAGACAAGCACATTTATTTATACAAATTGTGTTTATTACTCCACCAAGCGGCTTCAACCATTTTTCAGGTAATTTTGAGTTGCCGTGAATTATTCCGAGAATTGAACCTAATGTTGCCGCAGAACAGTCTGTGTCCTCACCGCAATTTACAGCGATACATATACTATCTCCGAAATCCCCTTCACCGTAGAGAAGTCCTATAAGTGTAATTCCTATATTACTCGGAGCGTCATATCCGGCTTTTCCTACAGGCAAACCATCATTTATCTTTGAAGGCTTTGTTTCATTAATTCCAAATGTTGCGGGAAGCTCTGTAAGAATCATTTCTCTTGCCTGCTGCCATGTCTTTCCGTTCTTATAACACTCAACCGCAATTTTTGCCGCTTTTGCTATTCCGCAGTCCTCAGGTATGTAAGAAAGTGCGATGTCTATAAGCTTAAATACATCATTTTCGACAAAAGCTGCACTTTCAAGAGCTGTACAGAAAATCTCCGCATAAAGCCCTTCATCTGCATGGTCAACAATTGCATCCTCAAAAGCATAACGAACCGCACGTTCGGGATGTCCCGGCATAATACATGCCCATATTTCACTTCTTATAAAGCATCCGCAGCTATCTTTATAATGATTGTTTACATATCCCGATAGCGGTGGCATAAGTCCGCCGCTCAGATTGCTCTTGCCCATTCCGTATTCAGCCCAGTTCGGGATAATATAAGAAACCCAGAATTCACCCAGTATAGATGAATCCACTGCACGTCCAAATTTTTCAATAGCATTAAGCCACACCAGCTGCAAATCAAGGTCATCATTTGCCGGCGGATTTTCATTTATATCCTGAGTATAAAAACTTACATTATTTATCTGACGTTTTCCTTCAAACGGTGCTCCGAGAACTCCTCCGGCATTTTTACCGTTCCAGCATCCCAATATTTTATCTTTCAATGTTTCGAATTCCAATAACATAAAAAAACTCCTTTATACTATAATATATTATAATTATAGCATAAAGAAGTTTTGATGATAATTGATTTTTTTTACTTATTTATTGAACTTTCTTTACTTTTTTAATTGAACTTTCTTTACTTTTCATGTTTTATGCGCATCTCCTTCGGGGTGGAATTCGCATATTTCTTGAATTGCCTGTAAAAATGAGATACATCTCCATATCCTACTCTCTCGGAAATTTCCTCGATAGTCAAGTCAGTATTTTTCAGAAGATTAACAGCCACTTCTATCCTTTGCTTCTGTACATATGTTCTGAAATTAACTCCGTACATTTCCTTAAATTTCCTACTGAAATATGAAGGACTGTAGTTTTTCTTCTGAGCTACATCCATAAGGAAATTGGTATGAAAATAATCAGTATTTATATATCTCATTATTCCTTTGACAACCGAATCATTATCTTCATAATACTGCATATATCTGCATATCATGGAAAAAACAATCTGAGTATACCCCTTTAAATACAACTGATATCCATAGCCCTTATGTTCAAATTCATCCAGCATACGATTAATAACCAATTCAATTTCTTCTTTTTCTTTTCCCTCAAATCTGATAAAAGGCTTAATCTTTGTTTCATCGGTATCAAAATCACCCGACAGCATCAGCTTGAAAATATCAAATATATTCTCATTGTTTACGAGCTCCTTACTTAAATATTCAGGCGTCAGTAGTATATTAATATATGTCGTTTCTTTATCAGCAGAAAAAGAATGAGTCTGATGATAATTTATAAAAAGCATATCGCCTTCCTTCATCAGGAAATATTTGTCGTCGATACGGTGCATAGCTTCGCCTTTTGTAATATAAACAATCTCGATAAACTCATGTATATGTTCATCCTCTACAGAATTTTTACCTTTATTAACTTTTATTCCTTCATTGTCCTGAAGTTCTACGGATTTTAAATATTTTTTAGGCACATTCTCACTTCCTTCTGAATATCATTTGCTAATCTGATTACTCACAATATATAAATTATATCACCTTTTATCTATAATGTCAAATGTAAATTTTATATAATTATACCATATTCCGCTTCAGTTTTCAATGAAATGATTTTACTTCTTTTTTGTACTTTTTTTACAACTTTGAACGCTGTTATAATATCAATATAAAAAGCCTTCTCCGCACTGAACCCCTCCCTGTCAAGTAGACAGTGTAAATAACAAAAATTTTTGGGAATTAATTTACATCCCCTTATTTTGATTCAACTTAAATCTGTTACACTCCTCGGAAGCCTCTGCCGATAATCTCACTGCTTGTAGTTATAATAATAAACGCATGCGGGTCAATTTCTCTGATTTTGCTTCTCAGCTTTATTGCTTCTCCGCGTTTACATACTGTATGAATCATCGTTTTTTCTTCTTTTGTGTATTCGCCATGAACCGAGCTTACAGTTACGCCGTGACGGAGTGTTGTTATAATAAAATCTGATATTTCGTCACGCTTGTTTGTTATTACGATAAAATACTTACATATATTGAGGCTTTCTATCACACTGTCAACAATAAATGCTTTTGCAAAGAGTCCCAGAAGCGAAAACAGTCCTGTTGTAATATCAAAAACAAAAAACGAGCTTGATGCCACTATGAAGTCTACGCACAACAGTGCTTTTCCAACATCTGTATTAGTATACTTCTTTAAAATAAGAGCAGCAATATCCGTACCACCCGAAGATGCATCACAGTTAAATATAATCGCCGAACCGACAGATGTCAGAATCATTGCATATATTAACTCCAGTAACGGCTGATCAGATAACGGCATACCGATTACAAAATACTTTTCAAGAAAATACATTATTGCAGAATACAACATACTGCAATATACTGTCTTTACTCCATTCTGTTTCCCAAGCAAAACAAAGCCCATAAGCATAAGAACAATATTCAGAATCCATATCCATACAGCAGGAGAAATCGGTGTGATTTTTCCGAAAAGTGTTCCTATACCGGATACCCCGCCTGTTACAAAACCATTAGGAATTTTGAAAAAATATATTCCGACTGCAAGCAGTATACAGCCTAAATTCATAAACAGAAATCTTTTTATCTTTTTCATTTTTATCTTTTTCATTTTTATCTCTTTCTCTCATTTTTTTTATCAATACATATAACACCAATAATACGTGCGAATATGAGTGTAAATCCGATTATATGATACATATAAATTTTTTCATTATTGAAAGCAACACCTAAAATAACAGTTACCAAGGTTGAAATTCCTCCAAATGCGGCAGTAGATGACGGAGACATTTTTTTCAGAGAGTAATTTCCCATAAGTGTTGCCATAATAGTTGAAAATACAGCAAGGAAAACAAATCCAACCATATTTCCGGCATTAAAATACGGATTAAAGTAATCAGTAAGATTTCCGTTTAAAATGTGACGTATAATATTAATCACATTAAATGAAAGTGTTCCAAGCATACACGAAACATATGTAATTTCAACAGGTTCAAATGCTTTTGTGGATTTTCGTGAAAATGCAGAAAACATACATCCTGAGATAACAGCAAGAAACATGAATATAATTCCTGCAATACTGTTTTCAGTATCACCCGTTCCGGAATGTGCCGTTATATATAAAACACCTATAACACCGATACCTAAGAATATTCTTTTAGTCCACGAGCTTTTTTCACCAAGAATAAAGCTTTCACATACACATGAAAATATCGGAGAAATTGCTAAAATCGCACCTGCCATAATATTTGTCGTCATCGAAATTCCGAGTGTCTCAAAAAGCATATACAGCACGGGTTCAAATACAGCAGCACAAATTATTGTCTTTATATGCTGTTTTCTGTCGCTTTTCCCAAGCAACTCCGATACCCCGACTTTGATTTTCAGAATTTTTGAAGTCTTCAGTATCCATAACACAGCAAAGCTCATAAGAAACCTCAGTGCAAGAACATCAAGCACATCAACAGACTCCGTAAGCTTCCCGGTAAACAAAATTGACGAACCGTATATTATGCATTTTCCAATACAACAAAGAATCACTAATAAACTCATCTTCTTCACCTTTATTTTTGTATTATTATTTATCCCATTTATCAACATCCTGTATTATACATCAAGATTATTTTACTTTCCTTTAAAATATTGCTTAATATAGAAAAAAAGACTAAAATATTGTCGAATTTAAACCAAAACGAAAGGCACGGAAAATCCATGCCTTTAATTGATATAATTTTTATTTCAGCGGATATACCTTTCCTCAGTAACATGTCCTGACTCTGACATAATTTCAAGTAAAATGCTGTCTGCATCACCTTCAGCGCAGTCCACTTTGAAATGTACGTCTCCACCCGGTTTGGTGTAACCCGGTTTTTCTTAGTTTTTATTTTTTATCATTACAGCAAATTCCTCTGCATCCTTAAAGCCGTCTCCTTCAACAATGATATCATCGGCATAGAGATTTTCACCATTTCCGCAGTATACCATACATTCATTGCGGTCAAATTCAAATTGACGGAAATAGCAATGTGAAGCAGTCAGGTGTCCCGACCGATGATCGATAACCTTTATGCAATTAAGCGGAAACACACTATATGTAGAAAGATATGTACAGTTATTAAGTCTTGTGCAGTCATGAATTTGAAAGCCTATTTCTCCTGTATCTGCATAGCAGTCATTAAGTGTGACATCAGGAGCATTTACACGGAAACTTATGGAATCTACAAGCATTTCCGGGATTGTTTCTCCGTGTCTCGGTGGAACAGGTCCGCCCCAAACGTGAACTCTGGTAAGCTTTACCGAACCCATCAGGATATCCACACCTATTGTATAGTCAATCACAATACAATCAGTATAATGACTATCTCCGGTACAAATACTCATCCCCACATTTCCTGCGAGTCCACTCATGGTACACTTGCAGTAAAGATTACTTGCTATAATTTCACAACCACCACATTCATTTGTTATCTCATTTCCCGCACGGAATCCGAACTTCTTCCCGTTATAAAGCGACATATCCTTAATTGTAAAATGAGATACCTGGTCAATCTTTATACAGCTTGCAAGTCCTGCTCCGTCAATCACTCCACCTCTTATAAATCCATTGCGGTCAAATTTTGGAGACTTCTCCCATACGACTACAAAGCTCATATCTGCAATTGCCTTCAGTATAGCCGATTTATGAAGCCAAAGCGAGCAACCATTTTCGATATGTATCGTCTCAGCAATTTCATATTCACCTTTTGGAAAATATAAAACTCCGTTCTTTGTAGCCTCAACAGCTCTTTTTATCCTTGGGGAATCATCAGTTTCAGTTTCCAATCTCGGAAACTGTTCAATTGAATAATCGAATAAACAATCAGACATACTCACACAACCTTTCTTTTTCATAAATTACCCCTCATATTATCAGAAAACTTACTTTATCTCGCCGGTTACGGTAGTAAGATAAAGCAAGCTTTCTTAATCAATATACAATTTTATTTAATACTCCAAACCTCTGTAACTTTTCCTGATTCTGACATAATTTCAAGTAAAATTTCATCCGCATCATTTTCAGCGCAGTCCACTTTGAAATGTACGTCTTCACCCGGTTTTGTGTATCCCGATATTCCGCCTCCGATATTAAGCTTGTTACCCTTTAAGCATTTTACTCGTGCACGGATAAACAGGTTTTCTTCAAGCGGATTTGTAAGAGTTACATCAACTTTTCCATCTGCATAACTCATATCCTTTACAACTGAATATGTTCCATATTCGAGAATCATAGGCTCATATGCTTTAGCCGTAAAGCTTGCGCCTAACTGAGTATCGGAAACGAGTTCCTTCGCTTCTATGATTTCACCGTCTACCCAGAGATTCAGACCGCTGATATCTTCCTCGCTGTAATTACAGATATTGACAAGTACACCGTTGTTAGTCTTTACATAGCTCCATTCAAGCTCATCAACAAGATTACCCAATGAATCACATACCTTTACGGAATTGTCGCTGATTGTATTGTAAATCTGCTTTGACCACGGAAGTACAGTATTATAAAGCTTTGGCAAAGTAGCTGTTTCATATCCACTCTTGTCAGGAGATATAGCCTTATTGAATTCGTCATGTGTGAAGCAATCACCAACTAACATTACCTTACCGCCATTAGCTTTGTACGCCTGAATTTTTGCAAGATTTGCTGATGATATATGTGTTACATTAGGCACTATAATCATCTTGTACTTTGAAATCTCATCAAGCTGAGTATCGGTAACAAAGCTTACTCTCTGTCCCGAATAAAGTGATGCCTTGTACATAAGGTCAATAATTGTGAAATGGTTTTTGTTATATACACGCTCAACATTCGAGTACATAATCGCCATTTCAGGCTTATTATTGCTAAGAGCAGTAACCTCATGAGCAAGTCTGTTAAGGTCAAGGCTTCTCTTTCCTATTTCGACCATAAAATCAGGTCTCTGAAGTACATTACCCGAGAAAAGGCTGTTTTCATCAGCCGTCTGTTCCCATGTCCAGATAGCAGACATTGCTCTTCCGTGAATTGCCCCCTGGAATATATCCGTTCCGGTAAAACGTGCCATTTTAGTATCATATAATTTACTGTAATCTTCTACAATATGATCTTCCGAATTGAATACAGGTGCCTCTTTAAGTGATGAAAGATAATCATACCATTTCATCTGTCCCTGAATATGTCTTCCGTCCCAAGACCAGTATGTAGCAGAGTCGTTCCCCATAATATCGGAAAATTCAGCAAAATCTTCTGCTTCTGTTCCCCATGTCATTCTGAATCTTGCAAAATCAATATTAGAGTCATAATCAAAATAATCCTGCATCTTAGAATTTACCTTAGCATCCGGCATATGCTTTTTAACTTCATTTGCAAGATGCTCGTGCCATGCGGCATATTTTTTGTTATTATAAATCATCCAGTCATAGAAATATCTTGTCTGAGAACCTACAGGCTCTGTTCCCTCTGTTGCTTCTGCCGGGAACGGAATTTCTGAAAAATCAGTGTATGATGTTCCGTATGCGGTATTAAGATTTGCTATACTGCTTCCGTACTGCGTTTTAAGCCACGCCTGATAGTCAGGAAGGAGTGACGGAAATCTTGCTGTATTAATATTCGGCTCATTCGTGAGCGTAATATTATGAACTGACTTATAATCCTTTATTGCATTAATGAATACTTCAATATATTTATCCGTTATTGCAATGTATTCTTCATGGAAAATATTAACTTTTCCGTTTTCATACATCTCAGGATGATAATTCTTAACAAAAGTCGGGAAATAATGCGGTGAAAGAAGCACTGATACCGCAACATTATTTTCTTCTGCTGACTGCAGCATCGGTATAAATGTATTATTGAGATATTCAGTCGATATCGCATATTCGTTATTTTCCCCGAACACTTCACCGCCGTCAAGTTCAAACGCTCCGTTATTTATAAGATTTTTCGAAGAACCTTTTTTGAGCACGCTTACATGGTCTACATAACACACTCCCGGTTCATCTATCATTATCTTAAAAGTAAGGCTTGTCTGTTCTGAGGTTGTGGTAAACGTTCCCGAATAACGTTTAAAATCATCCGTTTTATCAGCATAGACAGCATTACCTGTTCCCGGTGTAAAATAAGCAGCGGATGCAGTATCAGCTTTCATAAAAAGCGAATATGTATATGTTGTATTCGGTTCAACTGCATATTCCTGTGTAATATTAGTCCATGCTATGCCTGTTTCCTCACCCATTTCAAGCTTTACGGAGCCTTCGCCCGCTCTGACATGATTTATGTCATAATTCGTTGTTATATTACAGTTTGATACCGCCGCAGTTGACGAACGTTCACGGTTCCATCCAAAAGGAATTGTTCCGTCAACAACAATGCGGTTCGTTCCCATTTCCTGCTGAGCGATATTTGCGCCAAGCTTTGAATAAATCGGGAATGCATCTGCCGCACTTTGGAAATGTCCGTATCCTATCAAAAATACAGGACGCTTTCCCCATGTTGTATTTGCAATTACATTTTTACCGTCAATGTTTACAGATGATGAAAGATACTTCGGTGCCTGAAGCGGAGCCAAAGTTCCTTCTATGAAAGATTCAAGCTTTTCTTTTGTATCTGTATATATCTCATCAATACGTGCCGAAACATAATCAGTATTTGAAAGCACAGTGGGATCTGTAAACTGCTCCATAACAGTTATCTGCATTTCCTCATAAGGACATTCAAGCCCCATCTCCGTACATTCAGAAAGCAATGTTTTAAGCTCAGAAATTTTTCCTGTTATATCAGCTGAATCATATGCCGATACATTCAGATGTACACATAAAGCGACTATTAATACAAATATGAATTTACGCTTCATTTTTAACTACTCCAATTATATGTAACTTCTTGTTATTTAACAATATTTTTCCGTCCGAAATAACCGAAACTTTATCCGGTATAAAGTTATCACGAACAGAAATCATTGTACGTTTTTCCGCAATTTCAACATCAATCACCGTTGCTTTCAGCCTGTTTGAATATCTTGAAATTACACGTAATGAAAATTCATCATTTTTCACATCTACATCCGGTATTGAGTAATTTTTTGAATTTTGGGGTATATCAACAAGCTTCTCCGGGTTTCCGGCACATTTCATCTGCTCGTAAGCTGTAGGAATTTCCTCAGCAAATCTCCCCGGCTGAGTATCTGAAAACTGTGCTCTTCCTTTTTCGAAATCAAGCTGAAAAACACAAGTCGCTTCGCTGTTTGAAAATACAAGTCCGAATTTTCCCGACTTTTCGTTTTTTACAGTCATTTCAAGAATATAGTCATGAGATGACGGAAGCATACCGGACTCATCGAAAATATTCTCACCGAGTTTTTCAGGTATCAGTTCCGGAACCCATTTCATACCAAGCTTTCCGTCCTGCTCCTGAATAAGTTCTCTTTGCATAAGAACACCGCCCCAGCCTAGAGGACTTTTAACCCATCCGGCTATAATTCTGCGGTTATCTCCGAATTCATAAACCATCGGTACACTAAGGCCGTCATAAATATTTTCTCCAAGTATGGTTGCATCACTGAAATTATCACTATTCTTTTCAAAGGTTCTGTAATACCCTGTAAATCCGATAATCAGATATTTATATCCGTTCCAGTTTACAAATGCAGGACATTCAGAAGAATTTTTCATAAAAACATCTTCACCGTAATATGTAAAATTGTTTGCATCTTTTCTGAACGGTTTATCAATACTTTCTGATTTCCATACACCGTCTCCCCCATATCCGCAGTATAAAACAATTTCATTTTTTTGATTTACATATGCACTCGGATTTCTGCTTGCGTGAATCAGCTTACCTGATGGCTTAAAATGAATTCCGTCATCACTTACAGAGTATGACGCTCCTGCAGGCAGTCCGCCTTTTCCGGAAACTTCTTCAAATGTTATTTGTCTGAATTCGCAATTTTCGGCAATGAGTTCAATTTTAGCCTGTCCTCCGGGATATCTTTCGGTATGAAAACCGTAAAACATATAATATTTCCCATTATGATAAACCATTGTTCCCGTACCGTAGGTTTGCCACGAAGTATCAATTTCAGCAATAGGTTCATGTTCATACCAATCTTTAAGATTTTCTGTTGTTAAATGGCAGATATAATGTGCTCCCTGTCCATTTCTGCTTCCATGATGCCTTCTGTCATGAAGATACATAAGATGGCATATACCGTTATGAGAAAACGCCATAACATCGCCGACATTTGTATTCCATCCGTGAGGAAAATAAAATTCTGCTGACATATCGGATTTTTCTTCACGATAATCGACCGATACGTCTTTAGCTGCTGAAATCTTAATTCCGGGTTCGGCATAAGCTTCGCCATTTACATCACAGAATCTGTCATAGCCGCTGTTTTCATTCAAAACCTCGCCATCTTTCATAAATCTGAGCCATACTCCGTCAAAATAAAAACCTATATCGGTATTTTTTGTAAACGGAGCAGACATCGGCAATCTGACAAAGAATTTATCTTTTGTTTTTTTATCTGATGTTTCCATAATACATTCTGCTTCAAGAATGTATTCATTGTTTTCGTTAAAGTAAAAACATCCTTCACGTTTTAAAGATATAATATCCTCAGAAACATCTGTATACGAACGTTTTATTATCCTGATTTCAAGAGCACCCGGAAAGGAAACAATAACTTTTTCATTTAATTCAGAAAAAATTTCTGACGATAATTCAATATAAAATTTTTCTTTTAAAAAAACAGTCCTGTTAAGCTCTGTTATCTCCTTCAGTTCTATATTGTACAAAGGTATTTTTTTAAATAACATAAGTTCCTCCTTATATTGAAGGGACAGAAAAACCGTCCCTTCAATCATATATTTTTACTTTGTTACAGTTACAATTCTGCCCTCTCCGTCCCATGAAACATTAAGACCGAAGTTTTCCGCAACAAATCTCAGCGGAAGCATTGTACGGTCGTTCATAATCTGCGGAGCAACGTCGAGAGTTTTAGCCTCGCCGTTTACGTATGCGGTAGTATCGTCAATAACCATTTTTATTTCCGTACCGCCGTTTATGCAGGTTACTGTTCTTGTATCGCCATCCCACTTAACTTCTCCGCCTACGGCTTCTGTAAGTGCTCTTACGGGAAGAAGCGTACGTCCGTCTCTTATAACAGGTGTAGTAAGGTCACTTTCAGCATCAACCGGTACTCTGTCGTTATCAACAATCATAACAGAGTTGTCAATCTGCATTTTGATGTCTTTATCCTCAAAGTCATAATCCGTATCAATCTGAAGGAATATAGGCTCATGTGTATTTACACGAAGTGTAGATACATCAATTTCTTTCATTGAGCGGAGTTCAAGTGCCTTTGTCACCTGCTGACCGTTCACATAAATCTTAACATCCTGGTCGTTTGTCCAGTCCATAAGACAAATATTAAGAAGAAGCTTACCGTCATGAATAGAGTACATATACTCAATCATATCGGCATCGTTGCCCGTTTCAGCATACTTAATCTGAACATGACGAAGTCCCATTTCATCATAAATGGCAGTAAGCTGCTTTTTAAGGTCTTTAGGCTCTGTAAGCTTGAACACATCGGCAACTGCATTAATAACTGTTGCATTAGCATACAGTTCATCAAGAAGTGCCTGTTCCTGAGGCTCACCGAAATCATTTTTTGCAAGTGATTCTTTTCCTATAAGTATAAGTTTCTTTCCGTCTGTCTTTGCGTATCTTACAAGAGTTTCAAGTACATACGGCTTAACGTTTGTACAGTAAGGAACTATCATTACATCATGCATAAATGCTTTATGAACATCTGTATCTGTTACATAACCTGTTTTAACGCCTGTATAAAGTGATGCTTCATATGCTTTATACACTGCATTTTCATAAGTGTTGTTAAAGCAACGCGAAATATCCGATACCAATATACCGACATCAGGATTTCTGTCAGCTACATCTGCAATTTCCCATGAAAGTCTGTTCTGATCAAGAGCCGATTTTGAAACTGCCGCAATAACGTCAGGACGACGTCCGAAGTGGCCGTCTGTTGCATCATCTACATGGTGAGTTACCCATGTCCAAAGTGCTGTAAAGCCTCTGCCGTGGAACGGCGACTGCCAGTTATCGGTACTTACGTGCTTTGCCTGATTGGGACTGTAATCCTTATTCGAGTCAGTTGTTACATGGTCTTCACCGTTATAAACAGGTCTGAACATATTACCAACCAGCATATCGTACCACTGATATTTTTCAAGCGCATCAGTTGTTGTCGGATTTGTGTTGTAACCAAGCTTCTGCGGCTGTTTAACCATTGAATAATAGTTAAATGCGTCACAACCGTTAACATCTGACCATGTTGCATAATTTTCATAGTTTGAACCGTATCTTAAGTGAACACGAAGTGCTGAGTCATCCTCAAAGTTTGTAGACATTATCTTAGAATGAAGCGGAAGGTCTGTATATTGTCTGTATATACCTGTTACCCATTCATTCCACTCTTTTGTTACAGAGTCATTGAACTCTCTCCAGTCACGTAAATGTGCACCCGGTGCGGTTCCGTTTGTATGAAGCGGAATTTCTGCAAAACTTGCATAATTCGTTCCGTAACTGTTATTGAGTCTTTCAAGATTACCTTCATATCTTTCTTCAAGGAATTCAGCAAACAGCGGCTGATAATAATCTGCCTGTTTAGCTGTATCAAATGTTGGCTCGTTTGTGTAGTTTATATTTGTAACACACGGATGCTTGTTAATTATTGCACAAGACTCTTTAATGAACAGCTCAATCATTTCCTTGGCATACTCATTTCTGAGTGAGTGCCATCCTACCTTTGCTGTCGGATCATCTGCCGCCATCTGATATTTATCAGGATAGTAATAGTAGTGCAAAGAAGGAAGAACTGAAACTGCAATGTTCTCTTCATCAAACTTCTTAAGATTTTCATCAAGCTGTTCTAAAAGATAAAGGTTTACGGTATATTCAAGTCCTTCTTCAAAATTACTCGGAACATGCTTTACCTTACCATCTTCAAAGCCGCTGTTAGTTACAAGATTTTCTTTAGTACCCTTCTTTCTCATAAAGAGATTATCGACGTATAATTCACAGATATCATCTGTTGTAAATCCGAAGTATGTACTTGTCTGAGTTGCAGTTGTTGTAAATTCAAAAGTCACTTCTTTCCAGTCATACGTACCGTTGATTCTGTGACGTTCCTTATCCGATGGCCATTCAAATCCATGGAACCATGTTTCTCCTGTACCATTGGATTTTACCATTGCACCGAATTCATATGTTGTATTCGGCTCAACAGGTATTCTCTGATAAAATCTTGAGTACCTGTTACTTTGCTTTGGAGTTGTTGAAGAAACTTTGAGTACATGTGAGCCGGAATATGCAAGCTGTTTATCCTTTATTACCTCATACGAGACAGGATAGCTGTTACCTGCCTCAACACCATAATAAGGAACGCTGTTGCCTTTCGGTTTTATGATGTTGAATATTGATAAAGCATTACCTGCCCACTGAACACAGTTCATACCAAAATCGCTGAAAAGATGAGCATCTTCCCATGCTTCTTCAAAGTGACCGTAACCTGCAAAGAATACAGGTCTGTATTCTTCCTCTCCTGTCGAATCAACGATTGTATTTGCCCAGTGAGTCTGTCCGACAATATCAACATTGCCTGTTGTGAATCTCGGAACAGCAATAGCTGTCTTTTCTCCTGAAAGGTATTCTTCAAGATTTGCCTTCGCATTCAGATATTCTGTTTCAAGTGTGCTGAAGTAATAAGTCATTCTGTCGTACACCTGTTCTTCAGCTTCTCTTTTTATCTGAAGCTTGAACTTTTCTAAAAGACGTACTGCAGGAAGCTCGTAGTCTACAGAAATATTCTTTTCACGGCACTTTTCGATAAGTCCCCAGAGTTCGTCTATCTTGCCCTGCAGAACTTCAAGCTCAGCATCGTAGTAATCGGGAGTTGCGATAACCTGAGTTGTAAGCAAATACGGAAGGTCTGTTTCGCCGTCACTCATAAGGATTTCCTTTTCAACGTCGCCTACACTCTCAAAATTCAGAACAACCGGCAGTTTTTTTCCCGATAACGCAGGAATTTCCATTTCCTTTGTTTCACCATCGATTGTTACGGAATAGACTTTTTTCTCATTTGCGGTATTAACAATACATACATTGTAAATATTATCTTCAAAAACCGTTACCTGAGGTTCGCCCTCAACCCAGCCGAAATAGTCTGTACCTTCAGGAATCATATGAAGTGTCGGATATTGCTGATTTGATTTTTCAAAAACAATACCCGGTGACATCTGCCATGCGTATTTTCTTGAATCGTTATCATTATCATTGTAGATAGCGCAGAATTTTATTGACTGCATGAATTCGCCGTAATAAAGCTCCCACGGAATAGCAAGCTCATAAACGCATTTTGAACCGTCTCTTTTTACGCTTCTTTTAATTACATCCATTTCTCCTGTACCGAAGTCAAGTGCGTACATTGCACCGCCTGCTTCACTCCATGCACATCCGAATTCAGCACCGAAGGAACGGTCTCTTGCAGACAGAACGAACTGAAGTCCGTCACCCTTCCAATAGTCTGAGCCTTCAATTGCAAAGTGTACATCGTCCTCTACAATCGATAAAAAATACAGATACGTTTCGTCATATGCAAATCTGTGCTCTACCTCTGACGAAACAGTCTTTCCTTTTTCAATCATTGCAACGTGATATTCGTCCTCAGGAAGCTTGATTGATGTCATTCCTTCCCAGTCAGAAATATCTCCGTCAATATTAATATTTTTGTTTTTCCATACAGGTATATCTTTCGCTGTTGCAATTGATGATTCGTATGCTTCAAGTGTAAATTCATCTGAATCAGATGCAGAACCTGATGTTATTTCCTGTGCGGCATTACCTTCAAATCCCGGATTCTTAAACAGATTCTTTCCCTTTACACCGTCAGTATATTCACAAAATTCCAGGTCATCCACCCAGAACGAATGAATGGGAGCATCAAAAATTATTCCGAACCGTACGTTTCCGGACGGCTTGTTATGAGTATATGTAAAGCTGAAATATGTCCAGTCATATGTATTCTTGATTGGGTCAAGAGCTGTTCTTGCTCCCCAGTCAATAAGTGTTGATACGCTGTTAATAGCCTGAGCCTTTGCCCAAAAACCGTACTTATAGGTCTTACCCTCTTCTACAGCCACACTTTGCTTCAGCATACTGTACACATTACTTTTCTGCGGAATTTTTCTTGTAATTTTTGCAGCAGCCTTGCCGGAGTGAACTACACTGTTATCCAACACAACTTCTCCGTCAACACCATTGTTCTTTTCAAAGCCCCAGCTTTCCAGACTACCTGCTTCCGCTGCCATTACAGGAACTGTCATCCCTGCCAATACGACTATTGTTAAAATTATGCTTAAAAACCGTTTCATAGTTTCCTCCGTTTTTGTAATATCAGTAAATTGAAATTTGTCGGATTGTTACGGAATGACACACAGGTCATTCCCTACAAGGTTATTGTGAATCATGTAGGGAACAACCTATGTGTTGTTCCGTTAAATTGCAATAATTAATTCAATGAAATCGCCTGCGATTTCTACCATAACCTGTTGCAACGCACCAGATTTCACTGTCACAAGGTGACAATTTCATTCATCCTGCGGATGAATTTCACCCGATTGAAAATCGGATTTCACTATTGTAATTTGTCCCGACAAATTACAATTTA
>JAZULT010000097.1:0-2643 GCA_045603225.1 Clostridia bacterium | reverse complement strand
TTTCGGAATCGTCCATTTCACGATGTTGCTTTCTTCCAGAATCTTCTTCGGCAAAGGCGAAGATGAAAGACAGGGATATTCTGTGGGGAGTAGGTTCTCCATATCCCTGAACTCACCTGCTCCGGCTTTTATTCGCCTGTTGATACCGCCAAAATCAGTAAGAGATATACCAAGCTTGCCTGCATAAGAATAATCCGGGTATTTCAAATCAGTATTCTCCTATCTGTGCCGCTTTGCCCGACACTTTGCTTATCTTCTCCTGAACCTTCACGTTGCCGTTGATGCTGCGTTTAATAACATCAGCAACCTTTCTCGGCACCTGAACATTCTTTCCGAGCTCAATCTCGTAAACGGTACCGTCGCACGAAGCAGTAGTAGTCGTTCCGGGAACTTCTGCTCCGAGCGGAATGTTGACCGTCACCTTTTCGTTCATGTACTTCTCGTACTCCTTGCGATTGATAGCACGTCTTTCCTCAACCGATAACTTTTTTTCTGCTGTTTTCTCTGCCATTTAATTAATCTCCTTTCACTTCCGCCAGGATAACGACACCTGCATTTTCGGTTTTCAATGCAGTTTCCGTTTCTGACTTGTCTTTCCATCCGCACCAGTTTTTGAGTGCAAAAATCGACATAGTGTTCTGATACTTGCCGACCATACCACCCTGAACAATAACGTCACTCTGAAGCTGTTCAAACTCCTTTTTTATAGTGGGAAAGTATTTGTTCAGACTGTTGTAAATCGTTCTGCGGTCAACAGCTCCGTAATTTTCGGACAGCCATTTGCAGAATTCCGTCTGTGAAGGAATAACTGAGTAGTCAGCTGAATCCGTCACATAATCACAAAATTCGGAAAATAGCTCAATGAGTCTTTTCCCGCTGTTAAATTTCTTCGGTTGTCCTGCTGCCATATCAATTCCTCCTTCCCAAAAAAAAAATAAGATGCAGATTTCATTCTACATCTCATTCTACCACACATGACCGTTCAGTTATCACGGTTTTTCTATTACTTAAAAAAATTCTCATAAAACATCTTGCGGTAATGATATAGCTGTGTTTCACCGATGTGATACTTCAGAGCAACACCGTGAATGTTCAGCCTGTCATCGGTGAGCAGTGTATATAACGCACGGTAATGTTCCCCGCTCACCTCGATACAAAGCTTCAGCACTTTACTCTGAATACCTTCAGGCATATCCTTAATATTCACACAAATAAAATAAATCAGTCCCTGCTTGTTGTACGGAATATGTATCCCCCTGCGTTTTTTAAACAATTCTATCACCTCTCCCACCATTTTCCGAATAATCTGAACCTTATAGTCGGTTTGAAACGCCTACACTCTTTCACCTTGCACTTCCACCTAATGGTCCCTGTACATTTACAACGAATCTTTCTGCCTCGACCGTACTTTTCTCGATATCTTTTCTGATAGACACATTCTTTCACGTTATCACCTCTTTTCATAAACAGTACAATCCGTCCCCGACTCACACGGTCGCATCCTTCCGACTATATTCAGATAATCGCAGTAGTACACCGACTCAGTCGGATTTCTCCAACCGTATCTGCATACCCGGCATTTACTGTCATCATGTTTAACTTTCAGAACCCTATTCTTCCCACTCTTAATTTTACTCCGGCACCGACTGCAGTACTCCTCCTGCTTGTATGTCTTCCCGCCGCACCTGATGCATTTCAAATCAATCACCTGCCATTTCAACTACATAGTCCGGTATATCATCTGCATGTATAATACCTCTTTCAGCTTTGTCGATAAGCATTTTTCCGAACTGTTTTATAGCTTCCTCTCTTACCCGCTCAATCTCATCCTTTAAACGGGCTATCTCAGCATTTTTCTCTGATATAATTTGTCTGTATGTCATATATGTCATTCTGTATCACTCCAATCCAAAGCCTGTCCACAATGTAAACAATATTTCGGAGGTGTCATTGAGTAAATACTCATATCTTCTTCCTGTATTGCCAAATCTTCATTACAACAAGGACAATAAAAATAATATTTGTCTCTCAATGTCGGCTTTTTCGGCATCTGCTTTTCAAGTGCTTTCTTTGATTTTTCAAGCCATTCAAAATCATCACTTGTCATTTGATAGCCAATGCTTTCATCATAATAATAATCGCTATTCAAAACATCATCTATGCTCTTTATTGCTTCTTCAACTGTCATCACTCCGCACCGCCTTTCTCAGTTGGTCTGTTATTCCATTCTTTTACCAGTCGTTCCTGTCTGACCTGACTCTCTGCCGTTCGTATAACGGCTCCGTCTTTAGCCAAATACACTGTCATCACACTATTATCCTTAAAAGGTGTACAACCACATTTTGAACAATTTATTGTATATGTAAAACTGACGCCATACGAACTTGAATCATTCGATACGGTTTCAAATACTGCTTTACCGCCGCAAAAAGGACACGGTTTTAAATCAAATCCCATCATTCTCTCATCTTCCTTTCCTCAACATAGCACCATGACTGTGGGGGTCTTTTTATTCGTATATTTGACATTCCCGCTTCTTCAAGTTCTGACGTACTTTCACCATCAAGAAACGAAATATACTTACGAAACTCCCTCAGCTCTTTCGGCTCATCGTATATAACAAGGTCTGATATGTGCCAACCG
>JAZULT010000096.1:0-34071 GCA_045603225.1 Clostridia bacterium | reverse complement strand
ACCAAAGATGGTACACATAATTATACATATGTTAAAAAGAATGGTTCAATTAATTGGGGGATCTATGATATAAAAATAGGGGACGAATTAGAAATAATAGATCTTAACGATGGAACGCTGGTTAAGTTTACTCCTAAGGACTCGAATTTAGCCAATATTAATTCGTATAACTGCTATTTTAGGTTCAGAGTATCCACTACTGTAAAAGATATTGGTACTATATTCACACCTAATAAAACAAAAGATTACTTTTTAAAAAGTTCAATTGATGACAAAGAAATAGTTTCGTTTAGAATTAATAATATGCGAGATATGTCCAAATCTGTAGAAGAATATGTTATGAATACTGAAAATCTCAAGTGTGTAGATGTTTTGTCTGTTCGATTGTTTTTTGTTGCAAGTACTGAATTTGAAATAACGACCACTCCGGATAGGAGCAGTTTTAGCACTAGGGTATTGGAAAACGAATTGTGGAAAGAATATTTATCAAAAAAGGAATTAGCGGACCATTCATATTGTTACTTTTGGAAGGATTTAACTCATAAGAAACACTATTCTTTTCTATTTAATACCAAGAAAAGCAGATGCAATATTAAAACTATTTTAATCTATATTGCTGGTCTTTTAGGTGCAAACTGGCTGAGTACTATTATTTATGAAGGAATAAAAATTTTATTGTTTAGTTCTAGTAAATAATTGGTAAAATAAACATAGGAGTGTTGTTGATATGAATTACAATGTATTATATCTATCATATATTAAAAATAATAATGTAAATTATTATATAAAAATGTTACAAAAGGTTTATTGGTTTCTGTTTTTTTTAAATATTGAATATCCAGGATTTCATAGTTGGTTTCAAAACAAGGTAATTCCCGATCTGGAATCAAGAAAAAAGGAAATAATCGTAATAACATATGGTGAATATATTGCTGGAGTTTCAATAATTAAAAATACAAATTACGAAAAGAAAATATGTACTATTAGAGTTGGAAAATATTTTAGAGGGCAAGGTTTAGGAAAAAGATTAATGGAAATTTCTCTTATGGAACTAAATGCTGATAAACCAATGATTACTGTATCTTCATACAGATATCCACAATTCCAAAGCATTTTTAATCATTTTGGATTTAAAATGGAAGACATATCTTATAACTATTATCGAATTAGAAACGATGAAATTTGCTTCAATGGGCAACTAATAGGAAATAAATATAATTCTAATATAGAACCTTTTTATAAGCTATTTTATATATGCGATCATACTGTTGATTATGACTATAAGATTATACGGAGTAATAGAATATTGGGGCTGACTTAATGGAAAAGAATATTAAAGTATATATTGATTTAGAAAGTATATATAGTAAATCAAATCAAACTTATAACGAAGATTACATGAATATATGTATTCAAATTGCAAAAATTGCAGAATAAGTTGTTGTTCACTCGGAAGCAATTGAATTTAAAGAAGTAATAAAACATCTAAATAATA
The DNA here is from genome assembly GCA_045603225.1 of Clostridia bacterium. Taxonomy (GTDB): domain Bacteria; phylum Bacillota; class Clostridia; order UBA1381; family UBA1381; genus RGIG9115. The sequence continues at coordinate 32,576 of JAZULT010000096.1, read as the reverse complement.
GAATTAAAGGTGTTAGTTTTCTTGCTTGTGATTCTATTGAAAATATATTATTGGATGAACCCAATGAAAAAGCAGTTTTGGTTATAAGTAGTATTTACACGGAAGTCAAAATTCAAAAAAACATTATAAAATTATCATTGGATTTTGATTTTATTCACAATAAATATTTAAATACAAGTTTTGTAGAAGCTGCAAAAGAAAAATTAATATATAATCTTTTCTCGAAGGACTTTTCTTTTCTTATTAACAAGGACACTATAAAGGAATGCGAATTTATACAATCAGTTTTGCAAAAAAACAGTTTGTATTCCGGAAAAATACTTGATTGTTGTTGCGGAGTGGGAAGACATGATATTTTATTATCAAACCAAGGTTACGAAATTTTAGGAATAGACATATCACAAAACCAAATCGCAACCGCAAAAAGAACAAATAAAAATAACCTAGTTGATTATATTGTTGGAGATATAAGGAATTATAAGCCAGATTATGAACAGTTTGATGCTGCAATATGTATGTGGACATCATTTAACTATTTAGACAAAAAAGAAATGGATATTTTTTTTGATAATGTATATAACGGTTTAAAAAATAATTCTATTTTTATTCTAGATACAAAAAATTTTGCATCTCCTATAGAGTATAAATTATATTCAAAAAAACTTGTGAAAGATACAAAAAAAGTTCATATAATTGTGATTAAACGTATAAAAAACAAAATACAAACTAGTAAATATATATATTTTATATATGACACATTTAATCAGCAAACTGAATTCTTTGTTGATAATGAACTTATAAATATATACACGGAAGAAGATATCCTAGATATGGCTCGAAGCAGATTTTCAATAATTGATGTCTACGGTGATTATGATGCAAACCCCTATGCCGAGAAAAGAAGCGATAGAATGATTTTGGTTTTAAAAAAGTTATAAGAGGAAAATATGAAAGCAATTTTAATATCAGTCAAACCACAATATGTTAACCGTATTATTGACGGAAGCAAGAAATATGAATATCGTAAAATTTTAGCAAAGAAAAAGTGTGATACATTACTAATATACAGCTCTTCGCCAGTAAGAAAAATAGTCGCCTCAGCAAAAATCGAAACAACTATAAGCGATTCTCCAATATCTCTGTGGGAAAAGACAAAAGAATATTCAGGTATTTGCTACGATGATTTTATGAAATATTTTTACAATAAAGAAAAGGCTCATGCATATAAATTATCAGATATACATATATTTGAAATTCCTCATGAATTAAAAGATTACGGCGTTAAAACAGCCCCGCAATCTTTTTTATACGTTAATCTTTAATATGAAAATATCTCTTAGGCATTTTTAATTTGTGTAAATCGTAAAAATATTAGATTTACCCTTGACAAAATTCCTACTACCACATATTTTTCATAATTGCAACTCTTTTTTAATTTTTTTTGAAATTAATCAATTTTTTACTGTATAGGAATGCAGTTTCCTATACAGTAAAAAAATACTGCCGGCATTAAGTCGGCAGTATCGCTATCGGAGAATCTATCTTTATCTCAGAAATCAATTCTCCCGTTTCAAGAGAAACAAAGGTTACATTATTGCTTTTTTCATTTGTACAAATAACAACATTATCCATAACCCATATATCTCGCGGGCCATTCCCGTATGTGCTTACTGTTTTAACAAGCTTTAATGCTTCACCGTCATATTCCATAACCGAGACGGAATCATGACCGCGGTTTGATACATAGACCGTATTCCCTATGCATCTTATTGCGGCGGCAATACTCTCACCTTCATAATCTTCGGGAAGTGCATTAAATGTATCTTTAAGCACAAGCTTTCCGTCAGCATATCCGAGAACGGAAACTGTTGACATAAGCTCATTTACACAAAATACAGTTTTTTCATCATAAAACGCAAGATGACGCGGGCCATGTCCTGACGGCATATCAACATTTGACACCTCATTCAATTCCTTGTCATAAACAAATATTTTATCAACACCCAAATCAGTTACAAAAACATATTTTCCGTCAGGTGATTCACAAACATAATGTGTATGCGCCACATCCTGACGTTTTTTATTTATTCCGCACCCCGTATGCGTAACGGTAACATCCGGAACACGTGTAACATTTCCGGAAAGATAATTTACAACATATATTTCTCCGTCAGACTCACAAAGATGACATCCGCAAACACCATTTGTGCTCTCCGCCTCTGTCATATTTATAAGGTCTCCGTTTCCATCAATTTCAAAGGAAACGACTCCGCTTGAACCATCAGAAAACATTTCCCTTAAAACAGCATGAAGCTTATCACCGCTTTTAATCATATACATCGGTCTGTCGCATGGATATTTTGCAATTATGTCATTTTCATCAATACGATATATCCCACCATCTTCTGTGCACGAAGCAATATAAAAAATCTGTTTCATTTCTATCCCCTTGTTCTTCCGAAAAAAATATTACATACATTATATCATGCAAAAAAACATTTGTCAATAATTACAAAGCACTTTGCGTATCATTCGGGTCACCGTTCCTTGCAAGATAATATTCCTCCGTCCAGTCAAGTCCTCTGTACTCTGCCGCTCTGTCATCCTTTTCGATAAATTCCATTAAAAGGTCAAGCATTTCTTCCGTCCATGTATTTTTATCAATCTGTGCGGTTGTGAACTTATTAAGACTAATCATTTCAAATCCGAATAAATCTTTAACTTGAGTTTTTGCCGCACCTCCGACCACCTCGGCAACAAGATGGGACGGAATGAACAGAACCCCTCCGCCTGCTCCGAAAACAACATCACCTGGGAGGACTATTGCATTTCCTATTCTTGTTGTTGTATTATATCCGGTCATTATAAAGTCACGAATTGGTGTCGGGTCGATTCCTCTGTAATACACCTGAGTATCTTCGACCTTTTTCATCTGCTCGGTATCACGTATTCCACCCCAGATTACAGCACCTCCATTTTCATTTTTTGTCTTGTTTTTAAGTGCTGTTGTAAGGTTTCCGCCAAGGAATGTACCTTTATAAATTTTATCATACATATCTATAACAGGTACATCGTATTCCATAAGATTATCTATAACCCATTGATTATATGTACCTGTTCTGCCCTCGCTTCTTCCGATATCCTTTGTGACTTCGTCAAGGTCCGGTCTGTACGGACAATAAGTTGCAGTCACAGCTCGTCCGATTAGTTTTCTGCCGTCATCATGAAGAGTATGGAGTCTGCCTTCAAACTGGCTTTCATAGCCTTTTACAAATATCGGTTTCCACACTTCTTCTAGTGTGAGCGTTTTAAGAGCTTTCAAATATTTCTCGTCTACTTTCGGTCTGCCGTCAGGAAGGCGTTCGCCTTTCCACTGCGGTGTAAGTGCAATTATTTCTTCTTTTACATTAAAATTCATTGTTTTCCCCTCAGATTATAAATTCGTTTTTACCTTTATTCATAAGGTTAATTTCTTTTACAACAGTTTTTCCGTCAATCTCTATTTCAACATCATACTTCCCGTAAAAGCCTTTAAATCTTGCTGTTCCGTTTCTATCTGTCACAAGCTCTACTTCAGTATGCCACTTCTTTTCTATAAGGTTTTTAATAGCATAGTATGCCGGCTTAGGAGTCATATCAAATCTAAGAAGTCCGCCGTAATAATAATTTTCGCCCAATTCCATGTTTCCCTGTGATGCTTTTATTTTCTCAGGATCCGGATCCCAGACATGTGCATACCCATCAACAACATTCCAGTAAATAATCTGTTCAACACTCGGATGCGAAAACCATATTGAATAAAGCTTTTCTATAATTTCCGCCTGAATAGCCTCATCTTCAGCATCATTTGAATATGCAGGTATAGTTACCTCTGTTACCTGAAGCGGTTTGCCAAATTTCGAATACAAATCCATATGTTTGTAAAGCTTTTCAGGATTATAGTACGGTCTTGTAGCATCATATTCATCTTTTTTATTAAAGAACATATGGTACTGCATACCAACTGCATCTACTCTTGCACCTTTCAGGATATTGGATTCAATATATGAATAATACTTATCTGTCACTCTGCATACGTCTCCCCATGCAAGTCCGGTATGCTCATTTATTACAAGCTGATTTGCGGGAAAATATTTTTCTGCAAGTTTAAAACACCATTCAATATAATCCGGTTCATCATAAAAAGCAGTCCTTCCTTCACCCCATTCCATTTCATTTGTAACTTCGATTGTCGGAATTTTATCCTTATACCTTTCGGATATTTCCCTATACCGACTCTCAAGAGCTTTTTTTACATCACTCACAGAATAATTATATAACCACTTCGGAAAAAAATTGTCATACGCAAGCGCGTGTTCACGAGGTTCTATCCCGTGCTTTTCGCAAAATTCGATACAAAGGTCAATAGGAGGTCTGCGGTAAAACTTCGGACTGTCCTTATCGTATCTTGTTTTTCCTTCCTCAGGCTCGGTGGCATCCCAGTAAAACGGAAGTGTTGCCATATTAAACGTATCCGCAAAATATTTTTTGTATTTCTCATTCTTTTCAGGTGTTTCAAGCTCGTCAAGCATAAAGAGATTTGCACCGAATTTGAACTCATGAGACTTCTGATTTACTTTAATTTTCGCATTTGGAATAATATTTCCGTTTTCATCTTTAACAGTAATATTCGCATAGCCTTTTCTGTAAAGTTCAATACCGCTGTTAACTTTATCCTCAACATAATCTTTCTGACTGTCAAATAATTCTAAAATTCTTCTTCTTTCTAATATCATAATCCCATTCCCCCATCAACTTTGATTTCTGCTCCGGTTATATATCTACCCTCATCAGAACACAATAGCAATACAGCAGGTGCTATATCTTCAGTTTCACCTATATATCCGCATGGTATACTGTCTTCAACCTTCTTTTTGAAATCGGAATTACCAAGTGCTTCTTCATTTCTCGGTGTATAAATTGCCCCCGGAGCAACATTGTTTATCGTCACACCAAACGGAGCAAGCTGAGGTGCAATATTCTGAACAAGCTTGAACTGCGCCGCCTTTGTAACTCCGTAAAGGGATAGCTCAGGATGTTGATTATACTGATTAACACTTCCTATCGTAACAATTCTGCCCCATTTTTTCTCTTTCATCGCCTTTGAATACTTTGTTATAAGAAAATACGAACTTTTTACGTTGCAATCCATTTGAATATCGTATTCTTCAGGTGTGAATTCATTCCACTTTCTCTTATATTGAATTGATGCATTAAGGACAAGAATATCCACATCACCGGTTTGTTCATATAACTTGTCTGCACAGTCCTTCTCCAGAAGGTCGCCACATATCGGTATAGAATTTTTAATTTTCTCAGAAGCTTCTCTGCACTTTTCAATATCTGACGCACCGTGAACAAAAACCCTTGCACCCTGATTTGCAAGAAGCTTAGCGATTGCAAAACCTATCCCTTGCGTTGAACCTGTTATAAGTGCTGTTTTTCCTTTTAAATCAAACATGTCTTCAGCTCCATTCCCTGTCATTAGCCCATTCCTTATCCCATTCATCTGTAGGTTCCCATTGTCCGGGGTATTTATCGTGAATATGCTGTGCAATAAGCTCTTCATTAAGCTCGTCTATTCCCAGTCCCGGCTTATTCGGAACATTTACGAATCCATCCTTAAACAGAGGATTGTCAATTCCAATTGCCAAATCATTCCACCACGGAATATCAACAGAATGGAATTCAACCGCAAGACAGTTCTGCACAGCAGCTGCCGCATGGATTGCCGCCATACAGGCAATTGGACTCTCTGCCATATGTATCGCCATTGCAACACCGTATTTATCACACATATTGCCAAGCTTTTTCATCTCCATTGCGCCACCGACCGTAAGCATATCGGGATGGACAACAGACACTCCGCCGCATTTCATAAGAGGTTCAAAATTTTCAGCAAGATAGATATCCTCACCTGTACAAATCGGAACATTGCAGGCGTGCGCAATCTTTTCATAATGCTTTGTATAATGCCACGGTGCAATATCTTCTATCCATGCAATATTGTATTTTTCAAGACGTTTTGCAAACATTATACAGTCCTCAATTGCAATATGTCCGAAATGGTCAATCGCCAGCGGAACTTCGTAACCTATCACATCACGAACTTCTTTAACATAGTTTTCAAGCACATCCATACCTTTTTGCGTAAGATGTATTCCTGTTGCATGATGCGGAATTGTGAATGTTTCATAGTTCTTTCCAAGCATCATATCCATATCAACCGAACCGCCCTGATGGATTATCGCTTTCATGGAATATTTTTTTATATCCTCAAGAAATCCAAGTGGTGCATTAAGGCATCCCGGCTCGTCAAGAAGATGTTCAATTCCCAAATCCATTTTAAGAAATGTGAATCCCTGTTCCATACGCTTTTTGAGAGCGTGTCCCATATCTGTTCCCGTATGTTTTCCGTCAACATCAGTATCACAGTACATTCTCACCTTATCACGGAACTTTCCTCCAAGCATTTGCCAGAGCGGAACTCCCCATGCTTTTCCTGCAATATCCCAGAGTGCTATTTCTATGCCCGAAACACCTCCGCCCTGTCTTGAATGACCTCCAAACTGCTTTATACGCCTGAAAAGCTTATCAACGTTACATGGATTCTCACCAACAAGTCTTGATTTTAACATAAGCGCATATGTTGCACTCGATGCATCTCTCACCTCACCGTAACCGACTATACCCTGATTTGTGTAAATCTTAATAAGCGGGCAATGCTTAGGTGCACCGTTTATATTACACACGCGAATATCCGTTATTTTCAGCTGTGACGGTGATGAATTAACATTTATATTTTGTGAAATTTCTTCCAAGTTCATATTTTTCCCCTTTCTTATTCAAAAACTACATACTCATATGCACTCAGACTAAGAACATTATTTTCAATTTTATGCTCACCGTTTGACAGTATTACATTTTTACCGTCAATACTCTGTATCTGCACAGAAACATCTGCATTCTTTGTATTTCCTATAAACAAAAGCTCTTTATCATTCAATACTCTTTTAAAGGATATAACTTCATTGGGTGCTGACACATCAAGCCATATTGTTTTGCCTTCATCCAAAAGTTCACTTGTCGATTTCAAAGTATTCAGTGTTTTTACAACAGACTGTCTGCGAATGCTTGCATCGCTATATTTATCTTCTCTGTCAGTAACCTCAAATTCTCCCATATGAAAACGGTTTGCAAACATACTGAGTTTCGCCTTGCAAGCAAGCTCATTTCCTGTATATACCATAGGAATTCCGTCTAAAAGATAATTAATGACCAGTATCTGTTCCATACCATCATTTCCGGCAACAACCTCTGTTCTGCCGTCCCAATCGGTTACCGTATCATGATTATCTATGTCTCTCAATAGTTTCGCCGAACGCGGAAGCTGTGACGCAATGTCATTATACAGGTTTATAATCTCAGATGCCTTCTCATTTCCGCAGAAAACATTACGAAGCATTTCATGAAATATAAAACAATATGTTGACTCAAAAGCAGTAACCATTCTTTTGTAGTCTCTTCCCTCGTTTATAAGTACAGCATCATCTTTTATACATCTTATTCTTCGATGAGCCTCTTCCCAGAAATCATTTGGCACAGCATCACCGACATCACATCTGAAACCGTCAACATCCAGAACGGAAACATAATAAACCATATTACAATATAAATATTCACGCAGTCCCTCACTTCTGAAATCAAGTGTCGGGAAATTGTACTCTGTATACACAATATTACCGTCACGGTCCTGTTTTGCAAATTCAGGATATCTTTTTATAATCGGTGCATTAGGACCGATATGCATATATACCAGATCCAGCAAAACCTTCATATCACGTTTATGAGCTTCATTTACAAGTTCCTTCAAATCCTCCATAGTACCATATTCCTCATCAATAAAGAAATAATCATTTATACGGTATGGATTTTTAGGATTTCCTGTTTTAGATTTTTTCTGTCTGGGGCTAAGATAATCAGGATTCGGGTCATCGTCTTCTTCAAATATAGGACAAAGATAAATAATATTAAATCCCAGTTCCTTTAAAAACGGAAGCTCATCTTTTATTGCATTGATTGTCCCTTCTTTTGAAAAAGTTCTCGGATTAATCTGATAAACAGAATTCTTTCTCAGCCATTCAGGCACTTTTAACGCTACATCTCTCATAATATTATACTCCTTTTTATTTTTATGATTTATCAAGCTTGACTTATACTGTTTTCTATGATATACTATATCACATAATAAAGAAAAATGCATCCTTTATTTTATGTTTTATGTCCACTATTTTATGAAGGTGATAAAAAATGAGATTTAACGAAAACTTTCTTTTTGACGGCAGTAACCATATCATTCTTAAAACTTACCACTCTACAGTCGCACCGGGTAAAAGAGTTTACAGAGAGCATCATCATACAGAATGTGAACTTTCGGTGTTCATTTCAGGAAGCGGTACTTACTTTGTTCACGGCAAAACGTATAATTTCAGTAGCGGTGATATATTTCTTTTCGGGAGCAACGAAGCACACTGTATTATAGATATCCATGAACAAATAGACCTGCTTAACATACAGTTTGAACCGAGATTTTTATGGGAGAACCCTGAAAACACAGAGCTACTTAATCTTTTTGCCGCACGTAACAGTAAATTCAGTCACAAGTTTACAGATGACACTCATCTTTACAATCTCATTTTAAACATCGAAAAGGAAATATCAGAAAAACAGCCTTGTTACAACATAAACACAAAATGCCTTCTTCTTTCAGCGCTTACACATATGGTAAGAAACTATGACTATATTGACGAGAACAAAGTCATTCATTCTTCAGCTTCAGAAAGTCTGAAAAAAGCTACCGACTATATAAACATTAACTTTTCACAGCAGATTACACTCAAAGAAATTGCTGATGTTGCCTGTATGTCGGAAACTTATTTTTCGGCAGTATTTAAAAAGTATAACGGCATCTCCCCTTGGGATTACATAACTATAAAGCGTGTGGAAAATGCAGTAAAAATGATTAAAAACACAAATTTAACAAAGCTTGAAATTGCGGAAAAATGCGGATTTTCAAGCTCGTCAAACTTTTATAAAATGTTTGTTAAAATTACAGGAAAAAAACCTTCGGAATTTAAATAAAATCAACATCCGGGCGAAGTGCGGTAGTGCATAATATATCATCGGTTGACTGTTCGCTGTCCCACATCATTTCAGCGTAAATTGCCATAGGATAATTAAGCTTTTCTTCAAACATACCGTCCTCTGCAAGAACTGTAACCATTGTGTCGCTTTTAAATTCCTTTATCATTTCATGAGCATATTTTGCGTTTTTTATCCAGTAAGCCTGGACGTATCTCAAAATATCTCTTTTTTCTTCTGTCCTGTTTTTTATAAATTTCTTATCTGCTTCGCCTAAGATAAATTCACCGCTCTGATGCTTGAACGTATCCCAGTTAAGACATATAACTCCTTTTAATACGGTGCCGAATCCACCATTTCTGAGATCGCGGATTTTTCTTGTAAAGTTTACAGTTTCATCAAAGCCTTCCACCACATACGGGGTATATGCATACGGGAACGCCCCTGCATCCTCCCAGATGATTGAAATTCTGTCATCAACATTCTTTATTGCGTCAAGTCTGTCTCTTACAGACATTGCATGAATACCGAAAAGAAGTTTAAAATCCTTATGCTTTTCAAGAATTTCACCGCCTATTTTATTAACGAACTCCGTAACGGCTTCCGCAATTGATATTCCGTTCACAACAGATGAATTTGTCTCAGTAAATGACTGAAAATATATTCCGTCACAGCCGATATCTGCATATTGTGTTTCAAATGTATTGATTATATCCGGTATAAGCTCATCAGCACGTGCAATATCAATAAGCTTCGTGTCCCATCCCCATGCAAAACCAAGATATATTTTTATTCCGTTTTCATGAGCATAGCTGATTACTTCACTTATATTGGCAGGAAGATAATCATTCCATATGATAAGGGTATTGAGCTTTATGCTGACCATATTATCAATAAATTTTCTGTAATCGTATATCACATATCCCCATGTCCAGATGCCTCGGTCTTTTATTTTTGGGCTGCTTACACATTCATACACTTTCAATGGTTCATTGAATATATCGTTAAAATAATACGGCATCTGATGTGTATTACTGTATCTTGCATACGGAATATATTTATTTTTAAAATCGTATGCAGCATACAAAAGATTGGTTTCATCCGGAGCAAAAATATCAATCCTCTGCCTATCTCCTTGGGGCTCATGTACTTTTATTTTAAATCCGTCATTTATCTCTTTGTCAAATCCAACATATATAAAGCTTTTATTCTCCGGCATTTCAGTTGTACAGCTTACACCATAGTTTAAAAATGGTTCAATCGCCGAAACGACAACCGATACAGCCTTGCAATATTTTTCATATACAACAGTCCATTCCATAATTGTTCTCCTTTTGTTTTTATTCTATTATATTATCTTTTAGTACTTTATGCAATATCTGTATTGACTAAATATTTTAACTATATTGAAACGAAATTTATGAATAATATATTCTCCAAGGATTCATCAGTTTGCATTTATTAAATCCCACTTGACATATACAGTCATTTATGATATACTATATCACAAAATTAACAGCAAATACATCATTTATTTTTAAAAAATATATTATCAGAAAGAAGGAATACCGTGCATCTTAAACTAAATCAACATGACAGAATATGCTTTCTCGGAGACAGCATAACAGCCGACGGAAGATGGATTGCCGAAATTAACGAATATTTCCTCAAAAATCTTCCTGAGCTTAAGATTCATATATTTAATTGCGGAATCGCCGGCTCTCAGGGGTGTCAGGCAAATCTTAAAGACAGACTGTATTGCGACTGTTTCAATCACTTTCCGAAATACACCGTTATTATGTTCGGAATGAACGATATTCTCCCGTGGCTTTATAATCCGGATTGCACTGAATCCGACAAAGAAGAAAGACGCAATAAAGCTCTTTCACAGTATGGTGATACACTGGAAAACATCATTGAAATGTGTAAAAAAAATAACAGCATCCCAATAATATGTTCCCCAACACCTTATGACCAGTATACTGAATCAGAACACGAAAAATGGTATGCAAATCCACCTCTTTTCACCTGTCGGGAGGTGGCAGAAAAAACCGCGAAAAAGCATGGTCTTATTTTTGTGGATATGCACACATCACTTATGAGCAGAATGGATAAATGCCCCATAGGAGAAGACAGAATTCATCCAAATGATTTCGGTCATCATCTTATGTCGGAAACATTCCTTACCGCTTCAGGGATGAAGGATAATTTCGATGAAAACGGATTAGTTGAAATTTCACCGAAAAATAAAGCAAGATATGATGTCGAAATTATTATCAGACGGATTATGTACATAGAGCGTGACGGTATGTTGTGGCAGTTCGAGCCTGACAAGACACTCGATGAAAGAAAACGCCTCGTAAAAGAAAAAATGCATGAAAGTCCGTTTTTTGAAGCAACAGCAAATTTATATCTGGAAAATATTGATTATCTGGATGTACTGCGCGGTGATTTACTGAAAAAAACCATGGAGATGTATGACTGATATATCGGAATCTACCTAAAAAAAATCGGAATCAGTAGTGATTCCGGTTTTTTAGCAATCAGATGAATTTCCATCATCCATTATATTTCTTTAATCATAATTGTACAGTTCTATGCTATTTTTTATGATACAACACCGAAAATATCATTATACGAAACATCATTTGCCAGACTAAGTACCGTAGGAACATTATCTACAAGAGATATAAACTTGTATCTCTTATCTTTTGGCATACCAAGACTTAACCCTTTGTTGAAATCACCTGTTATATGCGAAGCAGTTGCTCCTCTGCCGCCGTTGCCCATTATAAACACCTGCTTGCCATTATCACGTGCTTTCAAAAGCAAATTGATTACTTACTGTATCAATAACATTATCATCAATGTTATTGATTCCACGCAGAAGTCTTTGCTTGTAATTATTTATTTCATTTAAATACATATCCATTACCTCTTGACATTTATGGTTTATTTGTATTATAATAATACATTGACTCCTTATGAATTACGTATACAGGAAAACAGCACTACTAAAAGGAATATATGCCAAAAAGCCATCGATTTAGTCAATGACGGAGATACAATATTCATTGACGGGTCAACTACTTGTTTTTATTTATCGTATTTGCTTGAAAATAAAAACAACATAACCATTTTGACTAACAGTCTTAAGCTTTCGGCTACGTTTGAAAGAAGCAAAAACATAACCGTATATTGCACAGGAGGTCTTTTAAGGCTGAATGAGCTCGTTGCACACGGTTCATTGGCTGAAAAAACCTGCGAGTTTATCCATACTGATATTATGTTTTTTTCAGCACGCGCTATAGACAAAAACGGAATAATTACCGATATTAACGAGCCAGAAACCGTTATTCGCCAAAAAGCTATGAAAAATACTGACAAAGCTGTTTTTCTTTGTGATAATACTAAATTTGACAAATCATCAACATTCAGTGTTTGTAATGTGGATGATATATCATATATTGTTACAGACAAAGTTCCTGATAATATTGGAAAAGAATGGAAGGTAAATTGGGTTTTTTGATGGATTCAAAAGAGAGCAGTAGCAAAACAATTTTAACATCGTTTTGCTACTGCTTTCTTTTTCAACATTAATAAGGTTCAGATGCAAATATTTATACTTCATTACCGTTATAATCTACCCACTTTTTATTTGCAGGATCAATACATATAAGCATTTTGTTAAGATCTGTGTCAAAAATCTGCTGTCCGTATGTCGGATAGTAACTGACACGCTCTTTGGTGGTGCAAATAATCTTATGGCAGTTATTTCGTGTTTTGAATCCTGTTCCGGAGCCATCATTTTCCCATAGTTGAAAATCTGTCGAATTTGTATGGCACCAAGCAGGTTGCAATGTAAAATCAATATTTCCCTTCCATGTACCCGGATGCACTTCTCTCATCAGATCCCCCAATTTTTTACCCGGAGACTGCTCTGCAATGCGTTCCATATGAAAACTGATCATATTTACGCCTTGATTTCCTTGTATTCTTCCGCCTTTTCCGTCAGAGTCTCCACATTTATTAAACAACGGAAGATTTACATTTCTTTCGTCTTTTCCATTTATAATTGTGATAGGATGGTTGGCTCCGCAATTGATATCATAGTTTCCGAATGTATGACCGTAATAACACATAAGTGCTCCGCAGTTGGTCATCAGAACACATTCCCCACCGACCTGGTATCCTTCGTAAAATCCCGTAACAGAAATATCAGTATACTGACTGTATGAATTATTACTCCCATCAGTCATTGTAATACCTATGCACCCTTTTGCCGGAACAGACGGCGGATTACCAAGTCCCGCATCCATATCAGCAAAAGCACTTAGCTTAATACATTTCAGTTCCGGTCTGTCACATCTTCTTAAATCAATACAACGAACAGGCTTCTGATTGTGTGACAAATCAATATTTATATTTTCTATTTTCAGTGCCGATCCGTTTCCGAGACCTCTTTCTGTCCACTCGGTTCTTATAACATCAACTTCTTCATTAATGCTGTCAAGTGCTTCGGGAGTCACATAAAAAATAACACCGGTGCCTTTTTTACCGTAAGAATAATTCTCACCCATAACAATAATGTCCCGCCTGCATATGGGAAATCTCAAAGCACACTTTGGTCCGCCATCCTGCATATCATAAAATCCGTCTATCGCATATGTGCCGTTAAAAAGATACAAATTGGCATTTTCTTTTTTACATTCATCAATTGCCTTTTGAATTGTCAATTCATCATTTTTTCCGGTGCAAACATAATCAGCCTTTTTTTTAGCTCTGTCTGTGCTGTTGTTAGCTGCAACAAAAATACTGTTATACACAATCATCTCTCCTTCTTTTTTTATACCTCTTTAATCATAATACATGAATGTACAGGCATTGTAAAGCTTAATTCGTCTGTGGTTTTTACTAATTCGCCATCGTGTTCAGAATCAAGAATATATATTTCAAAATTACCTTTTCTTCCGAAATCAACACAAATTTCTTTTGCTTCCGTATTATCGTCATCAGAATAATGAGTCACAATGCAAAGAACCTTTCCGTCTTTGTCTACACCGCAAAGAGAATAAATGTTTTCGATTTTGTTCTCTGCTCTTACCTCATTTTCCATATCATAGAATTTACCGTACCACATAAGCGGATAATAGCCTTTAAGCTTTTCATATGTATAAAAATCAAATGCACCGTTAAACACTGACGGTCTTGTATCATAATACATCAGCATATCAATACTTGACGGCTGTGCCTCACTGATAACCGACATAACGAAAGCTGCACCCTTTATTCCGTGCATCATCTTTATTGAATATACAAATTCCTCTTCCCAGCCCTTAACATAATTCCACTCATTCATAATGCTTTCTGCATTTTCATATCCGTGTTTTACTAAAAGAACTTTTACTCTTTCTGCTCTGTCCATTACCTGTTTCGGCTCTGTTGCATAGATATGCCACGAGAAAAAGTCTATCGGTACATTTCTTTTTTTCATTTCACAAAGGAAATCCTCTGCCCATTCCATACTGTGAGCAAGTGCCGGGCCACCTATTTTAAGATTTGGAAAACATGCTTTAAGATGCTTTGCTGCAATCTCATAAAGGTCAAAAAACTGTACTTTTGTTCCGCCCCATGTACGCTTATTTGTACTGTCATCGGCATCCAGGTCAGGCTCGTTCCAGATTTCCCAATACTGAATGTTAAGATTATATCCATCTGCCCAGCCTTCATTATAATGACGGATTATATGTTCACAGATAACAGCCCATTTTTTAAAATCCTTTGGCGGAAGTGTGCCATGCTTTTTTATCTGATGCTCAATCGTCTGTCCGAGTCTGAAAAATGTTTCTGTTCCTGCATCAAGTGTCACAAGAATGGATTCATCTGTACATGCAAAATCATACGACTTCGGGTCAGTAGGATCTGCATTAAAATCCGGAAAAATATTGGTTATATCATGACTGTACGGTCCGCCGTATATTCCTACAACACCACTGTCATGATTTCTTGAATAAGGAATCCTTGCCGCCTTATAGTCCTCAAAGTTACTTCTGAACTGGTCAGTGGCATGACGCTTATGCCAAGGACCACCATTTGTCGCATTAAGAATTTTAAATTTTCCGCACTTTTTATTTAAATCAAATTTTAATTCATTCATAATTTCAAATTCCTCTCACACAATTTTTTTCTATTATATACTTTTATTTCTGAAATGTCAATACTTTTTCTTACGAATTTTTTTCGAAAAAATAACCCGAATAACCGATATAAAATCGGTTATTCAGGCTATATATTACCATACAAATTCGAATTCCAGATCACCTATACGCACAGTCTGTCCCTCTTCTATACCGGCATCCACAAGTGCGTCAATAACTCCCTTTTTAACAAGAGCTCGCTGAAAATACTGAAGCGATTCTCTGTCTGAAAAGTTTACACTGCCGCCGACAGCTTCAATCCACGAACCTGATATGACAAACACCTCATTATCACGTGTGATTTCAAAGCCACGCTCCTGTTCAAGACTGATATATTCCTCAAACGGGTCAGGATCAGGCTCATATTCCTTTACAGGTGGAAGCTTTGTGAGCATTGTATATACATGCTTCATAAGCTCTGTAACACCTTCGCCTGTTGCCGCTGAAATAGGATATACCTCATATCCTTCGTTTTCTGCATATTCAATAAAGCTCTTATACATATCCTCATCCTGTATAATATCTGTTTTGTTTGCGGCTATTATCTGAGGTCTTTCTTCAAGCTCCATATCATATTCTGAAAGCTCTTCATTTATTATTTTGAAATCATCTATAGGATTTCTGCCTTCTATTCCTGAAACATCAACAACGTGAACGAGAAGACGTGTACGCTGAATATGCCTCAGGAACTCATGACCGAGTCCGGCACCGGCACTTGCGCCTTCAATAATTCCGGGTATATCCGCAATTACAAAGTTCATATGTTCTCCAACAGAACAAACTCCGAGATTCGGAACAAGTGTTGTAAAATGGTAGTTTGCAATTTTCGGATCGGCTTTCGTTGTCTGAGAGAGAATTGTTGATTTTCCGACATTCGGGAATCCCACAAGCCCTACATCAGCAAGAAGCTTTAATTCCAGATTTACCATTCTTTCTTCGCCCTGACGTCCGTTTTTGGCAAAATTCGGTGTCTGTCTTGTAGCAGTTGAAAAATGACTGTTACCCCAGCCACCATTACCGCCACGGCAAAGAATTACTTCCGTATCTTCTCTTGACATATCCGCCAGAATACGGTTTGACTCAGCATCACGGACAAGTGTTCCCTGAGGTACATATATGACCGTATCAGAGCCATTCTTACCCTTCTGACGTTTTCCCCAGCCGTCACCACCGTTTTCTGCAACATATTTTCTTTTATATTTAAAGTCCATCAAAGTAGATAAACCTGTATCAACCTTAAAAACGATATTTCCGCCTTTACCGCCATCTCCGCCGTCAGGTCCGCCTGCCGCAACATATTTTTCACGATGAAATGCGATTGCACCGTTACCACCGTTTCCCGCTTTAATAAAAATCCTTGCTTTATCGGTAAACATTTCAAAAACCTCCTGTTTATGAAAATAAAAAGGCTGTCATCAGACAGCCTTTAAATTAAGCGGAATAAACACTGCACTGTGTCTTATCCCTGCCCTTTCTCTCAAACTTAACCTTTCCATCGATTAATGCGAAAAGAGTATCATCGCTACCCTTACCAACATTAACTCCCGGATGGATTTTTGTTCCTCTTTGTCTTACGAGAATATTTCCGGCTAATACAAACTGACCGTCTGCTCTCTTCGCACCAAGTCGTTTACTTTCGCTATCGCGTCCGTTTTTTGTACTACCCATACCTTTTTTATGAGCCATGAATTAACACCTCTGCTTTCTTTCTGCGTATTTTTAATTAACCGTTGATTTTTGTAATTTCAATCTTAGTAAACGGTTGTCTGTGACCAATTTTACGTCTGTAATTTTTCTTTCTCTTCATTTTGAAAACGTAAATCTTCTTACCTTTACCGTTTTTCAAAACCTTACCTTCAACTGTTGCACCGTCAACAGTCGGAGCTCCAACTGTAACATTGCCGTCATTGCCGATAATAAGTACCTTATCAAAAGTAACTGCTTCGCCCTCTTCAACGCCAAGCTTTTCTACGAAAATTGTATCGCCTTCTGATACTTTGTACTGCTTTCCACCTGTTTCGATTACTGCGTACATAAAAACACCTCCTGATTAATAATGGAGACTCGCTATTGAGGCAGCACATTGCATTTAAAACCTCTTCTATGCGGTCACTATTAAATTATACCAAATAATCTGACTTTAGTCAACATATTTTTTTCAATATCATTCTTTTTGTACAAAATGCATACTTTTAACACAAACTATTCAAACAGCGGTGTTGAAAAATATCTTTCTGCAGTATCGGGAAGCACAGTCACAACTCTTTTTCCTTTTCCGAGCTTTTCTGCGAGCTTTATTGCCGCTGCGACATTTGTTCCGCTGCTGATACCGCACATAATGCCTTCCTTTGAGGCAAGCTCTTTAGAAATATGTATCGCTTCATCATCCTTTATAATACAGATATCATCATAAATTTCCGTATTGAGGATAGCAGGAATCACGCCATCACCTATTCCCATCTGTATATGCGTTCCGATTGAACCTCCCGACAAAATTGCCGCATTTTCCGGTTCAACAGCCCATATAACCATATCGGGATTTTTCTCCTTGAGTACTTCACCTATCCCGGTAATAGTTCCGCCTGTTCCGATGCCGGAACAGAATCCGTGAATTTCACCATTAACCTGTTCGAGAATTTCAGCAGCCGTCCGGCTTCTCTGTATTTCGGGATTCGCAGGATTCTCAAACTGCTGAGGAACAAATACATTTTTATCTTCAGCTTTCATTTTAAGTGCAAGTTCAACGCATTTTTCTATACAATCACCTATATTCCCGGCATCATGAACGAGTATTACCTCAGCACCGTAATGATTTACAAGCTTTCTTCTTTCCTCACTTACCGAATCCGGCATTATTATTTTCGTTTTATAGCCCTTAACAGCTCCAACAAGAGCAAGACCTATACCCTGATTTGCGTGTGTCGGTTCTACAATTACCGTAGCAGAATTTATAAGTTCTTTTTTTTCCGCATCACAAATCATATTATATGCAGTACGTGTTTTTATGGAACCGCCAACGTTAAGTCCTTCAAATTTCACAAGAATTTCAGCACTGTCAGGCTTCGCAAGATGACGGAGTCTTATCATCGGAGTATTTCCTATCGCTTCAAGAATATTATTATATATCATTTAATCCATCCCTTTTTTTAACATACGTATTATATTATACCATAAAAGCATATAAAAATGCAATACTTTTAAAAAAAAAAACTTTTTATACGGTACGAATTTTATTCGAATTCCAAAAGTAATTCTTTTTCTATCAGTTTAACCATTATACCGGTATTCAGCTTAAGTGCATTTACCGGATATATTTCCTTCATATGCCCGCGGTAAAAGGTATCAATTATATACTTTTCAGCTTCTTCATAAGTTCCTCCTCTTTTCAGAATTCCGAGAACTTTTTCCGCAGTCATCACTGTACAGATACGGGAGTTTTTAAGATAAACCTTTGTCTGCTTTTCATCAAACAGTCCTATATGCGGAATAAGGATATTTTCTATATCCATTTTCCGAACTTTATCTATAGACTCCAAAGTCATTTTATACCCCACAAGATATGAAGGAAAAACCATTTCTCCGCCATCAGAAACCCCTATAGTTTCACATCCGAGAAGAAGCTTGTTTTCTTCAAGATAAAATCCCATTGAACATTTTGTATGTCCGGGAAGACTGACAGCTGTAAACTTCATATCTCCGGCAGTTATAACATCTCCGTCATTTACCGGAATATCCACCTTAAGATTATCAATCAGGTCTTCATATTCATAAACACCGCATTCCTCAGCGTGCTTTCTATCCAAATCACGCATAACATCTTTCGCAGTAGGTTTAGCAAATATTTTCGAGGCATACTCCCCGGCAACCACCTTTGCTTCAGGCCAGAATTCAAGTGCATATGCTGAGCCGAGTGCATGGTCATAATGGGAATGCGTCAGAAATATGTAATCAAGCTTTCTATCTCCAAGCTGTTCCTTTATTTTATCAGCAACAGCATACCCGGTAAATGCAAAACCCGAATCATACATTATCGCAGTTTCCCCGTCATCAATTAAAAAAGCACTGTCTCCGGGATTTACACGCACATCTGTTATTTTTAAGTTTATCATTTAAGTCGTATCCTCTCTTGTATGGAATTCTTTTCAAAAAAACAGTAGATTTTCTGTCAAATCTACCGTTCCCTGAAATAAGCAAATGCTTCTGATGCAATTAATGGTTGTTTTTCTTTGCAGTATTGATGGATGAAATGAGTATTTTCTTCAGTTCAACACAATTTCTCAGAATTGTGTTATCGTCATAATATCCGCTTTCTATAAGAAGTTCAATCCAGTATTCACTTTCAGAACATTCTTTAAGCGCTATTTGAAGTTTTGCAATAAAATCGTTTTTACCGTGCCCATAAAATGCTTCTCTTATATTTGCACCGATGCTTGTTCCACTACGGATAAGTTGATTTGTAAGTACACTTTCTCTTTTTTCACTTTTTACTTTATTACAAACTTTTATTATATCTAACGCAAATTGCTTTGATTTTGTAAGTAACGGACTGTCCATGATTTTTCTCCTTTTTTTATCAAACTCGCTTTTGCGAGTTTGCACCTTACCTCTTCCTTATTCCCTATTACTTATTACTATCAAAAAATCGCCAAGTCTTTTTAAGGAATAGTGAAGAGTGAATAGGTAATAAGTAAAATCGACATTCCTCTGTCGAAGAATGTCGATTTTTGGAGGTGCCACCCAGATTTGAACTGGGGAATAAAGGTGTTGCAGACCTTGGCCTTACCGCTTGGCTATGGCACCGTGTAAAACAAAAGACGCGGATATGCGTCTTTTGTATTTTTTGGAGCGGAAGACGAGATTCGAACTCGCGACGTTCACCTTGGCAAGGTGACGCTCTACCACTGAGCCACTCCCGCACATAATCCCCATATTACTGAGGATTGGTGCCTCCGGGCGGAATCGAACCACCGACACGGGGATTTTCAGTCCCCTGCTCTACCGACTGAGCTACAGAGGCATATGAATAGTTAAAATGGCGACCCGGATGGGGCTCGAACCCACGACCTCCAGCGTGACAGGCTGGCGTTCTAACCAACTGAACTACCGGGCCATTGGTGGGAGTTACAGGGCTCGAACCTGTGACATCCTGCTTGTAAGGCAGACGCTCTCCCAGCTGAGCTAAACTCCCAAACTATTCATTAGCTGTTGTTGTTTTAACAACGAAATTTATTATAACAGAAAAAGATATAATTGTCAATACTTTTTTTCTTTTTTTTCAAAAGATATTTAAAATGTCCAACTTTATTTATATTATTTTCACATCGTTAGGTAATTATGACAAAACGCCTTATTATTTTTTTAAACACTTCATATATGCATAATATGATATACCGCTTATAAGCTGACAGCCACCTCCGATTATCATAGTAGGTACGCCTCCAAAAGTATTAAGCATAAATGTAACAGAGGCGCCTCCAATAGCTGTCCCGAAAGTATGGAACAGCATTCTCCATGCCGAATACTGTCCCATATACCTATATTCAACAATTTTTGTCACTGCCACAGGCACAGCATAGTTTATAAAGTTAAGTATAAAGTTTCCTATAAGATACACAATCAGAAATACCTTTCCTGAATATCCGAAAAGCATTAACGGCATACATATTGCTGTTCCGATACTGGCAAGAAGTATTATAAGTCCCTCTTTATTCTTTCTCGAAAACAGCGAATAGACAAAACACCCTATCACAGTAGAAATCTGCAAAAGAACTGCTAATGCATTCGCCGAAGTGCTGTCAAGTATTTTATAGTGATATCCAACTACAGCTGCAACACCGAAAATACCGGAGCAGAATCCTCTCAGTATGTTCGGAACAGAAAGCGCCACAAAAGGTTTGTACTTAAAAATATTCACCTTTTCCTTCTCATCTGTCTTTTCATTCATCGGTATCGGCTTGAAACTAAGTCCGAGAATCAACGAAATAACCATCATAACCGCACCTGCAGAATAAATAAGCGCCATAACTCTGAAATAATCATAATACTTCGTACAATGCATAATAAGAGCTGAAAACAGTGAACCGCATATACCTATCATAATACCTGATATACTCGTAACTTTTCCGTAGTCGTGTATATCTATTATATGATACGGCAATTTATACACCAGAACATTTGTAACACCAAAACACATATGAGTCAGTATACTGACTGCAAAAATTGTATAAAATGCCACATTAACATTAATACTGTTCATCACACTGAAAAAAATAAGAGCAAATACAAGAATGACTTTTGCAAATGTCAACCACGCCGAAGCCTTTATTATATTTTTAAGATTTTCAACCACTCCGGACACTCCAAGCATAACGGCAACCTGAACTATCTGAAGAACCGACACGTACATAGCCACGCTTTCTCCGCTGACACCGTACTCCATAAGAAAAGTCTGTATAACAGATCCGTTTATAAGAATGACAACGCAATTGTAGAATATCTGTTGCAGATAATATTTTATGTAATTCGATTTCATAACATACTCCTGTTTTTATTAATTTTCTATCCTCACGGAATTATATCACAGCACCTATAAAAAGTCAATTCAAAATCAGGACATCTTTTCTAAAAAAATGTCCGTTTTTTGAATATTTCAAAATAAGCAGCAATACAATACAGTTGTATATATTTTTCATTGCTATTTGCGGGCAGAAAGGATATGAGAATTTATATGATAAGAATATGCAAATATCTTTATATCAATATTTTGACGGTTATTTTCTTCTGTACATGCTATGCTTTCGGAAAAGAGTCCTTTTTTTTAGTCTCTTACTTTTCGATGTTTTTGCATGAGCTTGGTCACCTGACAGCCGCTTTATTAATAGGTCTCAAACCCTCAAGAATAAGCCTTCATCCTTTTGGTGTAAACCTGAGACTAAAAAGTACATTCGTGTACAGTCTGGCAGATGAAATAATCCTGTATATATCCGGCCCGCTTGTAAATATTATTCTCGCTCTGATTTTCAACACAGTCTTTCATAATACATATGCTTTTTCCGTAAATATCGCTTTATTCATAACAAACATACTTCCAATCATTCCCCTCGATGGCGGGAATATACTGAAAAAGGTCATATCATTCAAAGCAGGAGAAACAATCGCTTCATATATAATTAGGATAAGTTCCTTTTTAATCGGTACGATTATTTTTCTGACAGGAGTATATTCAGTATATATAACCGGCTACAATTACTCTGTAATATTTATGAGCATCCTGATTTTTGCAAATATTTTTACCGAGAAAGAAAAGTACACCGAGGACACTCTAAAAGGTATAATATGCTCAACCGACTCAGAAATTCCACAGCACGGTACAAAAGTCAGGATATTTGCCGCGGAAGAAAACACTTCTCCCCGAAGAATAATAAAAAACCTGCGTCCCGGTAAATATACATTAATCGCAGTAATTGACAAAAACGGTCAACTAAAAAAATTCGTAACACAAAAGGAGCTTCTCTATTTGCTCAAAAACCATATAGATTTTTAGTTGAATATATACAAAGTTTTCTTTTTTATATTGATTTTAATTAAATTATAGTTTATAATTAATAGGTTAAGAATTTTAAGGAGATTATATAATATGAGTACAGAGAAAGTTTTTGAATTTACAAAAAAAGGACTTGAAGAAGCAAAAGAAAAGCTTGAAATATTAAAAACCGTAACAAGAAAAGAAGTTTCTGAAAAGATAAAAGAAGCACGTTCATTCGGAGACCTTTCAGAAAATGCAGAATACGATGAAGCTAAAAATGAACAGGCTGAAGTTGAAGCTGAAATCATGAAGCTTGAAGAAATGATTAAGTACGCAAAGATAGTTGACAACGACACTGTTTCCGATGCTGTTACACCGGGTTCTACAGTTACTATATTCGACATCGAAGAAAATGAAGAGCTTGTTTACACTATCGTCGGAACAATGGAAGCTGACCTTGCTTCAGGAAAGATTTCTTACGAATCTCCTGTAGGAGCTGCTCTCCTCAACAAAAAAGTCGGCGACGAAATAACAGACCCGATTGCACTTAAGATACTTAAAATCGAGAAATAAACTAAAGGAGCTGTTGCCTTTAATGCGACAGCTCTTTTTTCATGCTTTCAAAAAATATTTATCGTCATTTTGCTGATAATTTACAAAATCTATTGCCATACTATAAAATATCTGATATTATAATTATGCCAAACTGATTGAATATTTATAAAATGGGGTATTTTGTTTATGGAATAATACTCTTTATTTTGTGATACCATACCTTACGAATTTCGTTAAAAACGCAAATTCCGTTGGGTATGGTACTTGATATCCCTATTCAATTGGTTTGGCGACTGCTGGAGTTTGCGTTTTCTTGCGTCTGCTCCGGCAGGCGCATTTTTTATTTTGCAGTTTATTACACGAAGGAGGGCAGAGGATATGTAAAGCAAATAACAAAATGCAATTTAATATTGAAACGGAGGAAAAATCATGCCAAACTATGAAGAAATGTATTATACACTGTTTAATAAAGTAACTGATATTATAAAAGAGCTGAAAGAGGTTCAGGCAAAAATGGAAGAAATGTGTATAGAAGACAAAAAAGACAACGAATAATCGTACATTTAACAAGCTCAGTTTCTTTGAAGCAGCCGCTCGAAAAGAGAGCTTAAGAATTTATCTCGATAAATTGTAATTTGTCGGTGTGTTGAAACGGAACGACACGCAGGTCGTTCCCTACGGTGTGGCGAGATTTTTTGTAGGGAACAACCTATGTGTTGTTCCGCTGAATTGTAATAATTAATTCAACGAAATCGCCTGCGATTTCTACCATAACCTGTTGCAACGCAACAGATTTCACTGTCACAATGTGACAATTTCACTCATCATGTGGATAAATTTCACCCGATTGAAAATCGGATTTCACTATTGTAATTTGTCCCGACAAATTACAATTTATTATTCTGCTTCTATAAAATCTGCAGCATTGCTGTATGCTTTCATTGCGCTATCCCATACAAAAGCTTTTGCAGTATACTTACCGCTATAGTTTGCATCATTTTCAATAGTGATTGTAGCATCAACTTCTTTAGTTCCTACAGCTGCATCAAGATATTCTGCCTTCTGAACCTTATAAAGCTGACCGCCCTTGTAAATTGCAAAATATACATAATAGTCAAGTCCTGCTTCGTTTGTTGTTATAGGTACATAAAGTGTATTTTCTCCCACCTGTGGTGCAGGAACTGTATCAAGTTCATCAAGAACTATGTACGATCCGCCGACTTCATATTTATTAAATTCTTCAAAGCTGCCGTTTACGATATATTCCTTGCCGTTTTCGTCTGTAAGTGATACATCATCAATCCATGTTGCATCAAGACCTGACATTGCAAGGAAAGAAATTTTCTCAGGTGATGTTCCTTCTAAAGCTGTAAGTGTTGTTGTATATTCATACCAGCCATCACCAAGAGCCTCTACATTAGTTGCTGCATAACCATCACTTCTTCCTGTAGTTTCTGATGAAAGTAATGCACGTTCACTACACTCTACATTACCGTTTACTCCAAAAAATGCATGAAGAGTTGTTTCGGGTGATAGTGTTTTCATTTTAAGCTTTAATGTGTAATCCTTACTATAATCAAAATCTGCAGGCATGCTCTGACTAAACTGAACATATCTTTCATCGACGTATGAATTAGGTGCTGCAATATACAATGAATTTTCACCTGAATATGCAAATTTTGTGCTTCTTGTTACCAAATCTCCGCTCTGTCCGTTGTGTACATATGGAACCCAGTTTTTTGGTGAAATTTTTGTTTCTGTATCAGCATCGAAGCTTCCGTTGAAAATTTGTGCATCCGGATATGTGGCTGTTACAATTGTTGAATCAGTTTCATCATCTTGTAATTTTCTTACACAAACATCATCAATATAAATTTCATAAAATTTATTATAGTCAAATCTGAAATCTACTGTTGAATCCTCTATTTGACCTCCAATCTTACAGTCATACTGTACCCATCCGTCTTCAAGCGGTGTAACTGTTGCGTATTCTTTATATGAATTTTGTCTGCCATTATCAAGATATACAATATGTGTATAATCCATATTACCCACCTGAATATATGAAGGATGATATGTTCCCTTCATTTTAAATGAAAGCATAAACGGTTCCCATGCAATACTTACTTTTGGATGTGAAAGTGCCTTATGCAAAAAGAATGCTTGATCCACATTCTGGAACTCAGTGAATTTTACTCTCATCATCTTATTGCCTGTCTCATCTTGCACAATATCAACAGAAGGCGGATTTGTGAAGCTTGTATGTGCTTTTGTTGTCCAGCCATAGCTTGCGATATCCTCGCCTGTTTCAGTTAAATATTCAAAATCTCCACCACTTAAAAGTGAAATATTTCTGTCTTTCAAACCGTCTTTTGTTCCTGAATATTTCACCTCAATATCATCAATATATGTTCCAAAGGTTGAGCCTAAAATCATAATTTTAAAGCTTCCATTTGCATCACTGTATGGATAAATAAAATCAAAGCTTCCTTTTGTCCATCCATTTGCATCAGTTTCGCCCCATTCAACATTTTCCCAAATAAGTTTTCTCTGACACGATGCTGTAGTACTTCCTGCACTATTTAAAGTACCAATCTTCATATTGTATCTTGCATTTTTATCATTAGCACTTTCTGTCAGCCATTCATCGCTTTCTGCTTTCATCCAGAATGATACAGTCCACTGATTATCTGTATTCGGATTCCAGTCTGTACTGTTAAATCTGTTAGTTCCTGATGCAGGATGCTCAATTGTAAACTTATCATTCGATGTGTCGCCTCTGAAATATAGCGAATTTGAGCCTGAATGAGCCTGTTTGTCAGTAATATACGCCCATGTTTTTCCTTCCTCAAAGACAGTATTTTCGCCAACTGATGTTATCGTCCATCCTGCGCCAAGCTCCGTACCTACACCGATTGTTTCTTCCGCACTTACCGGAGCTGTAACACCAAGTGATCCGATTAAGGTAACAAGTGCCGTTAACATTGCTAATTTTTTCATAGAAAATCCTTCCTTTCTGTTTCTATCTACGAAAATTCAAAAATTATATTCTTTAACTCTGCCCGATGAGTTAAATACTTAGTTATAAATTTCATTAAAGTGTGTTAAACACACAATATGAACTGAGTGATGTTATATTTTCTGTATTATCCCAAATGTATACTTCGAGTATATCGCCCTCCTTGCAATCAGATATATTAATTGCACATTCAAGGCTTGTCGGAATATCCTCATCACCATTTGACGCGAGGTTTACCTTACTTTTATTGTAGTTAAGCATTTTCCCGTCTCTTACATGACAGACAATAAGTGTAAAGTCCATATCATCGCAGAAGTTGTTTTCAACGTCAACTACCGCCTTATGACTTCCTGATGAAATACCTGTCACCTCTGCACCATTCTTATAAAGCTTAAGCTTTCCTACCTTGTAAGCGGGAGGCTGAGTCTTAAGTTCAAAATCACCGTTTACGATAATTTCTTCACCGTCAGCATTTACAAGTGATATGTTATCGAAATAAATTCCGCTGCATTCACTGCCTGAAGCAAAAATCAGATTATTGCCGTCTTTCTGAATTTCAGCTGTATATCTCTTCCATCCGCCTCCGATATCCTCTGATTCCATATTTGAAATTCTACTTCCGCTTATACTGTCAATACTGTCTGCAAAGCCTATAGTAACATTGTTTTCACCGCCCATAGTGAAAGCGTCGAATGTAAGAGTATATATTCCGCTGTCAACAGATATCTTCTGCATGAATCCGACAGTCTGAACATTGTTTTTCATATACACAGTCCAGTTATCTTTAAGCATGACTCTCTGAACAAAAGCTCTGTCATTTACCGAAACGTTTTCAAAACCTTCTGCAAATGCTGCTTCCTCATCATAAGCTACAGTATCGAAGTCACCGTTTTCAATCGAAACCTCACCGTCATCAGTTGAAAGCGAAATATTGTCAATATAGATTCCGAGACAGTCACCGAGAATTTTTATATTGAGTCTGTCACCCTTTGCCGCAGTTTTTACTTTATAACGTGTATATCCGTTTCCAAGCTTCTCCGTAGTTACATTACTGCCGTACGGATTGGTATAGCTTGCACCACTGCCGCCGACAAGTGCCTGATACGAATTCTCATTCTTTCCGCCTATCAGGATTGAAGACGGGAGATATGCACCCTTTACGTCAAGTGTTACATATACAGTATCAGGAATATCAACAGCCTTTGAAAGTACAAGCGCTTTTCCCGAATCGGTATTATTGAATGCATTGTACTTTACATACATCGAACGGCAATTGTTTTCATCATACACAACTTCAGCTACTGTTTCAAGTGTAGTATCAGCCGCAGCAACAAGTCCGTTTGTATTCGGTGTTTTTATGCTCCAGCCATAGTCTTCGATATCTTCACCTGCCACATAATCTTCAAAGCTTCCGTCAGGAAGTATGTCGTGTCCGACTGCTTTGTAACCGTCTGCATCCTTTGATTCATCATACGAATAATCATAAACGATTGAAATACCGTCAATATAAATATCACCGCTTGCATTTTTAAATGTCATAGTGAAATTCGTATTGTTCTCAACCTTGTTATCACCGCTCTGCTGTTTTACAAGATAGGAATACTTCGTCCAGCCATCGCCTGCATCATTAGTATCTACCTTATCATGCGAAACAGGTAAAGTGTTTATAATAAGGTCGTTTCCTGATGTCTTATTACCCCAGCCGACTTGTATATTATCAGCTGTATACTCACCTTTTGCGTAAAACGTTACTCTGTAAATTCTCTGATTATGCATAATCTCATTCATAGGATGACTGACTGTTACATCTCCGTCCTCACCAACTCCGGAAATATGGAGTGATGAAATTCCATCATATGCATATTCTGCAGAAATCTCCGCTATGCCGCTTCCTGAGTTCGAAATTTCCCAGCCGTTTATATTTTCGGCACTTACTACACTTGCACCTGCCGTAAGCACTCCGGCAATCGAAAGCATTAATAAAGTTTTCTTTGTCATACAATCTCCTCCTTTCTTTAATTATTCATCTTCATAAACTGTAATACAATAAGAATACGAACCACCGCTGTACATTACAAAGAAGTCGCCTGCCTCAAGCTCATAAAGCGAGCTCATCTGACAAGTTCTTTTTTCTATATTATATCTTCTTACAATCAAGTCAGTATAATCTGCTTTGATTGCAACAGGCTTACCTGAATTATCAAGATATGCAAGAAAAATTTCGTTTACAGGATCTGCCTTTATAACTGTACCTCTCTGAATTGAGTCTGTGTGCAGATTTGCAGGTCTTGACGGAGTTTTACCGTCCTTTACAAACGAATATGAACGGTGTGACGGTCTTTCAACACCATACAACTGCCCCGATTCATTAATTTTAATTGTTACAATATCACCGCTGTTTACTTCGGATATATCAAATTCGTCAGCAATCTCTACTTTTAACGACTCAAACCCTTTGAAAGAAACATCAACATATTCAACAGGTGTACCGTCACCGCCAAGCATTGTTCCTGTTCCGAGAATCAGACAGTCGGGAATTGATTTATCAAAGAAGCTGTCCTCTGCTTCCATTATAATTGCGCTTGCACCGTAGTATTCATCCCATGCATATGCCTCAACCTGATAATCTTTATCCCATGAGGGTGCTATAACAGTTTTGTAAGCATCAAGATTTGTCGGGTCATCCATAGGTACTGCATAAATAACTGTCTTTCCAAGCACGAAATACTCGTGTCCGAATGATTTGTTCTGACCGTAATATCTGAGTTTTTTCTTCCCTGATGTGTTAAATGTACCAATCTCTCCGTCAGGAGTTGCTGTTTCAATACTGATAATCTTTCCGTCAACAATCTTTACATTTATAATCTGCTTAACACTCTTACCGAATTCGTCAACAAGCTGTTTTCTTGTTTGTCCCGGATTATACTCTGTAAGAATATTCGGTGCAACTTTTTTACCGTTTAAAATAATTTTATCATTTATACAATATGTCTGCCATTCATTTGCGGCATTAAATAATTTTATAAATGCCGCTTCATCGGAATCATCATAAATAACCGAATACATATATACATATGCAAGCTCTGCGTCGGCAACAATTACCGCACCTGCTATCTGTCCGAAACAATCGAAATAGAACTTATACGTCTTTCCCATCTCAATGTTTGTATATTCCTTGACGAATTCGGGAGTTATCTTATAAGAATTTCCCGATACATTGATTGTCATTTCGTTACGGTTTATTCCTTCATATACACCTGTTTCTTCGTAAGTTGCAATGTTTATTCTGATATATCCGTCAGTAGTATTCTTTGACTGTGCCACGCTCAGAATCTGCCCTGCTTTAAGTCTTGAAAATTCTTTCTTAGAATCATTTTCGAAAATTTCAAAATCAAACGTACCTGATATATTATCAAGGCTTATCTGCTGAAGTGCACCCGAAAAATCAAACTTATTTGAAATAATTTTATTTCCCGATATTCTGTCAACAAACATTGTCTGATAAGACCATACCTTAACAACATCAAATGCTCCGTCTGCATTGTTATCTATAAGTGTTACACTTCCGTTTTCCGGCTGAAGGTCTTTTGGAGTATATTTTGTATAAGCTTTACCGTTATAGATTACACAAACGTTTTCATCTATTCTCTTGCTTGTGCTTCTGTTTCCGTCTTTCGTATACGAAATTCTTGAAACATCATTTGAAACGCTGTCTATTTCATCAGGTGTAAGTGTTATTTCAGTATTTTTATTCTGTTTCTTTGCTATATAAACAAGATTTCCGTCTTCTTTGTCATATGTATAGTCGATATACGCACGAACATTATATCCCAGCCAACTATCTGCAATATTCTTACTGTCACCGTACTTTTCATCATTGATTCCTACATATGAGTCAATTGCCTTTTCATAGCTGTAAAGTGTTGTTCTGCAGTTTTCAGTAACAATACCCTCTATTATTTCCACTTTGTAGTATTCGGAAAGTATTGTTTTATTGTCGTCAACTGTATACTCAATTGAGCCGCCTGTTGATTCTATGTTGTACTTAAGAAGCGGTGCGTGCATCGCTGCATAGAAGCATTCAACAACGTCATTATATGTCATAACATATGAACCGCTGTACGACGGAAGGTCAACCTTATTTATCATATTCTGTCCCAGACCGCTGTAGCCCATTGCACGAAGAATCATTTCTCTCGCTTCAGCATACGTTATGTTATCATACGGTCTAAGAACATTTCCGGTTATGTAACCGAGCTGTTTTGCAACGTTCGCAGTCTCAAAACAGTCATCCATATCTGTTACATCACTGAAAAGGCTTTCACCTTCATAACCGATATCACCCTTATTCATAAGATAAATAAGGTATGTAACAAAATCACCTCTTGTAACTTTTATCTTTGCCATATCTTCAATTTTTTCGGTATAGATAATATCGAAATTTATGATAAAGTTCCATTTTTCCATATCAACAGGCTTCTTCTCTGCCGATACCGAAATCCCCATGGACATGACAAGAATAACTGTACTAAGTAAAATTGATGTTATTTTTTTCATCTTCATACTCCCTTCTTTTAGTGTTTCACAGCTCTTTGTACAATCACCGCACATTCTGCTCTTGTAAGATTAGCTTTCGGATTGAAGTTATTATCCGTGTCTCCTGAAATTATTCCTTTGTCTCTTAGAGAATAAACAGCTGATTTTGCATAATCTGATATTTCCACATCATCGGCGAATTTATTCGAGCCCAATTCTGAAAGTTTAAGTATCCTGCTTACTATAACTGCCGCATCCTGTCTTGTAATGTTCTTTCCCGTTCCGAACTCAGTTTCAGACAACCCGTTTATAATTCCTTTTTCACAGCAGACAGAAACATAATCATAATACCATTTGTCTTTTGTTACATCTGCAAACGAACAGTTACCGCTGCCTTCAATTTCAAACGCTTTTGCTATAAGGCATACAAATTCTTCTCTTGTTATGCTGTTGTTCGGTCTGAAGGTTCCGTCCTCATAACCGTTTATAATCTTGTCCTTTGCAAGAGCTTCAATTGCCGTCTTTGCCCAGAAGCTATCAGCTACATCGGCAAATTTAACATCAGCTGTAATTTCCGGAATCATTACCGATGTTATATTCTGCGTTGAACCTGCTCCGCCCGGATATGAAGAACCAGAGCCTCGTGAGCCTCCTCCGCCCGATGAACCGGAACCGCCTCCTTTAGACGTTGAAGATTTGACCTCTTTAAAGGCTTTTTTGAATACTTTCAGAAAATCTTCTGCATCTTCAGCACCGCCGTCTTTAAGTGCAGTTACAATTTTCTGATTCAGACTTCTTTTATTGCTGTCTGACCAATCAAGATATGTTTCGTAAGAATCTTCACCGTCAAGCCCGAGAACCTCTTTATTTTTGTCGAACAAATCTTCCATATCTGAAAATCTTGCATTGTTTATCTTTTCCACTGCTGTAAATTCATCAAACTTTCCTTCAAATTCCAAAAGACTTGTATAAGATTTATCATTCTTAAGACTGTCTTTAACGAAATCAGATGATTCTGAAAAACCTATTCCGACTAAATCAACAGCCTTTAAGATGTCGCTATAATCTGCATCGGCTGTTTTAGAAATTACGACTGCTGTCTCTGCATTAAAAAGCAATGCCCCCTCCGCATCGGGATAACTTTCTTTATCATCATAATAGTTTTCGGCAACATCTGATTTTTCTGTTTCCGAAAGAGCTTTATAGCCCGCTATATTAAACCCCTGATTTTCGAGTACAATACATCTGTCTTCATCCTCGAGCAGAGTCTGAAGAGAAGCTTTATTTCCACCTGTAACTTCTGCAATCACCGCATCTTTTACACTGTCTGAAAAAACAGATATGTTTTTTGTATAAACACTGTCACCTTTAATTTTTATTATATATGAAGAAACATCTTCCTGCTCAGAACGGTCTCTTAATATAAAGTCAAAGCTGAAATTACCGTTTTCATCACTGACAGTTTCCTTAAATGCATAAAAGTCATCTGAGTTTTCCGAATCAACCACAATAAGTGTCACTGTTGTATCTGCGGTAGTTTTACCTGTTACACTGATTTTACCGT
>JAZULT010000095.1:0-23992 GCA_045603225.1 Clostridia bacterium | reverse complement strand
ATTATTTATATATTTTACCTTTTGTACCACTTCAAAAAGTCTTGCACGCCCCGGAATTCCATATGCTTTGAGACTCGGAGTAACTGCAAGACAGATTGTTTTCTCTGTTCTTGACAAGTCCGCCACAACAAGATTTGTTGTCAGCGGGTCAAGACCGCGTTCCACACATTCAACAGATGCGTAAAAGCTCTTAAGGTCTATACAAATATATATTTTCTTTTTCATTTAATTCTTTGTTCGGTAGATTTCTGATTCAAAACGTATATTTATATTCAATATTTTTCTACCTATCCTTTTCTTGCATTTTACCACAAATACACCGGAAAGTCAATAGATATACAAAAACTACATCAATCGGAAGAATATTCCCAAAAGCTCATACCGCACACCTTTTCAAACAATCGGCTCATATACGAAGGGTCATCTATTCCTACCATATCCGATGCTTCTTTAAGTGTCATACGCGTGCTTTTTTCATGTTGCTTCACCATATTAAAAAAACCACAATTTCCTATACAACAATAAAGGGAGCATCGCTTAACGCAACACCCCCAAAAATCAATTATAAATCAGCCTTTAGTATTGGTCGTTTAACCAACAAATTCTGCAACAACTCTCTTATAAGCCGCAACAGGGTCTTCTGCCGCTGTTATAGGTCTCCCGACAACAATATAATCAGAACCAATTTCCTTAGCTTTTGCAGGAGTTGTTATTCTTACCTGATCGCCAACATCTCCGTCAGCAAAACGGATTCCGGGTGTAACCGTCATAAAATCTGCTCCGCACACTTCGTGAACCTTTGCCGCTTCAAGAGGTGAACATACAACACCGTCAAGTCCAGCTTCCGATGCATTTTTTGCGTAGTGCATAACAACCTTATCAATAGGTTCATTTATAAGAAGCTCGTCTCTCATACGTTCTTCACTTGTTGATGTAAGCTGTGTTACTGCAATAAGAATCGGTCTTGTACCGTCTTCACGCGTAAGCCCTTCTATTGCCGCTTCCATCATCGCTTTTGTTCCAAACGCATGGAGATTACACATATCAACATCAAGGCCGCTCAATACCTTCATTGATTTTTTAACAGTGTTCGGAATATCACAAAGCTTAAGGTCTAAGAATATTTTATGTCCTCTTGCCTTTATTTCTCGAACCATATCAGCACCTGCTGAATAAAAAAGTTCCATGCCAATTTTCACAAACGGCTTTACGTCTGTGAACTTATCAAGAAATTCAATTGTCTGTTCTCTGCTGCTGAAATCGCAAGCTATAATTACATCTTTTCCCATTTTTCCATTCTCCTTAATGAGCTTTTCCGATTATATCGGATAAATTACTTATTCCATACTTTTCCATTACCTTCGGCAGATTTTCTATAATCTCCTTACAAACATAAGGATTTACAAGGTTTTCTGCACCAACCTGAACAGCTGCAGCTCCGGCAAGCATCATTTCAATTACATCCTCAGCCTTTGCCACACCTCCGAGTCCCATTATGGGAATATTAACCGCTTCATACACCTGATATACCATTCTCACAGCAACAGGAAGTATTGCAGGGCCTGAAAAACCGCCCATTTTATTTGCTACAACAGGCTTCCTTGATTTTAAATCTATCTTCATTCCAAGAAGTGTATTTATAAGGCTTATACCGTCAGCCCCGCCTTCTTCGCATGCTTTTGCAATTGCTGTTATATCCGTAACATTCGGACTGAGCTTCATCATTACAGGCTTGCTTGTAACAGCCTTTACTGCCTTTGTTACTTCATACGCACTTTCAGGGACTGTACCGAAACTCATTCCCCCATTATGCACATTCGGACAGCTTATGTTAACCTCCAAAATTCCAACCTGCTCTTCCTTGTCAAGCTTTTCACAACAATAGCAGTATTCATCAATTGAGAAACCGCCTACATTTGCAACTACTTTTTTATCGAAGCATTTTTTCAGTTTCGGAAGTTCTTCGCTTATTACCTTTTCAACACCCGGATTCTGAAGTCCGACAGAGTTAATCATACCTCTTTCGCACTCTGCGATTCTCGGAGTGGGATTACCGAAACGCGGTTCTTTTGTAGTACCCTTGAAAGAAAAGCTTCCAAGCATATTTATATCATAAATTTCAGCAAATTCATAGCCGTAACCGAACGTTCCGCTTGCCGGAATAATAGGATTGTCAAGCTCCAGACCGCAAAGATTAACTTTTGTGTTTACCATACGATTTCCTCCTTTTTAAGAACAGGACCGTCCTTACAAATTCTTTTATAACCGTATTTTGTCTTACAGCTGCATCC
Source organism: Clostridia bacterium (assembly GCA_045603225.1). Lineage (GTDB taxonomy): Bacteria > Bacillota > Clostridia > UBA1381 > UBA1381 > RGIG9115. Next base: position 21,701 of record JAZULT010000095.1, on the reverse strand, counting down.
CATGCACGCACCGAATCCGCATCCCATACGTTCCTCAAAACTGTATTCACCGTCAGCTTCAACTGCATTGTAAAGTGCTTTGAGCATCGGTTCGGGACCGCATGAATATGTATAATCATATCCTGACAAATCCTTTATAACGTCAGTAACAAATCCCTTTGTACCCATGCTTCCGTCAGCTGTAGATACATGAACACTGTCTGAAAGCTCTTTGAACTCATCAACATAAAATACATCATCTGCAGAATTGAAGCCTAAAACAACTATCGGATTATCAAGCTCTTTTGCAAGCTTATAAAGAGGCGGTACACCTACACCTCCGCCAACAAGGAGTGCTCTCCCGTTGCAGTTCTGAACAGAAAATCCGTTTCCGAGACCTGTCATGACATCAAGAAATTCTCCTTCTTTCATAACAGACATTTTTTCCGTTCCGCCGCCTACAACCTTATAAATGATTGTAACAGTTTCGCTGTCATAGTCGCACACAGATATAGGACGTCTTAAATATGAACCCTCCAGGGCAATATTTATAAATTGCCCCGGAGCGGTGATATGTGAGGTATCTCCCTTTAAAATCATTTTGTAAACATCTTTTGCAATATTTATATTTGAAATTATTGAAAAATCAGATACTTTCATAAATTTCTCCTTAATCTTCATCTATGGTAGAAATGCAGAACGTCGTCTCTTCCAACACATCAAGCAAAGCTCCGACAGTATCAAGTGCCGTAAACATTGTTACGTTATTTTCAACAGCGCATCTTCTTATCTGGTAACCGTCATTTTCGTTTCCTGAGTTAAGATCACGTGTATTTATTACGTAGCTTACGTAGCCTTTTCTGATAGCTTCCAGAATTTCTTCATTACCTGTGCTGATTTTCTCACGGATTCTTGTCTTGATATTATGCTTCTTAAGGAACTCTGCAGTGCCTCTTGTAGCTTCAATATTAAATCCGAGATTATAGAAACGTCTGATAAGCGGAAGTGCTTCTTCCTTATCATCATCTGCAACTGTGGCAAATACTGTTCCGTAATTGTCAACGTTCATGCCTGACGCCTGAAGTGCTTTATAAAGAGCTCTTGTAAACTTCTTATCATATCCGATTGCTTCACCTGTTGATTTCATTTCAGGCGAAAGATATGCATCGATACCGCTGAGCTTTGAGAATGAGAATGCAGGTGCTTTTACATACCAACGTTCCTTCTCCTTCGGATAAAGGTCTGTTATTCCCTGGTCTTTAAGTGTTTTACCCATAATCGCAAGGGTTGCAATATCCGCAAGCTGATATCCAGTTGCCTTTGACAGGAACGGTACAGTTCTTGAAGAACGCGGATTAACTTCGATTACATATACCTTTTCATCTTTATCTACAATAAACTGAATATTATAAAGACCTACTATTCCGATACCTATACCGAGCTTCTTTGTATAGTCAAGGATTGTGTCCTTAACCTTCTGTGATACACTGAATGTCGGATATACACTTATACTGTCACCTGAGTGAACGCCTGTTCTTTCTATATGCTCCATTATACCCGGAACAAACACGTCTGTCCCGTCACATACTGCGTCTACTTCAAGCTCTTTTCCTGACACATACTTATCAACAAGTACAGGCTTATCCTCATCAATTTCAACAGCTGTTTTAAGGTATTTGCGAAGTCCTTCCTCATCAGACACTATCTGCATTGCACGTCCCCCGAGAACATAGCTCGGACGAACAAGAACAGGATATCCGATTTCAGCAGCAGCTTTAACACCTGCTTCGATATTTGTAACAGCTTGTCCTTTAGGCTGTGGAATCTGAAGCTCTGTCATAATTTTTTCGAATGAGTCTCTGTTTTCTGCTCTTTCGATACCTTCAAAATCGGTACCGATAATCTTTACACCATGCTTCATAAGCGGTTCTGCAAGGTTAATTGCAGTTTGTCCGCCGAGTGAAGTGATTACACCAATCGGATTTTCAAGATGAAGTATATTCATAACATCCTCTGTTGTGAGAGGTTCAAAATAAAGCTTATCACTTGTTGTATAGTCAGTTGAAACAGTTTCAGGATTATTGTTTATAATAATAGCCTCGTAGCCGTATTCCTTAATTGTCTTAATGGCATGAACTGTTGAATAGTCGAACTCAACACCCTGTCCAATACGGATAGGACCCGAACCGAGAACAACAATCTTTTCCTTATCGCTTACAGGTGATTCATTTTCATCCTCGTATGTTGAATAGAAATACGGTACATAGCTGTCAAACTCACTTGCACAAGTATCCATCATCTTATATACAGGGAACATATCATTTGCTTCACGAAGCTTGTATATATCCATCTCTGTCATCTTCCAGAGGTGTGCCATATACTTGTCTGAAAAGCCCATTTTCTTAGCTTTGTACAGAAGCTCAATATCTCCGATATTATCTTCAAGAACTCTTTCAAAATCAACTATGTTCTTTATCTTGTCAAGGAAGAACATATCAATCTGTGTTATGTTACAGATTCTGCTGTGGTCTACACCAAGCCACATAAGCTGTGCTATAGCATAAAGTCTGTCATCAGTAGCATCCTTGATATAATCAAGAAGCTCATCTATGCTCATATTAGCTTTGTCAAACTTTGTCATATGTGTATGGCACACACCGATTTCGAGCGAACGTACAGCCTTAAGCAAGCTTTCTTCAAAGGTTCTGCCGATTGACATAACCTCACCTGTCGCTTTCATCTGTGTACTGAGTTTATTCGAAGCCTGAGCAAACTTATCAAACGGGAATCTCGGCATCTTTGTTACGACATAGTCAATTGACGGTTCGAAAGATGCAGGAGTATTTGCAAGCTGTATTTCGTCAAGTGTAAGACCAACAGCAATTTTAGCTGTTACTCTTGCAATCGGGAACCCGCTTGCCTTTGACGCAAGCGCTGACGAACGTGATACTCTCGGATTAACCTCGATTACATAATATTTAAATGACTGAGGGTCAAGTGCAAACTGAACGTTACATCCGCCTTCAATCTTAAGTGCGCGAATAATCCTGAGTGCCGCACCTCTGAGCATATTGTATTCTTTACTTGAAAGAGTCTGGCTCGGTGCAACAACTATTGAGTCGCCTGTATGAATACCTACAGGATCAACATTTTCCATACTACATATAGTGATTGCAGTATCCTTGCTGTCACGCATTACTTCAAATTCAATTTCCTTATATCCTTTAATACTCTTTTCAACAAGAACCTGAGAAACAGGCGAAAGCTGAAGTGCATTTTTCATAATCTCTCTGAGTTCTGACTCATTATCAGCAAATCCGCCACCTGTTCCGCCAAGTGTGAATGCAGGACGAAGTACAACAGGATATCCGATTTCTTCAGCTGCCTTTACACCCTCTTCAATTGAGTGTGTGATACGTGATTCTATAACAGGTTCACCCAGCTCTTCGCAAAGCTCTTTAAAAAGCTCTCTGTCTTCTGCACGCTCAATACTTTCACTGCTTGTACCGAGAAGCTCTACCTGACATTCATTGAGTACACCTTTTTTATCAAGCTGCATTGCAAGATTAAGTCCCGTCTGACCTCCGATACCCGGTACGATAGCATCAGGACGTTCATATCTTAAAACCTTTGCCGCATATTCAAGTGTAAGAGGCTCCATGTAAACCTTGTCAGCAATAGTTGTATCTGTCATAATTGTTGCAGGGTTTGAGTTAAGGAGGATAACCTCATACCCTTCTTCCTTAAGAGCTATACATGCCTGTGTGCCTGCATAGTCAAACTCAGCCGCCTGACCGATTACGATAGGGCCCGAACCGATTACAAGTATTTTCTTTAAGTCTTTTCTTTTAGGCATCTTAGCAGCCTCCCTTCATCATGCTTGCAAATTTATCGAAGAAATATGAATCATTGTCATTTCCGACAGAGCTGTCCGGAATAAACTCAACACCGAACACATTATCTTTTTCACACTCAACACCCTCAACCGTTTTGTCAAGTACATTGATATGTGTTATTTCAAGTCCTGTATTCTTAAGCGAAGCTTCGTCAACTGCATATCCCTGATTATGTGATACAATCTGAATAGCTTCTGTTTTAACATTCTTAACAGGATGATTTCCACCGCGATGACCGAACTTAAGCTTATATGTCTTTCCACCGTAAGCAAGACAGAGAATTTCATTACCGAGACAAGCTCCGAACATAGGGTATTTACCCTTAAGAGCTTTAACCGTTTCAACAACCTCTTTAACGTCTTCAGGGTTACCCGGTCCGTTTGAAATAAATATTCCGTCCGGCTTCATAAAATCAATTTCTTCAGCTGTTGTGTTGTATGGTACTACAGTAACGTTACATCCGCACTTTTTAAGATTTTTAATAAAGCTGTATCTTACACCGCAGTCAATTACAACAACATTGTATTTATGATTTGAAGTTCTTGAATACCAACGTTTTTTACAGCTGACACTTGCAACTGAGTCCTTCGGAATCTCTGTTTTGTTAAGTATTTCAAGTGCTTCATCAAGCGGCTTATCTATATCGCATATAAGTACCTTTACTGTTCCGTTGTCACGGATAATTCTTGTAAGCTTTCTTGTATCAAGACCGTAAATTCCGGGAATTCCATTTTCCTCAAGCTCTTCGCCAAGAGTTTTTGTACTTCTGAAATTACTCGGCATATCGTTATATTCACGAACAATAAGTCCGCCGATTGTCGGGTTCTTTGTTTCAAAATCATCATCTGTGATACCGTAATTACCTATCAGCGGATAAGTCATTACAACCATTTGATTGGTATATGTCGGGTCTGATATAATTTCCTGATATCCCACCATTGAAGTATCAAATACCAATTCATTCACTCTTTCGCATTTTGCACCGAAGCTGAATCCGGTGAACTCTGTTCCGTTTTCAAGAACAATTTTTACATCATGCTTGTTTTCCACACTAATTCCCCCTTATAAAAAGTCATAACACATCTTCCGAAAAGTTCCATTCCCGTAAAAGGCGTTGCTCTGCCTTTTGTATTGAATTCATCGGGATTGACAGTATATTTTTCGTTAAGATTAAATACTGTAAAATTGCCGTCCTTCATTTCTGATTTGAGACCAAATCTTTCAAGCGGCTTGTAATGCATAAGCTGCATAAGCTTTTCCATAGTGATGATTCCCGTCTTTACAAAATAAGTGTACATCACAGAAAAAGCGGTTTCAAGTCCCACAACACCCATCGCACTTTTTTCAAGTCCTCTTGATTTTTCATCATCGGAATGAGGTGCATGGTCTGTTGCTATCATATCAATTGTGCCGTCCTTAAGAGCTTCCACAAGAGCCAGCCTGTCCGCCTCGCTTCTTAGCGGAGGATTCATTTTAAATCTTGCGTCTTCTTCAAGACAACTGTCAGACAGAACAAGGTAATGAGGACCCGTCTCACAGGTTATGTCAACACCTTCTGCCTTTGCTTTTCTTATCACATCAGCACTTTCAGCAGCCGAGATATGACAAACATGATACTTAACTCCTGTTTTCTTAACAAGCTCAATATCACGCATAATCGGCTTATATTCGCTTTCATTTGAAATGCCTCTGTGACGGTGAGTTTTTGCATACTCACCGTCATTTATATAACCGCCGTGAAGCAAGCTGTTATCCTCGCAGTGGGCGGATATAACCTTATCAAGTTTTTTTGCCTCAATCATGGCACGTTCCATCATTTCAGCACTCTGAACGCCGCGTCCGTCATCGGAATATCCGGCAACGCAGTCTTTCATGCCTGCCATATCTGCAAGCTCTTGTCCCATTTCACCTACAGTGATTGAACCAAACGGAACAACGTTTATACATGCATCCTTATCTATTATATCAGTCTGCTCTTTCAGACTTTCAACACTGTCAGGTACGGGATTCAGATTCGGCATTGTACATACGTCCGTATAACCGCCTGCCGCTGCTGCAAGAGAGCCGCTTTTAACAGTTTCTTTATATGAAAAACCCGGCTCTCGAAAATGTACATGGACATCAACAAAACCGGGTAAAACAACATATTCGGAAGCATCAATAACAATACCGTCACATTTATCAAAAACGCCAAATAAAGCACTGTTCTCATTAACCAGAACATCGCCGTTTTGAAAATCCTTACCGTCAAATATTTTTGCGTTTTTTAAAAGATAACTCATTATTCCCTCCATTAATTTTAAAAAAATACTCTTGCATCCGCAAGAGTATGAATCAGTATACATTAAGTATAAGTATGCACAACAAAACACAGCGCTGCGCAAACAGCACTTGCAACTGTGTCGGTACTCTTGCCGGTGTCTCTGCACCGTTTTAAAGAATAAACGAACAAACGGATTATTCAACTGATAAATATTTTATCACACCGTAACCTTCTTGTCAAGCATTTTTAATAAAATTATGCGAATAATACAAAATAAAAGTCAGTTTTAAAAAAATATTTATTCATTCAAATTTTACGTAGGGTTATCGACACAAGTTCAGGTCTGTTAAACAGTCTCGGGATAGGGGTCGGATTGCCGAGACCGCGGTTTACTATCATTTCTGTATTGCCGTTTTTAAATCTTCCGCCAAAATATCGCGGAAACAAAAGCCGTTCTCCTCCGTTCAGAGACGATCTCGGAGCCGCCACGCCGCCAATTCCCGGTATACGCACATGACCTCCGTGCATATGCCCTGACAGTATCAGGTCAAAGCTATAATCAGAAAATTCATCAAGAAGATTTGCACGGTGGAATAAAAGTATTTCATATCCGTCATATTCGGAAAGCTTCTCCGCTTCGGTTCTGAGGTATTTCTTTATTTTCTTTTCCTCGCACGCAAACGGGTCGTCAATTCCAAGCAATGAGATTCTTGATTCACCTTTAGTTATGAATACACGCTCATTTCTTAAGAACCTCGCACCTGCCGATGTCATTTCATCATGCATTTTTTCGAAATCATGTCTCCATAAATCATGATTTCCTGTTACCATAAAAACAGGTGCAATATTAAGAAGACGTTCGACAAGGTTAAGCGCCGGAGCGTATGTCCCTTTGTCGTCCGCCATATCTCCCGTGCACACAATAATATCAGGCTTCTGCCCCTGAACCTCTTCTATAAGGTTCGGGACAGAGTCATTATGATAATCAGACAAATGCACAATTTTAAAACCATCAAATTCTTCGGGAAGATTCGGAGATTCAACAGTGTAATATGTCGTTTCAAGTCTTGTATCAAGCCCCTTTACCGCCGTCAGAACTCCGCCGGCGATAAGGGCTGTTTTTAATAATTTATTCATATATCCTCTTCGGAACGACACATAGGTCGCCCCCTGCATTTTTTGTTATTGTAACACAATTTGGTCAAAATTATTCTTACCATTCCATAGGTATAATTACAAGAATATCTGTAATCTCACCGTTAAGTGTTTTGAAATATGCGTAGTTTGCATTATCAACACTGTCGATTTCTGTCCAGTTATAAATATAATCTCCGTTTTCGTTTTCAATCAGCTGACTCTGCGGAACAATCGTTTTCACAATATTGCCTACAGCTCCGGTAGTCAATCTGTAATCGGTTTTATCTCTTTCATTAAAATCGTATATGTAAACATTCATATCTCGGGAAAATTCATAGTAATCTATATTATCCGAATAATAATCTCCGGCACTTATATAGTTTCCAATCTCCTCCGCTGCTTGTTCAACCTGACCGATATAAACGCCCCATGAGTCTCTATCAACAATAGCACCAAATCCTACTCTTGCACATCCTTCAGGAGTTGAAAGAACCGAATCATCCCATACTTCAATTCCTGTTTTAAAATATATGTTATCATCAAACGAAGTATATCCTTCAATTATCTCAAGTCCTTTTGTGTAATTCACAGCATCACTATACGAAATAGCTTCGTTGTCACTGCTTATCCCAAGGATATCAAACAATATTCTGATATTTTCAGCCATACCGAGGTTCATATCATAAACAATAACCATTCCTCTTTCCAGCTTCGAAACATCTTCTTTAGTTTCAACAGTGATATACTCACCATCTTTATATAAATCTATTAAATTATTCACACTCAACCATGCACTATCAACAACCGCAAAACTTGTATCAGGTCCAACGGTAATATATCTGTCCTCAGGAACTTCAATATATGTAATAAACATATAGTCATATCTGTTGTCTTTACCCATGTATCCGTATTCCGGAGTGTCAACCAGCTTGACCGTTCCTGTCGTGTTATCGCTGATATAATACTCAACGGCATCATCAACATTTACTTCTTCACCGTTTACATAAGCCGTTATATCATCACTTAATCTGTAATATGCATCGCCAAATTCTATAGAATTATAATCATAGTATGAAAAATCCGCTGTTTTCAGCTCAACAACATCGGTATTATACAGATTGTAGCTCTTTACAATGTATCTTCCACTTTTCTTTTCAATCTTCATTTTTGCACAGGCATAAAGTACAGATTCAACGTCAATATCTGCTTTTATCTCAAATCTGTCATCATATGTATAGCTTTGTCCGAAGAAATCGTCTGCTTTTTCAATCATGACAGTAGCTTCATTCCCATTAATTTCACTTATTCTTCCGATTACTTCGGCATATCCGTCAGATATATCGGATTCCACGGTAGGATAAAGCTCCTGACCGTTATGAACAAGAGAAACTGTCATATACATTGTTGAGTCAGGATCAAAATCAAGCTCATCATATATCGATATCTGCTCCATTCTCGAATCCGCCTTGAATTCCTTTGTGTACAATACATTTGAACCCGATTTTACATTTATAATAACATCGTATAAATCATCACCGAATGTCTCTAGTCCAAATTTTCCTTCTATTCTAAATCCGTCTTCGTTATTAATAAGCTTCGGGAGACTGATCACTTTATACACATCAAGGTACTTTGACACGTTGCGAGTGCTGAAAAGACTTACCGACTCAGGAGCCTCGGCAATTATGATATCAGCAAACATTGAATAATTAAGCGAATCATTTATATCAAATTTTATATAAAGCTTATCACCCGGCCGAATTTCATCAATCCCTGCCATTGACATATCATTTTTATATATATTTACAATCTGATTCTCATCGGCAAAATCAATTGTCATAACAGCATTCATCGAATATGTCGTGTCATAGTCAGAAAAATAAATTTTCGCAGTTTCATCAGTTATTTCAACTTCTTCCACAACTGCCCATGCATATGTATCAACAAAAATGAAATCATACAGTCCGTCGGCAAAATTCTCACCTGTATCCGGCACATCAGCAACTTTAATTTCCGACGCGGACAAGTTCAAATCAAACAAATCATATCCCCAACATTCCACACCGTTAACATAAACCACACAGTTACTGCTTAACTCAAGCTCTGTCTGTGTGCCGTCCTCCTCAAAGAGTATATATTCTTCTTCATAATATTCCACAAGACTTTCACCGCTGAAAGTGACAAATTTGTTGCTGTCAAGAGGTGTGTATGAAATTACCTTTGCATTGTCATTTTCATCAATTGCAATTGCAAAATCCATATACTCATAAAGATGACTGTTTATATTTTCATCATCATACACAGCATCTATCTTATAATAATCATCCGGTGTAATCTTCATTCCGTCAAAATCCTCGGAATATTCAAGTCTCAGTTCAACTTCGCCTTTTCCCACGCTTCCGTCTCTGTAAGTAGAAACAACACGTCCCTTTGCATAATACGTAGTATAAGGAACATTTTTTATATTCACAGCCTGACAAAGTGGTTTAAAATCTGAAGCTCCGTTCCACAAAAATGCCTTTGCGCTCAGATTTTCAGGCTCATATGAAAGTCTCAGAATCTGCTCATTAAAAGCGAACCCGGTCACATCTTCATCAAGCTCATTCATATCAGTATGAAGAAGTTTTCCGTCATCATAAAATGCTACAATAAGTGAATAATTATCATCCGAAATATTTTCCGGGATTCCTACTCCACCGCCCCAGTGAACCTTGTGACCTTCCTGCGAAATATAAAAATCCTTACTGCCGCTGATTTCAGATTCAACAGAAGACGTTTTCGGAAGTGGCAAAGGAACAATCTTACCCGGTGCTCCCCCTGACGAAGCACTTGCTGAACCTCCAACAAAAAGATTTAATGTAACTAATAAAGCTAAAAATTTTCTCATAACAATCCTTCCTTTTCATACAAAAAATGCGCCGACCGAAGCCGACGCATGAAAAACGCAGCTTCGATATAGCCGCTACGCATTTCAATTCCAGAAATAGGACAATGAAAATCAAAGCCTGCGCTTTTACCAAACGCAAACCTATTTCCGGAATTATTCATTTTTGAAATACGTAGCACTTTTATTATACCAAACAAAACAGATTATGTCAATATCTTTTCCAAATTTTATATTGCAACCGGTATTTTATGTTTAAATTCGTTATAAATATAGTTTTCAAGCTTTACACTTGATGTGGTAAACTTATAAAAGTCGTCAATATCTTCAAGAGTAAACGTCGGAGCGTCATGTATTTCTCCTGCAATAATTTCCTCAATCACGGGAATATGTCTGTCATAGATATGCGCATCGGCAATCACGTGTACAAGCTCTCCGACCTTCAGACCGGAACATTTTGCAAACATATGTAAAAGAACAGCATACTGGCACACATTCCAGTTATTCGCCGCAAGCATATCCTGCGAACGCTGATTAAGTATACCGTTTAATGTATCTCCGCTTACATTAAATGTCATCGAATATGCACACGGATACAGATTCATCTCTGACAAATCGGCATGATTATAAATGTTCGTCATAATACGTCTGCTTGACGGATTATTTTTAAGGTCATGAAGAACCCTGTCAACCTGGTCAAAATCTCCGTCAGAATAATGATTCACGATTCCCAGCTGATATCCGTAGGCTTTACCTATCGAGCCGTCCTCATCTGCCCACTGGTCCCATACATGACTGTTCAGATCCTTTATATTATTCGATTTCTTCTGCCATATCCACAAAAGCTCATCAACTGCACTTTTAAGATATGTTCTGCGAAGTGTTAAAATCGGAAACTCTTTAGAGAGGTCGTATCTGTTCACAACCCCGAATTTCTTAATAGTGTGTGCCGGAACACCGTCCTCCCACTTAGGTCTTACAGGCAGATTTTCATCAGAAAATCCCGTATCAATTATGTCTCTGCAATTTTTTATAAATATCTCGTCTGCGTAACTCATAATGTCATCCCTTTCATATTAAATTAGTCATTTACTGTCATTAAAATAAGTCGCTATGTGTTCCTGTCCTGGACAAATACAAAACAAGTTCATCATCAAAAATCTGATATACCAACAGCCAGTCAGGAGTAATGTGACATTCTCTTAACCCTTTATACTCTCCTGATAATTCATGATCCCTGTATTTAGGTTCAAGACTCTTACAGCTTGCAAGTGTATTAACTACTTCTTCAAGCAATCCAATATTATAACCTCTTTTGATTGCCAGTTTTAAGTCTTTTTTAAACCTGTTGGATGAAACTATTTTAAGCATCTTGTCTCACCTCATCAAGAAGCTCAGAAAAAGAGGAATATCTCTTATATTTATCAGGATTTTTCTTAAATTCTTCAAGCTCATTAATAGCAGCTAAAGTATCACTATTAGGAACTTCTCTAGAAATGCTGAATGGTATTGCATTTTCTCTTACAGACTGTCTTAAAAACATATTTATTGCAGTTGATAAATCCAATCCGAAATCCGCAAACAATTCCTGTGCTTTTGCTTTAATATCAGCATCAATAGAAATATTAGTTGATGTTTTAGCCATAAAAACACTCCCTTTCTTCCTTTATATTATATTATAAACAATGCAAATTGTCAATATATTTTATACATTTTGTGTATATCTTATGCGCTTATATTAATAAACATTGACAAAACAAAAAAAGTATGATATACTGACATAAATACATATTTAACTGCCACCGGGTAGTATGATGCAATAAAGCATCCGCGGCATATCGTTAGGTCTTAGAAGATATGCCCGGCCGCTTCTTTTTTTATGGAGGTTTTTATGAGAAAAATAATAAACTACTTTACAAAAACCGAGCTTTATCTCTGGATTTACTCAGTTATACTGATTATAATTTCATTTGTTATATTCGACAGAGAAAGCTATATGACTCTCACAGCTTCGCTGATAGGTGTAACATCTCTCATATTCAATGCCAAAGGCAATCCATTCGGTCAGCTTCTAATGGTAATCTTCAGTGTATTATACGGGATCATTTCTTATTCATTTGCTTATTACGGTGAAATGATAACTTATCTCGGAATGACTATGCCGATGGCTGTTCTGTCGCTTGTTTCATGGCTCAGAAATCCCTATAAAGGAAACAAATCGGAAGTAACAGTCAACACCGTACACAAAAAAGAATACATATTCATGTGGATTCTGACTTTATGTGTAACAGTTGCATTTTATTTTATTTTAGAATATTTCAATACTGCAAATATTATACCAAGCACACTATCCGTAACTACAAGCTTTGCGGCTGTTTATCTTACTTTTAGACGAAGTCCGCTATATGCAATAGCATATGCAGCAAACGATATTGTTCTTATAGTGCTGTGGGTTATGGCATCATTTACGGACATATCATACATATCTGTCATAATATGCTTTATTGTATTTCTTGTAAACGATATTTACGGATATATAAGCTGGCAAAAGATGAAACACCGTCAAAGTATTTAAAAAAACAGTTAAGGGGATAAAACTTTTCAAAATCGAAAGTTTTATCCCCTTACACGTGTTTTTTAAAACTCAATTACCTTATCACACACATCAAATGCGGCTTTCTTATGAGAAATAATTATTACGGTTTTATCCGTCATCTCTTTAAGCGTTTTAAGAAGCTCCGCTTCCGTTTTGCTGTCAAGCGCTGATGTTGATTCATCGAGCAAAAGAACAGGTGCATCATAAAGAAGTGCTCTTGCGATTGAAATTCTCTGAATCTGTCCCTCCGAAAGTCCGAGACCTTTCTCACCGAGGACTGTATCAAGCCCCTCAGGAAGCTGTTCAACATAATCCCATATCTGAGCAAGCTTAAGTGCTTTTATAACTGCACTGTCGTCTGCATCCTTATTTCCGAACGTAACATTTTCACGGATTGTTCCAGACAGAATCAGATTTCCCTGTGGCACATAAGCAAAAAGTCCTCTGCTTCCTGTTCCGGTTACCACTTCACCGCTTTGTGTTTTTATATATATTCTTCCGCTGTCAGGCTTCATTATACCGAGAAGCAGCTTTATCGCTGTACTTTTTCCTATTCCCGACTCTCCGCCGATAACCGCAAATTCACCCTTTTTAATTTCAAAAGATGCATTATTAAGTATTACCTTATCCTTGTCATATCCGAAAACAACATTTTCATACACAATGCTTTCCATTTCATCATATGTACAGCTGATATCTGTTGTTTCTTCATTCTTCATATCTTCAAGCTCATTTATTCTTTCAACAGATGCAGTAACCGAGAAAAACTGCGGAATAATTGAAGATATATCTCGGAATGGTGTCTGTATCTTCCCGACAAGCTGAAGCATAGCAGTTACTGTACCGAAAGTTATAAGACCAATCGACAGTTTATATGCTCCGTACGCAAGTGCAAAATAATACCCGGCATTAAACGCAATATACATACACACATGAGCTACAATCGAAATCTTAACCCTTTTAAGCTTCAGTTTATATGCCTTCTTCTGCAAATCCTCACTGTGATCAAGAATATCATTCTGGTTATTAAACGACTTTATAACAAGAATATTCTGAAGTGCCTCCTGCATAAACGAACGTGTACGTCCGTCCGCCTGCTGACAATCCTTATGAAGCTGCTTATATCTTTTCGAATAAAGTCTGCCGCATATCAAAAGTGCAGGCCCGAAAAGCAGTACCAAAATCGCAAAAGTTCTGTCAAGATTAAAAAGAATAACAAATGCACCGATTATACTTGTAAGAAGGAGACATACATTCGGAACAATAGTAATTATCCCTCCGGTAATTACGTTTATGTCACTTGTAAGTCTGTTCAGAAGCTCTCCTGAATGATATTTCGTCACAGACAGGTAATCTTTTTCGATAAGCGTCCTGAATACGCTTCTTTTAAGTTCAATATCAAGCTTTGCATTCGCCTGAACATTTATAAAATTGATGGATATTTGCATGATAAGCTGAATTACAAGCATTATAACAAGCTCTATACAGCTGTACAAAAGACTGCCGTTCTGTTGACCTGTAGCAATATCAATTACAGACTTTGATACAATGGTAAATCTGAGTCCGAGTAAAGTGTTTGCTACTGCCACTATTGTCAGGAGTACAATTGACGGTATACTTTTCCTGCCGTTACACAATATCCATTTGAAAACATTTCTACCTTTAGAGGTACTTTTCAAGACATCATCCCCTTGATTTTTCACGTTTCATTTCTATATACTCATCATAGGTACACATTCTGTCTGTAATACTTCCGTCGCTGTTGATTTCTATTATGCGGTTTGCAATTGTCTGAATAAATTCATGGTCATGAGATGAGAAAATAATATTACCCTTAAACGCTGTAAGACCGTTGTTTACCGCTGTAATTGACTCAAGGTCAAGGTGGTTTGTAGGCTGGTCAAGTACAAGCACGTTTGAGCCGAAAAGCATCATACGTGAAAGCATACATCTTACCTTTTCGCCACCCGAGAGAACACGTACTTCTTTGAATACATCTTCGCCCGAGAACAACATCCTGCCTAAAAAACCTCTGAGATATGACTCTGACTGAGTTTCAAATGTATCAGCAGAGAACTGTCTCAACCAGTCCACAAGATTAAGCTTACAATTATCGAAATACTCTGAGTTATCTTTCGGAAAATAGCTTCTTGATGTACTTATTCCCCACTTAACTGTACCTTCAAAATCGTCATCCTCTTCCGCAAGAATCTGCATAAGTGCAGTTACTGCAATTTCATTTTCACCTATTATCGCAATCTTATCATTTTTACTGAGTGTAAACGAGATGTTATCGAGAAGCTTTTCTCCGCCGACAGTCTTTGAAAGTCCGTCAACAGTAAGAATATCCTTACCCACTTCCCTGTCCTGCTCAAATCCGACAAACGGATATCTTCTTGACGATGCCGGAAGCTCTTCAACAGTAAGCTTGTCAAGCATTTTCTTTCTGCTTGTAGCCTGCTTTGATTTTGATTTATTTGCCGAGAACCGCTGAATAAAGTTTTGAAGCTCTTTGATTTTTTCTTCAGCCTTCTTGTTCTGCTGTTTAATCATTCTTTCTATAAGCTGACTTGATTCATACCAGAATTCATAATTACCTACATACATCTTAATCTTTGTATAATCAATATCAACAATATGCGTACACACCATATTAAGGAAATATCTGTCATGGGATACAACGATAACAGTACCAGGATAATCCATAATAAATTCCTCAAGCCATCTTATAGCATCAATATCAAGATGGTTTGTAGGCTCGTCAAGGAGTATTATATCAGGACTTCCGAAAAGAGCCTGAGCAAGCAAAACTTTAACCTTTTCCTTTGCACCGACATCACTCATCTGCATATAAAGTATGCTTTCATCAAGTCCGAGTCCCTGAAGGAGCTTTGATGCATTTGAATCAGCCTCCCAGCCGTCCATTTCTGCAAATTCAGCTTCAAGCTCAGCCGCCTTTATACCGTCTTCTTCCGAAAAATCTTCTTTTTCATAAAGAGCATCTTTTTCTTTCATAATATCATAAAGACGTTTGTTACCCATTATAACGGTATCTAAAACTGTTTTATCATCAAATGCAAAATGATCCTGCTTAAGTACAGACATACGAAGCTCTTTTGCAATTGAAACTTCACCTGTTGTAGGTTCAAGCTCACCTGAAAGTATTTTCAGGAAAGTTGACTTTCCGGCACCGTTAGCGCCGATAATGCCGTAGCAGTTACCCTCGGTAAATTTAAGATTTACATCGGAGAACAAATTAGTTCCGCTAAAATTAAGACTTACATTTGTTACAGTTATCATAAATTTCTCCCAATTCAAAAAAAATTACTTGCATAAACAATAAAATTATACTATAATTAAAGTGATTTTGCAAGTATTTTCGCAAAAATTGTGAAATACCACGAGAAACAAGGCTAATACAACCAAATTCAACACTTTATTCCTAAAACCAACCGCACTCATAACCAACAGTTGTGCAAAATACACTCTGAAATTGGTTGACATACGAAAAGCCGTAATATATAATTATCGCATTGAAGGAGTACTTTTGTAAACAGAAAGGATAATATTGATATGCCACTTAAAGATAATATTTATAAAATAAGATGCAGTAAGGGTATGACTCAACCGGAATTTGCCGAAAAATTCAACGTCAGCTACCAGTCTGTTCAGAAATGGGAAAGCGGAGAATCAAAACCCGATCTTAACAATCTTATAAAAATCTCTAAGCTTGCAGGAATAACAATCGATTCCCTGCTTTTTGATACAGGCAAACGGGACGAGGAAGAAACAAGCGGAAAAACACTTTTACATTCTTACAAATTTGTCTGCCCCGGAGATTTATATGCACAGGATATCAATTTTGAATATGAACAGTCGGTAGATGAAGGACTTGACATTGAAGAATATAAAGAGCTTTTTGAAGCAGTTCACAAATTACCGAGAAATGCATATTGCGACCGTCTTTCGGATATTATTTCCGATATCGTTTTAAACGCAAAAACAAAAAGTGACTTTCCCTATAACGAACCTTCAGATTATGAAGCAATAAAATCCATGTCAGAAGGCTGTCCGAAAAAGCCTTTTGACCCGACAACCATAGAAGAAAAAATTGAAGGTGCATGGTACGGAAGAATCTGCGGATGCCTTCTGGGGAAACCGGTTGAATGCATGAAATTAAATGAGTTGATACTCCTTCTTAAAATAACCGGGAATTACCCGATGACAAGATATATAAATTATTCAGATATTCCTGAAGGTTTTATCGAAAATTGTAACCACAACCTGAAAAACGGTTTTTATACAGATTTTCTTGATAATGCACCATGTGATGACGATACAAATTATATGGTTCTGTATCAGAAAATAATTGAAGAATACGGGAAAGATTTTACACCCGATGACATAGCAAAGGCATGGATTGATAATCAGCCGATGTCTGCATACTGCACTGCAGAAAGAGTGGCTTTCAGAAATTTTGTAAACAGACTGCGTCCGCCGTCATCGGCATCATACAAAAATCCGTTCCGTGAATGGATCGGAGCACAGATACGTGGTGATTATTTCGGATACATAAATCCGGGAGACCCGGAGTCAGCGGCTGAAATGGCATGGCGTGACGCGTGCATTTCCCACACAAAAAACGGAATTTACGGAGAAATGTTCGTATCGGCAATGATTGCAGCTGCTGCTGTATGCGATAATATGTACGATATAATAAAATCAGGAATTTCTCAGATTCCGAAGAAATCAAGATTGTACGAAGCCATACAAAATGTAATTGACGGATATGAAAAAGGAATTTCAGAAGATGAATTTTTCGAAAACTTTTACAAACGTTGGGACGACTGCAATTCACATCACTGGACACACACAATTTCAAATACTGAAATTGTAACAGCCTGTCTGCTTTACGGAAAAAATGATTACTCAAAATCTGTTTGCATGGCAGTACAGGCAGGGTTTGATACGGATTGTAACGCGGCAACGGTAGGTTCAATACTCGGTATGAAAAACGGGATAAAATCCATTGACAGTAAATGGATAAAACCTCTGAACGGAAAACTCAGCACAAATATAAACGGAATGGCTACAGTAGATATTTCAGAATGCATTAAAAAAACAATTTCCCACATTTAATGACAGATTACATTACAATAGGAGTGATTTATATGAAAAAAATATCAATAGCAGTAATTGGTCTTAACTTCGGGTACCATTTTGCAAGAATTTATGCAAAACATCCTGACGTAGAAAATGTTTATATCGTGGACTCTGACGATAAAAGACTTAACAATTATATCAAAGAGCAAGGAACACCTAACACCATTATCTGTAAATCTTTTGATGAAGTTCTTAAAAATCCGGAGGTTGACGCTATACATATATGTACAGGTATTCCTTCCCATGCCGAAATGACAACGGCAACGCTCAACGCCGGAAAACATTGTGCCTGTGCAGTACCTATGGGTATTTCTATTGAAGAAATTAAGGATATTGTTGAAACAACAAGAAAAACGGGAAAGAATTACATGATGATGGAAACACAATTGTATTCATCACCATATATAAAAGCATGCGAAATGTTAAAAAACGGCGAATTCGGAAAAGTTCAGCATATGAGAGGTGTTCACTTTCAGCCAATGGAATACTGGGCAGGATACTGGATGGGTCTTCCACCGATGCACTACGCTACGCACATAATCGCACCTCTGCACGGAATTGCCGGTTCAAGAATAAAAAATGTGAGATGTATAGGCTCGGGAACTATGGACGAAAAATACACAAAGGTTTACGGAAATCCATACCCGATTGAAGAGGCAATTATAGAATTTGAAAATGGATTGAAGGGGCAGATAGTAAGAGGATTGTTTGAATGTGCAGCACTCCCCACCGAAGATTTTAACATATACGGCTCAGAAAGAACCTTAATGAGTGAATATGAGGGAATGATAATTGAAAAGATATACGATGAAAACAGTTTTGATAAGTACAGATGGAACAAAATTAATATTAAATGGAAAAACTATTATGAACTTCTCCCTGAAGAACTTCACGAATTCACTTTAGAGCTTGAACCCGAACAGCAAAAAAACTGGAAAGATTATCTTGACACCGGCAGAATGTCAATGCACGGCGGTTCGCATCCTCATCTCGTACATGAATTTGTCAGAAGTATAATCGAAAACAGAAAACCCTCAATTAATGAAGATATATCAGCCAACATCACAGCTGCAGGAATCTGTGCGCATATTTCTGCATTAAATAACGGACAGGTAACAGAAATCCCTGAATTTTAATAAAATTTATAATGAAATCAATTCCAAACCCCATATATTCCATTGACAAACAGAAAAAAACATGATATAATTACAATCACAAGTACACTGTAAAGGATGATTGGATAATATGAAAATAGGATGTCACTTATCAGCCTCAAAAGGCTATACACATATGGCAAAAGAAGCAATTTCAATCAGAGCGAACACATTTCAGTTTTTCACACGCAACCCAAGAGGCGGAAGTGCAAAAGAACTTGACCAAAAGGATATAACTACATTTCTTGAATATTCAAAGGAAAATGGCATAGAAATAATACTCGCCCACGCACCGTACACATTAAACGGATGCTCTGCAGACGAAAAGATTCGTAATTTTGCAACAAGCGTTATGCAGGATGATATTTCAAGACTCGAAAAAACTCCGGGTGCACTTTATAACTTTCACCCAGGCAGTCATGTAGGACAAGGTGTAGATGCAGGTATAAAATATATCTGTGATATGCTGAATGTATCTTTATTCGAAGGTATGAAAACAACTGTTCTTCTTGAAACAATGGCGGGCAAAGGAAGCGAAGTCGGCAGAAGCTTTGAAGAACTTAAAAGAATCATCGACGAAACAAAGCTCGGAGAACTTCTCGGAGTATGTCTCGACACATGCCACGTTTACGACGCAGGATATGATATAGTGAATAATCTTGACGGTGTGCTTGAAGAGTTTGACAAAATCATCGGCATTTCAAGACTTAAAGCAATCCACATAAATGATTCAAAAAATCCTTTTGAAAGCCATAAGGACAGGCATGAAAAAATCGGTGACGGTTCAATCGGAATTGAAGCATTCGAGAGAATTATAAATCACAAGTATTTAAGAGATTTACCGTTCTATCTCGAAACTCCGAATGAGCTTGACGGATATGCAAAGGAAATTGAAATTCTAAAAAATCTGTATAAATGAGGGAAAGAAATATGATTAAATTATCAGTACAGTTATGGAGTGTTAAAGATGCTACAGCAAGGGATTTCATCGGAACTCTTGAAGCTATAAAGAAAATGGGTTACGATGGTGTTGAATTTGCAGGCTACGGTGGAATAAGTGCAGAAGATATGAAAAAGGAGCTTGACCGGATAGGTCTTGAAGCTTCCGGAGCACATGTTGGAGTTGATATGCTTCTTAATAACCTTGACGAAGTTATTGAATACAACAAAACAATCGGAAACAAGTACATTATATGCCCAAGCGCTGATGTATCAACAAAAGAAAAATGTATTGAGCTTAATTCGAAATTCAAAGAGATTGACAAAAAAATACGTGAAAACGGTATGATTTTCGGATTTCATAATCACGATAGCGAATTTAGAATGTTTGATGGCAAATATGCTTTTGACTACCTTATTGACGGAACAGATATGATATATGAACTTGATACATTCTGGTCAGAATATGCCGGAATTGATACACTTGAATATCTTTCAAAGCTTGGAAAAAAATGTCCGCTTGTACACCTTAAGGATATGAAAATCCGAGAAAATGGTGAAAAAGTTTCAGCACCTTACGGAACAGGTATTTTAGATAATAAAGCAATCATTGAAGCATCAAAAAAATGTAATCCCGAATGGTTCATAATCGAATGGGAAGAAGATGATATGGACAGCCTTAAGGCAATTAAAATCAGTATTGATAATCTGAAAAAATTGATGTAATATAAAGATATTTTAATGTATTGGCTGTGTAATTGCATTTTGAAAACTCTATCAATAATATTAATAATCAGGCAGAAATCTGCGAATTCACAGATTTCTGCCTGATTCCATATTTAAACAGTTTTTATTGTTCATTCTGAATCCAATAAGCACGAGTATTAGCATGATATCCATGCTCGTCGATTACATCAAATCGCATATATTTTTGTCCATAAGGTACCTTAAAAATTGCTTCCGTTATATATTCGCCCTTCGCCGCTGCACGAATACCTCCAAAAGGTCTTTGCGAAGTATTCATCGCCACATATCTAGCAGGCGAACATTTTAAATGAACCTCATCTCCTTCTATATACAGTTCATCTATAACAGGACCTTGTGAAGCATAAAAATCCCCTTGTTCAAGCGCTCTGATAACAGCATCATACTTGAGCTCCGGTGCTGAAATCATCACAAATCCACCATATCTGTCACACAGTGGGCTTTCATCAGGTGCTTTCCCGTGACAATCATCTGCCGCTATGCAGTACAGCTTTTTATCACGGCGAAGCATATCATCATACATGGCAGGATTATAGTCATATACTCCACTTCCAATAAACGATATATGATTATATATTTCCATAGCAAAAAGACCGTTTAGCTTCCCAAAAAATTCAGGTGTTTCCATAGAATATCCCGGATGATTCAAGCTTACTAGAAAACCGTTTTCATTAGCGGCATCTATAGCCTAAGCGACCAACACTAAAGACGCCTGAAACGGTGTAATTCCGCCATCTTTTAGCTTGTCGTCCTTGAAAGGCGAAAGCATTCCTTCGTCCTCCGCACTAAAATATGACCGAAATTTCATCAGTTTTAGGTCATACGAGTTTAAAAATAATAAATTTTTGTTCCGACAAGGCAAAAACGCAGGGAATACTCTCGTATTCACGAGGATTTTAACGCGGTTGGGACGGAAATTTATATT
>JAZULT010000094.1:0-22332 GCA_045603225.1 Clostridia bacterium | reverse complement strand
ACGGTAAAATCAGTGTAACAGGTAAAACTACCGCAGATACAACAGTGACACTTATTGTGGTTGATTCGGAAAACTCAGATGACTTTTATGCATTTAAGGAAACTGTCAGTGATGAAAACGGTAATTTCAGCTTTGACTTTACATTAAGAGACCGTTCTGAGCAGGAAGATGTTTCTTCATATATAATAAAAATTAAAGGTGACAGTGTATATACAAAAAACATATCTGTTTTTTCAGACAGTGTAATATCATAGCTGTGAGAGTCGGGGGTGATAATCATGGTAAGAGTACCGCGTCGGAATTTGTACGAAGTATTATTTATATGCGTAGTTCCGCTTCCGCTGAGCATCAAATCTATTTCTATAAAATTGTGCCAATGCAGAATAATAGAGTCAATACATTCTATTTTTTTTATAGCTATGTACTCTCTTGAAAATTCGTGAAATTGAAGTGGTTTGTTTTTCATTTATCATGACTCCTTTCCAAAATTTGTTAAGGAAATAATGCAACTATTTGCGGAAATAGTTATAGAAAGTATATCTTGTTTCGTGTTATTATAATATTAAAGCATAGCTTTTAGTGATAATCTCCCTTTTCGGTCAAAAATAAGAGTTTTGCGATATTCCGAAGGAGTATATCCGAAATGCTTTTTAAATGCTTCTGAAAAATATCTTGCGGAATTAAAGCCGGATTCGAAGGCAACATCCTGAATGGAATATTTACCGTTTGCGAGTAGCCTTTTGGAATGTTCAAGTCTTTTGGCTGTAAGGTATTCGTTAAATCTGACTCCTGTTTCGGCATGGAATTTACGTGAGAAATGCTCGTCAGACATGAAAATATAATCTGATACTTCAGAGAGTGTACACCCATCTGTAAAATGTTCATTTATGTAGTTAATTGCTTTTTCTATTGCAGAAGATTCGGTTTTGGGAAGCATTCCGGCAGTTTGTCTTTTAAGTATAAACAGGACAATTGATTCGAGTGTTGTATTTACAATCATTTCTGATATCGGGGAGTTAGATTTAAGTTCCTCTGACAAAATTTCATGAAGGCTTGTGAACTTTTGTATATCGTTCTCGTCAAGGTTTACAACAGAGCTTCTTGACTCTTTCAGAAGCCTTGAAATTTCAGGATTTTTGATTTTATCGTAAGAAAATGATACATGAATCATCATCGAATCCTCTTTAAGCTCATATCCGTGAACGTCAGGTACTGAAACGAATGTAAGAGTCCCGCGTGAAGCTTTTTGTGATACTCCGTTTATAATGGAAAATCCTTTGCCTTCGAGGAGTAGCTCTGTTTCGTAATATTCATGATTATGTATTGCGATTTTCCATATCGGATGCTTCTTTATCTGGATGTGAGATTTATCAAAACGAAATCGTTTAACAGTATCTTTCACGGTAAAACCCCCTTTTACAAATTATTATAACATATAGATAACTATTTGTAAATAGATTTCATCAAAAAAACTGAAGAATATATCAAAATAACGGAATTGTATTTATGTTTACCTATGTTAAAATAAATATAGAAGCAGAAAAATAAAATATATAAATATATAAATAAAATAAACGGAGGAAATGTATATGAAAAAAAGAATTAGTGCAATCTGTACGGCTACTGCAATTTTAAGTACATACGGCGTATGTCATGCTGCTGACGTAACTGTCGGAGAATTTAACTGCATCGGAAACGAAGTTACTGTAACAGGACAAGTAAGCGAAATGTGCAGTCTTACTCTTACTGTTGTTAAAAAAGGCGGAAATCCGTCGGTTGATGCCGTTGCAATTGATGAGCAGAAGATAGACGGAAAATTCACTTTTAACTTCGGAATGCCTGAGAGAGAAAGTATAAGCGATGACTATGTTGTGTACTTAAGAGCATCAGGCGGAGAAGAAGAAAGTGTTGAATTTTCGTATGCATCTCTGGCAGAGCAGAAGGAAATTTCGGAAGCACTGAGAGTGCCGGGAAATATTTCAGCTGTTCTTGACAGCGAAGAAAACTATGTTGCGGCTGAGTGTGCAGGGATTGATATGACGCTCTGGACAGAATGTACTCCGGGTATGAAAGCTGATATACAAACGATTGTTGAAAGCGAAGAAAATGCTGATATTGTCAGCCTTGTAAATAAAGCAATTTATCTTGTTTCGTACAATAACGAAAAGGATGCGCAAAGTGCAAAATCTGTTCTTGAAAAGCTGAATTTCAAGTGGGAAGATACAGCTTTTTCCGATATGAGTTCGTCAAGACAGAGCGAAGTGAATAAGCACATGATGGAAACTGTTTCGTATGACAGCTTTACCGATGCAGAAGATAGATTTGCCGAGGTAAACGGTCTTTACGACATAGGCAATGCGAAAAAAGGCGAGATTGAAGCTGTCCTAAAAAAATATGCAGACGTTCTCGGCTACGAAAATGATTCTGAGTATAAAGAGTATAAGGATTTATCATCGAAAAGCAGTGTGAATACAAAAATAGTAAACAAGCTTTATTCAGATAATCCGTATACGGTAGACGGACTTATGGATATCATTGACGATGCAATGAATGCTAAATCAGGAAGCTCAGGAGGCTCCGGTGGCGGTGGCGGCGGTTCATCTTCAAAAGCTCCGTCAGTATCTGTCAACAATGTGGCAGGCTTAACATCACCGTCAACAACAATTAGCGGCAGTGAAGAAAAAGAAGACAGTGTTTCTCTAAGTGACCTTGAAGAAGCTTCATGGGCAAAGGCTTATATTGAATCACTTGTTTCAAAAGGTGTTCTCAAAGGTTATGATGACGGAACGTTCCGCCCGAACGGCACAATAACACGTGAAGAATTTATAACGATGATTGTAAGAGCAGGAGACTTTCCGACAACAGGCGTGTTCTGTGACTTTAAGGATGTAGACAGAAGCGCATGGTACTATGTATATGTGGCTTCAGGATATTCGAACGGACTTATGACGGGCATAGACAAGGAATACATGGGTATCGGCTCAAATATCACAAGACAGGATATGGCTGTGATAATAGAGCGTGCTATGGGTAAGCGAAATCTAACGTTTACTAAGGGCAGTTCAATATCATTCACAGATGCGGAGCTGATTTCTGACTACGCAAAGGAAAGTGTTAATAACCTTACTGCAATGGGAATTATAAACGGTAAGGGTGACGGATTCGATCCTCACGGAAACCTTACACGTGCCGAAGCGGCAAAAGTATTATACATGGTATTTTTCAACAAGTAAAAGGAGGTAGATTTGATGAAGAAAAAAATAATTACTCTGTTGGTGTCGTCGGCGATGGCGTTAAGTAATATAACTGCAATAAGTCATGCCGCAGACTCTGTGTCAACGGAATTTAAAACTCTTGCAGGACTTGGAATGCTTCCTGAGGAATGGGTAAACGGATTCAATCCTGATGCAACTGTTACAAGAGGAAAGTTTTTTACCATTCTTTCTGAAATTTTGTATCCGGGTAAAGCTGTAACTCAGGAGGAAGCTGTGGCTGTGCTTAATACAAGCGGTATTGTTGACAGTCCTGAAGACCCGCTTATTTCAACAAGTGTTACATATGCACAGGCTGTTAAAATGGTAACCGTTGCGGCAGGCTATAAAGTAATGGCAGACGCACAGGGCGGATGGCCGGGCGGATATATAAGTGCGGCAAGCTACTCGGATATAACAGACGGAGTAAACGGCAGTGACAGTGAAGCAATTACGGCAGGGAATGTTGTAAAGCTTCTGTACAACCTGCTTCATACAGAAGTTCTTGAAGAAAATGTTTTTTCTGCAGAGGGCGGATATAAAATTTCTGATGAAACAGTTCTTGAAAAGTACAGAGGCATATACTATGCCGAAGGTCTTATGACTGCAAACGGAATAACCGCTCTTGATGAACCGGAATATTATATGCCGGGAGAAATCGTAATCGGCGGAATAAGCTATGAAACGGATACAAGTGAGTTTAACGGTCTTATCGGTTATCAGACAGATGTTTATTATACCGAAGATGCGGCAGATGAAAGAAAGGCTGTGCTTGTAACAGATAAAACAAACAAAAATTCAACGCTTACAATAACTTCAAAGCAGATTAAATCTGTTACCGAACGTGTTGACGTTATAGAATACTATAAGGACGTTAACGGTTCATCACTTACCAAAGCAAATCTGTCACCTTCAATGAGCGTTATTTATAACGGAAAAGCAGTTGCCGGATACACTAAGGAAGATTTTACTTTCAAATGCGGACAGGTAAAGCTTATAGATAATGATAACGATAAGAAGTATGATGTTGCTGAAATTACGTGCTATGAGAATATGCTTGCTGAAGGTGTTGACCTGAATGAGAATATTATTCATAACGGGTTTGAGTATCCCGGTGCGATTGATAAGCTTGAAGCTGATAAGGAATACGGTGACTATATCTTAGAAGTATATCAGGATGATGTGGAAGTCGGTATCGAAGGAATCGCAGTCGGCAATATATTAAGTATTGCAAAGTCAAAGAGTGCAGGACATAACGTAATACGTATATATCTTAACGATAAGAGAACAACAGCTACTCTTTCGGGATATAATACTTCTGAAAAAGAAGTTACAATAAACGGAGAAGTTTACTCTGTGGCGGAGAGCTATTATAAGTTAAATGCCGCAAAGGCGGAATGGGGTTCTGAGCTTAAGGTAGGAAACAACTACGAATTTGCGTTTGACGTTTTCGGAAACGTTGCAGGTGTGAAGCAAAAGGCAACAGACGGTGAATTTTACGCATATCTGTTTAACGCATACTCAGATGAAGATACAGAAAAAATGTATGTAAAATATTTAAGCGAGGACGGTGCGTGGTACACAAGAGAGCTTGCCGATAAGGTGAAATTCAACGGTGTAAGAGACGATGCCTCAGTATGCTTTAAAGCTCTCGGAAGCTCCAAAAACACAAACCGTCAGCTTATCCGCGTTAAGGAAAACAATGACGGTCAGGTAACAGAGCTGAGAACAGCTGTTGAAACAAACGTTCCCGATGAGGCAGGATTTACAAAGGGACAATTTAAAAATAATAAATACTTTATCGGCAATCGTTCTATGCAGGGTGAAGTATATGCCGCAAGCGGTGCTGTGTGGTTCAATATCCCTGATGATTCATCATCGGCAGATGTGAAAGATAATGAGGATTACTATTATATAGCTTCACCGGAAGAAGAATTTTATGATTATGTCGGATATGACATGGACGAGTTTTTCTGTGCAAAGGCGTTTATACTTTATACCGAAGCTACGGGAACAAGGGGAGATTATTTCCTTGTAGAAGATGTTGAAACTGTTTTAAGCTCCGAAGGCGGTGCTGCAACAAGAATCAGAGGTCAATACGGTGATTTTGATGAAGTTGCATTTATCGCTGCAGATGATAAAGTTCTTGAAAGTGTTCAGAAAGGTGATTTTATCAGACTTTACTTTAACGGCAACGGATATATTTCAGGTTATGAAACAATTTATCAGGTAAGTCAGGGGAATAACTATTCACTTCAGTGTCATCAGGGTAACTGGGGGGCTGCATCACAATGGGATACAGGCCGACTTGAAGATATAAGCATAGAAAAAGGATTTATGAAAGTAAGTGTAGTAGGCGGTAAAGAATACTCTCTTCGTCTCGGAGGAAGTGTGAGGCTCTACGATGTTAAGGAAAAGGAATTTAAGGATTCGGGATATGCAGGACTTCAGCCCGGAGATTTCATTGTATTCCATATGAGCTATTATAATGTAGGTCGTGTAGTTGCTTATAGATTTTAATGAAAGGAGTGAAAGACTTGATTAAAAAGAAAATATATTCATTTGTTTTATCATTAGCGATGATATTATCAGTATTCACCGCGGGGGTATCAGCGGAAAATGTTGCAATATCCAATCTGATAGCAGTTGGTGGAGACGCAAAAGTAACTGTGTCGTGGAGTAATGTTGACATGAGCTCCGTTGCAAGAATTGAAGTGTACGAGGGAACTACAAGACTGGCAAGCTCTGCGGCAAACGCAAAAGCAGGTGTTACTGTTGTCGGAACTGATAATAACCGACTTTCAAAGGAAAGTAATAAAGGAATTATCGTTAATATTTCGGGACTTGCAAATGACTCGGAATATACCTATAAAGTTGTTACTACGTCAAGTGCTGACGGAACAAGAACCGAGTATGTAACAAACACTGCTGAAACATCAGCTTCAGATAAAATAACCGACGGCTGGAAAAAATCTTACAGCGGATATGCAAGGTCTTATGCGGAAACAACTTATGATGAAGCTATAGTTGGTGGTGTGTCGCTTAAAATAGTATCGGCGGCAGACAGTGACAATGTTCAGAAAATTATACCTGAGCTTGCTTATGAGCTTACAGAAGGGAATAAGTATAAGCTTGAGTTTTATGCCAAATCTGACGACGATGGAAAAATTACAGTTTCAGCGGAACAGGTTGTTGAAAAAACACTTACATCAGAATGGAAAAAATATACTCAGATTTTTGAGTACATAGGCGAAGCGCCCGGGTTCGCTATAAACAGCAGAACAAGCGGTGTATATATTGACTGGGTAACACTTTATGAAACAGACAGTGACGGAAATAACCTGAGTGATAATTTTGTTCTGAACGGAAATTTTGAAAGTACAGCCTCCGGAGAAGCAAGTGTCGTTCCTGAAGCACTTAACTTCATGGCATCGGGACGTGACAGAAGTCTTATTGTTTCATGGAGAAACCCGAAAGCAGATAATATCAAGAAAATCACTGTTTACAACGAAAACGGTGAAGCTATAGCAGACAGCACCGGCAGTGATATTTCAACAGCTTCAGAGGCAAGTAACAGTATACAGGTGAATGACTTGTCTAACGGTAAAAAATACAAGTATTCACTCAGAATTGATTACAGCGGCGGATTGAGTTATTGTACAGAAGCGGTTTCAAACACACTCGGTGACGAAGGTCAGATGCTTTGGGGTGCTCCTAAGGGAGTACAGGCTCCGACAGGCTGGCTTGAATCAGTTGCAGGAAATACATATACAAAATTTGAAGTAACGTCAAAAGAAAAATATGACGGAAACGCTTCGCTTCTTGTAAGAAATAATCTTAATTCGGAAAAAAGTAATGTATTCCAGAAGCTCGGTGCGGATATGACGGTTGAAGCCGGGAAAACATACCGTTTCAGCTTTTATGCAAAAGCAGTTAATACTGATATGTTTGTCATTCTTTATGATAAAGACGGAAAAGAGGAAAGACAAAGTGTAAATATCGGAACAGACGACTGGAAGCAGTATACTTATGATTTTCAGTCGCATCCGCAATTCCAGTTTGAAAGACGTGCAGATGCGCTTTATATAGATAACTGTGAATTTTATGAGATTGATGCGGACGGAAATCAGATAGGCGAAAACCTTATAACCAATGGCGGATTTGAAGATGGATATAACGAAGTCGTACCCGGAGAAGTTAACGGTGTAAGCGGAGAGCTTGGTATGGATACTGCCTACATTGCATGGAATTCAGAGCCGGCAGACGCTTCATACATTCACATATACACCAAAAACGGTGACGGAGAGTATCTTCGTGCAATCGTTAACCACGGAGAAAGAGCTGTTGTATTAAACGGTGGTATTTCATCTGAATTTGTTATAAAAACAGTGAACTCATCGGGTATTGAATCAGAGGGTGTTACGGTAGTGTGTACTCCGGCAGATGTGGAAATTTCACAGCCGTCACTTACACTTGACGGTCAGGAGACAGACGTTCTTACACCGGGAAAATTCAATGTATCTGCTAAAATTAAAAACAATAATATGGGCGACGAATACAGCGCAGTGCTGATTGTGGGACTTTATGAAGGCAATGTGATGAAGCAGTACAAAACGCAGTATAAGCTTCTTCCTGAGCTTGGCATCTCGGCAGCACCTGTTGAGTTCAGCATAGATGTAGATGTTGACGAAGTGACCGAAAATACGACTTTAAAGGTGTTCGTTTGGGATAGCATGGAAAACAGAAACAGCATTTCAGATATGACAATCTTTAAATAAATAATTCTTAGTGAAAGGAAGTGAGGCTCGGACAAATGAGCAAAATCTCGGGCAAAAATTTAAAATGAAAGGAAGATTTAAATGAAAAAGAATTTTAAAAGTATGCTGTCAGGCGTTCTTGCTCTGGCAGTGAGTGCAACACTTATCAGTGTGCCGTTCAGTGCAAGTGCAGAAGAAACTGCAAGTAAAATGCCGCTTAACTATATGTCAGTCGGACGTCATGGATTTACAAATATTTCATGGAAAATGCCGAATCGTGAAGACATAGTGGATGTTAAACTTTACAAAGAAGACGGTTCTTTGCTGGCTCCAGTAGACGATGAAAACATTGTGTCTGCTGATGGAGATAGGTTTCCACTTGTAAAAGATGAAAGCGGATATGTTAAGCTTCGTAACCGTGACGGAGAATATTCATCAGCTGCAGGAAAAGGTGTTTTCTATACCTATAATTGCAGTGATGGAAGACATGTAACAAACATTGAAATCACATATGCAGACGGAACTGTATACGAGAGCTCTGCTGTTTCAAATATAATAAGAGACGGCGGATGGAATGACTGGGGAGCACCGAATGGTACTCAGGATATTCCAGGCTGGAAAGCGGCTGTAAATGCAACAACTCATGTTAAGTTTACTATAACCAAGGATGAAAAGAAAGATGGAGAAGCATCTCTCCTTGTAAGAAGTAACCAGAATGGCGGAATCGGAGATACTTTCCAGCGTATCGGACCTGAACTTAATACACCGATGGAATCAGGAAAAACATACAGATTCTCTTTCTGGAGAAAAGGTATTAACGCAGACTGGTACGCAGTAGGTTACGACGGCAGATGGGGAGAACCTCGTCATGAAGAGGTAGTGAATACAAGTGACTGGGAACAGCGTTATATTACTTTTACAACAGGCGACAATGTTCATGATATCATATTCCAGTTCGAAAGACCCTTTGAAGCTTTGTACATTGATAATGTAGAGCTCTACGAATGGGATACTGAGGCAAACGCACCGGTTGAAGGTGCTGTAAACCTTATCGCAAATCCGGGCTTTGAAACTGATATAACAGCTCCGGCAGATGTAATAGATGCTACAGCAGCTCTTGACGAAAACGGAAATGCAACAATTTCATGGTCAAAGGGTTCAGATGTTGCTTATACATATGTTTATAACGAATTTGAAGGTAAAAAGAACGTATACAGAGTAACAGAAGGCAATAGTGTTACAATTCCGAATTCACAGTACGGAGATAGCTATACTTTAGTAGCTGTTGATACCTGCTATAATGAATCAGCAGGTATAAACGTTACCGTAAATAAAGGCGGAAGCAGAATACCTAAAAACCTTATCTATGTAGGACGTGACAGAAGTGCAGGCATATCATGGAAGATGCCTAAACGTGAAGATATAGCTGACGTTAAGCTGTACAATGCAGACGGAAATGTAATTGCTTCAGTTGATGAGGGTACAATTGTAACAGGAGACAACAGCGAAAATCCGCTTGTAAAGGACAACGGCGTTGTAAAAGTAAAGAATAAAGGCGACGGAACATTCTCTTCTGCTTCCGGAGTTGGTGTGTATTTTTGGAACGAGTTTGATTACCTTTCGGATCTTTGGCAGGCTAACGGAAAAAGACACGTTGCAAATATTGAAATCACATATACAGACGGAACTGTATACCGCGGTGCAGCTGTTTCGAATATTCTTAATGACAGAGGCGGTAGTATATGGGGAAGTATCCTTGATACACCATCCATTATTGATTATGACTGGGAAGCTGCAGCAACAGGAAGACAATATAATGATATCAGAGTTTCAAAGAATGTCAGCTACAACGGAGAAGCTTCACTTCTTATAAGAAACAACCTGAACGGCTCAAAGAGTGATACATTCCAGCAGATTGCTCCGAAGCTTTCATCAGTATTGGAAACAGGAAAAACATATAAATACTCATACTGGGATTATTCAATCAATGCAGGCTGGTACGCAGCAGGCTACGGCGGCAGATGGGGAAATCCGCACTATGAAGGTACACCGGGAACTGCAGGCTGGACACAGCGTTCAAATACATTCACAGTTGGTGATCGTGCAGAAGATCTCAGATTCCAGTTTGAAAGCGGAACAGAAGCATTGTACATTGATAATGTAGAGATTTATGAAGTTGATGCAAATGGTAATAAAATAGGTAATAACCTTGTTATTAACCCCGGATTCGAAACAGATATAACAGCTCCTGCAGAAGCTGCAAACGTTAATGCAGTTTCAGACGGAAGCGGTAATGTTACACTTTCATTCGCAAAAGCATCAGATGCTGAGTATGTATATATTTACTCAGATTTTGAAGGCGAACCGAATGTTATAGCCGCATCAATCGGTGACAGCATTACAATCCCCGGACAGGAAATAGGCAAAGAATATAAAGTAGTTTCTGTTGATTCATTAGGTAATGAATCTGAAGGTGTGACTGTTACAGCTAAGGTTGTTAACATCGCTCCTAAGAACTTTATGGCAGTCGGAAGAGACAGAAGTCTCAGTGTTTCATGGAGAAATCCTGAAAGAAGCGATATTACTTCAATTACTGTTTATGATAAAGACGGAAACGTTGTAAGCGGTGAAAATGTATCACTTGAAAGCGGTGCATGTAACTATATTGATATCGGAAACCTTTCAAATGGTACAAGATATATTTACAGCATTAAGATTACATATGCTGACGGCACAGAATATACAGGCGAGTGTATCTCAAATGAGCTTAATGATCTTGGTGCGACATGGTTCGGTACTCCGAAGGGTACACAGGGTCTGTACGGATGGAGCGAAGGTGTTGCAGGAATGCCACACATAAAGATGAGTGTTACAAATGAAGTGAGTCATTCAGGAAGTGCATCACTTTTCGTAAGAAGTAATCTTAGCGGTGCTATAGCGCATACATATCAGAATTTCGGACCTGACATTGCAGGAACTCTGACACCGGGAGCAAAATACAGATTCACATTCTGGGCAAAGGGAGTAAATGCAAATGTTTATTATGCATCCTACGGAAACAGACATGATGCCGGTACAGAGAGCGTAAGTGATACTCCGGGTACACGTGACTGGATACAGAAGAGCTTTGATTTTGTAGCAACAGAAGATGCAAATAAGCTCCCGTACTTCCAGTTCGATGACGGATATGAAGAGCTGTACATTGACGATGTATCTGTGTATCTCCTTGATGAAAACGGAAATACAACAGGCAATAACCTTCTTATTAACGGTGGTCTTGAATATAACACTCTCAGTGTTCAGGCAGTAAATAATGTTACAGCTGTTTCAAAGAACGGAGTAGTTACAGTAAACTGGACAGATGTACCGGGTGAAGGCTATACAGATGCTGTAAATGTTGTTGTTTACGAAGAATATGAAGGTTATCTTAACCCTGTAAAGGTTGCACTTGCAGAGACAGGTAAAGTAGTATTTGAATCTGATGCAGAAGAAGTTGTTGTTAAAACCGTAAATTCAAATGGTGTTGAAGCTGCAAGCGAAACTGTTCAGGTTACAAAGTTTGTTGATCCTTATCTTTATACAGAGCTTGATATAAGAGATGCAAACGGAGAGGTTCCTGAATACGTTGATGCAAACGCAGAGTACACAGTAAGCACAACTGTAACAAACCAGATTGCAGGCGATAGCTTTGCACCGGCTCTGATTGCAGCTGCATATGACGGTGACGGAAAGCTTATCGATGTTGACCTTCAGACTCTTACAATAGCTGAGGGGGCTTCACAGGAGCTTAAAGCAACTGTACAGATTCCGAATGATTATGAAAACAGCTATACTGTAAAAGTATTCCTTTGGGAAGGACTTTCAAATATGGCGCCTGTAGCAAGCGGATATATTGAATAATACTATGGTGGACGGCAACTGCAAATATAATTAACTAATGGAACAATTTGTAAATCTGCAGAATGTTGAAATGGAGCGAATGAAAGGCTCCCTTGTGTAAAGGGAGCTGTCACGTTAGTGACTGAGGGATTGTTAAATATTGTAAAATACCATAATTTAAAATCCCTCCACCACTAACGCGGTTTGTTTTCAAGCATTCAAAACTTTTCGGTAAATTACAATTTTCTAAAAAATTCTTAAGTTAATGACGTTGCTGTAATGCCGTCCCTGTATCAGACGGTTTGAAAATCTTCAAATCGCCTGATATGGGAGAATACTAAATGATAGTAAATGGGTTGCAATCTTATAGGCCCCCTTTACACAAGGGAGCCACAAGTAATCCAAAAGCGGTCGGACAAGAAATTCTTAAATTGAGTAAAAAGAAAAGGGAGGAATTCCAATGAAAATAAAAGCATTAATATTGTCTTTGGTATTAATTGTTGTATCGAACATAACAGAGTTTGCGGTATTTGCCGAAGAAGCATATCAGCCTGCAGGCTTAATTGCTGTTGGCGGGAACAACTGTGCATATATTTCATGGACGAACAGAAATCCCTCCGGTGTTGCAAGAATAGATCTTTATGAGGGAACATCACGTATAGCAGGAACAGCGGCTAATCCGAAAACAAATGTTCTTATTGAAAGTTCCGGTAACAAAAGACTAAGCAAAGATGACGGAATAAGCAACAATGTCACTGTGACAGGTCTTATAAACGGTACCCGGTACGATTATAAGTTAAGAGTAATCAATTCAGACGGAACTTCGGTTGAATACGAAAATCTATCGGTTGTTGCCGGATCGGCTGAGAAAAATATATACGGCTGGGATATAGAAAAAAACGGAGGCATATATTACGATTTTGAGTCGGATGGTAAGCTTTCTGTATCATCGAATATCAATCCTCTCTCAGGTGCAGAGGTAAAATTTGTTCCGAAACTTATAGAAGAGCTTATAAATGGTAAAAAATATCAGGTACGATTTACTGCTTCTGCAGAAAACAATGACGGATTTTCCTTGTCGTGGGGTGATGAAATTACATTCACCGAATTTACAGACACGGAATTCAGCAGTGAATTTGTTTACAGCGGAATAAAACCATCAATTGTCATTAATAAAATGATTGGTAATTTAGAAATTGATAATTTTGGCGTTTACGAAGCGGGAAGCAAAAAAAATCTTGTTATAAACGGGAATTTTGACAAGTACAGTACCGATAGAATGCCGGTAAATCTGATTGCGGCGGCACGTGATAAGGCACTTACGGTTTCATGGTTTAATCCGACTGTCGGAACGCTTGTTAAAGCGGAGCTTTTAAGCTCTGACGGCGAAGTGATTAAAAGCTCGGAAAATGATGAAATATCTCTTGTTTCGGGAGAAAATAATATGATATACATAGGAGGACTTTCAAACGGGAGAACTTACAGCTATACTGTTAGGCTTTATTTCTCTGACGGAACCGTTACGGAAGACAGTTGTACATCAAATAATCTTGCAGATATGGGTCAGATGCTGTGGGGAGCACCGAGAGGGTCACATGATATT
The DNA here is from genome assembly GCA_045603225.1 of Clostridia bacterium. Taxonomy (GTDB): domain Bacteria; phylum Bacillota; class Clostridia; order UBA1381; family UBA1381; genus RGIG9115. Next base: position 8,842 of record JAZULT010000094.1, on the reverse strand, counting down.
TACGGCTGGAAAGAAGCTGTAAATGGTGCGCCTTATACAAGATTTGAAACTCAGAGTAAGTGCGTGCAAAGCGGAGACGGAGCACTTTTAATCAGAAACAATACGGGAAACGGACTTGCAAATACATTTCAGCAGATTGGTCCGAATCTTAAAGAAGCAATGAGTGAGGGGAATACATACCGACTTACTTACTACAGAAAAAATGTAAATACAAAGCAGTATTCTCTTATCTATCCGGGGGGTACATATACAGACTATAATTCAAATGATGACTGGAAGAAGATTACCATTCCTGATTTTATATACGATGGTGAAACCGATATACGTTTCAAGTTTGAAAGAACAGCCGAGGTTTACATTGACAGCGTTGAGCTGTATCTCGTGAGAAACGGTAATATAACCGGTGAAAATCTTCTTGTGAACGGAGACTTTGATACAATAGATATGCAGCTTCTGAAACGTTCCGATGAGCTGAAAAACCTGATTGATGTATGTGAAATATACGGATATTCAACTGACTATGAAATGTCGCAGTATATGATACTTAAATATTTCGCGTCATATCTTATGAATGATATAAATAATTCCGTAAGCGAATCACAGCTTGAGTATAACATAAATGCTTGTGATGAAATATACGAAAGAGCGAAAAAGTCGCTTACCGACAAATTAAACGGAGTCGGAAAGGATTTGAAGGTTCCGAGATATGTGACCTCGGATATAAGCATTAACAAATCTTCATTTCTTGCCGATGTACAGCTTGACGGAGAAATAATAGAGGATTATCCCGTTATTTTCCAGGGCTGGGTTGGTATGAATATGCTTCGGGGCGACCTCGATGATATATATGATTTCGGATTCAATATCATTCAGCAGGAAATCGGACCGAACAGTATTATTGTTCCGGCAGACAATGAAAAGGGTTGGACTGTTGATATATCGGGAGCGGAAACGCTTCTTAAGACTCTTGACCGTGCTGAAAAGCTTAACATTTCAGTAAATGTTCTTGTTTCACCGCATTATATGCCGGGCTTTCTCTATGAGCTTTATCCTGAAATTGCTGTTACTCAGCCGGGATTTATAGGATTTGATGTAACAAATCCTGTAATTACAGAGGTGCTTGCTGCGTATCTTAATGCACTAATTCCTCTTATTAAGGATTCGCCTGCGCTACACAGTATATGTCTTACAAACGAACCTGAATTCCATTCTGTTGCTGTAAAGAACAATCCTGAACTGACGAAGCGTTGGGGAGACTATCTGAAAGAGCAGTATACGGATATAAGCAGACTTAACGCTGTTTACGGAACAAGGTACACCGATTTCTATGCAATCCCGATGCCTGTAAATGCAAGTGATTCGTCAGCACCGAAGGATGATGCTTCTGCAATATACAACGATTACATAATGTTTAATTACCTTGTATTCGGTGATTTTCATAAATTCCTTGCGGAAACTATAAAGGACTCTGCACCTGAAGTTCCGCTTCATACAAAAATGCAGAATCCGTTCTTTATAACAGACTACAGAGGAGTTGGCGGTTCACGTGAAATCTCATACCGTGGTAATGACTACGAATATTTAAGCACATTCCTTGAAATAAACGGAAATGACTCCGTGTCAAACTATTACACAGACCATTGGTTTAAGGATCTGGAAAAATCATTTTTCTATGACCTTCAGCGCTCTGCAAAGGATGCACCTGTGTATAACTCCGAAGAGCATCTTCAGTGGGCAGGTAACTCATATTTCGGATATGAGGTTGCACGTCAGGCGTATAACGACCTGTGGCAGGGAGCAATCCACGGAAGAAGTGCATCTACGATGTGGATTTGGGACAGATCGTATAGCTCGTCAAGTACGAATTACAACAGTATGCTTCACAGACCTGATATGCTTGAGGCTGTAGCAAAAGCATCCCTTGACATGAACAGACTTTCAAGGGAGATAACAAAAATTCAGCAGAAAAAACCTGATGTTTCAATTTTCTACTCACAGCAGTCAAGAAATGTTGACCTAAGCTTTGTCGGATATGAATTTAGGGCATATCAAAGTGCCGTAATGTCAGGGCAAAAGGTTCAGTTTGTAACCGATAAAACAATTGACATGGTTCATAATTGCAGCGTTCTTATAATGCCGAATGCTCAGGCTGTATCGGATTATGCGGTTGAGGAAATTGCAAAATTTGCTGAAAGCGGTGGGAAGGTGTTGCTTATGGGAAACAACAACTTCAGATATAATGAGCATAAGGAAAACAAGCTTTTGTCAAGATATAAGGTAATTTCACAGATTGAAAAATATGCCGATAAAGTCAGCACATCCGTTACAATAAATCAAATAATCAACTGGCTTTACGGTCAGGGACTGGATACCGTACAGTTTGTTGACGGAAGCACGGGTGAGCTTCTTGACACCGTTGAATGGCAATGGACTACCGACGGTTATGATATGCTTATAAATGTTACAAATTACACATGGGAAGATTATGATAATGTAAAGGTTATTGTAAACGGCAAGGAAGCAGGAAATGTAACCGACCTCATTACAAATGAGGAGCTCGGAGCTGAATTTAACCTTGTTGCACACGAGCCAAGACTTCTGAGAATTGAAGGCTCAGACGAAATTACAATAACCAATTCAGATAACGAATATACAGCTTCGGTTAATGTGACAAACAATATGCCGCGCGGAGAATATGAACCCGTTCTTATAATAGCGGTTTATAAAGCTGACGGTCAGCTTATTGATGTTGATATTGATTCGGAAAATGTAACATTCGGATTATCTTCAAATCTCAGTGCAAAAGTAACTGTTCCCGATGACGGAAATACATATACAGTTAAAGCATTCCTTTGGGACGGATTCGAAAAAATGAAACCTATATCGTATAAAATATCAGAATGAAAGGAAGTATGAACATGATTAAAAAATTATCTTCAGCAATAATATCTCTTTCAATGCTTTTCAGTATGGTTCAACTTGCTGATGCGGCTGAAATAGCAGGCTGGAGTCAGAACTTCAACTATGGACCGAAAATCACTGCAGAGCTTGACAAAAGTGTAAGAAGCGGAAATCCTGCGCTTCATATTGTCAGTCAGCAGGAGCTGAAAGCGGAAACTTATTATCAGATTTCCACACCTGTCAGCCTTACAGCAGGTAAAACATACATTTACGGTGCTGAAATTAAGGCGAACAGAGCTTCGGGAGTGTATATTCAGATGGATTGGGAACAGCGCACAAGAGCTCTGCCTTTGGGCGCAAATTGTGACTGGACGGAAATCAGTAAGAAGTTTACTCCTTCAAAAACAGGAAACTATTCACTCTTGTTCATAGTAGATGAACCGGGTGAAATATGGCTTGATAATGTATTCTGCTACGAATATTCAGGGAATCAGAAGGTGGGAGGAAACCTTGTTAAAAACGGTAATTTCAGTGGAGGAGTACAGGAAACCGTTGTCGAAGAAGCTCCGGCTGAAAACAATGCAGGCGGTGACCTTGATATACTTCATGAACAAATATCATCATCATCTTCGTTTTCCTATGACGACTGGCTTAAGGTTGTAGGTGCAGGAAATCTTATTCCTGCTTATCCTGCTGAGAATATTGTAATTGACGGTGACGACAGTGAGTGGGAAGACTACACGGCAGTCAGACTTCCGACACTCAGTACGCAGTATACAATTTTCAATAATAACTCAAAAAAAGATGCTTACGGTGATTTTAAATTCGCTTATGATGACAAATACGTTTATATGACCGGTAAAATGTATGACGAGGTTTATGCTCCTATCGTTGACGGAGATTCATACTGGAACCGTGACACAATCCAGACTGCATGGGGAGTGTTTGCGGACGGCTTCGGTAAGGAAATAAACTTCGGTATGCACGAAAACGGAGAGTTTAAAATATATAACGGAACTGATGACTATCAGTTTAAGCTTACTCAGAGCGAGGACAAAAAATATACAACATACGAAATGGCACTTCCTATGGTTCATCTTTTCGGTGGGAAACCTAACGAAGATATTCTTATGAATGTGCTTTATAACGATAACGATTTTGACGGCAGAGGTATTGTGCCGGAATGGGCACCGGGTATAGCATCAAGTAAATCTAACGAAGAATTTCCGCAGATGCGTCTTCTCGAAAAGGGCAGTGACCTTGCATGGTTTGATGGTAAACGTATAATTCAGGTTAACGGAAATGACCCGTATGATTTCTATTACATAAATACCTCGGACAGTACGAAAACAGTGGAAATATCAATTCCGTATATTGCATTTAATGAAAAGGTAACTGTTCCCGCAAGAACAGGTATAAGACGTGATATTACAATTTCTCCGGACAAAACCGGAACTGTTGAAGTTAAAGCGGAAATTAAGGAAAACGGTGTTGTGACAACAAATGTTCTTCACAAAATAAATGCTGAACCTAATATCGCACGTTATAATGAAGAATATTTTGCAGATATCAGAGCAAAGCTTGCAGAGGTTCAGGGACTTCTTGAGAGCTGTAAGAAAAAAGGTATACCCGTAAGATATGAACAGGTTGATGTGTATCTTATGGAAAGATTTATTCCTCAGCTTGAAAGTATAGTAAAGGACTCTAAAACTCAGATTACAAGAATTGACAACACGGGAACTACTATTGACAGGTTATATTCTGAAGCGAAAGAAAATCTGACAGCTTATCTTGACGGTACAAAAGTTCCGATGGATGCCCCGATGTATGTAACAGGTGCCGCTTATCCTGAAGGAAACAGCATTATGGCAACGACTGAATGGTCGAATGGGAAGAGTGAAGTAAGACCTGCTTTCTTTATCGGTTACGGACACTTTGCTACTGCTCAGAATGATGTGCCGGTATTTAATAAAATGGGTGCAAATCAGCTTCAGATGGAGTTTGGAATAAGCAGTGTAATAAAAGCCCCCGGAGGTGTCAGTGCGTGGAAAACAGACAGTGTCGGAAGCTATGATGTAAGTTATAAGCTTTGTGATACGGAAAAGAAAAACGGAGATTATTCAGCTTCTTATGACTGTAACGAAAAAGAGATAAAGGCAAACAATTATATGCGTCTTCTTCAGTCAGTTGAGGTAGAACCGAATACTACATATACATGGGGACTTTCTGCAAAAGCAAAAAATGCTACAGATCAGCTCTGGTTCTCCATAAGCGGCTGGGAAAATACAAAGAGCTTATCAGGTACATATGACTGGAAAGATTTATCATATACTTATACAACAAAGCCTGATCAGACATCTATTGAGTTTATGATAATGATGGCATCACCTGCTGACGAGCTTTACATAGACGATATATTTATCAAAAAAGGAACAAATGGTAAAAACTTACTGAAAAACGGTGATTTTGAAAGCAATGCTCCGGTAGTGGATGATTTGTTTATGGTAGATACCGATGCTGTATCTCAGATAGAGCTTGTTCTTAAACGTGCTGAGGAAAACAATGTATCTGTATCGCTTCTTCTTTCACCTCATTACTTCTCAAATTACCTCTTTGATACATATCCCGAGATTCAGGCAAAAGCATCTCATTTTATCGGATATGATGTTATGAACGAAGTGGCAAGAAAGGCGACAAAGCTTTATATTGATGCAGTTATTCCGATTGTTTCAAAATATAAATCACTTACAAGTATTGTTCTTACAAATGAGCCTCAGAATCCGGCGAAATATGAACAGATGGCTCCGTGGTGGAGAAGCTGGTTGTATGAAAGATATAACGGTGACATAGAATTACTTAACAGTACATGGAGAACAAGCTTTGAAAGCTTTAATGATATTCCGATTTCAAAGAGTGTAGATACATCACAAAAAGTAAATCTTGCGGTTGAGTGGACGGAAGTAGAGCTTGATGCACAAACGGATGAATTCGGCATCTCCTATATTCAGAGTCCGTATTCTCTTGAATGGAACAGATTTGCCGACGAAGCATTTGCGGAATATCACCATTTCCTTGCAGATTCAGTGCGCGCGATTAATCCCGACATTCCGCTTCATATCAAGGTGATGTCTCATGATACGGATACAGATATTGAAATTTCTGATGGTACTAATTATGAATATTTCGGTGAAGTTTCCGATTATCACGGTAATGATGCATGGACGGTGTTTAAACCCGGAACTTCAAGTACAACTTTATCACCGGGCTCAAATACATATCACCATAAGACTGTAATGTATGAACAGCAAAGAGCAACAAAATCAATGTCAGTATTCAATACTGAAGACCATATCTTGTATGACGGTGATAAATACTGGGGATATGAACATGCAAAGAGAATTTATGCAGATATGTGGCAGGGCGGAATACACGGCAGAGGAGGCTCTGTTATATGGCTCCTTGAACAGTCGAATGTTCTTACTGATACGTTCTACGGACTTATCCACAGCCGTCCCGATTGTCTTGAAGCGGTAGGTAACGCAAATCTTGACCTTAACAGACTTGCGTATGAAGTTACAGCAATCCAGGATGCAGATTATACTGTCGGTATTCTGCGTTCAAAAACTTCAAAGAATTATACGCCTGCTCCGAGTATTTTAAATGCTCATTCGGCCGGACTTTTTGCCGGACAGAAGGTGGATTCAATAACCGATAATCAAATTGCCGATATCCATAAGTACAAGCTTCTTATACTGCCGGAAACGACACATATTTCAGAAGAAAACCTTGCTGAAATAGAGAAATTTGTTTCAAATGGCGGAAAGATACTGGGCTTCGGCAGCATGCTTCTTTCGAGAAATGAATGGAATCTTCCGCACGACAAGGCAAGAGTTGAAAATATTCTTAAGAATGCAACAGTTTATCCGACTCCTGACCAGACTGAAAAAGACTGGTGGTACGGTATGTGCGATAAAGTACGTGACGAAATTGAAAAAGCAGGACTTATGAATGTTGAAGTTGTAGATGCAAATACGGGAGCACCTGTGCATAATGTTGAATGGCAGACAGCAGAGTATAACGGAAAAACACTTATAAATATCTGTAGCTTTACATGGTACGAAACTAAAGATGTAAAGGTTATCGTTAACGGTAAAACCGTTTCGGAATGTAAAGACCTTATTTCGGGAGAAACAAGAGGTGAAACAATAACACTTGACGAATATTCACCTCAGCTTCTCGAAATTGATATAAAATAGCATAATCGGAATACCTCCGCTGATTTTCGGCGGAGGTATTGACTTTGAAGTATAAATATGTTATAATATACAATATATATACTTGAAGGTGGAAAAATGAATCAATATACAAATCAGAATAACAATTATCAGCGGGTTTGTCCGAGATGCGGAAAACCACTTGATTATGATAATATGTACTGTCCGAAATGCGGATATGATTTTACGGGAAATAAAGAAAATAACAAGAAGAAAAATCTTATAATATCTATTCTTGTTGTTTTGATTATTACGATGATATTCATTATAGCGGCATTGGCTGTTTCTGTTAAGGTACGTGATAAAGATGAATATGAGCCTGAAAATACCGAAAAAGCAGAGGCTTTAGAGACTTCGTTTGTTGAAACACCGGCTCCGGAACCGAAAAAGACGGAGAAGCCTGAAACGGATGAACCTGAAGAAACTAAAGAGCCTGAGCCTCAGAAAACAGAAATTCCTGAGAATGATGTTGTGACTGAAAACGGTAAACCGTATGCGTACGGCCCGTATGATGTTATAATGCCGTGCTCGCTTTTATATCCTGAAGATGATGTTGTTACTTCTCCTACATATAATAAATACCGTGATAGTGAATTCGGTTTTTCAATTGATTATCCTGCAGAGTTCGGGGAGTACGGAACAGAGAACCCTGTTATAAGAGGGTACTATACATCTGATGACGGTTCAGCTCATCTGAGAGTGTGTGCGGCTTATAACGAAGGCGGCATAACTCCGGAACAGATGAAAAGCAGCTTTATAAGCACGCATGGCGGTAGTATTACGTATGAAGCGGGGAAGAGCGAGTGGTTTGCGATTAGCCTTGATGACTATGCTGATGACCGGTATCACTATGCTTATTACAGCGTAAGAGAAGGCAAGATAATAGGTTTTGAATTCCATTTTGAAGGTCAGCAGAATATAGATACATATTCTAAATATATAGATGCAATTTACGCTTCTTTAAAAAGATAATAGGAGGATAAGAAAATGAAGAAAAAAATAATTTCATGTATGTTGGCTTTAGCAAGTGTTTTAAGTATATCAAACCTTGCTTACGCAGAAGGAGTAGATGTTTTTTATAACGGTGAGAAAATCGAATTTGACGTTGAACCGATTATCGAAGACGGCAGAACTCTCGTTCCTGTAAGAGCAATTTTTGAAAAAATAGGTGCTGTTGTATCATGGGAACCGGAAACACAGACGGTATTTTCAATACTCGGAAGTAGTATTGTTTCACTTCAGATAAACAACACTATAATGTTCGTTAATGATGAAAAGACTGAACTTGACGTCCCAGCCCGAATAGTAAACGACAGAACTCTCGTTCCTTTAAGAGCTGTCTCTGAGGCATTTGACTGCAGAGTAGAGTGGGATGAGGTGACAAGAAATATTACAATAAGTAAATAAGTAAATAAGATGGGGATGTAAAAAAATGCACATACCGTTCAATGGCTTATTTGCGTAGTCATATTTTCAAAATTCTCTCAAAAACAATAAAATTTTGGTTGAAATCCACAATTTGCGGATTTCTCCTGACTTTTATGCCATTGAACTACGAACGAAACGAACCACTCGACGTACCATCGTACGACTTCGGGCAGGGATTTATGTGATTTCATCACATAAACCTTCGTTTCGTCCGTTCTGCACTATTTTTTTACATCCCC
>JAZULT010000093.1:0-50314 GCA_045603225.1 Clostridia bacterium | reverse complement strand
ATGAAATCTTTAAATACGATATAAAAAGCAGTGACGAGGTAACAACATCTTCATATAATAACCGCAGCATTAAACAAAGAATGCTCGAAGGAATATGCAGATTGTTTTCACCTATAATGTGAAAAAGTCACTATCGTGACTCTCGTTCGCACAGCTCACTTCCGAAGGTAGACTTTTTTGTAATAAGCAAATAAAAAAGGAAGGTATTATGGAGTTACCTGTAAAATTTCTTGAAAGAATGAAAAGTCTTGAAGACTTTGATGCTTTCTTAGACTCATATAATGAAAATCCGAAAAGCGGAATCAGAATAAACAAACGCAAGGAAAATGCGTTCGGTTTACTTAAGAATGTATTGCCTGATGCAAAGCGGGTTCCGTGGTGTGACAGAGGGTTTTATGTTAATAAGGACACGCTTGGCGGAAATCATCCATATCATATGGCAGGAATGGTTTATTTTCAGGAACCGTCTGCTATGTGTGCAGCGGAAATGCTTCCGCTTGAAAAAGGGGATTTGGTGCTTGACCTTTGTGCCGCACCGGGGGGTAAAACTACTCAGATTGCGGAAAATGAGGATATTGTCCTTGTTTCAAACGAGATTATACCAAAACGAAGCTCTGTTCTTTCTGAGAATGTAGAGAGAATGGGTTTTGAAAATGTGATAGTTCTTAATGAAAATCCTGAAAATCTTGAAAATAAATACAGAGAAACCTTTGATAAGATAATTATAGATGCACCGTGCTCGGGTGAAGGAATGTTCAAAAAAGAACCTGCCGCTGTTCAGGCATGGAGTGAGGAACACGTTCTTTCATGTGCCGAGCGTCAGAAGAAAATAATTGACAGTGCAATGAAAATGCTGAAGCCGGGAGGTGCGGTTGTATATTCAACATGTACCTTTTCCGAAGAAGAAAATATGGGCGCTGTTAATTATATTATAGAAAACTATCCGGATATGAAGCTTGAAAAAGCAGAGGTCCTTTATCCGCACAGGGTAGAGGGTGAAGGTCATTTTGCGGCATTGCTTTCACATTCGGGAGAAAAGTGCGAAAGAGACGTAAAAGGCAGAGAATATACATGCTCCCGTGAAGCTGTAAAGCTTTTTAAAGAGTTTGAAAAAAAGCATTTGAAAACAGATTTTAACGGATACTTTATATCATTCTGGGACAATTTGTATCTAATGCCTGTTTTCTTGCCGATTGACGGTGTTAAGGTAAAACGTGCAGGCTTGCATCTCGGTGAGTGCCGAAAGGGACGTTTTGAACCTGCTCATGCACTTGCAAAGTACCTCAGAAAAGAAGATTTTATAAATTATATAAATCTGACTGCAGATGATGAAAATGTAAAAAAATATTTACGCGGTGAAACTATAGAAGGACAGTTCAGCGGATACGGCTGTGTCCTTTGTGACGGTTTACCGCTCGGTTGGGCTAAAGGCGTTAATGGCATTTTAAAGAACCATTTCCCGAAAGCTCTGAGATTGTATTAATAAGGAGGAATGTGCGTAATGGCACAAAGTAAAAAAAGGAAATCGGCAAACAGCAGACAAAAGTCTAAGAAAAAAAGTCAGATTTCCGATTCATTGTTAAAACCGTTAATATCAATTATAGCAGGGATTTTACTATTGCTGTTCTTGTTCATGTCACCTGAAGCACCTGTTAATGGTTTCTTTAAGGAATTAATGCTCGGACTGTTCGGAAAACCTGCAGTTATTGTTCCGATTCTGCTTATAGAAGTCGGAATATACGGTTTCAGAACAAGAAGCAGTATACGAATGAGAATGTTGTTTGCTTTTTTGTGTACGTGGTGTATCAGCGCATTTTATCATCTGATTTCGACGGGTGAAGTTATAAGCGTGGTTGAAAGCTATACAGCAGCATCGTACCGCATTTTTTCACTTAGTGTAGGTGGTGGCGTTGTCGGAGCAATCCTTGCCTGTCCGCTTGCATATCTTGTACATAAGGCTGTTGCCGCTATAATAATTATACTTATGCTTCTTGGGTTCATAAGCCTGTATACAGGACATTCGGTTTACAGCTCAATCTTCGGCTTGATAAAAGGTATGTTTGGCGGAATAAAAGAAACTGCTGATAAAATCGACAGTAGAAAGGATTATGAGAAGGCTTACAATCATTCAAAGAAGAAAACAGCAAAGAAAATGTCTGCCCGTTCTGCGCGTGAGGATAATTATGAGGAAAATCTGATTCAGGAAGCTGTTGGATTTATGGAAGAGAATAAATCCAGAAAAAGCAAATCAGGAAAAAAACAGAAGCAGGAAGCAGAAGAACCAAAAGAAATAATAAAGGAAACAAAAGAAACTGTTTTTGACGGAAACGGTATAGATGAAATTTTCGGAAAATTTTTCAGTGATAAGGAAGAGCCTGAACTGAAAAAAGAAGAAGTAACAGTAGAAGAACCTATAGAAGAGATTGCCGAAGCTCCTGAGGTTGATGATGAGCATTCAGAACCGGCAAAACAAAAAGAAAAAAATCTGACAGTTGCAGAACAGGAGATTTACAATAAAGAAATTGAAGAAAGCATGGCAGAGCCTGTACGTGAATACGTATTCCCGGGAACAGATTTATTAAATAAACCGAGAAATGCTGTTGGAGACTCAAGACAGCAAATGTATGAAACTTCAAATAAGCTTATAGCTATTCTTGATAATTTCGGGGTAAAAGCAAAGCTTTTGCAGGTGACTCAGGGACCTTCTGTAACACGATATGAAATTCAGCCGAATACAGGTGTTAAATTAAGTAAAATTGTCGGACTTGCTGATGACCTTGCTCTTAACCTCGCAGTGCCTACAGTCCTTGTTGCGGCAGTGCCGGGAAAGGCGGCTGTAGGTATCGAAGTGCCGAACAGAGAAACTGCGGCTGTTACAGCAAGAGAGCTTATCGAATCTGATGAATTTAAAAAATCAAAATCAAAACTGACCGTTGCACTCGGACGTGATATAGGCGGAAGAGTTGTAGTCGGAGATATAGCAAAAATGCCGCATGTCCTTATTGCCGGTGCTACAGGTTCGGGTAAGAGTGTATGTATAAATACTATTATAACAAGTCTTTTGTACAAATCTTCACCTGACGAGGTTAAGCTTATAATGGTTGACCCTAAAGTGGTTGAACTTGGTGTGTATAACGGTATACCGCATTTGCTTATTCCTGTAGTAACTGAGCCTAAAAAGGCGGCAGGAGCTCTTAACTGGGCAGTGGCTGAAATGATGAGACGTTATGATATTTTTGCTCAGAATTATGTAAAGAACCTTGAAAGCTATAATCAGCTTATGGCTAAAAACGGTGGTGATAAGCTCCCGCAGATAGTTATTGTTATAGACGAGCTTGCAGACCTTATGATGGTTGCGGCAAAGGAAGTAGAAGATTATATATGCCGTCTTGCACAGCTTGCTCGTGCGGCAGGACTTCACCTTATTGTTGCAACACAGAGACCTACCGCTGACGTTATCACAGGTCTTATTAAAGCAAATATTCCTTCGAGAATTGCTTTTGCTGTTGCAAGTAATACAGATAGTCGTGTAATTCTTGATAAGGGCGGAGCGGATAAGCTTCTCGGAAAAGGTGACATGCTTTACGCACCGCAAGGTTCGCGTTCTCCTGTACGTGTTCAGGGGGCGTATGTGTCCGATGACGAAATAGAGAGACTTCTTGATTTTCTAAAAGCTCAGAATGAAGATGCTCACTATAGTGAAGACCTTGAAGAGCATATTGAAAGAGTATCAACCGGAGAGAACGGTGTTACGCCTGATGCTGACGATGATGGCGATGAATTATTACCGCAGGCAATAGAGCTTGCTGTTGAGCTTGGTCAGATTTCAACTGCAATGATTCAGCGAAGACTGAAAGTCGGATATTCAAGAGCCGGTAGAATTATAGACCAGCTTGAAGAACGTGGCGTAATCGGCCCTGCAAACGGGTCAAAACCGAGACAGGTATATATAAGCCACGCAGATTTATAGAAAAGACCAGGGATGCAAAAAATGCATAGACCATTCAATAATTTTGTTTGAGGATAAATAACATATAATTAAAAAAGCCGTTGCATATCAGAGACACTTGCTTGCAATGGCTTTTTGTATTATACCAAATAAATTATTTAGTATATTCTGTTCTGCTTATAATATGATTTTGAAACACTTCATCAAGTTCGGTGAAATATCCGCTCCATCCCCATACACGAACAATAAGTCCCGGATAATTTTCGGGATTTTTTTGAGCATCAATCAGGGTTTCACGGTTTACAGAATTAAGCTGAAGCTGATGACCTCCAAGTAATACAAAGCTTTTAACAAGCATTGCTATCTTTTTTATACCCTCATCACTTTTCAGGATTGAATCATGTACTTCAATAGTAAGAGGCCCACCGTTTATAATTTCTGTCATGTTGAATCCTGTAAAGGAACGTATAACTGATGTCAGTCCATCGGTTTTTACATTAAGAGATGGTGAAAAACTTGAAGAATACGGAGTGAACGCTTTTCTTCCGTCAACAGTGGCTTCACATTCTTTGCCTTTAAATATATATTCCATAGCACTGCCCGTTCCGGCTCTCCATATTCCGCCCTTTCCGTTATCGCGGTTATTAAGATTCTCGGAAAAAGTCTTCATAAGGTCGTATGCAATATTATCAACATAAACATCTGCGTTTCCCATTTTAGGGCTGTTTTTAAGCATGATTCTTATATCTTCATAGCCGTTGAAATCATCAGATATAGCTTGGAGCAGTACATCCTTATCAATAGTTTTTTTATCGTAGATATTCTCTTTTACAGCTGCAAGGGCATCAGCTGCATTTGATATACCGGCACCATGACTTCCGAAATTCTGATATTTTGTGCCTCCGTGCCATATATCAGTGAGTGTTTCGATACATCCGTCTGTAAATGCTGATGTCAACGGTCTTGAAGAAAATTCAATTGTTTTAAATTGATTTACAATATTGTCGCATGTCTTTGAAATTGCAATTCTGACTTCGTTTGTGAGACTGTCGAAGGTTTCACATTTCTTAATTTCAGACACTATGACATCGTTTATAACTTTCGGAAAATCAAAAACTGCAATATTCGGATAATCTCCTCCGCAACCCGGAATAATATATTCCCAACAAGCGGCAACAACGTAATTAAGTGCATCTTTTTTCTCATATCCGAGTTTAACAAGTCCGGGAACAACTACATCATCATTACAATACTGGGGGAATCCCATTCCTTGCTTTGTAAGGAGTGTTGCAAATTCATAAATTTCATCCGGTGTGTTTTTTCCGACTCTCAGATTGATTTTAGGATCTATAAGATTAAGGTCAAGTGATGCTTTCATGCACATATGAGAAAGTTCATTGTACATACTGTTTCCGTTCTCATCAAAACCTCCGAGAACAAGACTCTGACCATTATCACCTTGTATCACTCCGTGATACAAATCAGTATCGTAATTTATTGAAATAAAAAATGATTCCAGTGTCTCGAAGATTTCTTCATCACTTATTCCGGCTTCTTTATCATGCAAGTAAAACGGATGCATATACTGATCAAAACGTCCGAATCCGATATGTGCTGTACATTCAGCTCTCAGAAAGTACACGCATATTTTCAGAAATAAACATGCTTCATAAAAAGTCTCAGCACCATTATGAGGAATTTTCCGAAGAGCATTGTATAATTTCATGTTTCCAGCTTTTTCAGCCGCATTTTTATATTTATCACATACATCAAAACAAATGCTTATGTAATCAAGCATTGTTTTTCCGTACCAGATTTTTTCTTCATCATGTTCTTTTTCAATTCTGTCTTCTATCTGTTTTTTTACAAAATCGAGTCCGTTTGTTATAACACGTTCATAATTTACGGTGAGATTTCCCATACTACCGCCTATGTGAGAATCGATGCCTCTGTTAAATCCGAAATCATCGTATTCAAAAATCAGATAATTACCGTTATCGGCTAGCTTCCTGAACGCATCAAAATACTCAGAGATGGAAGACTTGTTGTCAAGTTTTATTATTTCTCCGCTTTTGCGTAGATTTTTGTATTTTTTATTTTTTAGCTGCTCCAGCATTTTTTTTATTTTCTCTGTCATACAATCATCTCCTTTTTCAAAATTGTACCACATGAAATAATTATTTTCAAGTGAGAAAAAAAGAAAATATATGAAAAAATCAAATGTTTTAAAAAGAAAAAGAACCAAGCTCATTTCTGAACTTGATTCTTTATTGTCATTACGGGTTTTTTATGATGTCTTTTATAACCTCTCCTGCAATTATAAGCCCGGCAACAGGCGGAACAAATGAAATACTGCCAGGAACTCTTATGTTGTTATCTGAATTTATTTTAATCGGTTCTTCCTTTGAATACAGAACCTTCAGCTTTTTTATTCCTCTTTTTTTAAGTTCATATCTCATGACACGGGCGAGGGGACATACCGAAGTTTTGTAAATGTCAGAAATCTCGAAAAGTGTCGGATTTAGTTTATTTCCTGTTCCCATGGAGCTGATAACAGGAGTTCCGCTTTTGTCGGCATTCATGATTATTTCTATTTTTCCCGTGACTGTGTCTATTGCGTCAACAACATAATCATATTTTGAAAAATCAAGCTGAGAAGATGTATCCGGCATGTAAAACAG
Organism: Clostridia bacterium; assembly: GCA_045603225.1. Classification (GTDB taxonomy): domain Bacteria; phylum Bacillota; class Clostridia; order UBA1381; family UBA1381; genus RGIG9115. The sequence goes on along the minus strand of JAZULT010000093.1, from coordinate 43,684 downwards.
CTTATGCTTATTAACTTTTATATCGGGATTGATATCCTTCAGACGTTCTTCGGCAACATCAACCTTATACTTGTCGATTGTTGATGTTACTGCGTAAATCTGTCTGTTTATATTGGACTCCGAAATAGTATCATTGTCAATGATATCAAGCTCTCCGACTCCGCATCTTGCAAGTGCTTCAACTGTATATCCTCCGACTCCGCCTAGTCCGAATACTGCTATTCTTGATTCTGAAAGTTTTTTTATATTATCTTCATTAATCAGTAATTCAGTTCGTGAAAATTTTTCAGACATTTATTTCCTCCTTCTTTTTCTTTAATGCTCGTTTTTCTTTTTTGTCTTTTTTTCTTTCATCGTGAATGTCGAAGGAAGCATATACTGTCGGTATAAAGAATAAAGTAAGGAATGTACCTACAAGAAGTCCGCCGCAAAGAACCACAGCCAGCGGCTGCATCATTTCAGAACCTTCTGCGGTAGAAATTGCCATAGGAAGGAATCCGAGAATAGATGTGAGCGAGGTCATAAGTATCGGTCTCATTCTTGCTTTACCGGAATATACAAGAATTTCTTCTCTTGTCATGTCAGGGTTTTCGATTTTTGCTGTGTTTATAAAATCAATAAGCACTATTGCATTGTTTACTATAATACCCATAAGCATGAGTATACCGATGCATCCGACAACAGATAACGGACTGTCTGTAATACAAAGTGCGAGTACAACACCAATCATTGCAAGAGGTATTGTAAACAAAATAATAAACGGTTGTTTCAGGTTTTCGAACTGGGCACACATAATCATATACATCAGCAGTATACCAAGCAGGATTGCATACAACAGGGAAGTCATGGCATCCATCATTATTTCGAATGTTCCTGCATCCTGTTTTGCAATACCGTCAGGTTTTGGAATTTCGTTCATTTTTTCGTCGAATATTGTGTTTACAGTCTGCATATCTGTATCAAATATTTTTGCAGAAAGAGTATATACACGCTTCTGGTCGACACGGTTTAATGTTGTACTTCCTGATTCGATGTTTACGTCTGCGATATCTGACAGTGCAATCCATTGACCGGTAGGAGTTTTAATTCTCAATGTTTTAAGCTGGTTGTAATCAGATATATAAGAGTCAGGATAGGCAAGGACTATGTCGTATTCCGAACCGTCACTTAAGTATCTTGACGCGCTTGTGTTACCGAGTACGCTGCTTATTGCTGATGAAACACCGGTAGTATTCATGCCGAATCTTGCGGCTTTTGAAGAATTAATCTGAACTTTTATTTCGGGCTGTGTATCCTGTATTGAAGTAGAAGTTTCCACTACTCCGTCAACTGTTTTTAAAACTTTTTCTGCTTCGATGATATAATTTTTCAGTTCATCTTCGTTTACGGCGGTGTAATTATACTGTACCTCATTTGATGCCATTGACGCCATTGCTGAGTTAGAAGATTCGAGTGTCAGTGTTGCACCTGTGATATCTTTAAGAGAGTCTCTCAGGTCGTTTACGATTTCGTCTGTTGTTAATGTTCTGTTATCTTTCAGCGTAACAGTAAGAGTTGCCTGATTACCGGTTGAAGCACCGAGCATTCCTGATGTTCCGCCTGAGCCTACTGTGGAAAAAATACTTTCTACATTCGGATTTTGTGATATGATTTTTTCTACATCAAGAGCTATGGCGTTTGTTGATTCAAGTTTAGCACCTGCGGGAAGTTCTATTCCGACAGAAAGTGCACCTTCGTCAGATGTAGGCATAAGTGTCATACCTAAACGTCCAAGCTGTACCATGCTGAATACAAATGTACCGAGAACTACGAATATTGTAAGTTTTCTGTGTCTGATAACAAATTTCAGGGCTTTTTCATAGACAAAATAAAAACCGCTTAAAATTGCGTTGAAAGGTTTAAGGAGTACAGAAAGCATTCCCCGACCTTCAGTATATTTTATTTTCGATGACAACATCGGTATAATAAGGAATGTTGTAAGCAATGATGCGATTTGCGAGAAAATTATTGCGAATGCAAGTTGCTTGAACATTACAGCCATCATATTATCAATAAACAGAATAGGTACATATACTATACAAGTTGTGAGAACCGAGGCAACAACAGCCCCGATTATTTCTCCGGTTCCTTTTATTGCCGCTTCTTTTGGATTTTCCTTGTAAACATCGCGTCGTCTGAATATGTTTTCTATTACAACAACAGCATTATCAACAAGCATACCAACACCTAAAGCAAGACCACCGAGAGAAACTACGTTCAGTGTCATGCCTGAAAAAAACATACCTATAAAAGTTACTATAATAGAGACCGGCATTGATATACCGATAACAAGTGATGTTTTTACACTTCCTAAGAACAACAGAAGTATGATAATTGCAAGAATACCGCCTGTTACTGCGCTGCTTGCTACTGAATTTATTGAGTTTTCGATGTAGCTTGCCTGCTCCATAATTATTTCGTATGAAAATTTAGGATATTCTGCTTTTATTTTTTTGAGTTCTTCTTTTATGCCGTTCACTACTTCTACAGTATTTGCATCACTTTCTTTATTTATACTGATTGATATAGCATCGTTTCCGTTAAGTCTTGCATACGAAGTGGCATCTTTATATGTATCGGTTACAATTGCGACATCGCTGAGATGTATGAGTTCTCCTTTTGATGTGGTTATAGGTACATTTTCTATTTCATGGAGATTTGAAAATTTTCCTTCTGTTCTGATTGCCAAATCCTTGTTCATGCCTTCAGTAGAGCCTGAAGGTAGATTCTGATTCTGAATTGTTATAGCTGTTGCAATATCGTTGGCTGAAAGATTATATCCGTACATCTTTTCCGGATTTAATGTTACTTCTATAATTCTGTCTGTTGCTCCTGAAATATTAACCGAAGCAACACCGTTTACGGATTTTAATTTATCTTCAATATTATCCTCGATAAATTTTTTTGTCTGAGCAGGGGAGTAGCCTTCGTATGTGGTACTCATCATAGCTGTAGACAGCATAGACGATGTATCAAGCTTGATAATCATCGGGTCTTCTACATCTTCGGGGAAATAGTCTTCTATCATGTTTATACTGTCTGAAAGACTCTGTACGGCATCATCAATATCCGTGCTTGATGTAAACTCAACCATAATCATTGATGTTCCTTCTGATGAAGAAGATGAAATTGAATTCACGCCTGAAACTGAGGCGATAGCTGCTTCGATATTTTTTGTTACAAGGTTTTCTACTTCTTCAGAACCTACATTAGGATAGCTTGTGTATACAATCGCCATGGATAATTCCATTTCCGGCATCATTTCCATGGAAAGCTTACTGAGTGAATACAGACCTATAACGACAAATACGAGAACTGACATTATAACTGCAATAGGTCGTTTTACAGAAATTTCATGAAGCTTCATATATTATTCATCCTCTCTTGAAGTGACATTTAGTTGGTTGTTTGTATCTGATAAATACTCCTTACCTGATACAACGACTACTTCTCCCGGTTCTATTCCGGATAGAATTTCGGTATATTCCGGAGTCTGAATTCCTGTAAGAATATTTCTTTTTTCAGCTGTGTTTCCATTAGCTACATAAACATATGTTTCATTATTCTGCTGCATTATTGAATCAGAGTGGATTATTGTTGCAGACGGGCTGTATTCCGTAGTCAGAGTAACATCTGCAAACATACCGACTTTGATAACATTGTCCGGGTTCTCTATGCTGACTTTTACAGTGTACATTCCTGTCTGTGGGTTTTTAACGCTGTTTACGAGAGTTACTGTTCCGGTAAACGGTGTTTCTGATATTGAGCTTATCAATACCTGAGCCTGAGTACCTTCTGTTATATATGGTATAACTGATTCGGTTACTGATATTTCGGCATTTACAATTGAAGCATTTTTAATTGTAAACACTTCAACGCCCTGACCTGTAAGCTGTCCTTTTGTTATATTCTTATATGATATATATCCGTTGATTGGTGCTGTAATAGTAGCATTATTAAGTGCATTCTGAGCTGTTGCAAGACCTGCACGTGCGGATTCTACATTTGCTGATGCTGTGGAGATATTCTCTTCGGTAGATATTCCTGTGAGGCCTATATTTTCTCTTGCGTTTGAAAGTGTGGTTTCAGCGGTTTTCAATGCTGATTCCGCAGCGTCAAGAGGGGCGGATGCTGATATTTCAGCAGTGTTATATTGCTGCTGGGCAGTAATCATAGCTGAATACGCACTGTTTAATTGAGCTTTTGAACCGCTTGATGCTGTGTCATATGCCGCCTGTGCATTTGTCACGTTGGTTTTCGCGGTATCAAGCTCAAGCTGAGAAGCGGCACCGAGTTTAAAAAGCTCTTCAACACGTTCAAGTTCTTTTTCGCACGTTGTAAGTGTATTTTGCGCAGCAGTGATTGATGTATTATTGTCGAACAATTCCTTTTGACGGTCATATTCTGCAACTGCATCATCATAGTGCTGTTTTGCGATTATTACATTTGAATTTGCGTCATATAACCTTTTTTCTCGGTTGTATGTTGTAAGTGCTGAGTTATATGCCACCTGTGCTGATGATAAATTCTGCTGAGCTGATGCGGAGGCTTGTTTTGTAGTAGAATTAGAAATCATGTTGTAGTTTGCAACGGTGCTGTTATAAGAAGCAAGAGCCTGATCGTAAGCTAATGATACATCAGTTTTATCCAAAACGGCAAGTGTAGAACCGGCAGTAACATAATCTCCTTCATTATAGTAGACATTATCAGCAATGGCACTTAGTTTTGATATCACACTGACAGATTCTGAAGCCTGAATTTCTCCGGTGTATGTAACTGTGCTTGTGATAGGTTCAGTTTTCGCTGTGAATGTAGTTACGTTCTGTGCTGATGATGTGTCAGAAGTACTTTGAGTTTCTTTTTTTGTTCCGCAAGCTGAAATTGAAAGAAGAAAAACAATTGCTGTAGTTATTGATAGAAATTTGTTTGGCATTTTATTCAGTCTCCCTATATGATTTATTTTGTGCTGTACATATTTTCGTAAGTAAGCTTGGTTGTCAGGTATGTAAGCTTAAGATTCTGAAGTTCATTTTCCGCTGTAGTGTATTTCTGAACGGTATCATTGTATGAAGCGGCTGATAATGAACCCATTTCAAATCTCAGGAAAGAGGCTTCTGCTGAATTTTTCAGAATGTCAAGATTGAATTCGAGGGCAGAAATTTGTTCGCTGAGCGTTATCAGGGAATTATATGTTTGTCTTATTCCGAGTTCGAGGTTATTAATACTTTCTGTTCTGTCCGAAATAGCAGTGTTATAAGCTGCTTCCTCTATTTTGAAATTAAATGTAGCTGATGTAAAATGTATTTTAGTCAGATACCATTTTCGTTCAGCGAGAGAAAAAGCATCATTTATATTTTGATATGAAGGTGTGTCTTTTGAGAGAAGAATAGCAGAATCGGGATCAAGAATTTCTTCAGGAACATAAGTTATACTTCCGACAGGAATAAGTTCAGCTTCTTCGGTGTAGTTCATTGTATTTTTCAGAGTTCTGAAAAGAATATCTTTATTTCTTATTGCGCTGTTTAAGGAGTTCTGAGCATTTATTTTAAGAAGCTGAAAATTCTTGTAATCAAGCTCGCTTATAGCTCCGGATGTAAATTGATATTCAGCGGCTTTAAGCTTTTCTTCAGCGTTAGAAAGATTGTTTTCTGCATTTTTTATGACTTCAAGAGAGTTAAGATAAGAGTAGAAATCTTTTTTAAGCTGTACGGTAACAGACTGCTCTGTAATTATCTTTGAACGTTTTGACATTTCGTACTGCATCTGTGCCGCTTCCTGAGCATATCCTGATGCAATCAAATATGAATCTGATGTAATACTTTCGGCTTTAAGAATATTTTTTTTTGCACTTTTCGCCTGATATAACTGATATTCTGCACTTATTATTGCGGCATTGCATTTGCTCAGCGTTGTTGAATGTTCAAGCGTGTAAGAAACCGCATCGTCAATAGTCATTGTTATCGGAGCAGGCATTTGTGCCGATACTGTCGATGAACACAAAAAAAGCATTACTGCTGATATGTAAATACTGATTATTTTTTTCATAAATATTCCCTTTCATAAAAATAATTACTGTAAACTATTATATATTTTTTTTTGCGTATTGTCAATAAATAAGTTTAAATTTAATATTTTATTTTATTTTATTAAAATACTCTTTACAAAGTTCATTTTTTGATGTATAATATATATTAATATGCTAATGGAGTGTGATAAATTAATGAATAAGGAACCGATTAAGCTTCTTCCTGCATTTAAGGATTACATATGGGGCGGTAGAAAGCTGATAACAGACTTTAAAAAGAAATGTGACCTTGATATAGCGGCTGAAAGCTGGGAGCTTTCAACGCATCCTGATGGGGCATCTGTTGTTGCAACGGGCGAATTTGCGGGGAAAAGCTTTACTGAATATATATCCGAAAACAAATGCATAGGTGAAAGAGCAGAAGCTTTTGATTTTTTTCCTATTTTAATAAAGTTTATTGATGCAAAACAGAGCTTGTCAATACAGGTTCATCCTTCTGACGAATATGCTCTTGAAAACGAAAACAGCTTCGGGAAAACAGAAATGTGGTATATACTTGACTGTGAAGAAGATGCTTTTCTTTATTACGGTCTTAACAGGGAAGTGTCTAAAGAAGAATTCAAAGAGAGAATAGAAAATAACACGGTTCTTGAAGTTCTTCAGAAGGCACCTGTAAAAAAAGGAGATGTTTTCTTTATTGATTCAGGTACGATTCATGCCATAGGTGCAGGAATTGTTATATGTGAAATTCAGCAGAATTCAAATCTTACATACAGAGTGTATGACTTTGACAGACGTGATAAATTCGGAAATGCCAGAGAGCTACATGTTGAAAAGGCTTTGAAAGTTGCAAATCTTTGTCCGGCAAAGAAATTTGTATCTGATAAGGAAAATGTTCTTGCAAGCTGTAAGTATTTTACTGTTGAAAAGTATGACATAGCTAAGAATCAGAGTTTTGACTGTGATCCGGGTTGCTTTAAGTCTGTTATAATAACAGAAGGAAGCGGAAGTCTTACACTTGGTGATGTGGTTCTTGAGTTTGTGAAAGGAGACAGTATATTTATCCCGGCACAGGACGGAAAATTTGACATCGACGGAACTGCTTCTGTTATCATTTCTTACGTTTAATAGGGGTTTTTGTCATATTTTATTAAAAAAACGATAAAATGATGATAAATTTTGTAAAAAAATATTTTAAATATCTTTGTGAAAATATTGACGAATTGAAAAAAAAGTTATATAATATAAGATATACATTATAAATTGTATAAAATAATTAAAATATATTGGAGGTATTATTAATGAGAGTTTATAATTTTTCGGCAGGACCTTCTGCTCTGCCTTTAGAGGTGCTTAAAAAAGCTCAGGCTGAGATGACGGAATACGGAACATCCGGAATGTCAGTAATGGAGATGAGCCACCGTTCTAAAGATTATGATGATATAATTAAAGGTGCTGAAGCACTTGTTCGTGAACTTATGAATGTACCTGATAATTATAAAGTGTTGTTTTTACAGGGCGGTGCATCAAGCCAGTTTGCTATGATTCCGATGAACCTTGCAAAGAAAAACAAGAAGGCTGACTATGTTGTTACAGGTCAGTGGGCAAAAAAAGCTGCTGAAGAAGCAGAAAAATATATTGAAGTAAACAGAGTGGCAAGTTCAGCTGATAAGACATTCTCTTACATACCGAAGCTTGATAAGAGCACATTCTCAAAGGATGCTGATTACTTCTACATCTGCTACAATAACACAATTTACGGAACAAGATATACAGAGCTTCCTGACTGTGATGTTCCTCTTATTGCTGATATTTCTTCATGTGTAATGTCTGAAGTTATGGATGTATCAAAGTTTGGTATTCTTTATGCCGGTGCACAGAAGAATCTCGGACCTGCAGGTGTTACACTTGTAATTATCCGAGAAGACCTTATCGGTGACTGCATGGATATTACACCTACAATGTTCAATTATGAAATTCACGCTAAGAACGATTCTCTTTATAACACACCGCCTACATACGGTATTTATGTACTTAAGCTTGTTCTTGAATGGATTAAAGCTCAGGGCGGAATTGCTGAAATTCAGAAGATTAATGAAAAGAAAGCAGCATTGCTTTATGATTTCCTTGATTCATCAGAAATGTTCAGCGGTACAGTTGTGAAGGAAGACCGTTCACTTATGAATATTCCTTTCGTAACAGGCAACGATGAGCTCGATGCTAAGTTTGTTAAGGAAGCTAAAGAAGCAGGCTTTGTAAATCTTAAGGGACACCGTTCAGTTGGCGGTATGAGAGCCAGCATCTATAATGCAATGCCGATTGAAGGCGTTGAAAAGCTTGTTGACTTCATGAAGAAGTTTGAAGCTGAAAATAAATAATCGGAAAGGGTTTTTATAATGTATAATATATTAACACTCAATAAAATCGCAGCTTGCGGTCTTGACCGTTTGGATGATACAAAATACTCAATTACAGATGACCAGACAGCTGATGCAGACGGCATTATTCTCAGAAGTTTTTCAATGCACGATATGGAAATGCCGGCATCTCTTAAGGCTATAGCAAGAGCCGGTGCAGGAACAAATAACATTCCTGTTGACAAATGTGCAGAAAAGGGAATAGTTGTATTCAATACTCCGGGTGCAAATGCAAATGCTGTTAAAGAGCTTGTTCTTGCAGGTTTATTCCTTTCTTCAAGAAAGATTGTAGACGGTATTAACTGGGCTTCAAAGCTTGAAGGTGATGATATTGCAAAGCAGGTTGAAAAGGGTAAGTCAAGCTTTGCCGGAGGAGAAATCAAAGGTAAAACACTCGGTATTATCGGTCTTGGTGCTATCGGTGTTCTCGTTGCTAATGCAGCAATCGACCTTGGCATGAAAGTTATCGGATATGATCCGTTCCTTTCAATAAATGCAGCATGGCATCTTGACAGTCATGTAAGAAAAGCAACAGGCTATCAGGATATTTTTGAAAACAGTGATTATATCACATTACATCTTCCGCTTAATGATGAAACACGTGGTTTTATTAACAACGATACAATTGCACAGATGAAGGACGGAGTTAAGCTTCTTAACTTTGCAAGAGGTGAACTCGTTGACAGTGATGCAGTTAAGGCTGCACTTGCTGATGGTAAGGTTTCAAGCTATGTAGTTGACTTCCCGCTCCCGTCAACTGTAGGAGTTGAGGGTATAATTGCAATTCCGCATCTTGGTGCTTCAACAGAAGAATCTGAAGATAACTGTGCTGTAATGGCTGCTGATGAGATTTCAGAATATCTCGAAACAGGAAACATTGTAAACTCAGTTAACTTCCCGAACTGTTCACTTCCTGTAGGCGGAAAAGGTCGTATTACTATTATTCATAAGAATATCCCGAACATGCTTACAAGCTTTACAAAAGTAATGGCTGATAAGGGAATAAATATTTCTGATATGATTAATAAGAGTAAAGGCGATTATGCTTATACAATTCTTAATACAGACCATGAAATGACTGCTGAAAATGAGGCTCAGATCGCTGCAATTGACGGTGTAATTTCAACAAGAATTATTAAATAAGTTTATTATGAAAATCTGCAGAATGATGTATTTGTTCTGCAGATTTTTTAGTGGAAAAATTTATATAAAAAAATACACAAAATATCTGTCGAATTATGCTCTTTTTATTAAATAAATACATGACTTTTAAATAATTATTTGAAAATATTTGACTTTTTATATTATTGTGGTATAATTAAATTATAGCATCTTTTGCTTGATTTTTACATATAGAAAGTTGTCGTATGACACACGGAGGATAATAATGTTTTGTGTAGGAGATAAGGCAGTGTATCCGATACACGGCGCCGGAGTAATAGAAGCGATTGAAGAAAAGACGGTTCTGGGGAAGAAACAGAAATATTATGTTATGAGTGTCCAGTACGGGAAAATGACCGTGCTTATCCCGATGGATAATGAGGAAGGAATAGGTCTCAGACCTGTTATAAATAAAGACGAAGCGAAAAAAGTTGTAGATTATTTTAAAAATGAGCCATTGTATGATGATGATAACTGGAACAGACGTCAGAGGGAAAATTTATCTAAGATTAAATCGGGAAATATATACAGAGTTCTTGATGTACTCAAAGATTTAATGTACAGAGAAAAGGTAAAAGGTCTTTCAACCAGCGAACGTAAAGTTCTTGCAAATGCAAAGCAAATTGTTGTGAGTGAGCTTGTAATGAGTGAGTTTGCAGGGCGTGAAGATATAGAAATGATTATGGATGAAATTATAAATAATCTTGTTTCGAAAGGAAAGGATTAATTTATGGATGTAATTATTCTTGCGGCAGGCAGGGGAACACGAATGAATGTAGGTTATAATAAGATGTTTCTGAAGCTTGGCGAAAAAGAAATTATATGGCATACATTAAACCGTTTCTGTTCATGCAGCTTTGTGAATAAGATAATTCTTGTAACAGGAACTGAGGATTTGGACAAATGTCGTGAAATCTGTGGTGGTTTCGATAAAGAGATAGTTGTGATTGAAGGCGGAAAAACACGGCAGGAATCATCGCTTAAAGGTATATTGGCATCCGGCAGTGATTATGTTATGATACACGACGGAGCGAGACCTTTTATAACGGAAGAAGATATTTTAAAGACAAGAGATGCGGCTTTTAAATACGGAGCGGCGGCTGTTGGTGCAAGATGTATTGATACTCTGAAAATCTGTGATGAAAACGGGTTCATAAGTGGTACTGTTGACAGAAATAAAGTGTTCAAAATATATACTCCGCAGGCGTTTGACAAAAAAATGCTGCTTGAATTTCATGCCAAGGCTGTTTCTGACTGTATTGATGTTACTGATGACAGTGCGCTTTGTGAGTATTGTGGAAAAAAAGTGAAATTTATTGAAGGCAGTCCGCTTAATATAAAAATAACAACGGGGGAAGATATTCTGCTCGGTGAGACGTTGTTGAAAATTTACAATTAATTTTCAAAAAATAATTGTTTTTTTCTATATTTTGTATGTTGACATATTTAGATTAATATGATATAATTCTTTTATGGTTTATAGGAGGATATACAGATGAATAGTTATAGTTTATTTACATCTTATGCACTTCTAAGCGCTGATCTACTTGTCCTTAGTGACTTTGACGGATGCAGTGCTGTTTGTCGTGTTTGAGTGTAGGAATTTTAATTATTCAGGATAGTATATTTTGATATAATTGTAAATTTTAAGCTTACGGCCAATGGTGCTGTAAGCTTTTATTATTATTAAGGAAGGTTGATATGATATGAAAAAAATAAGAATTTCAGACGTTACTTTAAGAGAAAATACCTTTAGCTTCAAGGAGAAAATCGAAATTGCAAAGCTTCTTGAAAAAATAGGTGTGGATGTTATAGAGGTTCCGAAAATAGTTAATAAGCGTATTGATGTACTTTTTCTTCATACGATAATTCCTGTTGTTAAAAAGAGTATAATATCATGTCCTGTTGAGCTTACAACTGAATCTATTGATACTGTTTGTGAGGCTATGAAGGATGCTGATGAATTTATGATACATATAAGTGTTCCTGTTTCAACAGTTCAGATGGAATATGTTTGCCATAAAAAACCTAAGGCTGTCATAGAAATGATTAAAGAACTTGTAGGCTATGCTTCCGAGAGATGTAAGCATGTTGAGTTTTCGGCAGTTGATGCTACAAGAAGTGAATTTGATTTTCTTACCGAAGCTGTTGAAGCTGCTGTATCTGCAGGTGCTGAAAGCGTTACAATATGTGATACAGCCGGTATTCTGCTTCCTTCGGAGCTTGAAAAGTTTATTGTTAATGTGAAAAATTCAGTTTCCGGACTTGAAAATAAAATTCTTATGTGCGAATGCTCAGATGAGCTTAATCTTTCAGTTTCGTCATCAGTTTCGGCTGTTAATGCAGGAGCTGACGGTATTAAAACTGTAATGACCGGAATTTGTGCATCTTCGTTGAAAGCTATTGCACATATCATCTCAACCAAAGGAGATTCGATGGGAGTATCATCTACTCTCAGGTATACAGCACTTAATCATTCAGTAGATAAAATGATGAAGATGGCAGGAGGTGCACTTGTTTCGGCAGAAGATACTGAGACATATGCTGATATTGTTCTTGGTGCAGGCGATGATATTTCAAAAGTATCAATAGCAGTTGCAAAGCTTGGTTATGAACTTTCGGAGGATGATATAGCTAAGGTTTATGAAGAATTTAAGAACGTTTCTGAAAAGAAACAGATTGGTGCAAAAGAGCTTGATGCTATTGTTGCAAGTGCGGCTTTGCAGGTTCCGCCTACATATAAAGTAAAGAGTTATGTTGTAAATAACGGTAATGTTATTTCTGCTACAGCAAATATTGTGCTTATAAAGAACGGAGAAGAAATACCCGGTGTATCTATAGGAGACGGACCGATTGATGCGGCATTCCGTGCGGTTGAACAGATAATAGGTTATCACTATGAGCTTGATGATTTTCAGATTCAGTCTGTAACACAGGGACAGGAAGCTGTGGGTTCTGCTGTTGTAAGACTTCGTGCAGACGGAAAGCTTTATTCCGGCAGAGGTGTCTCGACTGATGTAATCGGTGCAAGTATTTTTGCTTACATTAATGCACTTAACAAAATTTGTTTTGAACAGTAATTGCTGAAAGGGGAATGGATACAATGAAATTATCATTTTCTACAAATAGATGGAACGGATTTAATTTTGATGATTTTCTTCGTATAGCTAAGGAATATAAGTTCCATGGTATTGAAATTCACAGCATAGATGAAATGAAAGACGAAACGAAAAATGAACGTCTTTTTGAAACTTACCATAAGCTTATAGAAAACAAGATAGATGTTCCGGTTATTGATATGGTGTCTGATATTTCGGCTGTTGAAATGACTTGTGCATTTGATGAGTTTGAAAGATGCGTTAAGGTTGCATCTAAGCTTCATACACCGTATATAAGAGTAAAATCAGGTGAGTCTCAGGATGCAGATGAGAAAATGCACGGATTTATAAAAGCAGCACTTCCGGTGGCTGAGAAAAATGATGTTACGATACTGATTGAGACGGTCGGTGAATATGCAGATACAAAGCATTTAAGAGAGTTTTTAAATGAATACGCACATGACAATCTTGCGGCACTCTGGGATTTGTATTATCCGTACCGTATAAAAAATGAAACTCCTGTTCAGACTGTTCAGAATCTTGGTGCATATATTAAGCATATTCATATAAAAGATTCTGACGGTGTAGATTCATTCAATCTTGTAGGTGAAGGAAATCTTCCTATAGATGAAATAATGAACGGACTCCGCTCGATAAACTATGCCGGATATATCTCAATTGAATGGGATCCGTCATGGGATTCTGATATTGATGATATTGATATTATTTTCCCGCACTTTGTAAGCTTTATGAGCAGATACAGAAATATCTCAAGAGCAAAATCAAGTCTTTATAAAAACAACCGCGGAACGGGAAAATATATATGGAAGAAAAATTCGCTTGTAAGAAAAACATTCTCAGATGTTCTTGATACAATGGTTGCTGAATTTCCTGACCAGCTTGCGTTCAAATATACGACTCTTGACTATACGAGAACATATACGGAATTCAGGGAGGACGTTGACCGATTCGCAAGAAGCCTTATCGCGATGGGTGTAAAGAAAGGAACTCATGTAACTGTATGGGCAACAAATGTACCACAGTGGTATATAGCGTTCTGGGCTGTTACAAAAATAGGCGGTGTTCTTGTAACAATGAATACTGCGTATAAGATACATGAAGCGGAATATCTGCTCAGTCAGTCTGATACGCATACTCTTATCATGGTTCAGGGATACAGGGATTCACAGTATGATGAAATAATGAAAGAGCTTTGTCCGGAACTGGAAACACATAAAGCAGGCGAGCCGCTTCATTCAAAACGTTTACCTTTCCTGAGAAATATTATTACAGTTGATTATGCTCAGAAAGGATGTCTTACATGGGACGATGCTGTTGCACTTTCTGAAAATGTTCCTCATGAGGAAGTATTAAGACGTGCGGCTATGGTTGATGTGAATGATGTATGTAATATGCAGTATACATCGGGTACAACAGGATTCCCGAAGGGTGTTATGCTTACGCATTATAATATTGTAAATAACGGTAAGTGCATCGGTGACAGAATGGATTTGTCAACTGCTGACAGAATGATGATACAAGTTCCTATGTTCCACTGCTTCGGAATGGTTCTAGCGATGACAGCTACAATGACACATGGTGGTACAATACTTCCGCTTCCGTATTTTTCACCACGTCCTGCGCTTGCTTGTATAAATCATGAGCGAATTACATGTTTTCACGGTGTTCCGACAATGTTTATTGCAATGCTTGAACATCCTGATTTTGAAAAAACCGATTTTTCATATATGAGAACAGGTATCATGGCGGGTTCGCCTTGTCCTGTATCTGTAATGCAGGAAGTTGTAGATAAAATGAATATGAAGGAGATTACTATTGTTTACGGACAGACTGAAGCTGCTCCCGGTTGTACAATGAGCAGTACTGACGATTCAATAGAAGTCCGTGTAAATACTGTTGGACGAAATCTTCCTGAAATCGAATGTAAGATTGTTGACCCGGAAACAGGAGAAGACCTCCCGGATGAGGTTACCGGTGAATTTGTAGCACGCGGATATAATATCATGAAAGGGTATTATAAAATGCCTGAGGCTACTGCAGCGGCTATTGATAAAGATGGATGGCTTCATACAGGAGACCTTGCTTGCCGTACGCCTGAGGGTAACTATAAAATTACAGGCCGTCTTAAGGATATGATTATTCGTGGCGGAGAAAATATATATCCGAAGGAAATAGAAGAATTTATATATACGCACCCGTCTGTAAAGGATGTACAGGTTATAGGTATTCCTGACGAACAGTACGGTGAGGAGATAATGGCTTGTATTATCCTTAAAGAAAGCGAAAGCATGACTGAAGAAGAAATGAAGGGATATATCAGAGACCATATGGCTAAGCATAAGGTTCCGAGATATATTGACTTTGTTGATGCATTCCCGATGAATGCTGCAGGAAAGATTCTTAAATATAAGATGCGTGAAGAAGCAGTCGAAAGACTTAATATTAAAAAGGTTGAAGGTATTGTAACAGAGTCATAATTAAAGGGAGGGAAATGGATATGTTTAGAATAATAGATTCTCATTGCCATGTATACCCTGAAAAGATTGCAGATAAAGCTACAGCGGCAACGGGTAATTTTTATGATATTCCGATAGACTGCAGAGGGACTGTGAATACGCTTAAAAATGAGATGGAAGCAGCAGGGATTGAGATTAGCATTATACAGTCAGTGGCTACTTCGCCGAAACAGGTTTGTTCAATCAATAATTTTATTGCCGATGAAGTAAAGACAAATACTTGTTTCCTAGGACTCGGTACTCTTCATCCTGACAGTGAAAATATTGAAAAAGATGTCGATGAAATTGTGAGTCTGGGATTAAAAGGTGTAAAGCTGCATCCTGATATTCAGAACTTCAAAGTTGATGACGAAAGATGTCTTAAAATATATGAATGCTGTGAACAGAAAAAATTACCGATATTGATTCATACCGGAGACCACAGATACGACAACTCAAATCCGAACCGATTGAAAAAGGTTCTTGAAATGTATGAGGAGTTAATTATAATCGGAGCACATTTCGGTGGCTGGTCTATCTGGAAAGAAGCGGCAAAAGAACTTCATAAGTACAAAAATCTCTATGTTGACACATCGTCTTCGTTGTATGCGATTGATAAAGGCGAAGCATTGGAGATATTAACGATGTATGGGGAGGATAAGGTATTATTTGCTACAGATTTTCCGATGTGGAATCCGAAAGAAGAACTTGAACGGTTTATGAATATTGATTTAACAGATATTCAGAGAGAAAAAATTCTGTTTCATAATGCTAATGAGTTGTTTAATTTATAATACAGAAAATGGTGTTGCATGAGCAACACCATTTTCTGTATTAGTTTTCATCCTCATCTTCATGTTTTTCTGAAACAAGAACTTTTATTTTTGTTATACGGTGTGAGTCGGTTTCGGTTACTGTGATGTCAAGGTTTTCGAAAGTAAAGCTATCTCCTTTTTCAGGGATTTGTCCGTATTCTTCCATAACCCAACCACCGACAGATACACTGTCTGTTTCGGCTGTAATATCAAAGAAATCACAAAAGTCTTCAAAGTTCACCGAAGCATCTACAAGGAAGGTTTTGTCTCCTATTTGTTTGAAGTCTTCAATTACTTCGTCATGCTCGTCCCAGATTTCTCCGACGAGTTCTTCGAGGATATCTTCCATTGTAACAATACCTAAAGTTCCGCCATACTCATCAATTACAACTGCAAGATGAGATTTGTTTTTCTGGAGTATTTTTAACAGGTCGTTGATCTTTTCGGATTTTTGTATAAATAACGGTTTTGTCATTATACTTTTTATGCTCTGATTTGTAATACCGTTTTCGGTGAAAAAGTCTTTCAGGTGAATAACACCTACAATATCGTCTATATTTTCGTTATAAACGAGAAGACGTGAAAACTGTGTACTTGTAAAAGTTTTTGCAATCTCTGCTTTTGAAGCCTGTATTGAAACTGCTTCAAGGTCAACTCTGTGTGTCAGAATGTCTTCTGCTTCCTGTTCTGTAAATTCGATAGCGTTCTTTATAAGGTCACTTTCGTCTGAATCAAGAGTACCGTCCTGCTCGACTTCATCAACGATTAAAAGAAGCTCTTCTGACGAAATTTTTGAGCTGTCATCTGATTTGAAAATTTTTGCCAATAATTTTGTAAGCTGAGTAAACAAAAAGTTAAGGGGAGTAAATATATATATTAATACTCTCAATAACGGCGCCGAAAACATTGAAAACTTTTCAGGTGAATTTTTTGCAATGCTTTTTGGCGAAATTTCACCAAACGTCAGAACCAGCAGTGTTATAACTATAGTCGAAACCGAAGCAGCAGCGGAATCGCTTTGCAAAAGGTTTATAAATAACAGTGTTCCGATTGATGTAAGACTGATGTTTACGATGTTATTTCCTATAAGAATAGTTGTCAGAAGCTTGTCATAGTTTTCTGACAGAGCATATGCAAGAGCTGCACGTTTGTTTCCTTTTTCAGCTAAAGATTTCATTTTTGTTTTATTAAATGAAGTAAAAGCAGTCTCGGTAGCTGAAAAATATGCTGATGCTAATAACAGCAAAGCCATTATGATAACATAGCCTGTAATATTCATGGTTTATACTATCTCCTTGAAGTATTGATATTTGTTTATGTAGTTGATTGTTAGGGCTTACTCCTTTTTTAGACACAAAAAGGCACGCCTGCGGAATTTATATATTATACGCAGGTATGCCATATATAACAAATAAAAATACAATTCAGTGTTACAGTAACTGTCACCGTCGTCTGAATCCATTTTTATAAATCCTCTCTTTCTTAATGATGAATACAGTATAGCACAAAATGTATAATAAGTCAATGGTATATTTGAAAAATTCATGAAATTGTAATATTTGAATTTTCATCTTGATTTTGATTTGAAAATATGATATAATTTATGCATATCAACGTAGGAGATGAAGGAAATGATAGGGTTAGGTACTGTAATAAATGTTACTGCTGTAATCGTTGCAGGAATTATCGGCAAATTGTTCGGACGGTTTGTAAAAGAAAAATATCAGGACCCCATAATTCGTGCGATAGGAGTAAGTGTAATTTTTATAGGTGCATCGGGCGCGTTTGAGAAAATGTTCACCGTTGATAACGGTGTTATTTCGACAGGCGGTAGCATGCTTATAATTATAAGTATGGTTCTCGGTACATTAATCGGTGAATTTATTGATATTCAAGGGAAAATAGAAAAGTTTGGTGAATGGCTTAAGAAAAAATCAGGCAATGAAAAAGACGGTTCGTTTGTTGAAGGCTTTGTTACAGCATCATTTACAGTTTGCATAGGTGCTATGGCGATAGTCGGAGCAATCGAGGACGGGTTGCACGGAGACTATTCAATACTTGCCGCAAAGTCAATACTCGATTTTATTGTGATTATTCTCATGACAGCATCTATGGGTATCGGATGTGTGTTTTCAGCAATTCCTGTTGCTGTTTTGCAGGGAGGTGTCACGGTTTTTGCGAAGTTCGTTGAACCTCTTATGACAACTGCTGTTCTTAATAACATCTCGCTTGTAGGTTCTGTCTTGATTTTCTGTGTTGGACTTAACATGGTCAGACCGAATTCAGTAAAAGTGGCGAATATGCTTCCTGCTCTTGTCATAGCGGCATTGCTTGTTTTTGTGCCCGGAATATAATTTTATTTCTCCATATTATATTTATTTCTGAACTCAGACGGATTTACACCAAATTCTTTTGTAAATGTTTTTGAAAAGAAGCTGCTGTCGGTAAAGCCGCATTTATACGCAATTTCTATAATCGGCATTTTTGTTGAAATAAGGAGCTGTTTAGCGATTGAAAGCCTTCGTGTTTTAATAAAACTGCCGATAGTAACTCCTACATTTTCTTTGAAAAGGCGGCAGAGATGATATTTGCTGATATGTGTTTCTTCGCATATTTCATCTATTGAAATTTTTTTGAGAGCATTGTCGCTTATATATGAAAGGACATCACCGAACTTGTTGTTTTTGAATGTTGTTTTGCTCGAATATTTAAGTCCCAGTTCAAATAATTTTACAAGTGAAGCTGACAGCTTTGCGTATTTCATATCTGTGGGGCCGTTCATTATTTCATCTATTTCATATAAGAGGCTGTCAGTTTCTATTACGGCCTTGGGAGATAACTCGCAGAACGTACCGCCGTTATTAAGAAACAGGGTGTGGTATGTATCTTTCATTTGCAAATTTCTGCATATTTTTTCCACTTCATTTGTATGCAGAATCAATATACTGTGATTATATCTGTTTATATCATCAGGTGATACAAAGTGCGTGGCTGTTCCGTGGATGAAGTATAAACCATTTTTCAGCATTTTGTACAAATGACCGTTAATAAGAATACTGCCATCGTTATCGAAAGTCTGAATGATTTCGCTTGTGCGTGTATGGGTATGCGGCATAAGACCTGCCTGATTTACCGTGTCTATTTTATATGATGACCAGCTGATTGGAAGCATTTTAACACCCCTTTTGTGTAAGTTTAAATTATTATACCATAATCGGCATAGGATTAGCAAGAAAATACAAAAAAATCAGCAATATAATCAATGATTTTTTTAGAAAATAGTGTATAATTAATATATAAGACAAATTAAAGAAATCAGGAGTGGTATAATGAAAAGATTTTACGGTGTAGATTTTGAAAAACAACGTGAAGCAGTTCTGAATAGCGAAAAGGCGAGGTTTATTGCTGATGGTATTATAAAAAAAGCGGACGAGGCTTTAAAGAAAATTTATCCTGCTTTTAAAATGAGCGAATTTATGTTGTATTTTGAAACAGGAAACAGAAGTATATTTGAGAAAAGTTATTTTGAAAGGCGAAATGACTGTTCGTTTATTTCTATTGCATATTGGCTTACGGGAGATGAAAAGTATTATAAGCCTTTAATTGATCTTATCTTTATGATATGTGATGAATTTACATGGTGTCTACCGGCTCATGTTGCGGTATTCCGTAAAAATCCGCCTGCGGAGGAAATGATTGAAATTGTTGATTTGTTTTCTTCTGAAACGTCAAGACTTCTTACTGATATTATAGCTGCAGTCGGAGATAAGCTTCCGTATTATGTAAAAGAGAGAGTTGAATACGAAATCAGACGCAGAGTGTTTGAGCCGTTGGGAAAATATGATTTTTATTGGAAAAACGGAACAAACAACTGGGCGGCTGTATGTGCAGGAGGATGCGGTGTTGCACTTCTGCATTTGGGAACTCAGGAAGAAATTGATGTTATTCTTCCGATGCTGTATAATGCAATGGAAACATTTCTGAGCGGATTTAATGATGACGGATGCTGTATGGAAGGATATGCTTACTGGAATTACGGGTTTGGATATTTCGTGATTTTTGCGCGTATGATACTCGATTATACAAATGGCGAAGTGAATTACTTCGAACGTGATAAGGTGAAAAACATTGCACTTTTTCCTCAGCGTATACGTATGAGTGATAAAAAAGTTGTTTCTTTCTCAGATGGAGGAAGTGGTTTTACATTCAGTCCGGGACTTATGAGTTATCTTAAATCGGTATACGGTGATGAATTTTTAAGACCTGATTTATCTTTTTCAACTTTGCGTGGGAATGTTTACTCGATAAAAGAGCTTTTATGGTTTGACTGTGATTATGAAACAGATAAAACCGAAAACAGTACATATTATTTTGATGGGGCAGAGTGGTACATAAATAAAAAAGAAAAATTCAGCTTTGCCGCAAAGGGCGGACATAATGATGAACCGCATAACCATAACGATATCGGAAGTTTTATGATATGTACTTCCGGAAATGATATTCCTCTTGCCGATTTCGGCTGTGGTGTATACGTAAAAGATACATTTGACGATAGAGTAAGATATACATTAATCAATAACAGCTCGCAAGGACATAGCTTGCCGATTATCAATGGAAAATATCAGTGCTTCGGAAAAGAATACTCAGCACAAAATGTTGAAGTGAAAGGCGATTTTTTTGCACTTGATATTGAAGGTGCGTACGAAAATGACATTGTAAATAAAATACGGAGGAGCTTTGAGATCAAAGAGGATTCTGTATTTCTCAGAGATAGATTTGAATATTCGGATAAAACCGAATCGGTTACAGAAAGAATGGTAACATGGACGAAGCCTGTAATTGGTGAAGGATATGTGGATTTAGGTACGGCTGAAGTGAAATTTGATAAGAATAGGTATCAGGCGTCTGTATCTGAAGATGTATACAGATCTCACGATGATACACACGATGTGACAGTATATCTTATAGATTATACTCCTGTTAACAAAACTGAAACTGACTTTGAATTTGAAATAGAAATAAAGGGATGACGAATATGAATATAGGAAATAACAGACAATGGGTAGACGGTATGTGGGAGAAGATTGACAATAAGCTTTCAAAAACGGCTATAGAAGTCAGAAATATTCTTCCGTATGAAGTTATAAACGGTAAATATCAGGATATGTCCGAAAAAGATCCGGGATGGTGGACGAACGGATTTTATGGTGGAATGATGTGGCTTATGTATAAAGCTACAGGAAATGAAGATTACAGACTGACTGCAGAAAGACACGAAGAACTGCTTGACGTTGTTTTTGATAATTTTGACCGTTTTGACCATGATATCGGATTTATGTGGGGGCTGACAGCAAAAGCAAATTATATTCAGACAGGTAATAAAAAATCAAGAACAAGAGCATTGCTTACAGCGAATATTCTTTCATCACGTGCTAATATAAAGGCTGATTTTATCCGTGCGTGGAATCATGAAAAATCTTATTCTATAATCGACTGTATGATGAATCTTCCGATTTTGTACTGGGCGTCACGTGAACTTGAAGATAAGAGATTTGAATATGTTGCTAAAATGCATGCGGATATGGCAATGAAGGAGCATGTCAGAGAGGATGGAAGTGTTGTACACATATGCGTACATGATGAGGAAAGTAACAAAATTGTTGAGACTCTTGCAGGACAGGGATGTGCAGTCGATAGTGCATGGTCGAGAGGACAGGCATGGGCGGTTTACGGATTTGTTCTAAGTTATATACATACGGGAGATAATAAATATCTTGATACGGCAAAAATAGCCGCTGATTATTTTCTTTCGTGTGCCGAAAAGAATAATTATAAAGTTCTTACTGATTTCAGAGCACCTGAAGAGCCTGTGTATTATGATACAAGTGCGGCAGTTTGTGCGGCTTGCGGTATGATAGAAATTTATAAAGCGACAAATGAACAGAAATATCTTGACGGTGCTATAAATATTCTTAAGGCTGTCGAAGAAGACTGTATTTTTGATAATACAAATCAGTCGATTCTTCAGAACGGAATGGTTGCTTACTGGTCCGGAAAGCAGGAGCATCTTGTGTATGCTGACTTTTTCCTTGTTGAAGCAATTCTTAAACTGAAAGGCAGTGATTATTTAATCTGGTAGAATACATGAATGGAGATGAGTTTCATGAGGATAACAGCATTATTTATTATATTAATTTTTCTTGTTGGCGGATGCAGCCGTGCTTTGCCTGATAATATGGAAATTCCCGGAAGTGTGGAAGAAAACGAAACGGAAAATACGGAAATATGTATGATAAACGAAGATGGTAATACACTTGAAACGAGAATTAATACTCCTGAGGGATTTGTGCGTACCGAAGCGGAAGACGGAAGCTTTGCAGAATTTCTGAGAGAATACGAAATGAAAGAGGACAAATCGCCTGTAATGCTTTATGATGGCAAAGAAAAACGAAATCAGGAGGCTCATGCTGCTGTGTTTAATATGGATATGATAAACGGAGATTTACAGCAGTGTGCCGATTCCATAATGCGTTTGTATGCAGAATATTATATGGAATCCGGACAGGAAGAAAAAATAGCATTTCATTACACTGACGGAACCTTGTGTAAATATACCGATTACAACGATTTTGAAAAGTATCTCAGAATGGTATTCAGCTATGCGGGAACTTTGTCGATGGAAACTTATGAAACGGAGACAATTTCTGTTTCTGAAATGCAAGCTGGAGATATAATTATTAATGCCGGAAGTCCGGGGCATGTAGTTATGATTGTTGATGTGTGCGAAAATGCAGAGGGTGAAAAGGCTTATCTTCTGGCGCAGGGCTATATGCCGGCACAGGATTTCCATGTTCTTAAAAATCCTTTGCATTATGATATGTGGTATTATGAAAGCGAAATTCAGTTTCCGTTTGAAACTCCTGAATATATATTTGATAATATAAACATGGTGCGTAGGCTTACATACTGATATTTAGGGAAAATGTACAAAATATTATTATCGAATGAGAATGTATTCTGTAATTAATTATATATTGTATTTTTATAAAAAATATGGTATAATTATAAGAACAATATTTAGGGGGTAAAATTTATGGATATGGGAATTATAGCTTTTGTACTGTACTTTGTCGCAATGCTTGCGATAGGTGTGGTATTTTTCTTCCGTTCAAAGAATGACGGAGAAAAAGATTATTTTCTCGGTGGACGTGCGATGGGACCTTGGGTTACTGCAATGAGCGCCCAGGCGTCTGATATGAGTGCATGGCTTCTTATGGGACTTCCGGGAAGTATTCTGGCATTTGGTTTTGGTCAGGCATGGATTGGAATAGGTCTTGCAATCGGTACTGCCGCTAACTGGATTATTGTTGCAAAAAGACTTCGTAAGTTTTCAAAAGCAGCAGGCGATTCAATAACACTTCCGCAGTATCTTTCAAACAGATTTTTATCAAAGAGTCATTTGCTGAGTGTTATATGTGCGATTGTGTTCCTTGTATGCTTTACAATTTACGTTGCATCTGCGTTTGTTGCAGGAGCTGATGTTTTCACAACTCTTATACCGGAACTTCAGAGAACAACGGCTATGATTATTTTTGCGGCTATCGTTGTTGTTTATACATTCCTCGGCGGATTCAATGCAGTATGCTGGACGGACTTTTTTCAGGGACTTCTTATGATTGCGGCATTACTTATCGTTCCTATCGTTATAGGATTCACAAGAAATCTTGATTTCGGGGCGTTGACAACCGTTTATTCAGGTCCTGACGGAGAAGAATTCAAGTTTGTTGCTAATTTCTTCAATGCAAGCTGGCAGGATATTTTGTCAGGTCTTGGATGGGGACTGGGTTATTTCGGTATGCCTCATATTATCGTAAGATTTATGGCCATTGAAAAACCGTCTATGGTAAAAAAATCAGCAACTGTTGCAATTATCTGGGTTGTGCTTTCGCTTGCCGCTACAATCATGATTGGTTATCTCGGAAGAATGTTCGTTTATTCTGACGGTAAAGACCTTTCAGAATTTCTTCTTTTAAACGGAAAACAGTCTCTCATCTTTGTAGAGCTTGCACGTGATGTGTTCCCGGCATTTATAGCAGGACTTCTTCTTGCAGCAATTATTGCCGCAAGTATGTCAACTGCAGATTCACAGCTCCTCGTTGCTGCTTCATCATTCTCAAGTGACCTTTACAAGCCGATTGTCAGAAAGAATGCTTCGAATAAGGAAATGCTCTGGGTGAGCCGTCTTGTTGTTCTTGTAATTGCAGTTGTAGCTTTCTTCATAGCGAGCAGTGAAGGAAAAGCGGCTCAGGCTATTATGAACCTTGTGTCAAATGCATGGGGAATTTTCGGTGCAGCATTCGGACCGGTTGTACTGTTCTCACTTTTCTGGAAGAGGTTTACATACAAAGGTGCTGTTGCAGGTATAATTGTCGGTGCAGTTGTTGATATGCTATGGCTGTGGCTCCCGATAGGAGAACTCGGAACTCTGACTTCAATTACCGGAATTTACGAAATTATACCGGGATTCATACTTGGTGCTGTTGTAGCTGTTGTTGTGACACTTATTGATAAAGCTCCTTCGAAAGAAGTTGAAGAAATTTTCGTAAGAGCAACAGATAACAGTATAGACGATTAATAAATATTGAACCTGAAACGGGATGTAAAAACTTAGTTTTTACATCCCTGTTTTCTTGCTGTTTGCAATATTTTCTATATATTACACAATAAATTCTCTTTTATATATTGCTTTTATAAAAAAAACAAATAATATTTTTAAGGGTATTGACAAAAAATAAAAAAAAAGGTATAATATAATGTGGTAATCCTTGAAAAAAAGGAGCCGAAAGGAAGGATTTGTATGGAGCGTAATATATACATGGATAATAACGCCACTACAAAAATGAGTAAGCAAGTTATGGATGCAATGCTTCCGTATATGTCAGACGTCTACGGAAATGCTTCGTCTAAGTTTTACAAGGTAGGGCGTACAGCTGAAGAAGCTTTATACTCAGCGCGTGAAAAGGTTGCAGGACTTATCGGTTCTAAAACAAATGAAATATATTTCACAGCTTCCGGATGCGAAGCTGATAACTGGGCAATTAAAGGAATTGCTTTTGCAAATAAAGGGAAAGGGAATCATATAATTACCACAGCTATAGAGCATCATGCAATACTGAATACTTGCGAATGGCTTGAAAAGCAAGGCTTTGAGGTAACTTATCTGCCGGTTGATGAAGACGGATTTGTTTCTCCTGAAGCAGTTGAGGCTGCCATAACGGAAAATACAATTTTAATTTCTGTCATGATGGCTAATAATGAAATAGGTACAATTGAGCCTATAAAGGAAATAAGCGAAATTGCAAAAAAACATAAAGTTATATTTCATACCGATGCTGTTCAGGCTGTGGGACATATGCCTGTTAATGTAGCTGAACTTGGGGTTGATATGCTTTCGCTTTCAGCACATAAATTCAACGGACCTAAGGGTGTAGGTGTGTTGTATGTAAGAAACGGTGTAAAAATCGACAACCTGATTCATGGCGGTGGTCAGGAAAGAGGAAAACGTGCTGCTACTGAAAATGTTGCCGGTATAGTTGGTCTTGCAACTGCTCTTGAAGTTGCATGCAATAACATGGAAGAAAATACAGCTTATTGCAGAAAGCTTCAGAAAAAGCTTATAGATGGTATTGAAGCCAAAATACCTTATTGCAGATTAAACGGTTCAAGAGACAACCGTTCATGCAATAATGTTAATTTTTCTTTTAAATTTATTGAAGGTGAATCAATCCTCATGCTTCTTGATATGAAAGATGTGGCAGCTTCAAGCGGAAGTGCGTGTGCTTCGGGTTCGCTTGACCCGTCTCATGTGTTGCTGGCTATAGGTCTTCCTCATGAAATTGCACATGGTTCACTGAGACTTAGTGTAAGCCATGAAAACACTGAAGAAGAAGTTGATTATATCCTTGAAATACTTCCTGAAATTGTTCAGAGACTAAGAGATATGTCACCGCTTTATGAAGAAATAAAGATGAGGGAGGAAAATCAAAATGTATAGTGAAAAGGTTATGGATCATTTTTCAAATCCGAGAAATGTAGGCGAAATAGAAAATGCTAATGCGGTAGGTCAGGTGGGTAATGCCAAATGCGGCGATATCATGAAAATATATATGGATATCAAAGATGACGTTATTCAGGATGTAAAATTTAAAACATTCGGATGCGGTGCGGCGATTGCAACCAGCTCTATGGCTACGGAAATGGTGAAAGGGAAGACTGTAGATGAAGCTTTAGCTCTTACAAATAAAGCTGTAATGGAAGCTCTTGACGGACTTCCACCCGAGAAAGTTCACTGTTCTGTTCTTGCCGAAGAAGCAATTCAGAGTGCAATTACCGATTACAGAAAGCGTCAGGGGATAGAACCTGAAAAGAAAAACTGTGATTTTTGCTGTAAAAAATGTCAGAAACCGGAAGAAGAATAAAGAGTAATCCGTATAGGAAGACAGTTGTTGCGTGTCGTTTGTCTTATCTTGTTCAGGGAATAGTTAATAATTTTGCGCCTTTGCTGTTTTTGACTTTTAAACGACTGTACGGATTGACATTTGATCAGATTTCCGCAATAATAGCACTGAATTTCGGTGTTCAGGTAATAGTAGATTATCTCAGTGCAAAGCTTGTTGATTATTTCGGATACAGAAAAAGTGCTGTTACAAGCCAGATGTTGTCGGCAATGGGATTGATTATGATGGGTGTTCTGCCCGGAATAATCAACCCGTATGCCGGAATACTGATTTCAGTATTTATGTATGCAATCGGGAGTGGTTTAATTGAAACTGCCGGAAGTCCTATTCTTCAGGCGTGTCCGATTGAGAATAAAGATGCTGAAATGAGTATGCTTCATTCCAATTATTGCTGGGGACATGTACTTTCGGTTATTGGTTCAAGCTTGTTTTTTGTAGCTTTTGGTACAGGGAATTATAAATTGCTATCGTGCTTGTGGGCGATTATTCCGCTTGTGTGCATGATAATGTTTATAAATGTTCCAATGTGCACTTTGGCTGACAAGAATAATGTACTGCCTGAAAAAAAATTGCTGAAACTGCCGTTATATAAAATAATGATAATATTGATGTTCTGTTCGGGAGCAGCAGAGCAGTGTATAAGTCAGTGGATATCGACTTATGCGGAAGCGGGACTTGGAATCTCTAAAACAGTAGGAGATTTAGCCGGTGCGTGCACGTTTGCGATTTGCATGGGCGGAGCAAGAATTGTTTACGGGAAATTCAGTGAAAAGATAGATTTAAACAGATTTATGATAATAAGCGGTCTGCTTTGTGTTGTATGCTATCTCGTAGCGGCTATGTCGCCTGATAAGATTGTATCGCTTGTAGCCTGTGTGTTGTCGGGTGTTACGGTTGGTATCATGTGGCCCGGGGTATACAGCATATCAGCAAATCTCATACCAAACGGAGGAACGGGACTGTTTGCATATCTTGCACTTGCAGGAGATATAGGCTGTATGGCAGGTCCGACATCGCTTGGTGTTGTAGCAGGTCTTTTTGGAGATAATCTGAATACCGGAATATTGTTTTCAGTTGTATTTCCGGTTTTGTTTGTTGTAATACTGTTATATGTTGAAAAAAAATACATAAGAAGGAGTGAATGCCAATGAGAATAATAGTAGATGCTTTTGGTGGGGACAATGCTCCGGAAGTGCCGATAAAAGCATCTCTTAGTGCGGCTAAAGAGCTGGGTATGGAAATACTTCTTGTAGGTGATGAAAAAAAGATACTTGAATACATAAACGGAGATCTTCCGGATAATGTAAAAATACATCACGCTTCAGAAGTTATTACAAATGAGGACAAACCTGCTTCGGCTGTTCGTGAAAAAAAGGATTCTTCTATGGTGGTTGGAGCTAAGCTTTTAAGAGAAGGTGAAGGTGATGCATTAGTTTCTGCCGGGAACACAGGAGCACTTCTTGCATCTGCTCTTACTGGTGTCGGAAGAATCAAGGGGATAAGAAGACCTGCTCTTGCAACTATGCTTCCTGCAGGTGACGGATGTACGCTTATGCTTGACTGCGGAGCGAATACAGGATGTCATCCGGAAGACTTGCATAACTTTGCTGTAATGGGTAGTATATACATGAAAAAGATTGCCGGAGTAGACAATCCGACTGTTTCACTTCTGTCGAACGGTCAGGAGGAAGGAAAGGGCGATGAGCTTTCGAAAGAGGCTTATGAGCTCCTTAAAAATTCCGATATCAATTTTATCGGCAACTGCGAAGGCAGGGATATTTTATCAGGGTATGCTGACGTTATAGTTACAGACGGATTTGCAGGTAATATAGCTTTAAAAACAATCGAAGGAGCAGCGAAGGTTTTCACTGGTGAGATAAAAGGCATATTTTACAAGAGCCTGCTCACAAAGCTTTGTGCGTTGGGTGTAAAGAAATATCTTGGTGAATTCAAAAAGAAATTTGACTATAAGGAATACGGCGGAGCTCCACTTCTCGGAATAAAGAGACCAGTGGTAAAAGCACATGGCTCATCTGATGAAAAAAGTTTTTTTGCCGCTTTGAAACAGGCTCAGAAATGGGTTTCGGAAAATGTTACTGAAGACATAGCTGATTATGTTAAAAAGCAGGAAGAATAAATAAAAAATATCGTTTACATATTGGCGTAACAAAAAAATATTGTGGTATGATTTATCTATATTCTATTATCAATTGGGAGGAGTACGGTTAATGAATGAATTAGACAGAATTAAGAAGGTTATTAATGAACAGCTTGGAATTGATGAAAATTCCATATCACGTGCAACATCTTTTGTAGATGATTTGGGTACAGATTCGCTTGATATTGTTGAACTTATTATGGGATTTGAAACGGAGTTTGATATAGAAATTCCTGAAGAGTTGTCAGAAGATATTACAACAGTCGGCGATGTAGTAGATTATATTAAAGATAATATATAACCTTAATAGAGCTATGTGCAATTATATATTGTACATAGCCGGGTTAATATAAAGATGCTCATGTTTTGAATTTGCTTTGTTTACTTTACGAAACCAATTCAAAAAACGAGCAACCAAAAAAATGAGGTGTTTGTAATGAAAAATATTGAAGTAATACAGGAAAAAATAGGGTATGAGTTTAAAAATCCTATGTTGCTTGAAAGTGCAATAACACACAGTTCGTATGCTAATGAAAATCATTGTGATAATAATGAACGTCTTGAGTTTCTCGGTGATTCCATTCTAAGTCTTATTGTTAGTGACTGTCTGTTTAAAAAGTACGGTCACATAAACGAAGGAAGACTTTCGAAAATAAGAGCAAGTCTTGTTTGCGAACAGTCTCTGGCAGATATTGCAACAAAGATAGATCTTGGAAACATTATAAGACTCGGTAAGGGTGAAGAAAAAACAGGCGGAAGAAGCAGAGCATCAATTGTATCTGATGCGTTTGAGGCTTTGATTGCGGCTATTTATCTTGACAGTGGTATACGCAGCGTTACAAAATGGCTTATGAAGCTTATAAAACCTGAAATTGAGGCGGCTGAACAAAAACGTAATTTCGGGGACTTCAAAACAAGATTGCAGGAAAATGTGCAGAAGCACGGTCATAGCAAGGTTTCTTATGAGGTTGTAGAAGAAAAGGGCAGTGAACACGTAAAAGTGTTTGTAATGTCTGCTGTAATCAACGGAAAAGTGGCGGGATACGGAGAAGGACTAAATAAGAAAGAAGCAGAACAGAAAGCTGCAAAAATGGCTTTAAAAACTTTGTATAATGAGACATTATAATATTCCTGTTTTTGTGCCGCATCTTGGGTGTCCGCACGACTGCGTTTTTTGTAATCAGAAAAGAATTACGGGAAATGAGAAGCCGGTCGATGCAAAAAAAATAATTGATGAATTTCTTGATAAGGCAAAACCGTCGGGATATGTTGAAATAGCATTTTTCGGCGGTAGCTTTACAGGAATACCTTTTGAAGAGCAATGCTCTTTTTTGAGTATTGCAAAAAAATATATAGATAGCGGGCAGGTCGACGGTATTCGTCTGTCTACTCGTCCGGATTATATTGATAATAAAATTCTTGATAATCTGCAGGAATACGGAGTGACAACTATTGAGCTTGGTGTTCAGTCTCTTGACGAAGAAGTTCTGAAACTGAGCGCAAGAGGTCATACATCAGATGCGGTTTATAATGCTGTTAACCTTATAAGAAATTATAATTTTAAACTTGGACTTCAGATGATGACAGGGCTTCCGGGAGATACTTATGAAAAAAGTATTGAAACTGCAGTCAGGATAGCAAAGCTTAAACCTGATTTTGTAAGAATTTATCCGACTCTTGTTATACGTGATACATATCTTGAAAAAATGTATAACTGCGGAGAGTATATACCGTTTTCACTGAATGAAACAGTTGACCTTTTAGCTGAGCTTAAATGTATTTTTGACAGCTCAGGTATTGATATTATAAGAATGGGGCTTCAGACAACCGATGAAATATCACCGGATGCATCTGTTGTTGCCGGACCGTTTCATGAGTCTGTAGGCGAACTGGTATGGAATAAATATTATCTTAAAATTATTGAAGATATTTGTAATGACGGTGGAATATATGATGTTTACTGTGCGGGAGGACATCGGTCAAAGGTTATAGGCCATAAGAAGAATAATGTAAATTATTTGCAAACGAAAAGAAATATAAAAATATCTGTTTCAGATATGCCGGAAATAAAACCCGGTGAACTAAAAATTGTTGAGGTGAAAAAAGATTGTTTTTAAAAAGACTTGAGTTGCAGGGGTTCAAATCCTTTGCTGATAAGACCGTGCTTGAATTCGGAAACGGTGTTACATCTGTAGTCGGACCGAACGGAAGCGGAAAAAGCAATATATCTGATGCAATACGCTGGGTAATGGGCGAAATGAGTGCGAAATCACTCCGAGGTGCGAATATGCAGGATGTAATATTTGCAGGAACGGAAAAAAGAAAACCGCTTAATTACGCTGAAGTAAGCCTTGTTCTTGATAATAGTGACAGGGTTTTTAATTTGGATTTCGATGAGGTTATTGTCACCAGACGTGTGTTTCGTTCGGGAGAAACAGCATATCAGATAAACCGTTCAAATTGCCGCCTGAGAGATATTCATGAGCTTTTTATGGATACAGGACTTGGAAGAGACGGATATTCTATAATCGGTCAGGGAAACGTATCACAGATTCTTTCGACAAAAGCAGAGGACAGACGTAATATTTTCGAAGAAGCGGCAGGTGTTTCAAAATATAAATATAAAAAAGATGAAGCAGAGAGAAAGCTTGCTCAGGTTGAAGAAAACCTTGTTCGTATCGGCGATATTACGGCAGAGCTTGAATCTCAGCTCGGTCCGCTGAAAAATCAGTCTGAAAAAGCAAGAAAATATCTTCTTATTTATGATGAATTTAAGCAGCTTGATATAAATTTATCTGTATCGACTTTGAAAAAAAATGAGGAACAGACGGCTGTTGTTGATGAGAAAGCAGCTCTTGTTAACAGCGAGATAGAAGAAATCAGAGAAAGAGAAAGCGAAACAGAAGCTAAAATATCTTCTTTGTATGAACAAAGCAAGGAAAAAGATAATATGCAGGCTGAAAAAAATGAACAGCTTCTTGAAAACCATTCCAAAATTATGGAGTGCAGAAATGAAATTTCTCTTTCTGACAATACAATTAATAATAACAAAAACATGATATCACGTTTAGAACGTGAAATATCTGAATTGAATAATAAAAATCTTGAAAGTAAAAAGAATATAGCTGAGCTCGAAGAGCTTATTGAATTAAGAAAGACTGAACTTGAGGGTTTTGCTCTTGAGCTTTCTGATAATCAGTTGGATGAAAGAGAATTTATTAAACAGATAGATGAACTGAATAACGAGCTGTCGGAAAGAAAAACACATGTTATTGATTTATTAAGTAAAATATCTTCGGAAAAGTCTAAAATAAGCGGTATAGAAGCTCTTCGTGAAAACTTTCTTTCAAGAAAAAATTCATTGCAGGATGAAATAGAAACGAGCAAAACAGATTTTGAAAACCGTTTGAAGGAACAGAAAGAAATTTCCGAAAAGAAAAAGGATATTGAAGAGAAGCACAGGAAAATTACTGAGCTTATTGATAAACAGAATAATCTTATTTCATCAAAACGTCAAAGACACAGCGAGCTGACAGAAGCTTGCAATAACAAGCAGATTGAGTTTCGTTCAAAATCATCAAAGCTCAGAATGCTTGAAGATATGGAAAATGAATATGACGGATATGCTAAAAGCGTTAAGCTTATAATGCGTTCGGATGAACTTAAAAAGCTGTCGTTATACGGTACGGTAGCCGGTCTTGTTGATACTAAGAGCGAATATGCAGTTGCGATTGAAACTGCACTGGGCGGTGCAAGTCAGAACATCGTGGTTGAAACTGAAGAGGATGCTAAGGAGGCTATTGCATTTCTCAGAAGAACAAATTCAGGACGTGCAACTTTTTTGCCCATCTCATCTGTCAGGGGGAGAACGATAGAAAATCTGAAGGAAGTCAGCGGATGTGACGGTTTTGTGGGACTTGGATGTAATCTTATATCATATAATCCTAAATATGATGATATTATGAAAAGTCTTTTAGGCCGTGTTGTTATTGTTGATAATATCGACAACGGTATAAAAATGAGCCGTAAGTTTTCGTATAAATTCAGAGTCGTTACACTTGGCGGAGATGTTCTTAATGCAGGCGGTTCAATGTCAGGCGGAAGTGTCAGCAAAACAGGAGGATTTCTGTCACGTGCGGCTGATATCAAACGTCTTAAAGGTGAATGTGTTGTTCTTGAAAAAGAGCTCAAAACAAATGTCGATGAACTGTCAGATTTGAAACAGGAAATTGACAGTATAAAAATCAGACTTGATTCTTATCTGCCGATGCAGAGAGAATATGAAAACGAAATAATAAAAGCTGATGAATTTTTAAAGCATATATCTGACAGTATATCAGGTGAGAATGATGCAAAATCAAACTATGAAAATGAATTGTCAAGAGTTGAAGAAAGTCTGGCACTGTCAGGTGAACAGATAGCACAGGCTCTCTCGGAAGTTCGTCGTCTTGAAGCGGAGGAAAAAGAAGAAACAGAACGCTGTGAGAAGCTTTCAGATGATATCGCTGAGATTACATCTAAAAAGGATGAGGCTGTTTCAAATTGCGTAAATGTCACTTTGTCTATGACTAATGTTCGCAGAGATATTGACGAAGCGATGCATAAATCAGATGATATTAATGCTAGCATAAATCATTCTCTGGAAGATATAGAGCTGAAAAAAGCTGATATAGAAAATATAACCAAGACAAATGAAGCTCTGGAATATACTAAGTCGGAAAAAGAAAAGACGGTAGAAAATCTCGAAAAGCTTGACCTCGAAATCAAAAAACAGATTGAAGCTTTAGGAGAACAAAAGGCTGTTATTTCTGAAAACTTAAAGGAAATACAGGCTTCAAATAAAGATATTACTGACAGACTTATGCTTCTTCAGCAGGATTTATCGAAAATTTCTTCAAAGCAAGTCAAGCTTAATATGGAAAAAGAAAATATTGTCAACAGATTGTGGGAAGAATATGAACTTACGTATTCAGATGCTGAAGAAAAATTCGTTGAGCCTGAAGATGAAAAAGCGGATGTTGCAAGACTTACAGAGCTTAAAGGCAAGCTTAAATCACTCGGTAACGTTAATATGGATTCAATAGAAGAATATAAAAATGTTCTTGAAAGATATGAATTTTTGTCAGGTCAGAAAAAAGACCTTGATGATTCAAAAGAAAATCTTGGAAAAGTTATTGTGTCCATGGTAGAGCTTATGGAAAAGCATTTTTCTGAACAGTTTAATGCTATTACTGAAAGCTTCAGTTTTGTGTTCAAGGAGCTTTTCGGCGGCGGACGAGGCAAGCTGTACCTTCAGAACCCTGACGATGTTCTGAACAGCGGTATTGAAATTGAAGTTCAGCTTCCTGGTAAGGGACTTCAGAATATTAACTTGTATTCAGGTGGCGAAAAATCATTTATTGCTATTGCTCTTTTGTTTGCAATTCTGAGGGTTAAGCCCACACCGTTCTGTATTCTTGACGAAATCGATGCCGCACTTGATGATGTTAACGTTGCACGCTTTGCTACGTACCTGAAAAATTACATTGAACAGTCGCAGTTTATTGTTATAACTCACAGAAGAGGTACAATGGAAGCGGCAAATATCCTGTATGGTGTTACTATGCAGGAAAAAGGTGTGTCGAAACTCCTTTCACTTCATATTGATGATGTTGATGAATCTATGGCAGAATAATAAAGACCTGAAAAGGAGAATTGTTAATGGGTTTTTTTAGTAAATTAAAGCAAGGTCTCGGAAAAACGAGAGAAGCGATTGCCGAACAGGTAAATAATGTATTCAAGGTGTTTGTTAAAGTTGACGAAGAACTTTTCGAAAATCTTGAAGAAGCACTTATCATGGCAGATATGGGTGTTGACACTTCGCTTTATATAATTGAAGAGCTTCGTGACAGAGTAAAGACTGAAAGAATTACTGACGGTAATGAAGTTAAAGAAAAATTAAAAGAAATAATTTCTGAGATATTGTGTTCAGTTGATACCGATATGCATATTTCCACAAAACCTTCGGTAATTCTTGTAATTGGAGTTAACGGTGTGGGTAAGACAACGAGCATCGGTAAGCTTTCGTCTTATTATAAGTCTAAGGGCAAAAATGTTATGCTTGCAGCTGCGGATACATTCAGAGCAGCGGCAATTGATCAGCTTGATATCTGGGCTGACAGAAGCGGTGTTGACATAATAAAACATAAGGAGAACAGCGACCCTGCTGCGGTAGTTTTTGATGCTTGTAATGCGGCTAAGGCAAGAGGCTGCGACCTTCTTATCTGTGATACTGCCGGAAGACTTCATAATAAGAAAAATCTTATGGCAGAGCTTGAAAAGATAAGCCGTGTTATTGACAGAGAATTGCCCGGAGCGGATAAGGAAATTCTTCTTGTACTTGATGCTTCAACCGGACAGAATGCAGTAAGTCAGGCACAGCTTTTCGGTGAAGTTGCTGAAATTTCCGGAATAATACTTACTAAGCTTGACGGAACTGCAAAAGGTGGTATCGTAGTAAGTATTTCAAAAGAGAAAAATCTTCCTGTTAAATTTGTTGGTGTTGGCGAAGGGATTGATGACCTTCAGGAATTTAATGCCGTTGATTTTGCGAAAGCATTGTTTGAAGATTAATAAAGTTATGCGGCAGATTTTTTCTGCCGCTTAGTTTGTTGGAGAATAGATATGAAACCAAAACTTAATGTTATTTTTCCTCTTATTGAGGATCCTCGTATAGCAGACCTTACCGTGGAGCAGATGAGCGTCTCTAAAGAAAGGCGCAGAGTTAAACTTACTTTCGGTGAACGACTGCCTGATGAATATACAAATCTTATAGTCAATCAGCTGACAAGCATTTATAAGCTTGAACAGGTAAAGGTAATATTCGAGGAACCACAAATACATAAAGAAAAGGAAAAGCTTGAATTTGTAAAAGAGAATAATGATACTGTGGATCCTGTGCCGGAAGCTTCATATAAAGCTGTACAAAATAAAGCTACTGTGAGCGAAGAGCAACATGTTATAGTTAATGAAACACTGTATGGTAGAGGAATACGCGGTTTTTTGTCGCCGATATCGAGTATAAATGAGGAATCGGGAAAAGTTATTTTCCGCGGACAGGTTTTCGGTGTTGAAATAAAAGACATAACAAGCCGTAAAACTGGTAAAGAATTTCATATTATTGTATTTGATATGACTGATTTTTACGACTCTATTTCTGTTCAGATTTTTGTTGAAAAAAAGGAAGATGATTCAGAATATGAATCAATAAAAAAAGGAATAAAAAAAGGCGCATTTCTTATAGTCCGCGGTAGAGCTCAGTATAATGAATTTGCACACGAGGTTATGGTAAGTGCTGATGCCGTTGCGGAAACTGAGAATTTCAGACCTCAGAGAGTTGATAACAGCGAAGAAAAACGAGTTGAGCTTCACATGCATACTCAGATGTCTGCTATGGATGCTGTTACTTCAGCAAAAGAGCTTATAGAACGCGCAATAAACTGGGGACACAAAGCAGTGGCTATCACAGATCATGGAGTTGTTCAGTCTTATCCGGACGGTATGAAAGCATCGTCAAATAATGAAAAAATCAAAGTAATTTACGGTGTTGAAGGATATCTTGTTGATGATAGTCAGCGGATAACGTATGACTGTAATGATGTGGACTACAATAGTACATTTATTGTATTTGACCTTGAAACAACAGGGCTTAATAAATATACGGAAGGTATTACTGAAATTGGTGCGGTAAAAATCAAAGACGGAAAAATTGTCGACAGATACAGCACATTTGTAAACCCTGAAAAACCAATCCCTGAAAAAATTATAAGTCTTACCGGTATATCAAATGAGATGGTTGCCGATGCAGATACGATAGATAAAATATTGCCAGAGTTCCTTGAATTCTGCCACGGTGGTGTTCTTGTAGCACAAAACGCAAAATTTGATACGGGTTTTATAAAGGTAGCGTGTAAAAGATGCAATTCAGAGTATAATTTTCCTGTTATTGATACTCTTATTCTTGCCAGATGTCTGCATCCTGAGCTTCCGAATCATAAGCTTGATACGCTTACGAAGCATTATAATGTTGCGCTCGTTAATCATCACAGAGCGGTAGATGATGCTGAAGCTACGGCGGAAGTTTTTATTAAAATGACAGATGAACTTAAGAAAATGGAAAATGCGGATTTGTCGGAGCTTAATAATGTTTTCGACCTTAGAAGTGCCGCAAAG
The DNA here is from genome assembly GCA_045603225.1 of Clostridia bacterium. GTDB lineage: Bacteria > Bacillota > Clostridia > UBA1381 > UBA1381 > RGIG9115. The sequence continues at coordinate 6,727 of JAZULT010000093.1, read as the reverse complement.
AAAAACAGGGCGAATCACATAATTCTTCTTGCGAAAAATCAGCAAGGAGTACGAAATATTTATGAGATGGTTTCAGCTTCTCATCTTAAATACTTTTTCAGAACACCGAGAATACCGAGAAGCTTGCTTGAGGAGAAAAGAGAAGGTCTTATTGTCGGTTCTGCGTGTGAGGCAGGAGAGTTGTTTTCCGCTCTTGTAGACGGCAAAAACGAAGATGAGCTTATGGAGATTGCAAGCTTTTATGATTATCTTGAGATACAGCCACTTGGCAATAACGAATATATGATTCGTTCAGATGACCATCCGGACATAAATACATTTGAAGACCTGGAAAATCTTAATAAACGAATTGTCGAGCTTGGAGAAAAAATGAATAAGCCGGTAGTAGCAACGTGTGATGTTCATTTTATCGATCCCGAAGGCGGAGAGTACAGAAAAATCCTTATGCATTATAAAGGATTTAAGGATGCTGTAAATCAGGCACCGCTGTATTTCAGAACGACTGAAGAAATGCTTGACGAGTTTAAGTACCTCGGAAAGAAGAAGGCTTATGAGGTTGTAGTAAAAAATACAAATCTTATAGCTGATATGATTGAAAATGTCAGACCTATTCCGAAAGAAAAATGTCCGCCGGAAATAGACGGTGCTCAGGATGATATTGTAAACGATTCATACAAAAAGGCAAAAGCGATATACGGAGATCCTCTGCCTGAAATAGTACAGGAAAGACTTGATAAAGAGCTGTATTCAATTACAACCTACGGCTTCTCGGTTATGTATAAAATAGCGCAGGAGCTTGTTCGTAAATCACTTTCAGACGGGTATCTGGTAGGTTCGCGAGGTTCTGTCGGTTCTTCGTTTGTTGCGTTTCTTTCGGATATAACGGAGGTTAATTCGCTTCCACCGCATTATGTTTGCCCGAAATGTAAAAATTCGGAGTTTGTTCTCGGTATAGACGTATCAGGATGCGACCTTCCGGATAAAGTATGTCCTGTGTGCGGAACTGATTATGCTAAAGACGGACATAATATTCCGTTTGAAACATTTCTTGGTTTTAAAGGTGATAAGGAACCTGATATAGATCTTAACTTTTCGGGGGATTATCAGCCGGTAATACATAAATATACAGAGACATTTTTCGGAGAAGGACACGTTTTCAGAGCAGGAACAATAGGAACGGTTGCTGAGAAAACGGCATATGGATATGTTCGTAAGTTTGCTGAAGAAAATAATGTTATAATACGTAATGCAGAGATGAAAAGACTTGCCGCAGGCTGTGTTGGCGTAAAAAGAACGTCAGGACAGCATCCGGGCGGAATAATTGTTGTTCCTTTCAAAAATGATATACATGAGTTCTGTCCTGTACAACATCCGGCAGATGATGTCAATTCGACAATTATCACGACGCATTTCGATTATCATTCGATTGACCAGAACCTTCTTAAGCTTGACGAGCTTGGGCACGATGATCCGACTGTTATAAGAATGCTTACCGACTTGACAGGAATTAATCCTCAGGAAATAAGACTTGATGACCCTGAGACGTTGAGCCTGTTTACAAGCACTGATGCTCTGAAGTTGTCAAGGGATATAGGTTCATCTGTCGGTACATACGGTGTTCCTGAGTTCGGTACAAAATTTGTGCGTCAGATGCTTATAGATACGAAGCCGACAACGTTTTCTGAGCTTGCAAGAATATCAGGCTTGTCTCACGGTACGGACGTGTGGCTTAACAATGCACAGACACTTATAGAGCAGGGAGTAACAACTCTTAGAGATGCTATTTGTTGTCGTGACGACATAATGATTTATCTTATCAATAAAGGTGTTGAACCGGGACTTTCGTTTAAGATAATGGAAAACGTAAGAAAGGGTAAGGGACTCAGACCTGATGACATCGAAGCTATGAAAGCTGCTGATGTTCCGGACTGGTATATAGATTCCTGTCAGAAGATAAAGTACATGTTCCCTAAAGCTCATGCTGTAGCCTATGTAACAATGGCATTCAGAATAGCTTATTGTAAGGTTCATCATCCCGAAGCATTTTATATTGCGTATTTTTCTGTCCGTGCTGACGACTTCGATGCATCAATAATGGCAAACGGGCCTGAGGTTGCAGAACGGGCAATGGAAGAAATTTACGAAAAGAAAAAGAATAACACCGTTTCACCAAAGGAAGAAAACCTTATTCCTATTCTTGAAATTTGTATAGAAATGTACGCAAGAGGAATTAATTTTGTCCGTGTTGATTTGTATAAATCTCACGCTACAGATTTTCTTAAAACTGACGAAGGTATTCTTCCTCCGCTCAATGCTCTGCCGGGAATGGGAGAAAATGCCGCAAAGAGTATAATGGAAGAACGTGAAAAAGCACCGTTTAAAACACGTGAAGAGCTTCGTATCAGAACGGGAGTAACAAAAACCGTTATGGAGCTGCTTGAGGATAATCATTGCCTTGACGGTATTCCTGAACGTGACCAGGTGACATTGTTTGATTTCTAAAAATTATATGTTGATTAAACAGGTCTGCCTCGCTTTTGTGAGAGACAGACCTGTTTTTTTGGTAATATATCAACAATTTATTTCATATTATTTGGTTCTTTCTATAATCATATCTTGCCATTCCTTGTTCATGGTTACAAATCGTGCATTCCAGCCTGAAACACGGACGGAAAGATTCTGATATTCTTCAGGATGCTTTTGTGCTTTCTTTAGTAATTCTGAATCTGCAATATCAAGTTGCATAAAATGACCGCCAAGGTCAACAAATCCTTTTATTAAAGAGATAATAGACAATATACCATTTTCGTTATTTGCATAAGATGGCAGTAGCTTAATATCGAGTGCTGCACCGGAAACAGTTTTTTTGAGATTTGATTTGCAATGGGAACGTATAACAGCTGTTGAACTTTCTTTGTCTGTTCCGGGAGTAGGAGAATAATTTCCGGACAGAATATCGTGTGCTTTTTTTCCGTTAGGTGTTGCCATGCGGTGTTCTGACTACTCAATTTGTCTGCCGAATGTACTGATTCCTGCCGGAGTCATATATCCTGCATTGTGCGTTTTATCATCGCATATATCTGCAAAATCATTTACAATTCGTGCTCCGATTTCATCAACTTCATCATTATCATTTCCGTAATAAGAGTATTTGTTTAAGGCAATGCGTCTTAAATCCTCATGCTCATTCCAGTTGTTTTTCAGTATTTTCATAAAACCTTTAAAATCTATTTTTTTATCATCAAATACAAGCTTTTTGATAGCATACAAGCTGTTGACTGTGTCGGGTAATCCGCCAATATGAGGGGAAATAACATTATAAACAGGACCGCCCTCAAGATATGACAAACCTTTTTCGATACAGCCTTCTTCAAAAATCGAAACAACAGTACACGGAGTTGCCGGTTTCCACTTCCAATCTTTGACAGATACATCTGAATTTATGAATCTTCTATGTGTATCTGATTTTAATTGATTTACTTTCTTTCTTAAATTTATAATATATTTGTTGTACAATTCCTCAAAGGTGTTGAAAGTTACGTTATCGTATCCGTTTAAAGTATCTTGTTGTAATATTGCTAAAGAATCAAATGGCTGATATGTAAAATATGTTTTTCCCGGAATCTGAATTTCCCAGCATCCGTCATTAGCAAACTTTCTTGCTTCGGTTAGTGAATATCCGTAATCTGTTAGAGAATCAATAATCAGGTCTTCATTGTAAATAGCTATTATTCCGCCGCCGAAGCGTATGACCTCAGCAATACGTTTTAAAAGCTTTGGATTTGTATTTTTGTTTATGCGTACTGTTGTAGGGAAATCACTTATACCTAATTCTTCTAATATATCCAGTACAAGATAAGTCACTGTGTTTGTTACATCTTTACCGTTTTCGTCGATACCCGAAAGAATAATATTCTGATAATGTTGGGCATCACCGCTACCGGTATTTTCACCGGTTATCCATTCACAGCCTTTTATGAAAAAATGTGCAAGAATTTCTCTTGCATCTTCCGGAGTTATCTTTTTTTCTTTAAGGTCATTTTCAAGATAATCACCTAAAAGCCAGTCAATTCTTCCGATTCCCGGCCAGTTCCCGCAAAGACGGACGAAGGAAAAAGTAAACCAGATACTTTGTACTGCTTCGTAAAAATTTGTTGCAGGCTCAAACGGAACTTTCTTTAAATTTTTAAAATTCTGTTCATAACCTTTTTTGTTTTTTAATTCTTCCAGGTACCTTGAATGGTATGCTTCCATGCATTTAATACAGTGTGAACAGCTTTTAAAGAAGGGGTCTTTTTCCGTTCCGGTATATTTTATTAACGATTTTTCGATTTTGTCACGAATGAAGTTTATCCCTTTTTTTACAACGGTTTCAAAATCAATTGTCAAATGACTTACAGAAAAAAAGAGGTCTTTGTTATCGTACTGTACAGGTACCATATGAGAAATAGCATTTCCCAATGTAGCTGAACCGCTGATTTTTTCATTTTTACAAATTCTGATAGGAGACTTGGTAGCAATTTCGTATATTGCGGCATTGTATTTTTCAATGTCCGTCATGCTTTCAAAACCTTTTATGTGATCTAAGGAAACACATGGTGTTTTACGGGTTTCAATACCGTATTTGTGATTTAGTGATTCATATGCAAACTGTCTTGTTTTATCGCTTAAGCGTATCGGTCTTTTTATATCAGAAGATGTATAAAACTCCATATAAATATCCTCCCAATGTATTATTTATTTAAATAATACTATATATCATGGAATTTGTACATTGACAAATTTATTGAATTTATGTATAATACTATTGAGGTGGTGCGACAGTTCGGTGTCGTGTGTATAGTCGGTGGGAAGCCGACACGGTAGGGTTTAGTCAACCGCCGTTATTCAGCCTTGGAGCCGAAGCTGTGAGGTTAGGTTTAAGCGTAGGCAGAAAACTATTCGAGCCGCAATGCGAAAGCGTGAAGTTATTGAGCCTCGTTAGAGTATATAGAATGGAAGCCGATACAGTCACCTCAGTAGCAGGCAATAACATTTATTCGTTATCGACAAGAATGAATGAGTTCCATCGGGGTCCTAGAGCGTGGCGAGTTTAAGATTGTTACACACGGCATACCTGTGAGGTCTTGCATATTCTTTGAAAAAAAAAGTATTTGCCATACAAGGAGCATTTCGTCTGAGATGGCAGAAATGATATGCAAGAAGTCGGATTAGTTCATAGTACCGATGAAAATGCGTAATGGCACGGAGGGAAGGGACTAACGTATAAATTGCTTTACTAAAAGAAACATTTGTTACACAAAGAGGTGACATGAAAGGTGGAAAATGATTTTAGCAAAATAGCATTGCAGTCCAGAAATCACAAGAAAGTACAAACCATAATGCACTATGTGAATAAGGAAAATCTTGCAAAAGAACATAAGATGCAAAAGTCGGGAAAAGCAACAGGGATAGACAAAGTGAGTAAGGAACAGTATGCAGAAAACCTTGACGAAAATCTTGAAAATCTCATAGCGAGAATGAAAACATTCAGTTATCGTCCACAAGCGGTAAGAAGAACGTATATTCCTAAAACAGGAAGTGATAAAATGCGACCTCTTGGAATACCTGCATATGAGGACAAATTAGTTCAAGGAGTAATGCGAAAAATACTTGACCAAATCTATGAGTGGAAATTCTATGACTTTTCATATGGATTCAGACAAGGGAGAAACTGTCATATGGCAGTAAGGGACATCAACCAAATTGTAATGACAAGGAAAGTCAATTATGTAGTGGATGCAGACATCAAAGGCTTCTTTGATAATGTAGACCATAAATGGCTGATGAAATTTCTTGAAAACGATATACAGGACAAGAATTTTCTAAGATATATCGTAAGGTTTCTCAAATCGGGGATAATTGAAGATATGAAATACTACGAGAGTGATAAAGGGACACCGCAAGGTGGACTAATATCCCCCGTGCTTGCAAATGTATATCTGCATTATGTACTTGATATGTGGTTTGATAAGGTTGTAAAGAAAAGATGTAAAGGCGAAGCGTATATCGTGAGGTATGCAGATGATTTTGTATGCTTCTTTCAGTATGAAAACGAAGCAATAAGCTTCTATCAGGCATTAAAGGAAAGATTGAAGAAATTCAACTTAGAACTTGCAGAGGATAAAAGCAAGATAATGCGATTTGGGAGATTTGCGAAACAAAACAGCAAAGATGGTAAGACAGAAAGCTTTGATTTTCTTGGTTTCACATTCATAAACGGAGAAACATTAACAGGAAAATACAGAATAATATACCGTACAAGCAAGAAGAAGCTAAAAGCAAAGAAGCAAGCGGTAAAGGAATGGCTGAAGATGAACATACACGGAAAGCCATCAAACACGATAGGAATGCTGAATAAGAAGCTCATAGGACACTATGCGTACTATGGGATAAGCGGTAATTATCAAAGTTTGTTGAATTTCTATCGCTTCATAGTGAGTGCATTCTACAAAGCACTTACAAGACGAAGTCAGAGAGCATATCTTAGTTGGAAAAGGTATCAATCACTGCTTAGAAAACATCCGATAGTACAACCAAAGCTATATGTAGATATATGGACTTAATGTAAGATTTATATGAAGAGCCTAATGCCTTAATAGGGCACGTTGGGTTCTGTGAGGGGTGTTAGACGAAACCTCACGAAATTTTGAAAGAGAGGTGAAGTCGAGACGTCTACTCGACGTTT
>JAZULT010000092.1:0-23715 GCA_045603225.1 Clostridia bacterium | reverse complement strand
CTCATAAAAACCTCACAAGGATTGTGTAAGGTCAGAATCAAGAATTATTATTCTGCATCCGGACTTTCGTCAAGTGCCTCAATATAAAAACTTACTGGTCTAAACCCATCATTGCAGGAGATCATAGCCGTTATGGAATTTTTCATCCAACCCATATAAAGATTTTCACCACCATGAGACAAAGTCATCACGAAAGGTGACATACTTTCCCATGCACTATCGCAAAGACCATCAGGCTTTTTCCACCCGTTTGCAATAAATACTTGCCCTTCTTTCAAATCGCAAGCATGCTCGATTGGATTTTCATACTTTTGTATCAAATCATCGTAACGAGCTATTCTCATCACAGTTATGCGGCATTTGTTCATATCTTTTGATTTTCCTCCAAAGCTTCTGTTTTTGTAATAGTCATTTACTCCAAATCAGGTCTTCCATTATGTATTCATCCGGCTGAGCAAAACCATTGTAGATTTCTTTTCCGTCGTCAGAAACAAAGAAATCACCAATGTAAGACAGGTGGCTATTGTTGACGAGCCAGGAAGCGCGTATTACATAATACTGTTTTTCGTCTTTTTCGTAGGTTCCCGTAACACCAAACGAGAATAGAAATCCCGTTTCCTCGTCCTTCTCTCCCATAACAGAGTAGCATAACTTCTCCGCCTCTTCCGGTGTGATTTTGTTACTTTGAGGAGTTAAAACAGAACGAAGTAAAACACCTCCAAAAGCCAAAAACAAAACTGTAATAAGAGTTATAATATATACCTTTTTATTCATTCATACCACCTCAAAGGATTTAGCAATTAGTTGTATAAAGACTGTATAAGCTGGATGCCAATGTTATTAGAGGCATGTTCGTGTTAAGTTAGGAATAAAAAATCATTCTTAAATTACACTAATCCCATACACCACTCAACACAAATGGCAACAATGACTACAAGTGCTGATATTATAAATCCGTGAATCATTGGATTTATTCCGGACTTTTTCATATCCTTAAAGCTTGTGTTTAATCCTATTGCCGCAAGTGCAGTAACCATCAAAAATTTACTTATATCTTTAGCAACTGATGAAACATTTGCCGGTATCATTCCCATACTGTTTACTGCTGCCAAAGCCAAAAATCCCAAAATAAACCATGGAAACAGCCTTAAAATATTAACTTTCTGATATGAAGCATCAGATATTTCTTTTCGTTTTAACCTCAAACTTACAAAAGAAAACACCAAAACTGTCGGGATTATACTAAGTGTTCTTGTCAGTTTAACCATAGTAGCGAAATCGCCTGCACCTTCGCTAAAAGCATACCCTGCAGCAACCACGCTTGATGTATCATTTACTGCCGTACCTGCCCATAATCCGTAAGCCATATCGCTTAGTCCCAAAGCTCTGCCCATTATAGGAAACAATATAATCATTGCCATATCAAACAAAAAAGTTGCTGACATTGCATAAGCAATATCAGAATCTTTTGCATCAATAACAGGGGCAATAGCCGCAATGGCAGAACCTCCACAGATACCGGTTCCTGCTGAAATCAGATTTGATAGCTTCCAATTTAACTTCAAAGCCTTACCTATAAAGAAACCTCCGCCAAAACAAGTCAAAAGAGTGAAAACCATTACCATCAATGATAATTTACCCACGGAAAGAATCACCCCAACACTGAGAGAAGCGCCAAGGAGAATAATAGCAAATTTCAAAACTTTCTTTGATGCAAACTTGATTCCTGCTTTCAAGAAATCCGGCCTCCAAAAATGATTAATTATCATTCCTATAAATAGTGCAATAACCGATGCTCCCACAATATGTATTGGTAGACGGCTTTCAATTGTTTTTGCCACTACTGCAATCAAAATTGATATTGCTAATCCGGGAATAATTCCCCACACCTTTTTTATAATTTTCATATTATACCTCTTTTCAACAAATTTCGACAATCCTTATATAAAGACTGTATAATCTGGATGCCAATGCTTTTTAGGCAGTGCATTGTGTTAATTCAAGACCAACAATTTTAATTTTATCTTCCATATGGCCAAATAAACCCATCTGCACTCCCTGTCTTTGAATATACAGCATCATAATAATCAAAAATCCAATTGCCATCATCATTTTTAGTAAAGTAGTAAAGTAAACCAACTTCATTCAAGTCATTTTCAAAAACAGCATATACTTTAGCGTAATCGTTGTTATACTTTAAAACTTTTATATTGCAATCGTCTAAATATCTTTCGCCGCTAATATCGTGTATTTTTGTGTTTCTGAAAATTTCACCATACTTATATGTATTATATTCGCACATAGCAATCGAACAAATCCAAAATAGTACAAACGCAGATATTATGATTAAAACAGTAATTTTAAGTTTTTTCATATTGTTCTCCTTTCGACAATATTCGACGCTCTTACTATGATTTTGTCAAGTTAGGGACAAAAAATTATTTCAGATCGTCCTCATGGATAAAAACACCATTTTCTACAAGTTTTTCTTGAAGGTTTTTGATATCTATGTTTACAAAATCATCAGTCATGGCTGCTGCAGTTCCTGCAGCCTGTCCTGTTACGGCGCAACACGGAATAACTCTCATAATATCCCACATCGTTTCATTTACAGAGGTACATCTTCCGGCACAAATCAGGTTCTTTACATTTGAATTATAAAGGGTTCTGAATGGCACCTCATATACAGGCCCACGCTTTTTCCAATTCGAAACCATACCAATAGAATCTTCAAAATGTTTGTGCATTTCTGTATGTGACAATTCATACTCCCCAATAATACGTCTTGTCATTCTTATTTGAGGTGTTGTAGCGATGGTTACCGGCAGAAGAGTATCATCACCTTTACGCTTTTTCAAAAAATCCGCATATGTAGATTGGTGTGACATACACATTTGCTCTGACAGTTCCTCACCATTAAGCCCTGAAAATCGCCTTGCAGTAAGTGGTTCAATCTTGTTACATTCATTCTTTTCTTCATCCGGAATATCTGCAAAACCAACCATATTAAGTTTATAACCATCATTTCCTACCGAATAGTACCATGCAGCAAGTACATTTCCCTGATTAAATTTCTCAGTTGGAGCGCCCGCAAAATTGGCTATATCACAATCACCGGTTGCATCAACTACCGATTTAACCTTATATGCAGCTCTTCCCGATTTGTTTTCTGCAATTATATGTCTAATTTTATTATCACTTGCATTTACTCCAACAGCATATGTTCCATACAGTATATCAACGCCTTCCTCCAAAAGAAGTTTTTCTGCCAGAATAGCAAAAAGTTGCGGATTATACTGAACCTCAAACCTTTTATCTTTTTCGCCTCGCGTTCCTTTGTTTTCAAGCCAATTATCAGGATACATAGCCTCCGCACCATGCAATATTGACAAACGTAAAAGTTCCTCTGCTATGCCAAATGATACTTGTCTGCCAAAGCCATCACAAAGCGGAAGAAATATTGTTACAATTCCTGCTGTACCAAGACCGCCAAGCATATATTGTTTCTCCAAAAGAACAACTTTGCTTCCCTGCCTTGCTGCTGCCAATGCTGCAGAAATGCCGGCAAAACCACCACCGCATACCGCTACATCATATTCTCCTTTAACCTCAGTACATATCTGCTCGTTTATTATCATTATTTCAACCTCTCTTTCAAAATTCAACATGTTATCTTTTAGAATCAGCAAACGATTTAGATGCCACTAATTTTTTAAAATTTAAAGTCTATATGCCAACTTTTTTATCAATCGCGGCACATAAGGTTTAAATGCCTCTGACTTTAGCATCTCATCGTATAACACATTCTTAATATTTTTAACTAATTTCATTGCAAAGAATAGTGTTAATTCCATATTGATTTTAAATTCTTAAAAAAGCCAATAATAATTACAACAAACTCATTCCATCCAATAACTATAGTTACAACAGCTGATAACAAAGAAAGCAGCATAAATATTTTTTCTATCATTTTCAGAAACATATTTGTCTTAATTTTGACCGCAGTTTCTAATGATATTAAGTCTAACCAATAAAAACAATTTATAGGCAAGTGTACAATATATCTAACCCCCTCTCCAAATAATGAAAACGGATTGCATACTTTCTTTTTTGTTTCTTCCTTCCATTCGCTCAAATCACCATCATGCCTTATAAACATATCTGAACATGTTTTTGCTGAATCCATCATTCTCTTAGCAATTATAGGATTTCTAATATCATCTTCTTGTTGTACTTCTGCTAAAAAATTCAACAAAAGTGCGTGATTTGTTGCTTGTACACCATGAAGCTTGTCTACATAATTTACATATCCTATAGCACCTAGTTCAGAATGCATTTTATGTACATTTTTCATCAACCATGTATAATTTATTTGATTGAAGGACCCGCTCATTTTTCCATTTATTAAATCAACAAACTTGTTATGATACTCAACAACAAATTCATGCCTTTTATTTAAATCATATATATACTTAATCTTAAGCATCAACCCAATGACACAAACCACTATTATTGCTACTATGATTATTATTTTATCCATAATGAAACATCCCTTTAAATCTTTTTAACTATTATACCATAATTTCCATACTTCGACAAGTCACTTCACAGAAAATTTACAATCAAAAAGAGGGAGGCAACGCCTCCCGGAGTATGTTGATATCTTATTGATTTCTATAAACTATACTCCCTTTCCGTTCCATCCTTAAATTCAAATATCAGTTTATCCTCAAACACCGATATTTTCTCAACCATGCTATTGAACAGCTGTTCATCAAAATTCTGAAGTATGATATTTTGCTTTAGTGTTTCAATGAAGTCTTTACATTTTTGATTTCGAGTATATGTTTCATTCTTTTCTTTTTCAAGCTGTTGTTGTTTTACTTGTGCTGTTTCATATTCTGTCATGAGGTTATTAAAGGTTTCAGCATATTCGTTTTGTGGTATTACTGTCCGGCTATTGAGTTTTACGTATTCATTTACTGCTTCAAGCTTTGTATTTGTTTCTGCTTTTGCTATGCACAATTTTTTATTAAGCTCTGATATATCACATACTTTCAGAACTGTTTCTTCGATGAAGGTTATCAGTTCTTCCCTATTTTCTATCAGTTCATTGAATATTTTGACAAACGCTTCCTGAAGTGTTGCTTCTGACAGATGAGGTGTTTTGCATTTTTCTTTATTCTTAAACTTGTTATTACACTGCCATATAGTTCTTTTATATTTTGAATTACTGTGCCACACCTTCGAGCCATACATTCCACCGCAGTTTTCGCAGAATATTTTTCCTGAAAAACAACTTGATGTTGTCATATAGTGCTTTGATTTTTTACGTTTTTCAAATTCCTGTTGTACCAGGGGAAGTAAAAAAACTGAGTTTTTTTACATCCCCTTGATAAATACTATAATTAATCCATTTCTCCTACCGTAACAACTCTACCGATCGGCTGAAGTCCTGAAAGGCTGTTCCATACAAATGCTTTTGCAGTAAACACTCCGCCGTCAAGATTTTCGGGAACAGATACATTCCATTCCACAAGCTGATTTGAATTTGCAGTAATTGAAACATTATCAACTATATCAACATCATAAAGTGCACCATCTTTATATGTAGCAACTACAAATGCAGGAGTTGCAGCAGTCGCTTCACCATTTTGGAAAGTAACACTTGCTACAAGTCCGTATTCTGACGGAGGAATGAATGCTTCTGCTCCGCCTGCAGCTACTTCGCCATCAACTATTACAGCGAACTGAAGATCTGTAATGCCATAGTTTTCTGCTTCAAAATCTCCGTTTGATATAAGGTTAGGACCAAGTTCTTCTTCTGTTCCTGTTGCTTCATCAGCCGCTACGAGAACTTCACAGAACTCAACGTCATCGATTATTAACATCTGTTCCTGCTTCATACTGTTCATAATATTTTCAGTAGTAAATGCGATACCGTTACCGTTGACATCTCTGTCAGGCATCTTATAATACAACTTATATTCTGCCCAGTCTGATGCTCCTGAGAATATATCATTGAGTGTCCAGTAATCCTTTTCGGTTTCTCCGTCCATCCATGTCTGAACTCTTACACCTGCCCAGTCAAGAGGACCTTCGCCCTTAGCCTTAAATGTAAGACAATATGTCTTTCCGGCTTCTGTGCCGACACCCTGCTTTAACTGAAGGAATCCCTTATCTTCTGAACTCTTATATCCGACTACAGCCTTTGTAGGATTACCATCCATACCTGTAACAGTTCTTACAGTAAAGCTGTTGCCCATGCTTGAACCGAGAACTTCCCAGCCTTTAACAACTGTCGGATTTATCTGATTAACTGTTTCATCAACCTTTTCTACTGTAAAGTCAGGGTTCTTAACAATATTTTCTCCATATGTTCCGTCAGCATTCTTTCTGCAGAGAGAAAGGTCTGTTATATAAAGAGGCTTATTGTCTTCACCATATCCTGACCAGAAATTAATCTTCTGATCTATCATTCCGTTTGTAACAACAATTTCTCTTTCAACAAGAGTCCATTCATTAGACCACGGAATCTTCTGATCCTGAGGAACGTTTCTGCTGTTATCGGGGAATCCGCCGTTTGTGTCATTTGTAATACCGAAGAATCTTTCACCGGCATTTGAATTACAGAGCATAAGTGCTGAAAGCTTATATGTTCCCGGAACCATAAGACCAACATCTGCCACTATTCTTGATCCGCTTCCGTTTTTGTAGTAAACTTCAAGAACATTTTTAACTTCGCCGTTTACTTCCTTCTGTAATACTCGCTGACTGTATACATTTGTTATTGACCAGTAATTTGTTGTAAAATCAATTGTTCTGAAATCGCTGTTTTCTATAATATTTTCTCCGTATTCAATCTGTGCTGAAAGTTTTCTTACAGATACTTCATAAAGATGAAGTGTTCCTGTATCACCGTAACCATCGGTAAATATAATAAACTGAGCATCAGATACGGGAGCGTCAAATGTAACAGTACCCTTAAGATTTACAAACTGTCCGCCTGAGCCTGAACCCTTCGCAAATGAAGTATATACCGACGGCTGCATTGTTGATGAAGGAACAATTGAAATTCTTCCGTCACCTGAGTTTGTATGCTTTATTATAACATCATATTCGTACGTTCCTGCTTCAAGAGCTCCGATAGGATAATAAATTTTCACGTGCTTCTTGAGCTGTGAACCATCAGGATTTGCATGAGTCCATGCAAGAGTAGGCTTTGTAACTCCGTTATATGTACCTGTTCCCGATTCAAGCTTTGCATCCTCATAAGATGCAGCCCATCCTTCTATATCAGGCTCATATGAAAAATCACTTTCATTTTCAAAGTCAGAATTCTTTATAAGGTTTTCGCCAAATGAACCGTCTGCATTTATCTTACATACAGTTGCTTCTGCAAGGTAAAGATACTCTGCATCACCATATCCGTCTGTTATAATCTGGAAATACTGATTTGTTTTATCCTCTGTAAGAGTTACAGTCTTCTCAACAAGAGTATATTCATTAAACCATCTTCCGAAATTAAGACCTGAGGGGTCTAATCCTTCTGCAGTAATTCCGTAGTTGCTTCCGCCGGGATTTCCCGGGCACGCCAGCAGGAATGATACCTTGTAATCACCAGCAGGAATATCGCCGATAAAATATCTGAGATATCTGTGATTACCCTGTTCTGCAGAATACTGCCATTTTATAACAGGCTTTACTTCACCGTTAACAGTATCTTCTGCAATTACTGCATTTGAACGTTCATCAAATTCCCATCCGTTCATTGTTCCGACTTCTGCATTCGGAACTTCATTTGCAAAGTCACCGTTTGCGATAATGTTTTCACCGTAAATCACATCGCCGTTTTTCTTCTTCATGACTACTTCTGAAATATAACCTTCTGTTGCATTTCCGCCTTCAAGAGAAATCTGCATACTCTGGTTTGTTTCAACAACATTTACTTCAGTTTTCAAAGTAGAGTATCCGTCTGTGTTATTCTGAAGAACACCACTCATGTCTCCGATAACACCATACCATGCTGTACCGTGATCACCCGGCATTTTAGCAGTTACCGATATTTCATATACACCTTCTTCAACAGATCCTACCGCATAACTGAGAACAGTTGATCCGCCTTCCGCTCTTGTCCATTTGATTACCGGTTTAAATTCGCCATTCACATTATCAGAAACAACCGATATGTTTCCGTCTCCGCTGACTGTCCATCCATCAATAGTTCCGGGGTCAGCCTGAGAAGCCATTACACTTCCCGGAATCAATGCAGCCATAAGACACAACGCTGATAACCATGAAATAACTTTCTTCATTTAAATCATCCTTTCACATTTGAATAATATATTTTGAAAAGTGCAAGCCCGAGTATGCACCTATCAAACTAATTAAGTACCTTGCTTTTTGCAAGTATTTTACCCTGCCCGTTCCAGATATAGGAACAGAGCTTATATCCCGAACCCGAAGGAACGGTTACCTGTACGGAGAAATCTGCCGTCTCCCCGACAGCTATCTCCTTTTTATCACATACCGCAGAAACTGTCTTCCCGTCCTTATAAAGAACAGAAATCAGAACTGCTGTCATTCCGTCTTCGAATGTATTATTTTGAACAGATGTAAAGGCTTCAAGATTTCCGGACACAATAGCCGAAATCTCTTTATTATTATCAAGTCTCTTAACCTTCACATCATCTGCATAATAATCGCTGATTTCAGGAATACCAAAGCTTGTGACTCCCGAAGACTCATTTTCTCCCGAATCCACCGCATACACCCTGAAGGTATAGAACTTTCCGTTTTCAAGGCCTTTCACAACGACACTGCTCCGTTTTTCTCCCGGAACAGGTGTGGCAGAAACCATGAAAATCTCTTCTCCTGTTTCTTCATCTTCTCTGTAAATATTTACATATGAGAAATCACTGTCCTCAGGATTATCCCAGCTAAGCTCCACAGAGCTGTCCATAGCCTTTGAAGACACATTTGAAACGTCACCGCACGGAACAAAGTCTCCGTTTTCAAAGTCACCGTTTACCATAATATTATCGCCTACAGGATTTCCCTCTTCGTCAAGCTCAAATATTGTTACATTATCCATGTAATATTCGCAGGTAGAATCTGCAAAAAGTCCGAGCCATGCTCCCGACTTATCAGGAGCAAAGTCCGCATAGTAATATGTCCAGTCTTCGTTACCTTCATCTGTTCTGAAAATATCTGTCCAGTCCCATGACCATTTTATAAACAATTTCGCTCCGGGAGCTGTTTTCGCATAAAATCCAAGTCTGTATCTTTTTCCTGATTCAAGAGAAAAGCTTCTGCAGAGAATATGTGCATAAGTATCTGAAACATAATCCTTATTCCACTTTACATAAAGGGCACCTTTTCCCTCGTAGACTTCTGATTTCTCATGTCGTATAACAGATTTATCTTCATAATCCGAACCACCGAGCTGCCAGTTTGAAGGCATAGCGGCAAATGCATTTGCTCCTGTCATAAGACAGGCTGATGTCAAAATTAATGATATTATTTTTTTCATGCGCTATTCCTCCTTATATACACATATATCATAAAGCTTGCTCGACCTTGCGTAAAGCATTACAAAGTCACCCGGTTCTATATCGGAAGCATTCGCCTTCTGTGCCTTTTTCTCTTTACGGTTGTAAATGCTGAAGCTGGTATTATTCGTTTTAAGAACTCTGCTTCCGGTGCTTCCTTCAACCTTTATGAACTTGTTATCCGCATCAACATGAACAACACGTGCTTTAAGAACAATACCATCGGAAGTATGAAGCTCTGCACCGAGAACATCATCAACTTTTTCATCGGAGTTTGCTTTATATACAAAGCTTATTTTACTTACACGGCCCTCGCTGTTAAGAGCATACTGAACGGTGTCACCTGAATTTATCTCATTGAACAACCCGTATTCCTCGGCATTGAGCTGTATGGAGTGACCTCTTAAAACTCCACGCATCTGCTGAACAGGCTCGCCTCCGATTAAAACGTCTGCAACTTCACTTACAACAAACACGGGACTCTTTGAAGTAGATACTGAAGCAGGTGATGTTCTGTAAACAATTACACTACTGCAGTTATTTTTATCCGGGTCATAAAACTCAAGGTTATACGATGTATAATCGGGATAACTCCAGTTCCCTACACTATACAAATCCTCATCATCAGCAAATTCGTTTCCGTTTTCGTCATATCCTTCCGGCACAGAGAATATAGTCTCGGCATTCATGTAATATTTACTGCTGAAGGAATAGTCCTCGGTACGATATGTCCCCGACACATTCATTCTTCTGAATGCGTCGCTGTCATCGCCTTCCGTTACGGTAGTTGCTGTCTCAATTGACTTTATTTCTTCTTTCTCATTCAGCGTGTATCTTATAATCTGTTTTGATGAAAGTACCTTTGAAATCTTATTCTGACTATATAAAACTCCGTCAATCTTAACTTTCTCCGGCAGACTATAAATTACCCATTCACCTTCAACTGTCAGGATTTTCAGCGTAACGGTCTCTGTATCTTCATCTACGAGCGGTTTTAAAAACCAACCGTAATTATTAGCTCCCGGCATTATATTTTTGTATGTTGCCACTCTTCCGTCTCCGTCAAGATACCAGAGCTTTGTTTTACCAAGTCTGAAGCATTCAAACTGCTCTTTTTCAGCTTCATGGAAAAACTCAGGATTAATTCTGTATTCCTTACCGTTAATACCGATTACTTCATCATTTTTATTAAACGAGGTAACCGCACCTTCAAAACTGTTTCGTGTTACATATAAAACCGCATTTTCTTTTTCTTTGTCAGCCATTATGTAGACTATATCCCATGATAAAATTCCGCCTAAAGTTATTTCATTATTCTCATAATAAACTTTATAATCGTAATATTCTGAAAGCTCAATAACCTTTTCGTTCTTACCGGTAATTCTGTCGTATGTGGCAGATGCCCTGTCAACAACAACAGTTTCATAGCTGTTAACTATTATACAGTCGAAAACTCTGTCACCGTTATTATCAATAAGGGTGATATCACCGGTATTGGGAATCATCTCGGAAGCCGTAAAATCAGGATATCCTCTTCCGTTATACACCATGTCGGCAACTTTTGAAATTTTCGCCTTCTTCTCGGTTCCGCTTTTTTCGTATACAACTTCATATCTTGTTGTATCTTCCTCTATAATATCTTCTGCACGAACGGTGATTACCTCGTTTTTGTTAGTTCCAGCGATATACAGAAGTTCGCCGGGATCCGGTGTGTTATCTCTGTAATATGCTTCAACGGTACATCCGAGATATTTTTCAGCTTTTGCACTACCGCCCATAAAAATTTCATCATTTATTCTTACATACTCAGATGATACATTCTGCTCGGTCGTAACAGTTTTTCCCGATGCCTCATACACAATACCTTTAATTTTTTTAATGTTATGGTATTTTTCAAGCAAATCTACTTTACCGTCTGAAGAATATACGAAATTCCCGCCTTTTATATCAATTATCTGAACCACATCAGCCTTACAGATATTAACCATAAGCTGCATCATATCAGCTCTTGAAAGAACTTCCCCTCCGTTAAGACCGTCTGTAAGACCAAGAAGATATGCTCTTGACAGAAAATCATCGGCTGTAGTAAGTCCAAGTCCCTGACCAAGCACTTTCACACCTGTTATCAGAGCTTCATCATAAGTAATTGGTTTATTCGGCTGAGGAATGTTTCCGCTTTTATCAGTTACTGCAATCGCCATTTCGGCAAGCTGTTCCGGGGTTTCAAAATGAATAAGCTCACATATAATACCGTAAAATTCACTTCTTTTAACCTCACTGCCTGCACTGCCGCCGGAGGTTTTAATAAATCCGAACCCTGTAAGCATATTTACATTGTCTTTAAAAGATGTATAATCTTCCGCATAAGCCGGCATTATTGCCATTGATAATGCAACTGAAATAATTATCAGTAAACTTACAATTTTTTTCATTCCTCAACACCCCCTGTCAATAAATATATAAGTTTCGCCGCCATGGCACGTGTTGCTCTTCCCTTTGGTGAAAT
Source organism: Clostridia bacterium (assembly GCA_045603225.1). GTDB lineage: Bacteria > Bacillota > Clostridia > UBA1381 > UBA1381 > RGIG9115. The sequence continues at coordinate 11,658 of JAZULT010000092.1, read as the reverse complement.
TATTTTTTCTCCCGTACCGTTCATAATTCCCGAAATGTACAGTCTGCTGATACTTTCATACGCATATCCGCTTATTTCACCGTCATCATCAAAGTCAGCAAAAGCACGTTTATCTTCTAATTTAATTCCTGCGGCATCGCACGCACGGCAGAGCATTACAGCCATATCTTCTCTTGTTATCTCAGCTGATGGTCTGAAACTGCCGTCCTCATAGCCGTTTATAACTCCTGCCGATTTCATAAGAACTATATAAGGATAGCTCCACCTGTCTTCACCAACATCTGTAAATGAAGCAGTTTCGGGAGAAGTATTAAATTCAAAGCTTTCGCATATTATTTTTGCAAGCTGTTCTCTTGTAACACTTCCGTCAGGATTAAATGTTCCGTCACCCATTCCCGAAAGAATACCTTTGTTATAAAGAGCTTCTATCGCATCCTTTGCCCAATGGTCTTTGTCAACATCACGTAAAATAACAATTTCCGTTTTTTCTGCTTTTGTTTCTGTTGTTATCTGAACCGGGGTTGACGTAAGAGAGGCAAATCCGGTTTTTCCGGAACTGCTTCCCCCTCCTCCGCCGCCTCCGCCGGAGGATGAACTTTCCTGCTTCTGAACTTTTTCAACAGCTTTTTCAAGCTCGTCTTTAAAATCATCATTGTTTGTATATTCCGAAACTGCAAGCTTTACCTCTTTCAGAGCTTTTTTACGCTTTGAAGAACTGAGTCCGAGAAAATCGGAATATGCATCACAATCATCAAGTTCCATTTCGGAAGAGTATTTTTCCATCACTTTTTCAAGCGAGTCATATGATGCCTGATTAACAAGATAATATACATTAGCGAACATATAAGCTTCTTTTATTTCGTCCGTTGTATCAAATTCACGTAAAACCTGAGAAGCAATCCATGCCTTCAGTTCACCATTTTCCGTTTCGTCCCATGAAACATCCCCGAAGGAAAGATTCATATATTTACTATATTTATCAAGAATCTGCACAGCTTCCGCCGCTTTATCCGCCTTTTCAAGAAGATCAAAAGCCGTATAAGTTCCGCAATATTCGGAAAGGTCTTCAGCTGTAAGCTCAGACTCTGCTATTATTACCTCTGCAAGCCCGGAATAATCTGAAATACCATAAAAATCATCAGTATCTATTCCGACAGACTCAAGGATATCCTTGTTTTCGGGTGCTCTGAGAGCGTCTTCAATTCCATGCTCATCGAGAGCCGGAAGACCTGATGCAAAATCCTGAATAACAGTTTCCGGAACATAGGAAAAATCAACCATAACCGCATCATCCGCATTTTCTGATGCCGCAACCATAGTATAACTTCCTCTTTCCGCATAATCAGGCATTACAAACACCGCTTCAAATTTTCCGTCTGTTACATCAAGCTCTCCTGCAAAAACAATATCTGCATACAATTCTGAATCTTTCGGACTTATTGCTACCGTAACAACAGAATCTGTTGACGTACCCTTAACGGTTACGGACCTGATTCCCATTTCAACCGTACCGGTAATATCGCCTTCAACCACTTCTTCTTTTTCATAGAATATAAGGGTTGCCTTCTTACTTTCACGTATTTCTCCGTCTGCACAATATCTCACATACACAATATGGCATCCTGAAAGATCAGGTTCTTCTCCGGGAGAATATTTAATCCATTCCCCTCCGTCCATACAGTACTCCATAGTATCATCAATCCCGACAATAACATCATTGTCATCATCTGCCACAACGCCCGGAGCTTCACGCTGTATGTTCGGAACAAATGTAATTTCAACCGGTTCAGACTCATTATTCCAGTCATCGGAAACCACAAGAACATACGTATATTCCGCACCGTTCTCAATGTTCTCTATCAGATATTCCTCCGTACCTTTCGGAACTTCCGCAATCACTTCTCCGTCACGGTAAATTTTTACAATTTTTCCGTCAGATGACTTTGAGTCTGTCCATAAAAGAAGACAGTTTCTGTCGCCTGTTTCAAAGGATACATCCGTTACCGGCAAAGGCGCTGTTACGTCAACTCCTTCATCAAAACCTCCGTTTACAAGTATGTTATTCTCTTCACCGCTTTTACTGAGTGAACATTGGTCAAGCCAGACAATCATATCTTCTTCACCGGTATTTTTGAATTCAAACTGAATTGAAAGTGTTCCGTTACTTCTCGAAGTAAAACTTACGGTTTCCTTTGCCCAGTCCGTACCCGGATTAAAATCTGTTTTGTATAACACATCACGCACTACCTTGCACGAATCAGCATTTTCCGCCTTCACATAAAAACTGAAATCATAGTCGGTTGATGCATCAACGCTGTCAATAACAGCTTTTATCTTTACAGTCTCACCTTTTTTAATCAAAGACTTCAGAGAAGTTACACCATCCGTATATGTGTCAAAATCAAACTCTGCGGATTCGGCCGGTGTAACCGTCCAGCCCGACATTTCAAAGTCAGGGCTTGCATTTGCCGAAAAAACGGCACAATTTGTCTGAATCATGGCAAGCGATAAAATCGCAGATGTAAATTTTCTGTTCATCCGATTACCATCCTTCCTTATTTTATTTCTCTTCGTATACTGCTGTCAATATCTCCCCATATGGAAAAATATTCTCCGCTTCTCTGTCTTTTCAGTATCAGACCGCTGTAAACCGGATAATACGAATTGCATATATATTCGGCGCCATCTTCAACAGACAGTACTTTATAAAAATCTATGTCGGCTTTGAAAAGCTCTATCTCCGAAGCCGTTCCGTTTTCTACGGTAAATTCCGTATCCTTATATCCCGACATATCAAAGTATACGCTGTACACTTTCCCGTTTTTAACTGCAGAAGAAGCTTTCACAGAAGTAATACCCGCAATATTCAAAACAGTATTAAACGATGTTTTATCCAGAGTGAAATCCACTCTGTATGTTCCGGTACCTGAAGCTTTTATAACTCCGTTACCGTCACATTTCCCAACCGATTTATACGATTTATCCCCGGTATCTTCTCCATACACATACACATTATTATTGCTTCCGTCACATTCAAACACAAAACTGTTATAGCTTACAGCTCCGCCGTTTATATAATACTTTCTGTTATTTCCGAGAACGCTGTTACCATATATATAAACCTTACGCGGTGTTTTTTTACCTGTGGAAACAAATATTCCTCGTCTGCCGTAGCTGTCGGGTGAATTATATATGGTATTGTTATATATTCTGACATTATCGTGTCCCGTATCATAATCAGTATCCGAACTTTCTGCCATAAGCTTTATTCCGGCACAGTCATCCTGATAATGCGGCTGTCTGTGATTGTTAAACACAATATTATCCCTTATCACGATATTTTTACAGGTGTAGAAAAGAGATATTCCTGCATATTGACATCTTGAAACATAATTATCACAAATGATACCGTTATCGCAGTATTCAAAATCAATACCGACATCGCTGCAGTTATCTACCGTACAGTTTCGTATTTCAACAACCGATGCACCTGTTCCCCATATACCTCCGACTGCATCCATAACAGTATTATTGTCATAGACTATTCTGCCGCCGACTTTTGTTCCGCCGTCATTATTCCAGAACCATATTCCGTGGGTGGATGTATTTTTAACATAACAGTTTTTAACTGTCACATCAGACGCATACACCGTATGTATCCCGTTTTGCGAATTACGTACCTTCACTCCGTCACATACAAATCCGTCACTATGGTCTCCGAATACTCCATATTCGGTGAAATTGTCCACAGTACAATTCTTAATAAGAACATTTGTTCCGTATACCGATGAAATACCTTTTTTTACACTATGATCATTTACAAGTGTAATTCCGTCAATTACCGAACCTGTATTCAACGTTATAAAGTTTTCTTCAGCACCGTCAAGTGTTCTTATAACGGGATTTGCACCATTCTCCGCCTTAAGAGTTCTACCCTTCGGAATATTCAGAGTGTTAACATAGTATGTACCATCGGGTACGGTTATTACCTCATCACGACTCAGAACGAAAGCATATGAAAATGCTCTGTTGTCAGATGCTGTATCACTTCCGTCAGCTCCGAACTCCGTAACAGATGCCCCGTGTACCGATGCTCCGAAAAGCATCAGTACAGCGGTCAGCATCACAGCAAATCTTATCTTCATAGTTCACCTCTTTATTATTCACCTTTGCGGTCAAAGAATATCAGCGTATCATCATAGTTCTTAACCACTTCTTCCTTCTTTCCGATATTGACTTCATGGTCAAGACTGTAAATAAATCTTCTGATTACTGCGGCCGCTTCGGCACGTGTGGCTGTATTTCCGGGTCTTACGGTTTTATCGCTGTATCCCGTGATATGTCCGAGAGTAACTGCTGTATTAATATCGTTTTTATATTCAGAATTATCAGCATCCGTAAATCCGTGTTCTACATATTCCGGAAGAGTTCCTTTCAACTCCTTATAAACCGAAACAAGCATATGTGCCATCTGTTCTCTTGTTATCTTTGCATCGGGAGAAGCATTTACGGTTGTCAGATATGAATCATCACTCTTTCCTGCCGCTCTTGAAAGCATTGCGGCAAATTCTGAAACCTTTACGTCAGACTGCGGTGTGAACTCACTTTCACTTGTACCTTTTATTACTCCCGAATCAGCCAGATCTCCGATACTGTATCTTGCCCAATGGTTCACTATATCATCAAATTCCGCCTTTGATTCCGGAAGTGCATCAGCCGGAACTGATACAAGAATAGGTTTGTACGGTTCAAGCTCTATTGATTCACACATTATGTCTTTTCCGCTTCTAAGTTCTGTCCCTTCTTCAATAATCTGTCCGTTATATCTGATATCAACTATTTTACCGCCGTCATATTCATAGTCACAGATATTTACAATAAGGTCTCCGTCAACCATTTCAGCAACATAGTTTACTCCCCACACAAGGTTTCCTGTAACAGAATCTGTAACTGTAACCGGTATATCGCTGACATATTTATTTTCAAGGGGTACAAGAACGTTCCATATATCTTTTCCCAGAGGATAGCTGAAGGTATCACGTGTGTCTTCAGCCGGGACTGCATCAATTACTATACTGTTATCAAAAATATAATTTCTGAGATTTTCATCAAATGGTTTGTCGTACTGATTATACATAAGCGAATCATTACCGATAATCACAACAGTTCCGCCCTTATCAGCAAACGCTTTTATATCTTCAAGAACGCCGTCAAGAACATGAGTTGAATAAGGTACAACAAGTATGTTTATATCCTTATTATCTTTTAATTTTCCCGATGCCGCCTGTTTTTCGGTAACAAATTCTATTCTTTCTCCGAGATAGCTTGCACCTTCATATGCATTTACAAGCGAGTTACTGTTTCTGAGTGAGTAAACTCTTGAGGTTTCGGAATAAAGAATACCTATTGTACGTGCTTTATTCTGAAGAGCAGTAAGTTCATTTGCAAATATATTCACATCAAGCATAGCATGACTCGCTTCAAGAAGTGAATCAGGTCTGTGGAGTATACTGTCAGAAAAGTCGCTGGAAGAATCATATGTTCTCTCCCATACCCATATAGTTGAGCCTCCGCGTCCGTGAATAGCACCCTGCCACATATCTGCCGCAACATGGTTTTCCATATAAGGATTATCATTTGAATAACGTCTGTCACGGTCCTGAACAACGTGGTCTTCCGTGTCAAACACGGGGGCACGCAAACATGAAGTCTGCAAATCATAATAGCTCATCTTGTTGAGAATTCCCCAGAGGTCATGCTTATAATAGTTATTTGCATCATTTCCGTTTATAACACAGTATTTTGAAATTTCTTCCGGGTCTGTTCCGAAATTAATGAACTGACGTCTCCACTCTCTTTCGTTATAATCAAACTCCTGCATATATTTTGCATGAGTTGCTATTGTCGGGTCAACTTCATTGATAATATCTGTCATCCATCCGTGGAACTTACCGACAAAATTATCATTGTAATCCTCCCAGTCAGCATACTGCGGAAGAAGCACTCTGTTTTCTTCTTTGTCGGGATAATATGTAAGCTCTTCCACATTCGGATAAGGAATAACATTAAAACCTGTATAAGAAGTGTTATATGCCTCATTAAGAGCTGATATATCACCGTCAAACTTATCGCTGAGCCATTGACGATAAATCGGCAAATCTTTCTCAGCAGGATGTGCATGACTTGTTTCGTTTGTAAGGCAAATACTGTTAAATGCTTCCTTATAGGGACTTTCTTTAATTGTTGTTGCCACCGCTCTCAGATAAGTCTCAAGCATTTCTTTCATTTTCGGGTCTGAATCGTAATATCCGGTATGGAACATACTTGAATCGCCGCCTAAAGCGTCCGGATATTTCTGCTTAAACCATTCAGGAATATAATGTGGTGAAACAAGAAGACAAATCTGAACATTATTGTCATATCCGCGTTTGAGTCTTGAATTTATTACAGAATCAAGTTTTGCGGTATCCACAATAAATCCGTCTTCATTTTCTCCGGTAATAATATCACTCGGTCCGAATTCTGACTGAATTATATTTACTCCAAGGTCGGGAAATTCAGGAATTGTATCAACTGCATTTGAAAAATGTCCGTAACCCATAAAGAATATGGGATGCTTACTTCCGTTTTCATCTTCAGCTACAAAGGACTGACCGTCAATTTCTACGGTACTTGTAGCATAGCGGACAGGCTGTTTCGGAGTAATGCTGCCGTCAAGATAACCCTTAAGAGTTTCAATAAGGTCATTGCATATCTTCAAAAGACAGTTATATACATATTCAGAACGCGGTTTATAATTATTCTCGGCATCATCCACACCGTAAACAAGGAACTTTTCTATAACCCATAAGTCGGATTTTTCATATTCGCATGAAATCCCCTGTTCATTACATTGTTCAAGAAGTGTTTCAATTTCAGGAAGAAGAGTTTCCTCTAAAGTTTTATACTTCTGAATATAATAATCTGTATTAAGTTCAGCTGTAACAAGCATATCAGCAAAATACTCTTCATCTCCGTATTTTAAGTTTGCACCCACTTTAACTGCCCCCGTTTCTTCAGATTTAACGGTTACATTTTTCAAAACAGCGCTGTTTGCAGGAACAGTTACAATACTTCCACCTTTCGCATCCGTAACAGTTACCTCCATAGCTTTATCGGCTAAGCTGACAATCCACAAAGGAGCTTCATATTCCACATCAGCTTCAATTGTATCAAGTGACTTCTGATACCATCCGAACAGCTTCTGATTTTTATCTAAAAATATCATTTTGCCGTACTGTGCACTTCCGGCACCTTCACCGATACCGTACTTCCACTGAATATATGCAGCTCTTCCGTCTCCGTCATTATCGTTTATAAGTACATTAAACGTAAGGTCTTCCGAATCACCGTTATAAAAAATACTTTTCGGAAATGCCGCTTCATACACATAATGAGTTTCATCAGCTTTCGTTACACCGTATTTTATAAGCTTTGTATCCTCTGCATCTCCTGAGTTTGTCGAAATCATACCTCCCTCAGGAGTATATTTGAGACCGTAACCGTAATAATCGGTAGTTCCCTTTTTACCAAAGTTTATCTGAATTGAATCCTGGTCCCACATATTAATACTGTTGTCACTGAATTTATCATCTGTTACTGTTCCGCATACATAATAGTATTCATCATCGTAAGACACCTTAAACTTACCCGAACAGTCTTTTTCACCCGAATATTCTTTAAGTTCGCTGTACTGAGTATCCGATGACGGTATAATAACCGGTGTATATTCATCTTTCCATTCGGAAATATCACCGTCAGCCACAATTTCCGTTTCGCTCTTGAATACCGGAATATTTGTGTCAAGGCTTATTGTCGCAAGAAGCTTCTCTGTTGAACCTTTTCCGGCATTCACAATATCATTTCTGTCATTTTCAAGAGCGTATTTGCTTTTTGTCTTTGTTGCTGTTGTTCCGCCCTCAAAATCCCAGTTCTTTATCTGATTTGGTCCGAGAGTTCCGTCAGGAAGAACCTCACAGAATTTCACATTATCAATCCAAAGGTCCCTGAAGCTTCCGTCAAGGCTGATACGAAATTCCTTTGTCGTATCTCCACCCGAATTATGCCAGTCAAAGCTAAGCTCCATCCAGTCAAAGGTATTTCCTGCAGGGTTAAGCTCCTGTCTGTCCTGATATGACAGATTTGTAAATATGTCCTTGGCTTCCTTTGCCTTTATTGCAAGTGAATAGCGATAAGTTGTATCAGCCTTACAGTTTACATTCTTCCACAAAACCGCAAGAACATTCGGAGTTGTACCGAGCTTCTTTGTTATATGCATAGACTTGCCCTGATACCCGTTCTCATCCGTTATTTCATATGTAACCATTGTTCCCTTGTTAGCCACAAAAGTCCAGTCACCGATTGACATTTGTCCCTCAAAATATTTCTCGTCCGCAGCTAAAGCTCCGGTAGTTAAAGCAAATATCTGAGCTGCCGCAACAACAAGCGATATAATTTTTTTAATCACTGTCTATCCCTCCATTAATCATATTTTTCTAATGGTGAAACTAAAATTAATTTTACTGTCATTCATCTGATATTTCGGCGGAATCGGCATTCCCGAGCCGACACCGCTGACCTTATAATCAATACGTACATTTGTGAACTCATTTTTTACAAGTTCGTAATTATGCCTCTTTCCTGCAAGTTCATCTGTAGAGTATTCGGAAATATTAAATTCAAATCCCTTCTGTGATACAAATTCATATCCGCCAAGCTTCAGATATTTTGTATTGTAATGATTGCCATGCTCCTGAGGTTTTATATAATCCACATATTCGGATGCGGCATCGCTTTTATACATACCCATTTTTGAACAATTATGAAGGTCTATATATGACTCATGGGGTCCGTATCCGAAATATTCAAACTCCTTCGCCATGGTTTTAAATTCAAATCCGAGTCTCGGCAAATATGTTCTTGACTCTTCAAAATCACCGTCAAAATCAACATCAATACTTCCGTCGCCTCTGAAAGTATAAACAGCTTTATAATGCAGGAACGGAGCACGTGCCACAGTAGAAAGTGCACCGTTTACGACAATGGTACTGTCTGATATCTCACAGCTGTAAACCTTATTTTTCATATAGTTGTACTTTTCGTCAAACCATTCATTCATTATAACTTCGTTGTTATCATTGAGTGCACGCCAGATTGAAAGCTTAAACGGAGTTTCCGAAAGTGAATCTATTTTTTCAATGTATCCGTAATGGAGATTGAACTTGTGTATAAAGCCGTTACCCTTAACAACCGCAAATTCTCCCTCATCGGTAACTACAACATCTCCGCCGTTTCCTTTTATTACAGGCAACGCATCTGAAAGCTTATGTTGCGTAAATGCTTTTTCATAGCCTGTTTTATCCTTCAGATAAACATTAAGATACACACCATATTTACCGGTATATCCGTCTGCATCAAAGGGGATTTCAACCCATTCATGCGGTTTTACATTCAGAGAAAAATTCTCATTCTTTACTACTTCACCGTCTGATGTAATTTCACATACTGTATCAAATTCAATCAGATTGGTGAAATCGTATTTATTATATATTCTGAGAACTCCATTTTCATACTCAGTTTTAACAGGCTGATACGCATACTTAACTTCATAGGAACCGGCTTTGAATTTTCTTTCATGCGACACAAGTCCGTCACAACAGAAATTTCCGTCATGAGTTTCTTCACCGAAATCTCCTCCGTATCCGAAATGTCCGTCTTCTGTTTTTGCAGTATGGTCTGCCCATTCCCATGTGCATCCGCCAATCATGTTCGGATACTTTTCAATCAGGTTCCAGTAATCAACCACATCAGCAGGACTGTTTCCTCTTGAGTGTGAGTATTCGCAAAGGAAAAACGGTCGCTTATCACCTGTTTCCTCGCATATTCTGAAAATATCACTTACAGTCGGATACATACGGCTTACAACATCAACAGTATCGGGATCGCACTTTGACTCATACATGCCATTTCTTCCGTAAGCACCTTCATAATGAATAAGTCTTCTTATCCCGGATTTGCTGTCACGCTCTCTGATGTAATCACTCATTGACGCAATGTTTTCACCGTACATAGACTCATTACCAAGACTCCACATTATCACGCAGGTGTGATTTTTATCTCTTTCATAAAGTCTTTCTGCTCTGTCAACAAAGGCATCCTTCCATTCCGGCATTTCGCAAAGCCACAGTCCGCCTTTCTGTTTCGCACATCCGAAACCGTGTGTTTCCTGATCGGCTTCATCAATTATGTAAAATCCGAGTTCATCACACATTTCTATCATCACCGGCTGAGGCGGATAATGTGATGTTCTGATTGTATTCATATTAAGTTCTTTCATTTTGAGCAAATCATTTCTTATATCGTCATATGTCATTGCATATCCGGTAAGCGGATGACTGTCATGATGATTCACGCCTTTCAGCTTTACACTCACTCCGTTTATAAGAAGCTCTCCCTTTTCGCTTACCGCCTGAGTTCTGAATCCTATCTTAAACGGAATAAATTCCCCGGCATTTTCTATAACCATTGTATAGAGATACGGATTTTCAGCATTCCACAAAATGGGATTTTCGGGAAGGGATATTTCATTCATTTCTCCGTCAAAAAGCTTATAATCTCCATCATAATAAATGTTTTTATCGTCAAATCCTATTTCTATATCATGAAGATGTCCCGACGGACGCGAAAGAATATACACATCTCTGAAAATGCCGTTGTTTCTGAAGCAGTCCTGATCTTCAAGATAGCTTCCGACACACCACTTATAAACCTTCGCAATAATCTCGTTTTCTCCCTCTTTCAGATTGACAGGAAATTCCGACATACATCTTGATGCAGTTGAATATCCGACATATTCACCATTTACAAAAAGTTCAACACATGATGAAACCCCCTCAAAAACAATTATATTGTCCATCAAGGATTTTTCTTTATCTATCGTAACAATCTTTCTGTAAACTCCAAGGGGATTATCATCCGGAACATACGGAGGGTCTACGGGATAAGGATAGTTCACATTTGTATAATAAGGTTTCTCATATCCCGTCATCTGCCAGCATGACGGAACACTTACTTTATCCCAGTCTGTTATCTCAGTGGGACAATCTATATCTCTTGCGTAATATTTAAAATCCCACTCGCCGTTTAAAAGCATATAATACGCCGATGAAGATTTATTACCTTCAAGAGCCTTTTCCATGCTGTCATATGGTATATAATATGAACGCGGTGGTAATGTATTTTCATGAATTATATCGAGTCTTTCGTATTTTCTCATCATTAATTCCTTTCCGTTCCAAGCATAATTTACTGTCTTATATTAATTTTACCATATTTTCTGCATTTTGTATATAAAAAAATTATGAAATAAGCTATAAAATTATTGACTTTTCATAAAAAACGGGGGTGTTGCGTTAAGCAGCACCCCCGTTTGGGGCTGATTGAGTTTAGATGCAGAATTCACGAAACGAAGCCAAATGTGGGTTTTGCCGCATTTTGTCCTGCCCGAAGGCGTACGATGGTACGTCGAGTGGTGAGTTTCGTGGATGGTTCAAAAGCATAAAAACACGAGAAATCCGCAAGAGAATTGCGGATTTCAACTTTATTCAAGTGTTTGACAAA
>JAZULT010000091.1:0-26030 GCA_045603225.1 Clostridia bacterium | reverse complement strand
CTCCTGACTTTTATGCCATTGAACTACGAACGAAACGAACCACTCGACGTACCATCGTACGACTTCGGGCAGGGATTTATGTGATTTCATCACATAAACCTTCGTTTCGTCCGTTCTGCACTATTTTTTTACATCCCCGGCGGATTTTATTGTCCGTGCGATTTTTTCGTCCTGTCAGACGAAAACGCACATGAACATAATTTCCATTATACGCCTTGTCAGTCCACAGGCAAGATTGTATATATTTTTAATTAATATTTGTGGACAGAAAGGCTATGGAAATTAAAATGAAAAAAATCAAAGTCGGTATAATAGGCGCAGGAAATATTGCAAAAACACACCTGGGCGCTTATAAAAATGTTGAAAACGCAGAAGTTGTTGCAATTTGCGATATAAACCCGGAAACGCTTGCAGAAACAGCTGAAATGTTTGGAATCAAAAAAACATATTCAAGTGCAGAAGAAATGCTTAAAAACGAACAGCTCGATGCCTGTAACGTATGCGTATGGAACTGCAGTCATGCAGAATGTTCAATCGCTGCTCTTAATGCCGGTTGCCACGTACTATGTGAAAAACCTATGGCAACATCAGCCGCGGAAGCAGAAGCCATGATTGAAGCCGCAAACAAAAATAACAAGCTTCTTATGATTGGTTTTGTTCTCAGATTCGGAGACGAGGCGGTTATTACAAAAGATTTTATTGATAAAGATTATGTAGGAGATATATACTATTCAAAAGCTACTTATTTAAGACGTCACGGAGCTCCCGGTGGCTGGTTCACCGACAGCTCGCGTTCATCAGGCGGTCCTGTTATAGATTTGGGAGTTCACGTAATTGACCTTACAAGATATCTTATGGGCAGACCGAAAGCAGTATCTGTGTTTGCTTCTACTGCTGACCATATTAAAAACAGACCTCATCTTAAAACAACCGTTGACTGGGCACCTAAAGGAGCTACGCCTCAGGACAAGTACGACGTTGAAGATTTCGGTGTTGCACTTATAAAATATGAAGGTGACAAAACAACTCTTCTTGAAACAAGCTACGCTCTTAACGGTCAGTCGACAACAAAAAAAGAGTTGTTCGGTACAAAAGGCGGTATAAGCTTCGAAGAAGGAAAAGGCATGAAAATCTACACCGAAATCAATGATTTTCTTGCTGATGTAGAAGTTGATACACGCAATTACATAGACTCACATGAAATGTTCACAGGAGAAATGTCACACTTTATAGACTGCATTATAAATGGCACAGAATGTCGTGCAAGCGCTGAAGACGGTCTTGAAATAATGAAGATTCTTGACGCAATATACGAATCCTCAAAAACAGGACATGAAGTTGTTTTATAAGGAAAGGAACCCCATATGAAAATAGGTGTTAGTTCATACTCATTCAATCAATATTTATCAGCAGGCAAAATGACTTTTAAAGATACAATCTCAAAAGCCGCTGAAATGGGATTTGATGCGATTGAATTTGCCGGACTTGATGTACCGGAAGGAATTACAAAAGAAGACTTTGCTAAAGAATTAAAGGAGTATGCAAACGAAAAAAACATAGAAATTTCTGCATATGTAGTAGGGGCAAGCCTTCTCTGCGACAGCGTCGAAGATGAACGCAATGCGGTTGAAGCAGTTAAATCGGAAATTGATATTGCCAGCATTCTCAGCGTAAAGCTTTTCAGACATGACGTACTATTCAAACTCCCGCGTCATGTAAGCTTTAACGAAGCGGTGATACGTACCGCCCCGCTTGTACGCGAAATTGCAGAGTACGGAAAAAAACACAAAATAACAACAATGATAGAAAATCACGGATATGCTTTTCAAGACGCAGACAGAGTTGAAAAACTATACAATGCAGTAAACCATAAAAATTTCAGCTTGCTCATTGATATAGGAAACTTTATGTGTGCTGATGAAGATACATATATTTCCGTGTCAAGGCTCGCAAATCTTGCTTCACATGTCCACGCAAAGGATTTTGTAAAAATAGCCTTTGACAGCGATGCTTCAAAAGAAAACACTTTCCGGAGCAGAGGTTGTAATTATCTGAGAGGTACAGCTGTAGGCTACGGTGATGCAAAAACATTGCAGTGTATAGAAATTCTTAAAGCTGTCGGTTACGACGGATACATAGATATCGAATTTGAAGGTCCCGAAGATTGCATTGAAGAATTAAAAAAAGGATTGAATGTTCTGAAAAAATCTGTACAGGTTTAAAATACCAATCGTCCCTGATGTTACAAACAGTCAGGGACTTTTTAACACAATAAAGCACACAGAATGTCATTTTTCCACTAAGTTAAAATATATATCTTATACACCAAAATAAAGACGGAAATCATCCCCCTGTTCCGGGATAATTTCCGCCCTGTAATTTATGAAATACTTATTGATTCAATTATTTCCACTTTATCTGCCAAGAGCATAATATCCTTTATTTCCATTCCGGGCGGTGCAGTTACATGAACCTTTGTTTCCACCATACCGTCAACCCTCGACACCTTAATTTTATCTATCGTAAATCCATGCTCAGTAAAGAAATTTCTGATAAATTCACTACTCTTCTCACATTCCGGGTAAATTACCTCTATTTCAAATTCCGATGACATCTGCATAAACTTAAGGTCTTTATGCAGAAATATCTGTGATGAAAGTACAACAATCGTACTTGCTATACCAATAAAATACATTCCCGCGCCTATAGCCATCCCTATTCCGGCAGTTGCCCAGATTCCTGCAGCAGTGGTAAGTCCGCTTATGGAATTTCTATGCACATAAATCATTCCAGCACCGAGAAAACCTATCCCGCTGACAATCTGCGCTGCAACTCTTGAGCCGTCAGAACCAACATCCTCAAACCCGAATTTTGATATAATCATCATAAGTGACGATGCAAGAGCAACTATCATATGCGTACGGACACCGGCACCTTTGCCTCTCGTTTTTCTTTCATATCCAATAGCAAGACCACACAGCCCGGCAAGAATTATTCTCAAAAGAAATTCCAGATTTAAAATCAGTTCAGACATATTTCCTCCTTTGGCTCATTTTCGGTATTATTAACTACCTTTACAATATGTTCGTATAACATTTGCGCAGCATACGGCTTACCCATATACTCAACCGCACGTATAAGCAGCTCTCTCCTCCATTTACAGTCAAAGAACTGACTCATCGCATTAGTCAGTGTAAACGTTTTTGATACAGACATTGCTACACCGGCATTTACAAGAAATTCCTGGTTACGTTCCTCCTGACCGGGAATAGGATTCATAAGTATAAGCGGAAGCTTTTTCGCCATTGCCTCTGATGTGGTAAGTCCGCCCGGCTTTGTTATAATTAAATCTGATGCATCCATGTATTCATGAACATTATTGGTAAAACCAAGTGCAACAACATTTTTATTCCATGTTATTTCCTCAATGGAGCTTTTTGATTTCTCATTATTTCCACACACAACGACAACCTGAAAATCTCTGTTATATGTATCAATCTCTTCTATAATATCGGTAATTTTGCCGAATCCCATAGAACCCATCATTACAAGAACAGTCTCTTTATCATCAAGTCCAAGCTTTCTCCTAACCTCCGATTTTTCATTAATTACAGAAAATTGTTTCCTTATAGGTATACCGTACGGAAGTATTTTTGAATTAGGAATACACTTACGCTCTGCTGAAGCACTCAGCATTGCGTCAGGAATTACGTAATAGTCAAGCTCGGTTGACTCCCAAAATGGATGTATTGTAAAGTCTGTCACTATTCCGAACGATGGACAATTTACAGTATTCCTCTTTTTCATTATAGTCATAAGCAAAGCAGCATATGAATGAGTACCTATTATTATATCAGGATTATAATCAGTTACATATTTTTCCAGTTTTATTGATAAAATCTTGCTTACGAGTGTCGAAAAAGAATAATCTCCTTTTGGATATTCGTTTTTGTCAAGCTGGCTGTATACCTTACCGTAAGCTTCTTTAAGATATTTTGTCAGGAGAAGATATCCGTCATCCACACTGCCGCCAAGAATCGGATTAATATATTCAAGTGTATCAAGCATTTCACATTCTATATTATTTTCTTTAAGACAGTCCATTATCGCCATTCCTGTAGAATGATGACCGTATCCCGCCTTTACAGATAATATCAGTGCTTTCATTATCACCAGTCCTTTCTTTTTAATTATACTACAAAAAAACAACTGTGACAATAGGGGTATAAGAAATTTAACAATTTCTTAATGAAAATATCTTTATTTAAATGTTCTGTTATCCCAATAGCCTTGTATTCATTTTCATAAACATATTTCTCGTTCAGCACCTGAAACTCCATATCTTTTTGACTTGAAAATTCTTGATTTTTTATCAATTGTAATAAAATCCCATCCTCCTGAAATTACCGAATCCTCATCATCCCATTCTTTATCAGAATTCAGTATATTTATCGTAGATATCGCTGTTATGCCATCTTTTACAAATTCTGTATCCTTATGGACATGACCAAACATATATGTAAGCACATCGTTTGATTTATTACCGGTAAAATCATAGTTTACACAAGCCTGATAATACCGGTCATCATTTTTAACGTTCCCCTTTGTTCCGTTTTTAAAAGCACAAATAATTTCCCATGCCAAAAGTCCGTTTGATACTATACCTTCCGTTTCGCTTATCGGGCATAAAAAATCATGCGACATAAAAATAACCGACCAAC
Organism: Clostridia bacterium; assembly: GCA_045603225.1. GTDB lineage: Bacteria > Bacillota > Clostridia > UBA1381 > UBA1381 > RGIG9115. The sequence goes on along the minus strand of JAZULT010000091.1, from coordinate 21,309 downwards.
CTTTACTTTCAAAGGTCAAGGATTCTACAAGCCATTTTAACTGTTTTTCCTGCATACCCAAATGCCATTGACTGCAATACTCTTTTAACAACAGTCCGTTTTCGTCTGTAACATTCACAGTATCACTTGTATTAATATTAATTACCCTTATTTTCTGCAGTGGAAAATCAATATAATAATATCCACCGTCTATATTACAAACATCAAGCATCATCGGATATTGAACACGAAGCGGATTTATTGCATGAATATACCAATCCTTTGCTGACAGCCAATTATCGCTGTTTAACTTTTCTTTATACGCAAACCACTCGCAAGTATCGTGATTACCTTTTGATAATAATACCGATGTTGTCTTAGATTTCTTTAAAACATTCATGCAATCAAAAATATCACGATATTGTCTCTTGATTGTATTATTACCGTCTACAATATCACCTGTAATCGCAAGGAGGTCTGCTCCGATAGTTCCCGAAAAATCAACCATCTCTCTTAACTTATAATAAGCAGGCGTAAGCAAAGCATATTTTCTTATATAATGAATGTCGGTTGCATATATAATGCTTAAGCTTTCCGGCGTTTGCAATTCCATACATTCACGTGCAAAATCTTCAAATGTCACATCGATATTTTTCATGTGCTGCATAAATATAAATTCTTCTGTTGTATTCATTAATATTTCTCCTCCTGTACTTAAGTAAATACTGATTAAATAGTGATTTTTTTCCTGTAAAGGTAAAAAACATCAAAATCGGCATTAAGATTAACACTATATATTTGATTTATTGTATTGTTTGTTGATAATTTAATTACCCTATACAATTATACCACATTTAAAAGGTTTTGTCTATATTAAATCAGTATTTACTTAAAAGGGAATGTAAAAAAACAGTGCCGAACGGACGAAACGAAGGTTTATGTGATGAAATCACATAAATCCCTGCCCGAAGTCGTACGTGGGTACGTCGAGTGATTCGTTTCGTTCGTAGTTCAATGGCATAAAAGTCAGGAGAAATCCGCAATTTGCGGATTTCAACCAAAATTCTATTTTTTTGACGGAATTTTGAAAACGTGACTACGCAAATAAGCCATTGAACGGTATGTGCATTTTTTTACATTCCCTTAAATTACTCTGTTATATACTGAACATTACCTGTCAGCATGAGTTCTACTTTTCCGTCTGTCGGATTAACAGTTTTCGTTTTACCCATTATGTCCGTAACCTTAACCGGCTTGTTGGTAAAGTATTCATATGTCATTTCATCACCTATTGAATATACAGCTGTCACAGTCTTATTATTGCCTATAAAGCTATAAGTGTAACAGTCTCCGTCAATTTCAAGCGAAGTGAATTTTGTTCCGTCCAGTGCTCTTATCAGCGCTGCATATGATACATACTGCGGCTTTGGTGAATAAAGTCCGCAAACCGTTCCGTCGCCTCTGAGTAATCCAAAAAAACTTTCGTGGTTACTTATATTATAGCTTCCGTCTGTCAACTGATACGGATATACGCTTTCAGCACCGTTTGCAAGTCCTAAAAGAACACATCTCGGCAAGTACATTCCTGCTTCCTTTTCAGTTACACAGTACTTACTTGACAATGAACCGTTTGTTTCACAGTGAATAGCATCTCCGTTTACATCAATCGGAAGTGATGAATACCCTGTTTCGGTAAGCTTTATATCAATCTTTGATAAACCGTTATCACCCAGTACATTAAACAAGTCGTTCAATGAACTTTCTATTTTTCCTAAAACCTCAGGTCTTGTTTCACTGCTTTCCCACAAATTTACACCGCCATACGCATGAACTGTTGCAAGTCCGATACGGTCTTTTACATTCCCGGAATTAATAACAGTATCATTCCAATAATTATATGCCTCTGCTTCACTATTAAACCCAACAGTTAAATTAAGTGAAGGATATTCAGAATGCACCTTATCATATACTGCATCAAATAATCCTGCATAGTTTTGAGCAGAATTGCTGCTCTTATCCCAGCTCCAGTATTCATTCCAGATTTCAAGCTCTGACAGCGGATATTTACTTTCAGCAAAAGTATCAACAACTGCTTCTGCATAGTTTACAAAACCGTCAATTGCTTTTTTTGTCAAAGGAACTTTCACGCCATCTTCCATATAAACCGAATTGTTAAATCCGCTTGCCATTAAAGCTCCTATACCATATTTTTTCAGTTCCGTTATAAAAGCCTTATCGGTATCAGTAAATGTAATTACATCTTCTTCCGTTGACAGTCTTGACCAAGCATAATGGTCTCTTACATTTTTTACTCCAAGCTTATAAACCTCATCTGCAATAAGGTCTGTAGTGTTTCTGAAATAGCCAGCCGAAATATGAGTATTAATTCCGAACATTGATTTATCTTTGTTATCAACAAACTCTGTATCTTCAACAACCGCAAAGGACGTTCTGTCGGTTGCCTTATCACCGGTCTCATCTTCAATGTAAGTTACTACCTCGTAATATCCCGGCTCCAAGCCTGACACTGAAATGTAAGTTTCACTCTGTTTCGAAAGTCTTACCGAGTCACTCTTAACCTCAGTCCCATAATAATCTTCTATTTCCCAGTTGAAATTTCCGTCTGCAGAAAAATTAACTATTACAGGACTCCCCCGAAAAAAACCTGTTCCCCTGTTGTCATATTCAAAGATACTGCTTGTGCATCAGGGGTTTCTATGTTGTCAAATTTTAATTCTATAGCTTCGCATCTCGGATTTAACGTTGAAGAATCCCATACAAAGAGTTTTAACGTATAATCTTCAGTTAAACCGCTTAATTCAGTAAGTTCAATCACTGTACCCTTACCTGTTTCATTCGCTTCAAAGCTGACTGTGTCAAGTCCCATTTTTACAAGACTTCCGTACTTATCGTATAACGCTACAGACACATATGCAGTTGTTGCCTTGTCAGATCTTGAATCAATAGTTATATCCGCCGAAACAGTTTCTACACCTGTAAGACTCTCAAGAACTGCTGAACCGTCTGTCCATGTAACAGAAACGTCTGCATCCGTCGGAACATCAATACCAAGATAATTGTCAATTTCCGCATCGGTATAAAGCTTTGATAAGTCCTCATAAGAATACTGTGCAATCTCTGCCTTTACAACGCTTCCGGCTGTTGCAAGGTCAACTTTTGCATTTTTGAAGAAATCTGAGTTTACGAAAAATTCAGGTCTTACACCTCTTGCATCAGTCGCATTTGCAGTCAACGGTGTAAGCTGGAATGATGATATGCCTGTGGCACCGGTCTTATTTGTACCATACTTGATTCCGTGATAGTAAGCATCACTGAGTGCTGTTCTGAATACATAATTTGCCCCATTATAAGTTGCCGGGAAATCTATAATCATACGGTCTCCGTATTTCCACATTTCCCAGATAGCAGGAATTACAACTCCGGCTTTAAAGGTATATGGTTCTTTCACAGTCTCTCCTGCATTTGCCATTTCTGTAATCCATACATGGTCATAGTCCAATGCATCAATCACAGCCTGAGGGAGATTCCATTCCCACGGCGTTTTCTGAACTAATGCAGCATTTGTAAAGTTTGCAATAGTATCAGCAACAGTCGGGTCATACTTAACTGATGTTCCTGAATGCTTTGTACCATAACGGTCGTTTGCAATTATCCAGTATTTCGATTCTTCATTGTTATAAATTTCAACCAAAGTAAATGAAAGCTCTTTTCCGAATTCATTTTTCATGGTAAAGTTTCGGGTTGAATCACCCATTCCACCACTTGTACCGTAAGATACCCAGTTCATGTTAGCCCACTTTTTCGTTTCGTCAAACTGCGAGGTAACTGCTACAGCGTTACTTTCAACTTCAGCGCCGTCTACGGTTACAAAGCATTTTACATCCTTTTCATGTTCATTATAGGTTAAAACGTATGTATCAGAAGTTGCTCCGTCAATTAAATCATCACCTGCATACCATTGATATTCAGGTGTTCCTTCAGCACCTTCTACTGTTACCTTTAAGGTGTTACCAACAGTTGCATCTTTTCCGTCTGTTGTAGCTGCCAAAACATCTATATGCGGTGGTATAACTACTTCCGGCAGATATGTTGAAATCTCTTCATCCGTATATATCTTTGACAAATCCGCATAAGAATGATTTGATATTTCTGCCTTTATAAGACTTCCTGCAGTTGCAAGGTCTACAGCTCCTGTTTTAAAGAAATCTGAATTTACGAAAAATTCAGGTCTTATACCTCTTGCAGTCTCTGCACTCGCACCTAAAGCAGTAAGCTGGAATTTTGATACACCCGCATCATTTGTACCATTAGAACCCGGCTTCAATCCATGGTAGTAACCGTCACTCAATGCTGTTCTGAATACATAATTTGCACCGTTATATGCAGGTAAGAAATCTATCATCATACGGTCTCCGTACTTTTCCATTTCCCAAACAGCCGGAATTACAACTCCCGCAGTAAATGTGTACGCCTCTGTTACAACTTCTCCTGCATGTGCCTTTTCAGTAGCCCATACATGGTCATAGTCTATAGTGTCGATCATAGCTTCAGGGAGATTCCAATCCCACGCACCACTCTGTACAAAAGCACCGTTTACATATTTCGCTATACTTCCTTCTGCAGTCGGATCATATTTTACCGATGTTCCTGTAGCTTTTGTTCCGTAACGGTCATTTGCTATAATCCAGTACTTTGCATCATCACTATCATATGTTTCCACTAATGTAAATGAAAGCTCTTTTCCGGCTTCATTCGTCATTGTGAAGTTTCGTGTTGCATCACCTGTTCCACCGCTCGAACCGTAGACTACCCAGTTCATATTTGCCCATGACTTATTTGCATCAAAGCCCAATGTCGCATCTTCCTCAGCAGATACAACACCTGCAAATGCCGAAAACGACATCGCCACCGCAAGGATTGCGGACATTATTTTTTTCTTTAACATAAAAATTCCTCCGTTCTTAATTTTTATATTTTGAATTCCTTTTCCGGAACATCAAACTAAGATTAGTTTTCGCCATACACTATAGCATCTTTTAACGTTTTCATAGACACTACACTGTCCCATATAAATATTTTCAGTTTATATTCATCTGTTACACCCGAAAGATTTGAAATTTCCAAAGCTTCTTCCGAACAGGTTGTATCATTTCCTGAAGCTGTGAGTCTTATTGCATCCATTCCAACAATATTGTTATCCTCATCAAACAGCTCCATAACTAAAACCATATTCTGATCCTTTGACATATTAGAATTTACAGTAACACTTGCAGTAATTTTTTCTGCTCCTGCAAGTCCTTCATCATTGCCCCATATTACATCTACAGAATAATTCTCGCCAAAGCCTCCGGCAATTAACTCTTCCTCAGAATAAATCTCTAAAAGTTCTTCTCTTGTGCATTCTGCTCTTAAAATATCTTTAATCTCATTACCTGTTTTTGCAAGGTCAAACTTTACAGATTTAAAGAACTCATCATCAAGGAAAAACAACGGTCTTATTGCACCACTACCACTTACATTTTTTGGAGTAAGCTTCCATCTGTAATTGCTGCCCATTAATTGCAGCTGTTCTCCATCCGCATCAGAAAGTGCATGGTAGTGTGTAGTATTGTATGGAGTTCTGAAAACAAACTGTTTGTACTCTCCGCCTGTTTTCACTTTTATTCTGTCAGCATAGCCAACCATTTCCCAAACCGCCGGAGCAACAACACCTGCTCTGACGGTATGTGGATTTGTAATATCAGTTCCCACATGGGCTTTTTCAGTAATCCATACATGGTCGAAATCAATATGCTCTGTTATACCCTGAGGCAAAGACTCTTTACCTACAGTGTCATTAACATATCCGGCAAAAGAATCAGCTTCTGATGCATCATAAACCGCTGTTGTCTGTCCTATGGATTTTGTACCGTAAAGTTCGTTTGCTATTACCATATACTTTGACTTGCTGTTATTAAATTCCTTAATAAGAGTAAAGCTTTTTCCGTCCACAGTAAAATCATAGTCAGCATCACCCTGTCCGTTATATCCGCCTATTGATACCCACGACATATTCGCATATGTTGTTCCGTTAAAATCTCCGCCTACAGTCAAAGCATTACTTTTTACTTTTTCACCGGCAATTGAAATCTCACAGCATACACTTTTTCCGTAATGCTCATAGTTTAAAATCAATGTATCAGATACTTCGCCCTCAATAAGTGCGTCATCTGCATACCATGCATAAACAGGCTCTTCTGTCTTTATCGCCTCACCACCGACAGTGGCTTTTACTGTATTGCCAACGTCAGCTTTTTTTCCGTCTGTTGTTTTTATACTGACTGTAGCTATCGGCTCAGGTACATCTATTGATGGAAGATACAGCTTTATATCCTCATCAGAATAAATTTCTGACAGTTCCTGATATGAATATTTTTCAATTTCACTGATAATGTCACTGCCTGCTGTTGACAAATCTACCGCTGCTGTTTTGAAGAAATCAGAATTCACGAAAAATTCAGGTCTTATTCCACGTGCGGCACTTCCCGCCCCTAAAGGAGTCAATTGAAACACATATTTACCGTTTGACTCTTTTACCGAATTCAGCTTAATACCGTGATAATACGAATCGCTGTAAGCCGTTCTGAAAACATAATTCGAATTATATTCCGGCAAAAAGTTAATCATCATATTCTCACCGTACTGTTCCATTTCCCAGACAGCAGGAATTACGACTGCAGCCTCAATCTCATAAGCTTCTGTTACCTTTTCACCCGAAAAAGCTTTTTCAGTCATCCACTTATGGTCATAGTCAAGGCAATCTATAATACTTTGAGGTAAATTCCATTCCCATGCACTACTTTGAACAAAAGCTTCATTTACATATTTTGCAATACTCCCCTCAGCAGACGAATCATACAAAACAGAAGTTCCTGTTCCCTTTGTACCGTATCTGTCATTGGCTATTATCCAGTACCTTGCATCCTCCGAATCATATGTTTCTACAAGAGAATAAGACAGCTCTTTTCCGAATTCATTTTTAACTGTAAAGTTTCTGTCAGGATTTCCACTGCCATCATGAGTTCCGTATGTTACCCAGACCATATTATTCCACGATTTATCAGCATCAAATTTATCTTCCGGGACATTCGCACTGACACTAATCTCCGCCATAGCAACAAAAATTGCTGTTGCTTTTGTCAAGATTCTGAGTTTTTTCATCATTTACCTCCCTCCTCTCTTAAAGAATTTGAAATCACTGAATACGGCATTGTTTTTTCTACTATTTTTGTTTTTGCGTATACTGCACCATCAAGCTCTATACTTTTTTCAATACTTAATTCTTCTCCGCCTTTCAGAAAAACAGGTGTGTATTCCTGTCTGAGCGGAAAGTGTCCTTCATCATAAAAAACTGTAAGCATAAGAGCATATATATTCTCTTTCCGATTATTCTTTATGCTTATAACACCGTTCTCACTCTTCTTGATGTTCAAAGGCGATTTATAACCAAGATAATCATAACACTCCTGCAATGAATACATATCACAGAGTTCATCAACGGTATAATGCTTTTTAAACAGTTCCGCCACACCTTTACCCATTGTATCAAGGTCAAGCTCCACATCTCCGAAAAATTCCGAATCAACCCAGAACACAGGCCTTATACCGATACCGTTAGTCGGCTTTCCGTATCCGGTGGCCTTAGTCATATTAAGCGCAGGGCGAACAACCATTATTTCACCGTGATTATGAACAGTTCTGAGAGCCCACGGAACAACAGTCGAATCATTTTCTATAGACACATAACCGTCATCCCAACCTATCTTATCAACATATTTTACAAGCTCAGACTGAGACAATGCCGCTACACCGCATTTTACCTTGTACGCAGTATCTGCATCACTACCCGGTACGCCTGCTTCACATTCCCATATGTGTTCTGTATCAATATGGTCAATTACTGCCTGAGGTAATTTATAATATTTTCTGGTAAATGTCGAATAGTTACCGAACTTTAAAAAGTCATTATTCAAAAAATATGCTATACTCTGCGGATTTTCAGGGTCAAACTTATATCCTCCGCCTGTATGGAACTGATATTTCCCGTAATATCCTTTAGCCATTATGAAAAATCTTGATTCCATTGTACCGCCGCTGTCAAGCAGTACAAACTCCTGATTGCTTCCCTTTATTCTGAATGTATAATCCTGATTTGAATATGAAATAGCAGGAATGGTAACAGCCGCTGCCCCAAAAGCAGACACATTATATGCAAGCATCAGAACTGAAATTAAGCCAACTACTTTCTTAAACATCAAACATTACCTCCTTTACTCAATTATGATATGCTTCAGGAAATTAAACCTGTTCTTTGTAAGATGAACCGCGTCACCTGTAAGATAATATGCATTGGAACGCTCTCCTTCATCAGCATCCTGAATTGCAACCTCTATACGGTAGTAATCTAAATCTTTCACATCAAGCTTCAGTGTCTTCCACGGAATCGCTATTTCATAAACTGTAGTTTTATCCTTTTCGTTTCTCTTAATCTCTAAATCTACACCTTCACAAAGATAAGGATCTTCCCCAACCTGCAGAACTTTTGACTTATACAACTGTTTTTCGCCGGTAGAGCTGTTTAATGATAAATCGTAAATCCAGTAAAGATTAGGCATAACCTGTGTAGCATCATAGTCTATATCGTATTTTTCATAGTCCTCATGATAAAAACCTATCTGTATACAATCCTGTGCCCATGACCTGGTAATTGCATTATCCTGGTGATGAACATCATCAATAATCTTATACGCCGCATAAAGATTTTCATCATCATAGCTTACCCATCCATAACCTGAAAAGTCCTCAGCACCTTCCCAGAGCAAAGAACCGGTCTGCCATAAATTATACTTTTCACCGAAATCCGTTGCACTTAAAATACCAATATCATCATCAATAACACCGTCTATCACCATAGTCTTTCGCTGCAGGGGTGCAAATACATCTTTTTTATCAGAATCAATAAAGCTTGACAGAATTCCGTTTGTAACTACTCTGAACTGTATTTCGTATGTACTGTACATCTCAAAAATATCAGAACGTATTATTACCTCTGCTTTTTCACCGACAGCTAATGTACGGTTTACAGGTTCTTCATAAATATTACCTTCTACAGTATAACGGATTGAATTTACCAGAATTTCCGTATCACTATTATTTTTTATAGTAGCCTTAATCTGCGGTGTTACAGTGTTACCCTCTTTTACAAGCTCAAACTCTGTATCTAAGCTGTATTTATCATCCATCATCAAAACTTTATTAAACTGCGCTACATACTCACCATTATGTTTTGCGAAAATCCTGATAATTCTTTCTTCTTTATCGAACGATGCTGAAGCAATGATTTCGTCATTCGTATATTCGACTCCTTCAACCTCATATTTAAGTCCCTCTATACCAAGAGCATTCTCATCTGTCCGCAAGAAAATTTCTGCACCTAACACCGCAGGCTTCGATACTTCAAAATCTACATTATCTGTAACGTTCCATGAATTTATATTTCCCTCAACATATGTAATATCCTCACTTGCAGTAAGATAGATTTTTCCGTTGTAAGGTTTAAACACCCTACTTACACCCATACAATCTGTTACCGTAAGCGGTGCATCAGTATTTATAGCTATGAGTTTATTGTCATAATGTCCCACATTAAAGGTATGTAAGGTCTTGTCATCTTTGCTGAATGTGTAATGATATACATTATCCTTATATTCCTTTGCTATACCGTCTTTATTGTCAATCATTCTCGATGTTACTCCGAATGCAACATATGCAGGACGGCCCGTATAGCTTCCATGCTTACTGTTCTGAGCATTTATCATACCAAAATTATTCTCTTTGTAAAGCTCATTATTCCCGTCACACAGAAAATCATATGTATGTAGATATTCAGGATTATAGTGAAGAATTGCAACTAAAAGTCTGGGATAGTTTATCCCCTGATAGCGTTCAGTCTGATGAACATAGTCAACTGCATATCCGGTTTCCGTAAATCCCCACTTTATATCCTTCCCAAGCTCTTTGCCTGAATATTCTTTTGTCATATCACAGCAGTATTTAAACAAATCATCTATCTGCTGTTCAGGAACACATTCCGGTCTTGCACCGGCACTTGCCTCTTTTGCATTAAGTAAAGGCGGATAAGTATGTATTGACAATTCATCTGCACTTTCTACACAACCCGCTTTATAATAATTCTCCGTAAAGCCTCCGGGATATCCTCTGAGCATTCCCAAAAGAATTGCTTCAGGATGTTTTTCTTTTACAATCTCCTGAGTTTTTTCCTGCAATTTTCTTAAATAAGACAAATCCTCATATCCTGCCGGACTTCCTTTGGCAGTATTCGGATTCCACCATTCATTGTACATCTCAACACGGCTGAAAAGCTCACGGTCATCGAATATATCATAAAATGAATTCACTACATTTGCATAGCCCGTTCTTCCCTCATCAGTATACGGTCTCACTCCACCGTCATAAAACGGGGAATAAAATGCACAGACAGGCTCTAATGCTATTCCGTATTTTTTACAGTTATCAGAAAGCCCTTGTAAAAAGTTTGTGTAAACTCCTTTTTCTTTTTCTACCGATGACCAGTACCATTCATCACGGACATGTCTTACACCGATTAATGATGCTTCATAAAGTAAATCAGGATACCAACCTGTAGATGAACGGGTGGAATGGAAATTAACACCAAGCGGATTTTCTGACGGTGGTGCTGCTTCAAATTTCTTCAGGCATGAAATTGTAGTATCCGCTAAAAGACTTCTGTTTCCATTATCATCTCTTCCATAAATATCTACATAATAATGTCCGAAATCAAGATTCTCAAACTTTAAATTAACACTTCCGTTTAATACCTTATCGTATCTGTGAACTACAGCATTTCCCCAGAAATCCTTTGCGACAGTCTCAATTATTGGATAGCCTGTCTGTACCTCAATTTCAGGCGTCGGATCTAAGTCTGTATAAATATTTCCTCTTTGTTTTTGTACTATTTTTGTTTCTCTTTCAAAATCGCTTTCAACGCCTTCGCTTGAATACAAGAGAAGTCCTGAAAGCATTTGTGCAGCCTCCGCTCTGGTCAATACTTTTCTTGCATCAAAGCTTTCGTCAATCATATTAGCAGTTGCCGCCTTATCGCATACTGCCCTTGCCCACAAATCAGCATTATCAGCGATTTCACTATCTGAAACCTGCATCACTTTTCCGCTTATCTTTTCATAAGCGGAAATTGACATTTTTACAGCCTCCTGCATTGTAATGCTATTATACGGTGCAAACGTTCCGTCTGTATACCCTGATATAATTCCTGCATTTGCCGCATTCATTACCTGTTCATAAAAATAATCGCCGGATAAAACATCGGGAAACTTTGCATTCCCCTCTGCCTCAACAGATAAAACCTTTGACAGCATTATCACAAAATCTGCTCTTTTTACATCAAGCTCAGGTGCAAACTTATTATCCCCAACACCTTGTATAATTCCGAGATTCGCTAACAAACCAATACTTTCATATGCTTCATTATTTTCAGCTACGTCTTCAAACACCTGTGCCTCAGCAACAGGCACTATATTGGCTATCAGCATCATCGCAATCAGGCACAATGAATATATTTTTTTCATAGCTCAAAGCTCCTCCAATCCATATTATTCATAAACCACAGCAAGATACGGCATATTGCAATATGTTTCTATCACGATTTCATTGCACGCACTTCCGTCACGCTTATAAGTCTTTAACTCATCAACTGTTATTTCTCTTATGTAATTCTCTTCCACAAGATAAATCTTCACACTGCTATCCAAATTAAAGCTACGCTTCTCTGTTCCCGAATCTGCCTGTTTGGAATCTGTCAGTGCAACCTGTACGGTTTTGTTGTACACATCATATACACAGCCCATAATAAAACGCTCATTATTTGCGAAATTCAATGCTGTACCTGACCATGTTCCTTCATATGTATCAGTAACAAAATTCTTTACATACCATTTCTTATCTTCAGCCACATAATACGATGATATTTCCACGATTTCATTCTGACTGTTTACGGAATAAATAACAGCATCTCCGCGTTTCGGTGTATATTCACCGAAAATATGATATTCACCCCTCGTAGGAACATTTGTCATCGGGCAAAGCTCGCTTACAAAATATGATTCACCGTCTTTATTATCACGGTGAGCTATTGTTAAGTTCAAGCCAACTTCATCATCTTCATTAAGTGCCATACGGCTATCCTTTATAAAACCGATTCTTGTTTTTTCAGCAACAGCTCCGAGACTCGAATATTGTATTATAAAATCAGCAGTAAGCTTGTCCGGGTTTGATGTGTACGCGTCCACTCCGTAGGAAGCTACACCAAATTTAATATTTGTTGTGTAGAATCTTTCATCATTTGAATACTCTGACGGAACTCTGAAATTCTTCGAATTTGATTCAGGTATGAAATATCCTTCAAAGCTTCCGTTGTTATAAACCAGTTCACCTTTTCTTGAACCGTTTATTGAAGTATTTAAAACACGCTTGCTGTCATAGCACTTGAAAACAGGTGTCAGACTGTAAATACTTTCATTTGCAGACTTATTATAATACTCTGTATCTATTTCAATCAGATATCCCAAGTCATTTTTCTTAAATCTTACCGGCTGATATATAGAATCGGTTCCCGTACCGTTTTTAAGAGCGCTTACAGCTTCATCGTGACTCTTATATAACACATTATCTATTCTTATCTTTTTATTTACTTCAAGTCTATGCATCTTATTGTCGTCACCGAATATTCCGACATAAAATACATCTTCCTCGTTATCGTCAAGGAATGTTTTGCATAAGTAACCGTATCTGTAGCTTGACGATGCTCTGTTCTGAGCATAAACAACCTTTCCGAAGACATTTAAATACAAAGAAACTTCTTCGCCAACACCCGGGAGCAGATTTGTATTAAAATTCTTCACTGTGTTATAGCCGGCATTATCAATATTCAATATATATGATACACCGTTTTTTGATATTGAGCTTATGCTTCCTGATGCAACATCCTTCGAAACTACAATTTCGACATTTGTTTTATAATCATCCCCTGTCAGAACTGTGAGAACATCTTCATCATTTATATCTGACAACTCTAACTTATTTCCTGCCGCATCTTTAATAATCAGCTCTTCAACATCCTCAAATGCCAATGTTTCTCCGTCAAGAGTATAGATTTTTTGTTCATACTCGCTTTTTCCGGACACAACATAGTTTTCGTAATCTTCTATCATGACAACTTCCATGTCATTTTTCCTGATTTTATTAACGATAATTCTACCTGAATTCACATTAAACAAAGACTCTATATCAGTGTTATATGCAGGTTTATAATTCTTCGACAGATATGCTCTTGAAGAAATATCTATATTTTTTTGCTTATTATTCTCTGTATAATAAATCTTTCCGTCTTTATAATAAGCATCATCACCGTCAATAACAGTTATATCATTTTGTTTTTCAATTGCTTCTGCTACTACAACCTCATCTTCAGAGGAAGAATCTTCATTATAATAATATACCTCGCTGTATTTTCCAACACAATCATATTTATGAGGTTCATCCGTATACAGCGATAAATTATCTACTAAAAAGACACCCTTTCCACCGTTATACAATACGCTTTTATAGCCAACAGTCAGAACAACACCCTTAACTACACTGATATGTCTCCATTTTTCCAGTACTGTTTTTTCACTCTGACTGTATTCCATACCGTCTTTAGTGAAAGAACCGTATTCATAAACCTTCGTATTCAGAGCTTCATAAATATACCCGATTGCCATATCAAATGTGACCGGTTCTGAATCACCTTTTATGTTTTCCTCAGGGAAATATGAATTTTTATAATATTCAGCATGCTTGTCAATACCCATTATGCGAAGCAACAAAGAAATAGCTTCCTGATATGTAATATTACTTCCAGCTCTGAAATTACCGTCGTCATAGCCTTTTATAATCCCCCGGGAATAAAGAAATTCTATTTCATCTGCGGCATAATATTCTTTTTCAACGTCATGAAATATTCCCTTAGCCGTAGCGTTTCCTTCATATCCGATAAGGTTAGCCGCCATGATTGCGAAATCTCCTCTTGTCAGGGTTTTGTCGCCATCATATTTAATTTCTTCAGAAATAATTCCAAGCCCCTCAAGTATTAGCCGTTCATGACTATATTGATTTTCTTCAGCGGCTGATATATTTATCTGAAAACCCATGACAGTCATTACTGCTGCCAGAAGCAGACTAAATCTTTTCCTCATAATCTTTTCCCTTTCTTAATCAATAAGTTTCAAAAATCCGTCTAAAATTTTTGCCGCTTCTGCTCTTGTTGCATTATTGTGCGGTAAAAATTCTCCGTTTTCATTTCCGTTGATTATCTCAACCGATGACAAAGCCGTCACAGCTTTTTTCGCATAATCGCTTATTTCATATTGATCGGCAAATTCCTTATTTATGTAATCAGGAAACTCTATTCCCATCATCTGTGAAGCTCTGTAAAGGATAGTTACAATATCCTGCCTTGTTATATTTAATCCGACACCGAATCTGTCGTCAGATATTCCTTTTACAAGCTCCTTTACATTTGCCTCAAGCACATACGGCGCATACCACATATTAATGTCAACATCATTAAAAACGTTATCTTCTGCAGAAGCTTCCATGTTAAGTCCTGATATCAGCATTTTAACAAATTCTTCTCTTTTTACGAGATCCATCGGATAGAACTTACCCTGTTCCTTGCCGCTTACAATTCCTTTTTCAAAAAGAGATATTACACTTTCTTCCGCCCAGCTCACGTTATCTAAATCGGAAAACGGCTTACTTTTTTCGGTAGTATTAATTACCGGGGGCTCTTTTATAGTCGTGCCCGGCTTTTTCGAACCTGAGCCCGAACCTCCGCCTCCTCCTGAACTGCCTGAAGTGTTTGACTTATTCAGTGATGAAATCGCCTTGTCAAATGCTTTTTCCAAATCATCCGCATCACTGTATGAATTACCTGTAATTTTCCTTAATACAACCGACTGATTATATTCCGAAAGCTCTTCAAAAGAATCCATATCCAAGTCCAACACGTCATTATTGTCTTTCAAAACATCATATAAATCTTTATAATTTTTAGTAGTTTTAATTTTTAAAAGTACAGTCTCTTCTGTAAATGATTCAATAAATTTATCAGTATCTTTATACTCTGTACCGTTTAACGCCCGAACAAGGCTCGTTTTTTCACTTTCAGAAAACGATTCGTAAACCTTGTATGCAGAGCAATTTGTAATCCCAAGCAATTCTTTGTTGTTCTCAATAATTTTAAAATCTAAATCTTCAACACTTCTCATAGCTTCAAGAACAGACGCAGTATTATAGCTTTCAATCAGGCTCTTGCTGTCATTGAATTTTTTATCTTTCATACTGTTTCTGTCAGCTAAGATTTTTGATGCCACTTTTAATTTTCCGTCATCATTAAAATCCGCATAATAACTGTTGACCAGACCGAGCAAATTACCTTTAGCATCAATAATGCTTACAATCTGTTCGGGAGTGGTTGTAGTTTCCGAATTTATTTCATCAAAAGCATTTTTATATTCTGTATAGCTGACATATATCAGCACATTATCTTCAGGCTGTCCGTATATTCTTGTTATATAATTTCCCGTATCTGCTTTCATTCCGAACTCAAACTTAAATGTACCGTCAGAATCCGGCTTAATTTCATCAATTCTGTATATATACTGATTAAGATTTGAAACATCAATATTATTTAAATCCTCTGTTTTCACGCCCGGCTGTAAAATTTCAAGCGTTACGGTTTCCGACTCATTTTCGGTTTTTCCGCTGATTGTTACTGTAGAGGTTTCCAAATCATACTGAACGTCATGTATATCTGCACCCATAACACTTGTTGACAGTAACCCTGATGCAAATAACATTAACGCAATTCCCTTAACTCTTTTCATACATTAAATTCTCCTCATTTTATTCTTGACAATATTATACTATATATGTTATAATAATTCTACATACAATAATATTGAAATATTAGGGGTGATATTAGCATTATGGCAAATCCAAAAAAATATATCAGACAAAAAAATCCTTACCAGAAAGAATTATACAGATATGACATGCCATACGGTATAAAATTTGATTATCAACCGATTCAGCCGTCAATAGCTCCGCACTCTCACGCCTTTATAGAATTCTTCTATATTCTTGACGGTAAAATAAACCATATTATTAACGGAAATTCGTCTATATTATCTGCAGGTGACTTTGCTTTAATAGATTACGGTACTGTTCATAATTTTTTCAAACTCGATAATGAAACCTGTTCTGTTATCAATATTTTGTTCTATCCCTCATTTATTGATACATCTCTGTCCAATTCTGCTAATTTTACAGATATTCTTAACAGTAATATTCTACGTTCAAATACCGTACCTTCTGATTTTATGATTAATAAAACCTATCATGAAGATAATAATACAATCAGAAATTTAGTTCTTACCATGCAGCACGAATTCTTCTCAGGCGAATTTGAATATTTGAAAATTCTCAGATTGATGCTGATGACTCTTTTAACGTATGTTTTGCGTTACATGATAGGCAAATCTGTTCATTCTTCAAACACATCGCCTATTGATAATGCTATAAACTACATTCATGCTAACTATTTCAGAAATATAACATTAAACGAAATCAGTGATATTTCCAATTATTCTCCTCAACATTTTTGCAGAAAATTCAAGTCTGTTACAGGATACACATTTTCAGAGTATCTGCAAAAAACACGTATCGACTACAGTTGCAGATTATTGCAGCACACAAACATGAAAATCACCGAAATAGCCAATGCAGTCGGGTACAGTGATTTACAGCATTATGAATTACTGTTCAGGAAATATATTAACAGGACTCCATCTCAACACAGGAAATTTTTTAAAAAATCTTCCAATCCGCAAATATTGCAGATATAGTAAAAAAGTCACTATCGTGACTGTCGTTCGCACAGCTCACTTCCATAAGTAGACTTTTTTGTAATAAGCAAAATTACTCACGTTGCGAGTAATTTCCTATAAGATAAAAAAGGAGGTGTAAAAAAACTCGGTTTTTTACACCTCCTTTTTGTGGGGATAGGATAAACTGTACTTTTTATTCAGAATCTTTCCGTTTCTTTTATTGTCCTTTTTCCGATGTTACTTTGCAATTTCCTGAACTTTAGCGGCGTAATTCCTTTTTTATTACTGAAAACTCTTCCGTAATATGTTGCACTTGTAAACCCGACTGACTGTGATATTTCTTCTATTGATAAATCAGTATTTTTTAACAACTCTACTGATTTTTCAATACGCTTTGTGTTTATGTACTCACCTACGGTACAGCCAAAATAGTTGCGGAAATACTTATACAACACACTTTTGGACATATGTACAGTCCGTGATATATTTTGTATGCTTAAATCCTGATCTAAATTCTTATCAATAAAATCTGTTACCTTTTCAAGGTTGCTGTTAATATTTGGCTTTAACATATTTTCAAGCAATATATATTTTGCAAGCATTGAAGCTACATTC
This sequence comes from Clostridia bacterium, assembly GCA_045603225.1. Taxonomy (GTDB): domain Bacteria; phylum Bacillota; class Clostridia; order UBA1381; family UBA1381; genus RGIG9115. The sequence goes on along the minus strand of JAZULT010000091.1, from coordinate 3,667 downwards.
GAAACACTTTGTATTTTATCGTAGTCAAAAAATGAAAGCGATGAGTAATGTTCTTTCATTTGGGACATATCCAGACCAAGCCCAAAAATATTCTCTTCGACAGCGGTAAAATCAAATTCCTTTTTCATCTGCCCCAATATTATGTATCCGAGTATTGTATCGTTATATAAAACAGGAACAGCAACATCAATAAGTCCTGCATGACACATGTGCATCTGAGGCTTTTTGCTTTCTTTGCATTTTTTCAGTAAAATTTCATCCGAACTATAACAACATTTTCTGCCTTCTGTTGTTGATTGAATACTTTCGCAATAGCTGTTATGATTACTTTGATTACTGATCAGATGCATAAAATCTGATGTCAGAAACTGAATATTCACACCTGTAGAATTATAAAAATCCTGTAAAGCGGTATTTAATTTTTCTATATCGTAATTAATTAGCATCTTTATCACCATACTTATTATAATTCACACCAATCTTTTTGTCAATATTTTTTCAAAAAAAGAAATATAGTACGAAAAATAGAAAAAATACTGTCTTGCTTTTGAACAAATAAAATGATATAATAACTGTAACAATTTATATAAAAAATATGATTGTAAGGAGTTGTGAATTATGTATAAAATATCAGTACCAATAATGAATGAAAATTTTGAAAGAGCAGGAAAAGAAGAACTTGTAAAAAAACTTAAAAGCCTGGATGCACAAAGAGTGTTTCTGGCGCTTGGTACATATGAAACTGACGAAGCAAAGCGTAAAAAAGTATTCGCTTCCCTCAAAGAAAATACTGATTTCTTAAAAAAGCACGGCTTTGAGGTTGGTGCGTGGATATGGACATTCTGGATTAAAGATAAAAATGATTATACGCACATGAAATTCACAACAGGTAATACCTCGAAAGAATTTATATGTCCGTCTGACGAAAACTTCAGAAGCTTTGCCGGTGAGTATGTAAAAAATATTGCAAAATGCGGTGTTGATATAATTATGTACGATGATGATTACCGCTACGGTTTCCTCGATGCCGGCATGGGCTGTTTGTGCGAAAATCATATAGAATATATGGAAAATAAACTCGGCGAAAAACTCCCCGAAAATGTAATAAGTGATTATCTGATTTCAGGCGGCGAAAACAAATACCGCAGTGCATGGCTTGAAGCCAATAAATATTTTATGCTTAAATTTGCAGAGGATATGCGTAAATGCCTTGACGAGATTAACCCCGAAATTCGGTTCGGATTATGCTCATGTATGTCAGTATGGGATTTTGACGGTGCCGATTCAATAGAAATAAGTAAAAAGCTCGCAGGTAACACCAAGCCGTTTATGCGCTTGATAGGTGCACCGTACTGGGCTGTTAACAAGCAATGGGGAAACAGATTGCAAGATGTTATTGAGCTTGAAAGAATGGAGCTTGCATGGTGCGCCGATGAGGACATAGAAATTTTCGGAGAAGGTGACGTATATCCAAGACCGAGATTTAACTGCCCCGCAAGCTATCTTGAAGGCTTTGATACGGCACTTCGTGCCGATGGCAGTTTTGACGGCATATTAAAATATGCTCTTGACTATACCTCGAATGCAAATTATGAAAACGGATATGTTAATAGACATATTGAAAACAAGGAAATCTACAAGGAAATAGCTGCTGTTTTCGGAAACAAACAGGCTGTCGGAGTCCGTGTTTATGAAAGCATGAGAAAGTTTGAGCATATGGACGTGCCAAATGCGGCAGATGACAAATATCTGCCGGATATGTTCTTCTCACCTGCGGCAAGAATGCTTGCGTCATGTTCAATACCTACTGTATACGAAGGAAGCGGAATATGCGGAATCGTTTTCGGAGAGAATGCAAAATATATTCCTGATGAAGCTTTTAAAAACGGATTGATAATCGATGCAAGAGCGGCTGAGATTCTTTCCGAAAAAGGAATTGACGTAGGAATTGAGTCGAAAACGGAACTGTCAATTAAAAATTTGTCAGAAGAATATTTTATTGATGAGAATGAATATGTCCCTGTTTATCATGAATCAGGCACATATAATCTTAAGCTTAAAAGTGGTGCAAAGGTGCAGAGTTGGTTTATTGATAAGGATGAAAAGTATCCTGCTTCGTATATTTACGAAAATGCAGACGGCCAAAGATTTTTTGTATTTGCTTTTAATGGATATTTCATGCATGAATTCCTGTACAGACAGTATACACGCTCAGAACAGCTTGCCAAAAATATAAAGTGGTTATCAGGGAATAATCTGAGTGCACGCATAAGTGGCAATCCTGATTTGTATGTCATGAATAAATCTGACGGAAAATCTCTTGCAGTCGGACTGTGGAACTTTTTTGATGATTATATTTCAGAACCGGTAATTAAACTTGATAAAAACTATTCAAAAATTAAATTTGTAAACTGTACCGGGAAATTAGACAAAAATACTGTGTGTTTGTCAAAAATCCAGCCATATGAATTCGTGGCATTCGAGGTAGAATAAGAATTTTATTTATCTTACATAGGTTTTTGAAATACAATTAATGGGCTGTTGCATTAAGACAGCCCATTAAAATTTCAAAGACGAAAGTTCTTCAGATATATATTAAAAGATTGTATATTGATATGTTGTTGATGAAACAAAAATTACAATTTACACTCAAGTTAAAGGTTTCATTTTTTTATCTCCTATTATATATCCTACACCGCTTACCGTACGGAAATAGTCCGGATTTTTACGGTCTTTCTCTATCTTCTTTCTTATATTTGTCATGTTTACGCGAAGGATTTTATTATCTTCTGAAATATACGGTCCCCAGATTTGCTTAAGAATGAAATCATAGGTAAGCACTTGCCCTGAATTTCTGCACAGCAATTCCGCAATATTAAACTCCAACGGTGTAAGATGGACAAGCCTACCCGAAACCGATACTGTTCTGCTGTCAAAGTTTATCACAAGCTCACCATTTATATACACATCATTTTTTTCATCAGTTATCCTCTTATGCTTTAAAGCATTATTTATTCTTGCAAGAAGTATATTTTTCGAAAAAGGTCTTATAATATAATCGTCAGCACCTGCCTCAAATGCTTCAATGCAATACGATTCCTCAATCAAATATGTTATGACAACAAGCGGTACATCAGACCATTTGCGTATGTCTGCAACTACACTAACCATATCTGTAATTATTATTTCAGGCTGTGTTCCGGTATAATCCGTAAAGATTTCATTAAAACTGCTGTAAAATGAAATGTCAAATCCGTTTTCGGTCAGAACACGAGAAATGTTAGTAAAAACTCTTTCATCCGACCTGATGAATAATGCTGTTTTCTTCAACCGGACACTCCCTTTCACATTTAAGAAAAATAACTATTACAAGAATTATATCAGACAAACTGTTGTCTGTCAAGATTGTTAAGCAATTTTTCCAAAGTATGTTATAAAGTGACAACTACAAATTGTAAAAAACATATATTTTTTAAAAAAACATTGACAAATTCAGAATTTTAGTGTATAATATTAATGTTGTTACGCCGGTATAGCTCAGTTGGCTAGAGCATGCGGTTCATACCCGCAGTGTCATTGGTTCAAATCCGATTACCGGTACCAAAGGGGATGTTTAAAAAGTCCCTAAATTACAAAAAGGATCTCTGATTGAGGTCCTTTTTGTGTT
>JAZULT010000090.1:0-24241 GCA_045603225.1 Clostridia bacterium | reverse complement strand
ATTTACAAATCCTGACTTGAACCGATATAAGGAGATTGAAGAACGATTTATTAACGGCACTATATCTGATGCGGAACAGAATGAATTACGATACCTTGTAAAGAATCTTGAAGGCGTAAGGAAAACACCGAAATACTTATCTGAAGTACTTGTGCATGATGAGTTATACGAGGCATATCCGGAGCTGAAAGATGTAAAGGTTATGTTTGGTACTACAAATAATGGTGCAGGAGGAGCATATAACCCGCAATATAATACGGTACTTATAAGCAACAAGCTCACAAACGAACAGGCAAAATCAACGTTATTGCATGAAGTACAGCATATGATTCAGAACAGGGAAGGATTTGCCGGAGGTTCTTCTCCTGCATACTGGAAGATAAACACTGGTGCTTCAGACGAAGATGCACGTGCCATGTATCGGAATACTGCAGGCGAGATAGAAGCCGGGGAAGTACAAAACCGCATGAATATGACAGCTGATGAACGCAGGAATAATATGCCGTATATCGGAGATGAGAATACGGTATTTGCAGATGGCGACGAGTCATACTCTATAGTAAATATCAAAGGGAAAAACGGTGACTACGGAGAAGGCGTTCTGCTTGATACAAATATATTTGACGGAAAGAAACCGCGTGAATGGAACAAAGTTCTGACAGAATTTGTATATGACAATCTTGCAGGCACAGAAATGACTGTACGAGATGAGAATGGAAATGAAGAAATCATAAGCTTTGCTAAGAGGAATGAACGTGTACAAAAGGATGGTGCGACAAACTCTCATAAGGTTATAGACAAGCTTGCAAGAGCAAAAGGGAATATAAACAGTCTTGGAATCGTACATATAGATGAATTGTTACAGACTGCAGAAAAGTTTGCTTTGAATCAGGATAATTCTCATCAATGGCTTGATAAAAATGGTTGGGATATTAGAAAAGCATATATGCAAGATCGTAACGGAAACATATATGAGACATTGTTAAATATTTCGAAATCAAAAGATGGAAGAAAAATTTTATATGCGTTATCGAATACAAAAAAAGTTGACGACGGCGATGTGTCCTCAACCCGAAATCGGGAGGGACTCGCTCATAACGATCAACTTTCTGATAACAGTATACCACAAAATGAGAAGTCTGTCAAGTGGGATAAGAAAAATAATGTTCCCGACATTACAGGCGTGATGAAGAAACAGGGTGAGAACGGTAACTTTGTTTCTGATTCCGGAGGCGAACAGCAATCTATACCGGGCACAGAACCGGAAACGCTTATCGAACAAATGACAACACACAACAAAGATACCAAAAATTGAAACACTAAAAAACCGCATAACCACGCGATATGGGTGTGATTATGCGGTATAATTAGATGGTACGGGTGTTCTTATAGGATTTACTCACAAATACCGTAAAATCAAGGGTTTTAGACCATCATAATAAGCACTTATCCCCTAAAAAATAAAAAGTGGCGAGGAAATTCCTCACCTTTCGGTGGACCAGGGCTTTTCAGCCAGCCCCAAAAAACAAAATCAAAATAAATAATTTAAAACAAAATCGCAAAGCGATTTTGTACCTCACTTCTTCACTATTACATATTACCTATTACTTCAAATCGACAAGTTTGATTTTAGGGAATAGTGAAGAGTGAATAGGTAAAAGGTAAAATCGACAAGACTCTATCGAATCTTGTCGATTTTGGTCGGAGTGACAGGACTTGAACCTGCGGCACCATGACCCCCAGTCATGTACTCTACCAAACTGAGCTACACCCCGATACAACACTGATTATTATAACATTTATATGTTTTTTTGTCAATATTGTATTTTCATAAACGTATAAAACGATTAATATGAAATATGATTTTTTGAATATATTTGTGCAAAGAGTCAAATCAAAGAATTGTTTTAAAAGATTTCCCCTTTTGCTTGCCGGAGTGATGCGCTATTCAGCGCATTTTTTTGTATTCATGCGGAGATATGCCGAATTCCTTTTTAAATGTTCTGTAAAACTGAGATATTGATTTGAATCCTGAATTATAACTTATTTCACTCACGGGTATATTTGTTGACAGCAGCATGTTTCTGGCGTAAATAATTCTTTTTTTATTGATGAGTTTTTGTATTTGTATGCCAAATGTATTCTGAAATTTTGTGCTCAGGTAATTTTCGTTAAGATGCATCATATCAGCTATATCTTTTCTTGATATATCCTTATTGAAATTTTTGTTTATGTAATTAAGAACCTTCTGCATATCATCAGGGTATCTCGAGTTTTCGGTTGTTATATTTTTAAGGAGTGTAATTATAATTTTTTCAAGAATACTTCTTATAAGAAGTGTTCGCATCGGATGAAGGTTGAGATATGCATCCATCAGCTGTTCACATTCTATGCACAGGAAATTAAGTAAATTTTCAGATACACAAAATGTTGTGCCCTGAAAATTCTGCAGAAATGCCATAAGCTGAGGTGTTATATTACTTTCTGAAAAATGAATCGTATATCCTTTTCCGGCTTCTTTTATATCATAGAACTCATGGAAATCAGACGGTGTGAGGAAGCTGACCTGCCCTGCGCTTATCGGCTCTGAAACACCGTTGAAGTTCTGAATCAGTTTACCTTCAGTTAAGATTTCAATTTCGTAAAATTCATGATAATGAAGAATGGAATTTTCGTGAAGGTCAGTATTGTAAATGCAAAAACCGTTGTCATCGTTATTGAATAGTTGGGAATAGTCTTCTCTTAAAATTGAGAAGTAGGATATAGGTTGATTACTTTTCATAATTACCTCCGATTGTTATATATTAGGTTGCACTTTCAAAATCGACTGTAGAATTTTTTAAATCAAAATTACGGTTTTTTGATTTTCTGTACACCGATGGCGACATGTGATATTTCTTTTTGAAATTAAAAATAAAATAACTTGTTGTAGAAAATCCTGTTTCCAGTGCTATTTCTGTTACCGGTTTATCTGTTGATAATAAAAGGTTTGCCGCGTTAAGTAATCGTATGTTCAGGAGATATTCGGTAAATGAATATCCTGAAAAAAGCTTGAAGTTATTAAGAAAATAACTGTAGCTGTAATTTGTTTTTTTACATAGCTCGGAAGCTGTAGCTGTGTTGTAATTTGCCTGAATGTACTTACATGCCATGCTCATTGCTGCAGAAAGATTTTCCGGTAGTGCAGGAGTTTTTTGTTTTTGTTTGTTATCTGTTTGCCATTTACGTGTAAGCCAGAGATATAAGTCAAGTATTCTTGCGTGCAATAAAAGTTCATATCCGTAATTCTGTTCATTCCATTCTTTTATAATTGAAGATAAAATATTCGGAATTTCTGTAGATTTTATTTCTTTTTCAGGAAAATATCTTTTATATTCACTGTTTTCATTTTTGTAGATAGGTGTAAGATATTTTGACTCCATCGGATTATGCTGTCCGTTCCATTGCAGTACTGCAGGTACAAACTTGATTACACGGTACTTGTTATACGGTTTAAGAGCATACATGGAATGTATTTCGTTAGGGAAAATTACAAGTAAGTCTCCCGAATTAAACGGATAGTTTTGTGTGTTCAGTGTTATTGTGGTGTTACAGTCTATTCCGTACAGTAGTTCTATATATTCATGATAATGAGTGTATGCCAGATGTATTTCGTTGTTTGTTTCTCTTGTTTCGCAGTGTATCGGCATTTCGACACCGTTGACTGTGAACGGTTTTTCTTTATATGTTATAAAAGGATCCACGCATGACACCTCTCTTAATCAATAAATTTTATAATTGATATTTCAACCCAATTTATGATTATTATATCATATCTGTAATTAAAAGTAAATATTTTTTTTGGATTTTTTAAAATTAACAAAATAAAATCGATAAATATTGATATTTTCAAAGTAGATATTTATATTATTTGATATTTGTCTATGATATTATAAATATAGTACAGATATAGGAGACGGAAATGGTGAAAAAAGTATATATAATTTTCAAAACCCATCTTGATATGGGATTTACGGATTATTCTGAAAATATAGTAAAAAGATATCTTGAAGAATATATTCCAAATGCAATTAAAACAGCGTATGCACAAAAGGATACAGATTATAAATATATATGGACAACAGGTTCGTGGCTCGTGTGGGAAGCTTTAAAGTACGACAGGGACGGTGTTGTGGAAAAAGCAATCAATGACGGACTTTTGAAATGGCACGGTCTACCGTACACCGGTCATACAGAATATATGAACAAAGAGCTTCTGGAATACGGACTGAGCCTTTCGAAAAAGCTTGACGAAAGATTTGGCAAAAAGACACTTGCGGCAAAGATGTCTGATGTTCCGGGGCATACAGTTGCAATGGTACCGCTTCTTGCAGATGCGGGGATTGAGCTTTTACATATAGGGGTAAATCCGGCAACACCGGTTCCTGACGTTCCTAAAATTTTCAGATGGAAAAGAGGTGAGAAAAGTATTGTTGTAATGTACAACGGCGGAGGCTATGGCGATTATTTTGAGCTTGATGATATTGCTGTAGGTTTCGGAGTGACAGGAGACAATCTTGGACCTCAGGGCGGAGAAGAACTTGAGAGAGTGTACAGGGAAGCGGAAGAAAAATATCCCGGAGCTGAGATTGTAGCCGCAACTCTTGATAATGTTGCAGAGGCGATACGCGGTATTGAATTTCCTGTTATTGAAAATGAAATCGGTGACAGCTGGATTCACGGTGTTGGAACAGACCCGACAAAAACAAGAGCTTTCCGAAGTGTCCTGAGGCAAAACAAAGACTGGTCACTTGATTTTTCCGATAACCTTCTGGTTGTTCCTGAGCATACATGGGGACTTGACCTTAAAACATTTTTCCATGATGAAGAACATTATTTTATTGATGACCTTAAAAATGCTGATAATATTGACAAAATGGAGAGGTCATGGGAAGAACAAAGAGAGTTTGTTTATAAGGCAGCCGAAATTGCCGGAATTGACATTTCAGAGGATATGAAGGTTGATGTGCCTGATGTATCTGAAATGAGAGAATATAACGGCACACCGACGGCAGATGTAATTTATCAGCTTTTTGACAGAAGAGACTGCGAAAGATACATAAGAGATTATCTTATCGATAAGCGTGAGTGGGCAGTGTGGGATTTTACAAAAGCAGGACTCCCTGAATATGAAGGCGGCACATTTAAGGCTGAAGTGAAAAAAGCATGGACAGACGGAGAAAAGAAGGTATTTTATCTTGAATTTAAAGAAGAGATAAAGAAGTTTGCAGGACTCCCCGATGTATATGTTACTGAAGAAAACGGAAAAGTGGAGATAAGCTGGTTCGGTATGAAGAAAAACAGAATGCCGAATGCTTTCTGGCTCAAGCTTAACGGATTCGAGGAAAAGTGGGAGCTTGAAAAGCTCGGTGACTGGATTAACGCTGAAGATGCACTTGGGCATAAACATCTTCATTCGTGTATAAAGGTCAGAAATCCCGGATTTGAAATAGAAATGCTTGACGCACCGCTTGTAGCACCATTTGGCAGACATATGTATGAGTGGAAAATCCCGGCTCAGGAGCAGGATTTGTATTTTAATCTGTATAATAATATATGGAATACAAATTTCCCGATGTGGTTTTCAGATGATGCAAAGTTCAGGTTTGTTATTAAAGAAAGGAGATAATAAAAATGGTAAAGAAAATTTTAAGTGTTATTATTACAATGGCTTTGGCAATGGGTATTGCTAATGTATCATATGCAAGCGAAACGGCAGATCCTGCATATGTTGATGTGATGCCGAAAAACGGTGCAAATACAATTGTTGTACGTTCAGATGCGACAGATTATAATATTTACCGTAAAACAAACGGTGAGTATTCACTGCTTGACATCAACTCGGTATTTGCAGAAGGTAAAACAAAGGTATTTATGGATACAGGTCTTACAAACGATATAAAATACACATATCTTGTAAAAGCTGTTGCAAACGGTATTGAAAGCGACGGCGTTGAATTAAGCGGAACACCGAGTACAGCATATGGTGGAACATCATGGGGTGTTGAAAAGGAAGGACAGTTTACTTATGGTTCATTCTCGGTTACAGGCGGATGGGGTGCCGGTAACTATTCAACAAATGAAAATCCGGGTTACGGCGGTTTGTACATTGCACGCGGAATGGGTATTGACGGCTCAAATGCTCTCAAGCTTTCACAGTTTCATGTAGAAAAGCCACATACATATCTTCTTATGCAGAAGGGTATAGGTGGACTTGAAGGCGGAAAAACATATAAGCTTTCATTTATGCAGAAAGCAGAAGATCATCTCCATTGGTGGGATACTCTCAGAATAGCGACTGATAAGGGTATATTTACAACAACATTCCCTGACGGAAATACAGCAACAGTCACAAATGGAAATGACTACATAAACGGGATAGTAGCACCCTTTGATGGACAGTGGCATGAATCTGTATTCTATATTACAACAAATGCAGAACAGACAGGAGTAACACTTAAATTCAAGTCAGAGGCATTCCTTGAAGCTACATATATAGACAATATTACATTGTATGAAGTTGATGCAGACAAGAATATTGTTCCTGGTGCAGTAAACCTTCTGGCAGGAGATAACGGTGACTTTGAAGCGGGTTATGAAAAACCGGCAGAAGCTGCATACGTTGACGTAATGCCTAAGAATAGCGCAAACACAATTGTTGTACGTTCAGATTTATCAAATTATGCAATCTACAGAAAAACAACAGGCGATTATGAAAAACTTAATCTTTCACCTGTATTTACAGAAGGTAAAACAAAAGTATTTATGGATACAAACCTTGTGAATGATACAAAGTACACATACTGTGTTAAGACTGTAAGTGCTATGGATGTTGAAAGCGACGGTATAGTGTTATCAGGAACACCTAGCACTGTATACGGTGGAACACCATGGGGTGTTGAAAAAGAAGGACAGTTCACTTATGGCTCATTCTCAGTTACAGGTGGATGGGGTGCCGGAAACTACGCAACAAACGAAAACCCGGGTTATGGTGGATTGTATGTTGCACGCGGAAAAGGTATTGACGGTTCAAATGCTCTCCAGATTTCTCAGTTACATGTAGAAAAGCCACATACATATATTCTTGTTCAGAATTATATAACAGGTCTTGAAGGAGGAAAAACATACAAGCTTTCGTTTATGCAGAAAGCAGAAGATCATCTCCACTGGTGGGACACACTCAGAATCAGAGCGAATAAAGGTGTGTTTGAAGCAGTATATGAAGACGGAAACACAGCAACAACTATAAATGGAAACGATTATATAAACGGAATAATAGCACCATTTGACGGACAGTGGCACGAGAATGTTTACTATCTTACAACGAATGCAGATCAGACAGATGTAGAATTTGCATTCCAGTCACAGGCATTCTTAGAAGCTGCGTATATAGACAATATTACAATGTATGAAGTTGATGCAGACAAGAATATTGTTCCTGGCGCAGTAGATATTTTTGCGACACGTAACGGTGACTTTGAAGCAGGTTATGAAAAACCGGCAGAAGCTGCATACGTTGACGTAATGCCAAAGAACAGTGCCAATGCAATTGTTGTTCGCTCAGATTTGGCTGACTATGCAATCTACAGAAAAACAACAGGCGATTATGAAAAGCTTAATTTGTCTCCGGTATTCACTGAAGGAAAAACAAAGGTATTCATGGATACAGGTCTTACAAATGATACTGAGTATACATACCTTATAAAAACTGTAAGTCCTATGGATGTTGAAAGTGACGGAATTGAAATAACTGTAACACCGGGTACTGAATACGGTGAAACAGCATGGGGTGACACAACCGTTCAGGGCGGATTGCCTTTTGGTGAGTTTAAAGTTGAAACATGGGGTGCTAAAAACTATGCACCGGCAGAAACACCAAATTACGGTGGTATGTACCTTGCACCGGGAAAAGGTATTAACGGTTCAAATGCATTGAAGCTTTCAGGATTCCAGATTGAAAAGCCTCATACATACCTTCTTGTTCAGAAAAATATAGAAGGACTTGAGGGAGGAAAGACATATAAGCTTTCATTTATGCAGAAAGCAGAAGACCATCTGCACTGGTGGGATACGCTCAGAATAAAAGTAAATAAGGGTACATTTACAACTACATTCCCGGATGGTAATTCTGCGACAATAGTAAACGGAAACGATTATATTAACGGTGTAGTAGCACCGTTTGACGGACAGTGGCACGAGTTTGTATTCTATCTTACAACGAATGAAGGACAGACTGATACACAGATTGAATTCCAGTCACAGGCTTTCCTCGAAGCTACATATCTTGATAACTTTACAATGTATGAAGTTGATGAAGATTTAAATGTTGTTGAAGGTGCTGAGAACATTATTGAAGACGGTAGCTTTGATGAAAGAATTTTCACAGCGGAACTCGATATATTTGCTGCAACAGCGGATGATGAGGGTAATGTTTATGAAAAATTTGAAATCTCAACACTCAGTGATTTGAATAAATTTGATACAGACAAGCTGTATGTAGAAGCTGATGTGTTGAATATGGGTCATGCAGACGGAAAAGATTGCACACTTATACTTGCGATATACAAAGATGGAGAACTGTTTGATGTGAAATTGTCAGAAAAGAAGATAGATGTTGTATATTCAGAAGAGAATAGTGTTAAAACGGGATTTGTTTATAAAATGCCGGCTTTGGATGACGGTATATACGAAGCAAAATTAATGCTCTGGAATGGATTTAAAAATATGACAGCTGTTTCAGACTCGGTTGTAATCGGAGAAAACTGATATTAAATTACATCTGCAGATAAATTATTGCGGATAGAATTCCGAAAAATTTTCCCCTGATTCAGATACACTGCAGGAGGAAGCTGTTTGATTCAGGGGATTTTACCCTAAGATGTGATTCAGGATTATTGTAAATAAGCCAAAGCATCTGTATTTTTCGGATGTTTTGGCTTATTTTAACTTATTGGAAATAAATGTTCATTTACATAGATAATGCAAACTGATATAATTAATATAGAAAATATTACACAAAAATCAGTTATAATTCGCATTTCCTCAGGTTTTGGTGGAAAGGTATTGTTTACTTAAAAATACTGTGTTATACTGAGATTATCAAGTGTAAGTAAAGGAAAGGAAGAAGTATTATGTTAAAAAAATCAATTTCTGCTTTGTTGGCTTTTGGAATTTTGTCAGGAACAGTTAATATTGCATCCGCAGAGCTTGAAACACCATTACCGTCAGGATGGTATATGTCGAAATCAGGAGGATTTATCGGTGATGCTGTTGTTACTGATGATAAGGCATACAGCGGCAAATGCTCACTTCATATAACATCTGAATCCGGATATCAGGCTCATCGTTACGGTCATGTATACACAAACGTTAATCTTGAGCAGGGAAAGACATATAAATTCGGATACTGGATTAAGGCACTTCGTGCGAATGATATGGATATTACGTTCCAGTGGAACGGAACACGAAATGCTGTTCCTATGGGTTCAACCTGCGACTGGAACAAAGTAGAGTATACATACACGCATACAATTTCATCTGGTGTTTATAATTTTGGATTTCTTCTTAACAGTACGATAAAGGATGCATGGGTGGATGATATGTTTGTATTCGAAATTGATGACAAAGGAAACAATGTTGGAGTGAATTTGTTGCCGAAGACAGGTTTTGAACGTGATGATTCTGACGTTACCGTTATTCCGAGAGAATATACATTCGGTGAAGAAGTAAAGGAAAATGCCCTCTCGGAAGCAGAGGTTTCTTCAAGTGCATTTGAAGGTGCTTACGGTGCGTTTGATACTGTTCCTTCTTTTGACATAAGTAACGGATGGGACGTTATTCCGAAGCTTTCAGTTCCTGAACTGAAGCCTTCCGAAGCTGAAAAAGCAGGCGTAGACGATACATCAGCAACACTTCAGTTTGCACATGATGCTGAAAATGTATATATGCGTGTTGATGTGACGGATAAAACTCATGTGATTGATACAGAATATCCTGACAAAGGCGACAGTATACAGTTCAAATTCAATATAAATGACGTGGAGCAGGATTTGTATATTCTCGGTGACGGAAAAGAGAGCCGTTGCTACGGATATTTAGTAGGACGTTTCGGTGAAATATACGACGTAACTGCCAATGTCAGCAGAAACGGTGACCATACTGTTTATGAAGTAAAAATCCCGAATACATATATAAATCTTACTGATAACAGCAGATATGCACTTAGCTTCAATGTATATGACAATGACGGAGACGGTCCTAAGGGTGCAAAAGGTCTTTTAAAAGGACTTGTGAATGTAGTTGCTGTTCCTGAGAGAGATGTTTACGGATTTTATGAAAAGGAAACAGGAGAGTATGAAGTAAATTCCGATATAAAGCTTCCTGTTTACGTAGTAAATACATCTGCAGAGGGAAAGAAGATAACCGTAAATATAAATGATAAGTATAAAGAAGAAATTCTTCTGAAGCCGAGAAGTGTATACGCAAAGAACTATAAGATTTCGTATGACGTTGAGGGCGAACAGGAAATTAAACTTTCCTTAAACGATGAAGTTCAGACTGTTAAGAAAGTTTCAATTAAGAATACAAAGAAAATCTGCGATGCGTACATTGAACGTCTTAATCATGTTATAAAGGTTCAGGTTCCTGAAATAAACAGTCTTATTTCAAAATGCAAATCTATGGGACTTCCAACCGATTACGAAGATATGAGTGTCTACATGATAAAACGTTTTGCAGAAGAGCATATAGTTGATGTTGAAAAAAGACAGCTTTATTGGGTAGATAATAATGTATCAGCAATAGAAAAAATGGCTGAAAATGCTGTAAATAATCTTAAGGCTTATATAAGCGGTGAAAAGGTTGCCCTTGCTGTTCCGCAGTACATGACAAGTGTAACAACCTTCGATGAAGACAGTGAATACGCACGTACAACAGACGGAACTATAAGACCTGTTTTCTTCACAGGTTACGGACACTTTGATTCGGCAATTGATGATATTCCGAACTTCAACAAAATGGGTGCGAATATAGTACAAAGAGAGCTTGCTCTTAATGATATTATTTCCTACGACGGCGGAGTTAAGGTTAACGAAAGTGGTGTTGACATTTATATAGAAAGACTTTTCGATTCTGCTGAAAAGAATAATGTTCAGGTAGACTACCTGATTACACCGCACTATATACAGAGAATTGGCGGACTTGCAAACATTAACGGTTATAATATGTATGACCCGAGAGTGGTTGAGATAATGGAAGCCTTCTGCGAAGCTGTTTTCCCGAAGCTTGCAAATTATAACTGTCTCCACTCTGTATGTCTCACAAACGAACCGGGTACATGGACAGCGGGAACCCAGGAAAGATATGTAGAGCATCTCAAAACTAAGTATAATGGCGATATTAATTTCGTAAACAGTATTTATGACACTTCATATACAGCTTTTGAAGAAATTATGATTCCGGAGCAGAAAACATATTCAAGACCTAAAGAAGAACTGACAATGGGACAAATGAACTATGTATTCGATTATATGGAGTATAATGCAGATGAATATACTGCATATCATGAATGGCTCGCAGGACTTGTAAAAAAATATCTGCCTGATGTCAAGGTTCACTGCAAAATGATGAATAACCTTATCACAGTTGATGACTGGTCAAGATTTTATCTGAATCTCGGTGTGGATATGGAAAGACTTAACAACGCACTTGACATTAACGGCTGTGACGGATTTAACTTTATGAACCGTGATGCAGAAATCCTGATGAAGGAATTCGGATACGACCGTATGCGTTCGTATAATAAGGCAACGGCAATTAACTCGGAAGACCATTATATTATTGACGGTGAAACGATGTATGTTCCTGAATTCAGAAATCACGTTTATACAGATATCTGGCAGGGCGGTATTCATGGACGTGCAAGCTCAATCGGATGGGTATGGGAAAGAACATATGAACTTGGCGGTGCGTTCGGTGGTTCAATCCGTAACCGTCCTGATTGTATAGAAGCGATTGCTTATGCAACAGCAGACCTTAACAGACTGTCTTATGAAGTAAGAGCGATGTATGCAAAAGAGCCGACCGCTGTTATATATTATGACGATAATGCAAGATTCAGAAATGAATATTTTGCAGGTGCGGCAAATCAGGCATATCGTGCACTTTATTTTAACGGTCAGAGAGTAGGCTCTGTATCGGATGCAATGATTACAGACGGTGAGCTTTCAAAGTATAAGCTTCTTGTTATTCCTGAGGTTGAATTTATCGAAGAAAATTCAGCAAAGAAAATTGCAGATTACATAAACGCAGGCGGTAAGGTTATCGTTCTCGGTGAAAACTCATTTATGTACGATGAGTATGGAAGAGCACTTCCGCAGAGGGATTTCCTTCTTGTAAATTCAACTGTTATAAAGACTGTGCATAAACCGGGAACCGCGGCTATCACAGCTCCTGAAGAATATGGCATAGCTCCTATCTTCAGTGGCTGCGGCTGGGTTGATACAGGATTCGGAAAGTATATCTCTGAGCAGTTTAACAGTGTGCTTAAAGAGCTTGGCCTTATGAACATAGAGGTTATTGACGCAAGAACCAACGAGCAGGTTTATCTTGTGGAAAGCAGTACAGCAGAGCTTGACGGAAAAACACTTATTAACCTTTGTAACTTTACAGATGATAACGGTAATCCCGATTACAGCAGACGTGATATGGATGTCTACATCAAAGTAAACGGTGTGAAAGTAACTAAAGCATTTAATCTTATGACAGATATGGAAGAAGATGTAACGACAATTACACTTAAGCCTTATGAGCCTGTAATGTACAGAATTGGTTAAGGAGGACGCTTATGAAGAGAATTAAAAGTTTAATACTTGCAGCATCGGTTCTGCTATCGCTTTTTGTCCCGATGACAGCAAACGCAGCAAGCACTAAATTCGGGATAGCGGATGATGGATGGATAGGATATATTTCAAACGGTTCAGGAAAGCCTGAAGATCTTGAAGCTGTTGCAGAACGTGTAAGTGATGTAACACACAGCGGAAGATTTGCCGGACACGTCAGAACGCATTTTTATAAAGCGGCAAATACATATGTTGATTTAAGATATGTAATCCCCGGGGATTTATTAAAGCCTGATACAACTTATATGTTCAAATACTGGGTGAAAGCAAAGGATGCCGGTATTCATTATCTTAAAAATATAATTGGCGGTGCAGAAAGAGACTGGGAAATTTTTGCATGGTACGAAACAAGCGACTGGAAAGAAAAATCAGTATCTTTTACAACGTCGAAATCAGGCGGAGAGGTTGAAATTGTTTTCAGAAGTGAAGGATGTGAGCCGGAATGGCACGGTGATAATCCGGTTGAAGTATGGATTGACGACTTAGCTGTATATGAAATGGTTGACGGTGTTGAAATCGGTGAGAATATTATAAAAGACAGAAACCCCGGCTTTGAAACAGTTGATATGGTTCCTCCTTCAGAGCTTGGTAATCTTAATGCAAAGGTTTCAAATTCTGCGGCAACATTTACATGGACAGAGCCTGAAGATGACGACTTTTTCAAAGTAAAGATATATGATATAACAGGCGGCGGTAAAAAACTCCTTAAAGAGGTTGACAAAGGAACTGTTTCTTATGTTGCACGAAAGCTTAAGAATGAAACAGAATATGAGTACCTTTTTACAACAGTTGATACAATGGATAACGAATCTGAAGGTACAAAAATTAAATTTATTCCTGTAATTCCACCTGCTAAGCCTGATGTAGTAGCAGATGATGAAAATGATGTAATCATTGGTGGTAATAGTACAATGGAAATAAAAGTAGATGCCGGTGAATGGACAGACTATACTGACGGACTTGTTTTCGAAGGGAACCATGTCGTTCTTGTAAGGGTAAAAGCAAACGGATATTATCCTTCAAGTGCTAACACTCTTCTTATTTTCAGAAAACCGAAAACTGAGTTTGAAAAGCTTCCGATTCAGCTTACAAAAGCTGATTTCTACAAAAACAGCTTTAAGTTTGCAGGTATTGTAAAAGGCGGAGTTAACGCTGATGTTACAGCGGTAATCAGAAAGGGCGAAAGCTTTTCGGATTACCTTTATGCAAAACAGTTTGTTACAGATGAAGAAGGCAGATTTGAAGCAGAAGCAGTACTCGCAGATATGCGTGGAGATACAGATATGTCGGGAAGATATACGTTTGCCGTAAACTCTTCAGACGGCATTAAATCTCAGGAAATTACTATTAATTTTGCATCTGAAAATCTGAGAAAAGAAGCAATTGAACATCTTAACAGTTCAAAGAATTTAAGAGATACGGTAGAAAAGTATGAAAGTACTTTCAACACTCTCGGTATTGACGTAACAGAATATCTGGAATCAGCTGATAAGCAGAAGTATATAGATGATGTTGTTGAAAATATACTTCCGATTGAAAAAACTGATGATGCACTTCAGAGTATTTTTGAAGAAGCGCAGTTTGTATATGACATAAATAATGCTGATGGTGTGTCAGAAATACAGAGTCTTATTCTTGCAAGTCCTTATGAATTCAAGTATAAGGAAAGCACTGTTTTTGAAATGCTTTCAGAGGATGAAGATGTTGCACAGCGTGCTATGGAAATTGTAGGAATGACAGACGATTACAAATCGGCAAAGGAAATTGAGGATGAATTTGAATTTGGATGTGCACTTTATCAGGTATGTCATGCGCAGTACAGCACACTTAAAAAGATTCTTGAAGATAATGAAGATGAGCTTGGTATAAAAGACGAATCAGAATATGATGATTATCTTGATGAGGCTGATAATACTGCAGTAAACAAGTACTTTGTAAGAAATGCTTATCCTGATAAATTAAAATCAATGGATGAACTTCTCAACCTTCTTGAAAAATCTGCAGAAAAAGCTGACGAAAAAAGCTCAGGTAGCTCCGGCGGCGGAGGTGGTGGAGGCGGAAGCTCAATATCACCGTCAAAGGGTCTTTCAAATGTCGGAGCAATAACATCAACACCTGTTGCTGACAACGGAAACACAAACACTCAGCCGGTGAAACCTTCTTCTGTATTTACTGACCTGGCAGGCAGTGAATGGGCAGAAAATGCAATTACCGCCCTTTACAAAAAGGGAATAGTTTCAGGTAGCGGAGACGGACGTTTCTATCCCGGAAACAATATTACAAGAGAAGAATTTGTAAAGCTTGTAATTGAAGCATTTAATATAAAAGCAAATGATGAAAATACAGATTTTGCTGATGCAGCAAAAGGTGCATGGTACTGTAAGTATATAAATGCCGCTGTAAATAATGGCATTGTAACGGGAAAAGATAACGGTACATTCGGTATAGGCGAAAATATAACGCGTCAGGATATGGCAGTTATTCTGTACAGAACGGCAAAAGCTCTCGGTTATGAGTTTGGAGTGACTAAAGAAGTCAGCTTTACAGATTCAGAAAATATTTCCGACTATGCCGTGGAAGCGGTTATGGCTCTTTCAAATGCCGGAATAATAAACGGTATGGAAAACGGTGTATTTGCTCCGCTTGAAAATGCTACAAGAGCGCAGGGCGCACAGATTATATATAATGTGCTTTCAGAAAGGGGTGACGTGTAATGTTAAAAAGAATAATTTCAGCTATACTCGCATCAGCAATGCTTATTTCAGGAACAGCGCTGGCTGTGTCTGATGATGAATACTTATACGATGTAACAGACAAAGCAATGCTTGACAAGATAGATGTATTGAGTAAATTCGGACTTATAAAGGTGTATATGGACGGAAGCTTCCGTGGATTCGAAAAAGTAACGAGAAGTGAATTTGCACGTCTTATGTGTGATTATCTCGGACTTGAAGTAAATGAAAATGCTCCTAAAACAGGACTTAAATTTACAGATGTAAAATCAGACCATGATGATTACGGATATATAAAAAGAGCAACAGAGTACGGACTCATGAACGGTGTTTCCGACACAGAGTTCAATCCTGACGGAAGTATTACGAATGTTCAGGCAGTAAAAGTTCTTCTGCACGCAATGGACTTCGGAAGTATCGCACAGAATATGGGAGGATATCCTGAAGGATACGTAAAGCTCGGTATATCTCTCGGAATGATGAAAGACTCAGCAGAAGTGTCTATTACAAAAGAGGGAATAGTTGATATTCTTTATAACTCGTATGACATCCGTATTCCGAAAATTAACTATGACGGCGGAAAGATTACATATACAGACGATGAGGACGGAGAAACCATTCTGTCACGTTACCATAATATATATAAGTTTAAAGGTATAGTTGAGGGTAATGAATATACATCTCTTGCAGGAGATAAGTATTATCAGAATAATCAGCTTTATGCTAACGGAACGGTTTTCGATACTGATTTTGAGGATGCGTATAAGTATCTTGGTTATGATGTTGAGTACTATGCTCAGGTTGACGACAGCAAGGGCTTATACAAAATCATATCTGTAACAAAGCGCTCTAAAAATAAGGTACTCGAAATTGACGGAGATGACGTAATAAGCGCACCGTCAAAAACATCTCTTACTTACGACAATAACGGAAAGAACAAAACGATTAAAATTTCACCTGTCTGTGATATGATTTATAACCGTGTTTCAAACCCGTACTTTACTGAAAAGGATTATTTCCTGAATAGCGGAACACTTACATTTATTGATAATAATGGTGACAGCGAATACGATATCTGCGTTGTGGAAGACAATAAAACGGTAGTTGTTGAAAGTGTATCAACTGTGAACAATTCTCTTAAAAACGTGTATACGGCAGGGAATGACACAATAAAAGAGTTTAGATTTGAGGACATGGACGAGGATTACACCGAGGTTTATAAAAACGGTGTCAGAATTCTTCCCGAAGATATCAAAAAAGGTGATATTCTTACGGTTCTCTCCTCAAAAGACGGAAGAGTAAACATAATTACTGTCGGTGGTGAAACTGTAAGCGGAAAGATTGAGTCAATTAATAAAACCGAAAACACAATAACAGTTGACGGTAAGGAATTGGAGCTTGGATATGCATATCTGAATGCTGTTAAAAACAACGATGCACAGGCACCGATACTGGCACTCGGTCAGGAAGCAACATTTTATACCGATTTGAAAGGCGAGATTGTATTTGCTGAAATCGGAGCCGTTTATAATTACGGTTATGTTCGTAAAATCGGACTGAACGAAGATACAGAGGGTAACAAATGGGTTAAAATCTTTAACGAAAAAGAAGATAACGTAATTTATAATTTTGCCGACAAGGTGAAGATTGACGGAACAACTGTAAACGGAAGCAATGTTAATATTTCAGTAAATCAGCTTGTAAGATATAAACTGAATGCCAACGGTGAAGTAAATAACATTCAGCAGGCGCAGATTATTCCTGACAGCGAAGTGGATTCAGCTATAATAAACGATGTATTCAGAGTAAAAGAATTCAACTCAATTACATACAGAAGTCAGAATAACTCACTTGACTCAAAATATTATCTTGATAATTCAACAAAGATATATATTGTTCCTGAAGATACAGACGAAAAAATAGATGATGACGATTATTATTATCTTACAAATGCGTCTGACCTTAAGGCTGACGGATATTACAAAACATATGTATATGACTTTGACGAAGACAACTACGTAAAGAGAATAGTTGTAAAACGTATCAATAATAGTGACAATATGAACATCAGAGACAACGCACTCTTTATCGTGCAGAGAGTTTCAGAGGCTATGGGTGCGGAGAAAGAACCGCTTCAGCAGATTGAAGGATTCTATAACGGAATAAATATGACACTTCGCGGTATAGATAATGTGATTTTTAATGATGTACAGCAGGGAGACATACTTCAGGTTGTTCTTAATAATGATGGACGTGTGTATTTTGTTGAGAAGTTCTTTGATTTCTCTGAAGGATTCAAAACTACATCCGTATTCGTTGAAAGCTTCCATTCATGGCCGAATCTCGGTACGCTTTATGCGAACATTACAAAGTCAAATGACAGAATTTTAAGACTTACAACAACAGGCGGTGACTATGCACTCCGTCCCCAGGGAAGTGTTACAATTTATGATGCACGTGAAAATAAAGCATATGCGGCATCCTATTCTGACCTTATGCCGGGTGATTTTGTAATTGTAAGATACAGAGAATCTTTTGTTTCAAATATCATTGCAATAAGAAAGTAAGGAGGAAAGACGATGAAAAAAATCAGTTTATTATTAATAATAACAACTTTGCTTTCGTTTATGAACATAAACACATATGCTTATGAGCTTTCTCTTCCAAACTGGAGATTCTCTTTTGCAAATATTGACTCTGAAGTCTGCGAAGTGGAAGTTGACAAGGAAACTGTTCATTCAGGAAAAGGAAGTCTTAAGATACATTATAAAGAGGGATGGGTTTCAAACAACTATTTGCAGGCTTTCCCTGAGGGTGAATCGGTAGATGTGGGTGAACCGTATATTATCTCTTTCTGGGCGAAATCGGAAGATTCGATGAATTTCAGAATTATGTGGGATTGGTCAGGTGTTACTGAAATTGGCGGTACATTCGACTGGAAGTATTTTGAATTTGAATATACGCCTACCATAAACAGTATGCTTATGAACTTCATTGTTGACCAGAATGCTCTTTTGTGGATTGATGACCTTAAGATTTGCGCAAAGGGTGACGATAAAAACCTTCTGAAAAACGGTGACATGGAACAAGGCGACTATACTCCGCCAGCTGAAGCTTCAGATATAGAAGTTGAAGAACACGACGGTATGCTTAATTTTACATGGACAGCACCGCGTGATGAAGATTACTATGAAGTTGCTATTTATGAAGTGAATCAGGAAACAAATGTTCAGACTTTTGTAAAAAAGAGTGGCCCTGATGTTACTGAAATGGCGGTTGACGGTCTTACTAATGGTGCGCTTTATACGTATCTTTTAAAGACTGTTGATAAGTACGGTAATATATCGGACGGTTCATATGTGTTCGGTACACCGGTTATTGAACCTGTTTATGCAAGAAACATATCGGAAACATATAATGATAAAGATAAAATCCTGAAGGTTAATACTGATATCACTAACAACTCATTCTCAGACGGATTTAAGGCTGAACTTATTGCGGCAGTATATGATACCGAAAACAAACTCATAGGCATCAATGGTTGTCCGATAGATATTTCCCTTTACAAGACAGAAAATTATGAAATTGAGCTTAAAGGTATAGACGGTAAATATACATTGGAACTTTATTTGTGGAACAGTGCATCTGACTTTTGTCCGATTATGAGACCGTTAAAGGTTAAGTATATTGATTATTATGTTTCACCGACTACGGAAACTGTCAAAGTTAAATCAAAATCAGGCTCAGAACAGATTATAAGTACAGATGAAACATCTGATGTGGAAGATATAGAATCTATCGAAATAATGTTTGATGTTCCCGTAAAGAACGTGGATAATCAGATTTTAATAACGGATTTAAGCGGTAACGAAATTGATATTACTCTTAATCATGATGGTGATAAATGTACACTTCAGATTGACGAGTGGCTTATCCCCGGACAAGATTATGTTCTTACCATAGGTACAGGAATTGAAAGCATACATGATATTGCTGTGGAAAATGAGATAAACTATGTTTTTCGGGTTGTTTCAGGGGAAATTGTTGCGGAAATAACTAATGTTTCTGCAGAAAATTTTCTGATGTCTCCGGGATGCTTTGAAAAATTCGAGACTGATACAGTTTACGATGTACATATTGTATATGATAACTTTACAGGTAAAACATATGATGTTCCGGTAGTTTTTGCTGAATACAAAGGGAATAAATTACTTGGTACGGAAACAGATACATTTACTTGTGTAATGAATAAAATGGATGAAGAAGCTGTTGTAAAATACAGTATTTCAAATCCTTCTGCAGATTCTGTGGTTATGTACGTTGCCGGTGATGAAGAAACACTTACACCGATTTCTGATAAGGTTTTATTTGATGACCTTAACCCACAGACAAGTTATAACGATATGGTTGTAGAGATGCTGAATGAGGAAATGGTTGATTATGTAACAAACCATGCAGGTGAAAATGTTACTGATTACAATCCGGATAATCTTGACCTTTGTGTACCGAAGCCGGTAGAGTTCAAATGGGAATATGCACCGGGAGCAGATTCATACACTCTGACAATATCACAAAATGAAGATATGACTGATGCTTTAACATTCACTACATCAGAATCTGTCCTTTATGTTGATGAGTTGTTTATGGGAACTGATTATTACTATCAGATAGAAGCAAGTGCAGATGGCGAAAGTATTATGTCACCTGTTTATGAATTTGCTACTGCGCATCTGCCACGTGCAGTCAGAATTGATAATGTATCAAATGTGCGTGATATTGGCGGATATTACGTAAATGGCGGTAAACAGAGAGTGCGTCAGGGCATGGCTTACAGAGGCGGTGCTTTTGAAGACGGACCTATTACCGATGAGGGGATAGACAGGGCGCTTAATACATATAAGATTAAAACTGAACTTGACTTCCGTGGTCATCACGAAGGAATAAGCAGTTCTGTTTTCCCGGCAGGTACAGAACTTCACGACAGATTCATTAAATATCCTATTTTCTATTTCGATATTATGAAGCTTGAAAATCTTACAGGTGAAAATGCTCACTTTAAAGATGGATTGCGTGATTCTATGAAGCTTTTTGCCGATGAGGATAACTATCCGATTTATTTCCATTGCCATGCGGGACGTGACAGAACAGGAACATTCGCAATTATACTCGAAACATTGCTTGGAATGGATGAAGTTGATATATTCACTGATTTTGAACTTACTGAATTCTCACGTCATGGTGACTGGGTGGATTATAACGGTGCAAAGAGTATATATAATTATCTGAGGGATTTCGGTAACGGAACACCTGCAAAGAATACTGAAAAATATCTTCTTGAGGTAGGAGTGACACAGGAAGAAATTGATGCGATTAAAGAAATACTTCTTGAAGATGTAGAATGAGGAAGGGTATTGTTATGAAAAAAATAATATATATTCTTTCAGTAATTATTATAATTTTTTCTATGACATCATACGGAGCGGAAGGTGTTTCATGGTACACTGAATACAATATCGGGAGTCTTGGTAATTCGGCGGATATGCACGCCGAAATTACCTCTTCCGAGAGATACAGCGGAAACAATTCCATGAAGCTGTATTTCAATCATATGGAAACACCGAATACATATTTGTCTTTTAAAACAGCAGTACCTGCAGGGACTCTTTCGTGGAACAAGACTTATAAATTCAGCTTTATGCATAAGGGAAGCGGTATTCTTGCCGGAAGAGCTTATTACTGGGAAGGCAATGAGAGAAAAGAGGCAGGAGTTTTTGCGTGGGACAAAGCCTCATATGACTGGGAAAAGACCGAATATACAATTACGGCAGGGTTTTGGAAATCATATATGTTTGATATAAATGTTGAAGGTGCCAGAAATTCATCTGAACCGGCAATAGTTTATATTGATGACCTTAAGCTTGTTGAGGTTGACTCAAACGGTAATGAAAAAGGTGTAAATCTTATAAACAATCCGGGATTTGAAACTGCTGTGGAAGAAAATGTAAAGCTTGACAGCGAAGAAAGTCATAACGGTGGGACGGCTTATATAAATCTTAAGCTTGTTTCGAACAGCGGTTACGGCAGAAAAATGAATGTTTTCTTTGCAGTATATGACGAAGACGGAAAGCTTTCATCTGTTGATATGAGAAGTGAAGTTTTTGAAAACGGAGAAGAAAAAAATTATAATCTTCAGTATGATTATGTAGCCGGGAATGTATTTAAAGCATTTGTATGGCGTGAAAATCAGACTCCGTACCGAAATGTTTATGAAATCGGTTTTGATGACATTAATTTTAAGTTCAGCGAGTCGGCATTTACCGATATGAGCGAAAACAAGCTTCCTGAGCTTAAATCACTCCGAAGTGAGTGTGAAGCAAAGGGAATAAACTGTGCATACGAAACGGTAAATATTGCGACAATAGAAGATTTTGCTGTTTACGGAAAAAATCAACTTTCGGTAGGAAATTCCGAAAGAGCTGAATATATTTATAACTGCCTTTCGGATTTGTATTCTGAAACAAGGAATGCGCTCAGCGGTTATCTTGACGGAAGCAAAGTTCCTAAGGAAGTTGTAAAATATGTTCACGGCAGTAACACCGTAAGCGGTCTTTCGGAGTATGCTACAAGTACGGCAGGAGCAAACCGTCCCACATTCTTTATGGGGTACGGACATTTCAGCGGAACACTTATGGCAAATCTCGATTTGTTTAAAAATCTCGGTGTTAATATTATTCAGGTTGAGACACATATGAGTGAATTTGTTTCACCTGACGGAAATGGTGGATTTACATTTAATTCAACTGCTGTAACCAATTTTATAAATAATGTTCTTAACCCTGCAAGGGATAGAAATATCAAGGTGATTCTTCTTATATCACCGCATTATATACCTGACTGGTTTACAAATCTTTATCCTGAGGATTCGGGAATTGTAACTTCGACAAAATGGCGTGAGCTTTTAAAGGTATATATTGACGGACTTGTTTCAAAGGTAAGCCGATATCCTGCGCTTCACAGTATTTGTGTGACAAATGAACCGGGATATAATGCAACTGCAAATAAGTATGACACACCACTTTATGTTGAGTATCTTAAAGAGAAATATACAGATATAAGCAAGCTTAATGCATTGTACGGCACATCATACGGCGGTTTTGAAAGTGTCGTAATGCCGACATCGATGCCTGATACAAATGCAGGAGCCGGAAAAATTAATGCGTATTCAGATTATATAGAATTTAACGATAAGCTTTTTGCGGAGTATCATTTATATCTTAAGAATACTGTTGCAAATGTAGCAAAAGGCAAACCTATTCATTCAAAAATGGTTGATGTATTTGGTCCAAATGATAATAATTATTACAGAAGTCTTTTAAATCGTGGTACGGATACGTATGAATTTACAAAGGTTTTCGATGTAAACGGATGTGACGGAACAACTGCTCTTAATCATTGCGACATAACAACAAAGTCTGCGTTTTATGACATGATGCAGTCCTTTAATCCTGCACCTGTTATAAATAGCGAAGACCATATAATTCTTGACGGGAATGCGGATTATTCTCCCGAGCAGAATAAGCATGTATCTCTTGATATGTGGAATGGTGCTGTTCATGGCAGAACAACTTCTGTTTTATGGGTATGGGAACGTACTGACTTGGCAGGGGGAAGCTTTGGAGGAAGTATTGCACACCGTCCGGACTGCGTTGCAAGTGTGGGTAAGATAACGTTAGACCTTAACAGGCTTGCATATGAAATTACCGCGCTTCAGAATGTTGATTCGGATGTGGCAATCTACTACGATACAAATGCACGTTTCAGAAACAGATATATGATGAACGCTATGGATAAGTGTCATAAAGCACTATCTGCAAACGGTCAGAAGGTATCGTATGTTTCGGATGAAACGATATTAGAGGGGGCACTCGGCAGTGTATCGGTTCTTGTTATTCCTGATGCATTGCATGTTTCAGACAGTACTGTGGCAAAAATCACAGAGTTTAAAAATGCAGGCGGTAAAGTTATTGCCGCAGGCGGAAACTGCCTTGTGTATGATGAACACGGAAACAGAAGAAATTCTGATGGAAGAAGTTCAGCAATTACAGAAACAGTTGCAATGACAAAAACTTCAAATTATATGTATGATTCCGCTTCTCTTACAGCTCTTACAAATACTATGAATAAATATTTCGAAAGAGAAATAAAAGTTACGGATAAGAGTGGAAATATTTGTTCTGATATTGAATATCTCGTGACTGAATATGAAGGGAAAAATCTTATACATATTTGTAATCATAATATGTATAGCTCATATAATCTGACAGCCGGAAACGGAAATGTAACCGATTTGATTTCAGGAAAAACGGTTAATTTAAGTGATTTTACAATTAAACCCGGTGAGTTTATGTTGCTTTGGTAAATTGTAATTTGTCGGGACAAATTACAATAGTGAAATCCGATTTTCAATCGGATGAAATTCATCCGCAGGATGAATGAAATTGTCACCTTGTGACAGTGAAATCTGTTGCGTTGCAACAGGTTATGGTAGAAATCGCAGGCGATTTCATTGAA
>JAZULT010000089.1:0-25189 GCA_045603225.1 Clostridia bacterium | reverse complement strand
TACGATTTTTCATATTGGGGTACAGCTCCAAACAGAAAAAAAGACATACCGTATATTTTTAGAGCTCTGATCTTAAATGATATAAAGAAGATTGGAGAGTGTATAGTATGCCAAGATGGAGAGAATTAAAACGTTTTTGTGAGCGTGATGGCTGGGAATTATATAAAGATACTGACCATTATTTTTACAGAAAAAAAGATTCACAGGGGAATGTTAAATTTACTAAAGTTTCCAAAGGAAGTGGAGAAATCCATACTCGTATGTGGAAAGAAATTTTGAAAAAACAGTTACAAGTAACAGAAGAATATTTTAATAGCATAATTTAATAAGTTCATGTGAAAAGAGCTAAGAAGAAAGGCAAAAATTAGATATAACATTTATTCTATCTGTTATTCGGGAGGGATTTGCTCTCTTGAATTCAATGTTTAAGAGTTATGAGCAATTGTTCATAGCTCTTTTTTTATGCCTGAAATCTGTAAATGATTGGAGTAATCGAAACGATTCATAAGTAGTGTTGGTTGCTCAGGCTATATATGACACTTCGGAAAGACGAAGAGAAAGTGAGGTATCTTATGATTCCCAAAGAAAAAACAGAATGCAGAAACTGCGGAGATGTTGTTTCTGTTAATGTAATATGAGGATATAACTCTTTGGAATACAGGTGAAATTACAGCTAAACAGGCTATGACTGAACTTGGATTGAAGAGAGCTACATTTTATGATATGGTTAAGAAAAATACAAATTCAAAAGTATGAAGGGGATGAAATTTATATTGTAAAAGTGATACTCCGTAGCAGAAAAACATAGTTAAATACTTATTGAAAAAAGTCATTGTTAAAAAATCCTATTTTCTTAACAAATAATACCATATGAATTTAATAAAAACAATACAGAGTGAGTGGTTTTGAAGTGCATGGAATTTTTTTATTTAATGAAAAAGGGAAAATTTCTGAGTTTTCGCGCGAATAATTAGAGTTGACGGTGAACATATCCTGATGTTATAATAAAAGTATAAATAACGGACGAAAGGAAGAATATAAATGATGAGAAGAGTTGTAGCATTAGTATTGTCGTGTGGTATGTTATTGATACAGAGCGTACGAGCTGAAGAATTAGAAATTGAAATCAAGGATAACAGAGTAGATATAACGGCTGGTATTTCACCGCTATCATACGGATTCCTTATGACGGTAAAAAAAGGCGGAGATATAAAGAATAATAACAATATATTTGCGGTTTTGGAAGAGCAAGCGGATGAAGAAGGAAATGTAAAGTTTGTATTTGATATGCCTGCAGAAAAGAATAATATATCATCTGATGGAGAATATGAAGTTTATGTAAAGGATGAAAATCAGTTATCGTTAATTGGCAGTTTTATATATGCAAATCGTCAGAGCAGAGATGCTTTGATTGAACAGATAAAAGCTTCTGACACCTCTGAATCAATAGAAAGTATTATGCTCTCGGAGGAAAACAGAATAGTTCTTGAAGCAATCGGATTTGGAACAGAAGCATACAGCAGTTTGCCTGAGACTGACCGATTAATAGTTGCAGATAGTTTTATCAGTGATAAAGCTACGTCAATGACACAGGAAGGGCTCAAGGATTTGTTTAATTGTTATGTAGCAATTCAGGGTATCAACAGTGGTGAAGAGGATATTGACATTTATATCAAAGCAGCGAACCTGAAGGATCATGATGACATAAGATATGAGAAAATAGATGATGAGGAAAGATTGGAACATATAAGCAATTATATGAGAAATAATCGACCGTATTCGGATATAGATGAGTTGAAGACGGCATATTTGCAGATAGATGCATTATATTCAATTAATACGGCTAAGTTTGATAAAATTGATGAGTTGTTTGAGAAGTACAGTGTTATACTGGAATTGGATGATAACAAAAGTTATGAAGAATATAAAGATACAAAAAACTCAACAGCAATAAATAAATCACTTCTTGCAATGATAAAGAAGTCGATGCCGCTTTCGATTGATGAACTGATAGAATATTTTGAAGAAGCGGTAAAAAGCAACTCATCGTCAAAGTCGTCCGGTAAATCATCAGGTTCGTCCGGGGGCGGAGGAGCAACAAACAGTAAAGGTGCTGTTGTTACAGTCCCTACGGAAACGGTTGAAATAAAAAAACAGGCATTTGATGATATGGATGATTACGCATGGGCTTCTGAGGCTGTTACATATCTGGCTGAAAAAGAAATAATTAAGGGTGACGGAACAGGAAAGTTCGACGGGAATAAAGAGATGACACGCGAAGAATTCGTGACTATGCTTGTAAAGGCGGTAAATGTATACGACCCTGTGGCGATATGTGATATGTACGAGGATATTAATAAGGACGCGTGGTATTACAGTGCTGTTGCAAGTGCGCGTAATGCCAAAATTGTGGAAGGAATCTCTGAGAAGGAGTTCGGAATAGGAAGAAAAATTTCAAGACAGGATTTAATGACCATGGCTTACAGAGCTGCAAAAGGAAATCTTCCGGAAGCAGTACGCGATTACAATACATTTCACGATGACGACATGATTTCTGATTATGCAAAAGATGCAGTATATCAGCTCTATATGACCGGTGTTGTGAATGGAATGGGAGAAAATACATTTGACCCGCTTGCACCTGCAACAAAAGCACAGGGAGCACAGATAATCTACGGAATTTTTTATAAAAGCAAGGAGGTATAAAAGAATATGAAGAAATTTATTTCATTACTATGTATGGCAGCAATTACTTTCAGCATGGCTGTAATGCCTGTGTCTTCAGCTGCATCTTCCAACGAGAAGTTTGAAGTAATGGCGCAGACTCTTAAAGGACTTGAAATCTTTGATGCGACATCAATGACGGAGACGAGGTATATCGAAAGGGGCGAATTTATCGGAGCACTGTCGAAGTTTCTTTATAAAAACGAAATGGATCCACGCACTGCCGCTATCTCGTCAGGGATGATGACAGCGGATGATAAATTTGAAGAAGAACTTTATATAACTCTTGCCGAAGCCGCAAAATATGCAGTTATAGCGCTCGGATATAAAAGTTTGACAGACGAAAAGGGCGGAAGTGATGAAGCGTATGTTTCGCAGGCGAAAATGCTCGGAGTTTTTGACGGTATTACTTCTGATGCATATAATATTCTTCTTGTTGATGACGGAGTCAGACTTCTTTACAATATGATTGATATTAATCCGCGTGTCAGATATTATAAATCATCCGGTGATTACGGGTATACAACATATAAGGATGAAACACTGCTTTCTTTAAACAGAGATATAGAGATAGTTAAAGGTGTTGTAAATAAAACTTATGTAACCGGTACAGACAGTGTTGACGGATGCCCTGAGGAGCATATAGAAATAGGTGGAATTACATATTATTCCGAATATGATTATTCTAAGGATTTGCTCGGAAAGTATGTAAGTGCATACATAGAGCGTACAAGTGACGGAAACGAAACGGTTTTGTATGTTTCGCCAAGTACGAAAAAGAATAGAGAAATAATAATAAATGCCGATGATATTGACAGCATTTCCGAAGATTTTTCTTCTATCAGATATTATGGTGGTTCTTCATCGTCTGCTAAAAATGCAAAAATCAGTGTGACACCAAGTGTTATTTACAATGAAAGATTTATAAGTAATTATACGGTAAACGATTTTATGCCCCAAATAGGAAATTTAAGACTTCTGGACAATGATTCTAACGGAATTTATGATTTGATTTTTATAACATCATGTAAGACAATGATTGTTGAGAGTATTGCTGATAATCCTGTAATGATATATGACAAAATCAGTATAAACGGAAAAAAGGATGTTTATGAAATCGATGATTCAAAAGTTGATTACGAAATAATTCTTGATGGAGTTAAGGTTCCTGTCGTGGCAATAGGGACGAACAGTGTGGTAAATATTGCAGAAAGTAAAGATAAAGGCTTTGTAATGATTTATGCATCATCAGCTGTAAAAACAGGTGATTTTTCTCGTATTAATGCTGACGAAATGAGCATTACGGTCAGTGGTGAGGAGCATGGTATTACTCCTGAATTTAAGGAGTGGTATCAATCCGAAGTCGGAACGGTTACCATGGGCAGAAAATATAATTTCTATATTGATTATTTTGGTAATATAGCATTTATGGATTATGTCGTTCAGGCATCGAAATATGCATTGATGCTCAAATCCTATCATGATTCGGATGAAGAATGTTATTCGGTTAAGTATATGGATACTTCGGGTATATGGCATCTTGATAAGCTTGAAGATAATATAAGATACAACGGTACAAAATATTCTGATGATGCTGTTTATGAGGAAATAAAAGGTTTTAAACCTCAGATTGTAGTTCTTGAGAAAAATGCCGATGATAAAATTTCCATGCTTAAAACTGCTGTGAAATATTCCAAAAATAATAAAATAGATGATTTTTCAGTGCTGGAAGGGTATTATACATGGCTTCCGTGGGTTATGGGATTTGGCTATAAAGCTTATATAACAACATCCACGCCGATATTTGTATTTCCGGAAGTTCTGAGTATGGAGGAATCCGATTATCAGGTAAGAAGAGTTGACAAAACAAATTACTTTAAAGAATGGAAAGGTTATACAATAAAAGCATATGACCTTGATGAGTATTTTAATGCGGCAGTGTTATCAATAAATGATGCAGATTATATACATGAGTATGTTGCGCAATATCAGACTTTCTTTGTAACCGATGCTTCAATATCGTGCAGTGTTGACGGTGAGGAGAGAAAAGCTGTCAAAGGTGTTCTCGGAACGGATACCGATGCTATGTTTATTGCAGCAAATGACAGTGTTTTTGCAAATGTAAAAAACGGTGATTTAATCAGATATACCAAAGATGCTTTCGGATATGTTGATTATGTGCAGATTTACGGAAATATTATATCAAGTACCGAATCAGCTTATATTGTTGAGGGAGTTGACATGTCGGGAATGAGACTTAAATATTCTCTGAACGGAGAAGAGTATGCTATGTTTATCAATCCGACTGTTGTACCTAAATTCTATGATGAAAAGACCGGAAGATGTGAGGTCGGAAAGCTTAGTGAATTAAGACAGGGACAGAGAATACTGATTTCTGAACTTGACTACAGAGTCACAAATATTATTGCGGCAGAATGATGGAGGGAAGATGTATGAAAAAAGTATATTCCGTATTTTTAGCAATTATGATAATCGGTAATGTTTTTGTCGGAATACCTGTATCGGCAGATGCTACCGGTGAATGGTTATTTGCGAGAGTGGGTGAAACAAATACCGATAAAAACATCTATTATTCAGAAGCAACATCAGAGTATAAATTTGGCGGTGATAAATCATTACTGTCAAAATATCCCGGAACACCGGTTGATGGCAATTACATTCAAATTACGCAGAAGGTTCAGGAGCCGCTTGAGGAAGGTGTTTCGTATACATTCAGCTTTTACGCAAGAGGTTCACTCAACGCATACACGACCGTGAATGTAAGCGACTGTTTTGATATGAATCTTAAAGACAGCGGATGGGTGACTTCGAAGGAAGTCGGAGAGGACGGAAAAAACTGGACGAGATATGAATGTATGTTTGTCTGTACGGAGCAGACTGAAGGTGTTGTAAGCATTACTATGACGGGTGGGACATCGACTATATTGTTTGATAATGTCTGCCTGAAAAGTGAAACCTCGGATAATCTTATAAATGATGCGGGATTTGAGGATTATGTCGGTGAGCTTCCTGATTATTCACTTGAAAAGGAAGATCCTGTTTACGATACAAATGAACTGCCGGTAAATGTTCTGGCAACAATGATGAACGATGCGGTAGTTGTAAGCTGGAGAAGCCCCGGAGTGTACACAGGTGTGAAATTGTATTCAATAAAAGAAGGAGATTTTGAGCTTGTAAACGAATTCCCGGCAACACCGTATTCATATGTGGCGTACCCTGTAAAGAATGTACAACAGTTTCAGGTAATATTCAGCTATGAAGATAAACCTGATCTTTCATATTACGTTTATGCAACACCAAGCGGTGCATGGGGAGGATATTTCGGCGGCGGCTGGGAATATTGGTACTATAGAGGCGGTGAGGAAAATCGTCGTTGCCCTGCAAAAATAACAATTGATAATACAAATGGGCATGATGGAAATTGTTCCGGAAGAATACAGTCTAATATTAACCGCAGTGACGGTGATATGGGCAGTAGTGTGTATGCCGAAATACGTCAGAATGTTCAGCTGGAAAAAGGTGCAAAATATAAAGTATCATTATGGCTGAAAGCGGAAAATGCTGCTGATGGTGATGTCAGATGCAGATTTACTCATGGATTTTTCGATGATGGAACATTTACGATTCCTCAATCAACCGGGACATATGACTGGAAATATTTTGAAAACTATTACACTGCCGAGGCGGATACGGCAACATTCAGATTTACTGTTGAAAATCCGGCAACCAATGTATGGGTAGATGATGTGGTTATCCAAAGAGTAGATGCAGAAAACAATCCTTATGGTGACAATCTCATAACTAACGGAGATTTTGAAATATTTGCCGAAGAGTCTGTTGGTGGAATTTCAAAAGTTACAGCTGTTGGAGAAGAAAAAGCCGTACGGATAACATGGAAATCTCCTGAAGAAAATTATAACGGTCTGAATATTTACAGAAAATACGGTGATGAATTCAAAAATATAGGCTATGCAGCTCCCGAGCTGACAGAATTACTTTTTACAAATCTTGAAAACAGTAAAACATATAATTATCGTCTTGTACCTGTTAATGCTTTGGGAATAGAAGGAGATGCTGTTGAAATCAGTGCTCAGACTGAAATTCCGGATAAAATAATAGAAAATCCGGGACTTTATGTGGGAACTGAAAAGGTATCATGTTTAAATGGAGCCGGGAGTTATTCCATAATAACTGAAGTGAAAAACAATATTTATGATGATGGAATAGAGATTGACCAGCTTGTAGCAGTATACAAGGGCAATGAGATGATATCACTCAGCTCAACCTCTAAAATTATAAAGAGAAGTGCTCTCGGAGATGATAATTATAAGCTTACGACACCGTTTAAAATTGAAGATAACGATTATTATACGGTTAAAGTTTTTTTGATTAACAACCGGAATGATATGAATTTATTCATACGTTCAGTTGAATTTAATTAATGAATCATAATTTTGAAGAGACGAAGTGCCGGGAACATCAAATGAATGTTGTCTGCGCATTACAATATACCGGCATCCCTTCAAAATAATGAGATATAAAATTTTAAGAAAGAAGGAATTAAAATGAAGAACAATGTGTTAAAAAGGATTTTTTCGTATATTGTTACAGCGAGTATGATAATTTCCTGTGTACCATCAGTATTTGCGTATGAGCAGACATTTTCACCAAATACATACGCAAGTGTATCGGATTGGGCTATACAGGAATCTTCTACAAGCGATGTATATGTATGTACGGATGAGTCAAGAAGCGGGGCGGCATCGCTGTATGTGGGTGCAGGAGATGCACAGATGTACTTACCTAATGTATGGCTTAAGGGAACATATACAGCCGGAGTGTGGGTGAAATGCAATCCTGACAATCCACCGACACGCATAGGCAGTATGTATTCGTGGTATAATGACGGAAGCTTTACCCTTGATAAAACTGAAGGTGAGTGGTATCATTATTCAAGAACTTTTACAATGAATAATGAGGAATGGAATGATACATATCCTGCGTGGTTAACAATAAGTACAAGCGAACCGATTATTATAGATGATGTTACAATTACAGATGCGAACGGAAATAATGTAATCGGTGGAAGAAACTACGGATTTGAAAGCTTCACAATTTCAGGTGCACCATATGAGCAGACATTTTCACCGAATACATATGCAACAGTGAATGACTGGACTGTGGAAGCTTCGACAACAAGTGATGTGACTGTATGTACAAATGAATCAAGAAGTGGTGTTGCGTCGCTTTATGCCGGT
Source organism: Clostridia bacterium (assembly GCA_045603225.1). Taxonomy (GTDB): domain Bacteria; phylum Bacillota; class Clostridia; order UBA1381; family UBA1381; genus RGIG9115. The sequence goes on along the minus strand of JAZULT010000089.1, from coordinate 17,186 downwards.
TCGGGAACAACTCATATTACTTTACCTAATGTATGGCTTAAGGGAACATATACAGCAGGAGTATGGGTGAAGTGTAATCCAAACAATCCACCGACAGGCATAAACAGTATGTATTCATGGTATAGCAGTGGTGGATTTACGCTGGATAAAATAGACGGAGAATGGCGTCACTACTCAAGAACATTTACGATGAATACAGAAGAGTGGAATGATACATATCCGGCATGGATTATGATAGATACAACTGAACCGATTCTAATAGATGATGTCACAATTACAGACGCGAACGGAGCTAATGTAATCGGCGGAAGAAACTACGGATTTGAAAGCTTCACAATTTCAGGTGCACCATATGAGCAGACATTTTCACCGAATACATATGCAACAGTGAATGACTGGACTGTGGAAGCTTCGACAACGAGTAATGTAAATATATGCACGGATGAATCAAGAAGCGGCCTTGCATCACTTTATGCCGGTTCGGGAACAACGCATATTACTTTACCTAATGTATGGCTTAAGGGAACATATACAGCAGGAGTATGGGTGAAGTGTAATCCAAACAATCCACCGACAGGCATAAACAGTATGTATTCATGGTATAGCGGTGGTGGATTTACGCTGGATAAAATAGACGGAGAATGGCGTCACTACTCAAGAACATTTACAATGAATACGGAAGAGTGGAATGATATATATCCGGCATGGATTATGATAGATACAACTGAACCGATTCTAATAGATGATGTCACGATTACAGACGCGAATGGAACTAACATAATCAGCGGAAGAAACTATGGATTTGAAAGCTATACAGTTTCAGGAATGCCATACGAGCAGACATTTTCGCCGAATAAGGACTTGATTATAACAGATTGGAAGATAAACGATGGTTGTACTACGGATATATATATGTGTACAGAGGAATCAAAAAGCGGACTTGCTTCTTTGTATATAGGTTCGGGAGCGGCACAGATATATCTGCCGAATGTATGGCTTAAGGGGACATATACAGCAGGAGTATGGGTGAAGTGTAATCCAAACAATCCACCTACAGGAATAAGCAGTATGTATTCATGGTATAATGACGGCAGATTCACATTGGATAAAATAGACGGAGAGTGGCGTCACTATTCAAGAACATTTACGATGAATACAGAAGAGTGGAATGATACATATCCGGCATGGATTATGGTAGATACGACTGAACCGATTCTGATAGATGATGTTACGATTACAGATGCATACGGAAATAATATTTTATCAGCAAGAAACTACGGATTTGAATCATATTACACAAGAGAGCTTACAAATGTAACTGCATATCCGGCTGCATCAGGTAATGCCGCAGTAATTTCATGGACAAATCCGAATTTCAATATTTCATCAATAAAAATATCTCAGGACGGAACAGAATTGTCTGATATAAGTGTAGATTTGGCGGCTTTGGCAAGAAATGAAGTGGTTATTTCCGGTCTTGAAAATTACAAGGAATATACATTTACGGTTACCGCTGTGATTGACAGTGTTGAATATTCGTCTGATGTAATAGTTGTTCCAAATGCAGATGTGTCTTCCAACTATGCAGGTGATTATTCAATCGGTGCATGGAATGTTCTGAGAAGTGACGCGGCAACAGATGGTGTAATGCATTATGCAAATGTGAATACAACACTTGATTTTGAAGAGAAAAAATCAGGAGATGCCGCATTTAAGTTCAGCGGATATATGCATGAGATTTACAGTAATGTCTGGGAAAAGCTTACTCAGAAAGTAACACTCAGAAAAGATAGAAAATATAAGCTGTCATTGTATGCTAAGGGTGAAGGTCTTAACAAAGTTTCCGTAATAGAGACAAGCGATGACGAAAACTGCGGTTCTTTGTTTAAAACTGTCATGGTTGTAAATGACAGTTGGGAAACAAATCTTCCATGGAATGAATATACATGTTATCTTGCAACAACAAATGATGCAAACGACAGTATATGTGATACATTGTATGAAGACGAAACATATGAAGCAAATATACAAATAGCTGTTGAAAAACTTGTAGGAAGCTTCTGGATTGATGATGTTGCTCTTTATGAAGTAGACATTGATACAAACGAAGTAGTAAGCGGAAATATTCTTGAAGATTCCGGCTTTGAGTTTGATTCCTACAGCATAAGCGCAAAATGCGGTCTTATGGATGGCGATGACTTCTTTGAAACCGGTATAATTGAACCCGGCAATATAGCTGTCAAAGCAATAATAAGAAATGAAAATGAAGGAAATGAATTCAATACTGCAGTTGCAGCAGCACTTTATAACAACGGCAGACTTGTGACTACACAAACAGCTTCAAAGGTTATTCCTGAAGGTAAGTGGTATGAACCGGATACCGAATATACCTTTACATTCAATATTCCTGAAGAGAATGCAGACTTATATACAGTAAAAGTATTTTTCTGGAATAAATTATCGGTGATGAATCCTTTAGGAACAGCTGTAGAATTTAAGACAGCTGAATAATATTAATTTTATTTCCTGCCGCTAATAAAAAAAGCGGCAGGAAATAAACGACATTTATACTCGAAAGGATATCTTATATGAAAATAATTAACCGAATTTTAAGTTTAATTTTAACAGCAGGGTTTGCTATGCAGACAATCGGAACGGTTACATATGCAAATGATGAGTCACTACAGGAGATATATAATAAGATATTGTTTTCCGAAAGATTTGAAGAAGAAGAGTTTTTAAAAGTTATAGGTGCGTTTCAATGTATGCGTATAGAAAAAGCTGAAAATATTTCGGTAGACGGAAACAGTGCTGACTGGAATAGATATTTTGGTGTGAAAATGCCTACTCTTGAATCGCAATACCAAGTCTATATGACTGACGGCAGAGAAAAAGATGTAAATGCAACAGCGAAATTTGCCTATGATAATGAAAATTTTTATTTTTTTGTTTCGGCAGAAGATGATAATCATGTCTATTTTACAACAGAGGATAAATACTGGAGCGGTGACGGCTTACAGGTTGCGATTTCCGGTATGGAGGAAAGCTACGGAACAGAAATAGGAATGATTCATAATACGGAGTTGAATCAAGGTCAGATTTTTGGACTGTCGGCAGAGCAGTCAAGCAAAATAAAGCTTTCGACATCTCAGTATCAGACAAATACAATTTATGAATGTGCAATTCCCTGGGATTTGAAATTTGCGAATGGTATGCCTGAAGCATTTAAATTCAGTATTATTATAAATGATAATGACGGTTACGGCAGACGTTACTGTGTAGAGCTTGCTCCGGGTATTGCAGAGGGTAAAACAAATGCCGAATTCCCTGTTTTGGAGCTTGCAAATGAAAATAAGACATGGTACGGATGGACAGAAAATGATTTATCAGCGGATATGGGTGAGGAAATTGGCTTTGACAGCTATATTGTAAACAGCAGTGATGAAGAACAAGCGTTTACTGTTTCAGCAACATACAGTGATAAAAAAGAGCAGATAAGTGTTCCGGCTCACAGTGGTATCCATTACCGTATGACAAAGCAATATGACGGTCTTTCGGAGGTTGGAGAACATTCGGAAACGATTACGATAGAAGACAACAACGGGAACAAAACAGAAACAATTTGTAATTTTGAAATTTATGAAATACCTGCCACACTCGAAGAAGCATTGGCTGTTCTCGAGAAAGCAAAGAAGCAGCAGGAGGAGTTGAAAGTACTGCTTGACGAATGTCATGCGAAAGGGATTACAACAGATTACGAAAGTGTTGCATATAATACATTTGAATTGTTTACGGGCTATCTTGAGAATGAGGATATCCCGCGCAGAGACTTTGACCTGATTTTCTATACAGAGCGTTGCCTTGATGAAATTTATGAAACTGCAGTTACAGATTTGAAAGCATATTTGTCAAATGAAAAGGAACCGTTTACAGTTCCGAGATATGTTACAAGTCCGGTTGAAATTGACGGCTTCAGTACATATGCAACTACGGATAATCATGGAAAAATTGAAAAAAGACCTGTATTTTTCATCGGGTACGGGCATTTCTCCGGAGCGTATGAGGCTATTCCTTATTTTAACGAGAAATTTGCTATAAATACAGTACAGATTGAAGCAGGGACAACAACTATTTTGGGTGATGCACCGGAAATACTTGGTTGGAATCAGATGACCAGCGGAAATCCATCAGGAAGCAGAGGGGTGGATTCAAATGTAGTTACAGAAGGTAATTATTCGTTTAAAATGGCGATGCAGTCCCCTTATGCCGATAATTATTTTTACACCGCATGGCAGGATGTGACTGTTACACCCGGAAAAATCTATACCCTGAAAGGTAAAGTGAAAGCACAAAATGCTTCCTGTGTATATGTCAGTGCAAATAACTGGGATGATAAATCTATGCAGGAAGGAACTTTTGATTGGCGGGATTTTGAAGTTATATATGTTGCACCTGCCGGAAAAACGAGAACAACCATTCGTCTCGGCTGTTATAATACGACCGAAGGTGCGTGGTTTGATGATTTATCATTTACGGATAATGAAACCGGAGAAGAACTGCTTGTAAACGGCGGGCTTGAGAAAAATAATGAAATAATATCTTTTACTCCGCATACTGTTGAACATTCAATCAATATTCTTAAAAATGCAGATGAGAATAATATTGCGATGTGTGTTTTGATTTCACCGCATTATTTTGCGTCGAATATTTCTAAATTATATCCGGAACTTAACAGAGGATTCCATTTTTACAATGTAAATGACCCGAGAGTTCGAGAAATTTACGAAAGATATATCCGGGTATATATCGGTGCGATTAAAGACTATAAGTCGCTGAAGGTTATCTGTCTGACAAATGAACCTCAGTTTCATGTTGAGGAATACGGAGATGCTTATCTTCAACCATGGCGTGATTATCTGAGAAAGGTTTACAACCATGATATAAATGCTCTTAATGCTGCTTACCGCACAGATTATACAAGTTTCGATGACGTTGGATTTACCATTGATTCGACTGAGCGTGTGGCAATAAATTATGACCTTGACGATTTTACAACACAGGAATTTGCCAGATGGCATAAGTGGATGACAGATATCATCCATGAAATTGCGCCGGGAATACCGGTAACCACTAAAAATATGGGATATGCATATGATTCAATTTATTCTGATTTGCAAAATAAGGGGATGAATCAGCAGGATTATGCTGAATTTCTCGATGTTAACGGATGCGATGCCGATAATTATCTTGTCAGACTGATTGAACCACTCAGAAAAATGTTCTGGTATGATTATATGACCGGAATTAAGGCTGCTCCGGTATTCAATCTGGAAGATCATATAACAATGGATAATGTCAAAGATTACAGTGTTGATAATGCTAACTACATGACTCAGGATATCTGGCAAGGTGCTGTTCATGGCAGAGCGTGGACTGATATTTGGGCATGGCAACGTGATACACTTTCACCGGATTTTACATATAAGGATTCGTGTATCAATTACCGGCCTGATTCGGTTTATAAAATCAGTAAAGCAAGTATGGATTTAAATAGGCTTGCATATGAAATAACTGCAATTCAGAATTATCCGCGTGAAGTGGGAGTATTATATGTAGATGCAGCTACGCAGTATGATACAACAGCGATGCATGCCTGTTATGAATTTTATGCAGGAGCAATTTACAATGGTGTGAAGCCACATCTTATACCTGACCGTCAGCTTGAGCAGATGCATAATTATAAGGTGATTGTTGTTTCGCAGGTTACATATGCACAAAAAGAAGTACTTGAGGAGCTTAAAAAGTATATCGACAACGGCGGAAGAGTTATTATCTACGGAAAAAACAGTCTGAAGCTTGATGAGCATAATCTTCCGAATGACGAAGAACTTGTGAATTACATTTATGAAAATTCAGAAGTTTTTGATTATGTCGGAGAGGTAAGAGCCGGAATCGTGCCGGGAGGCGAAGGTGCATATGAGCATATGAAGCAGATTTTCAAGGAAGAGAATATTCCGCATGTAGATGTTATAGATGCTACGACCGGTGAAAATGCATACAAAACAGAAGTCAATCTTGGTGTTTATAATGGTAAGCTTATCATCAATCTTGTAAATTATGTTGAAGACAGAACAGTAAATATTTATGTGAATGGTGTGAAGGTTGAAAAAGCGAAGGAGCTTCGTGACGGACTTGATTACGGAGAGAATATTATCCTTAAGAAGTTTATACCGATTCTTCTCCAGGTCGATATGGGTACCCCATTTATCGATACGTTTAATCACTGGTCGAAGGATACAGTTAAAAATCTTGCAGACAAGGGTATTATAAAAGGAGTAAGTGAGTCACATTTTAAACCTGATGATTCCATATCACGCGCTCATTTTCTTTTGCTGCTTACTCGCGCATCCGGAACAGAACTTCCGGAATATAATGCTGAAAATCCGGAATTCCGACCGAATGACAAAATTACACGTGAAGAAATGTGCGAGATGTTAGTGAAATTTTATGAATCATCAAATGGAATAATAGCACACAATAATCAGATTTCATTCAGTGACATCGTGGGTAATGCGGAAATTATCTCAAAAGCTGTTTCCGTAGGACTGATGGAAGGACGCGATGATGGAACTTTTGATTCTTTCGGTAATGCTACAAGAGCCGAAGCGGCAACTGTTATTGCAAGATATCTTTTATTGTAAAGCTATCATACGAAAGGATTGAGAACAATAGTTAAAATAAGTAATAATAATCTCAAGTTAATTTTTGATGCTGAAAAAGGTGAAATTGTTTCACTTACAGACGGTATCAGAGAATATGTAAACAATACAATTTCAGTGTTTGAGGTTTCTGTTCGTAATAAAGAAGGGAAACAGATTGTTTTTGATACATCGGAATTTGCTTTCTCAGGCGGAGAGATAAAAGATGACAGCTTTGAATTGTCGTATTCGGGCAATGGCAATTCAATAAAAATTTCCGCAGATATTTCTGATGAAATAAAATGGAAGATAAATGTAGTTGTTCCTGAAGAGCACGTTATTGAGTGGATTAACTTTCCTCAGATACTGGTTCCTGATGATTTATCAGAAGACGAAATCGGCGCGAAAATTCTATGGGGGTTTAATGAGGGCGTTCTTGTCGAAAATATGGACGAACGTGAACTTGAATATAAATACATAGAACCCGAATATCCGTCTGTAAGTATTATGGGAATATATCCTGCAATAGTAGAAACTCAGTTTATGGCGTATTATAACAGCGAAGCGGGGCTTTATTTTGCGGCACATGACGACATGGATAATCTTAAAGGTATTGATTTTTATCGTTATGAGAATAAAGGAATAAAGCTTCAGTTCAAACATTTTTGCGGTTGTAATTTTGGAGAAAAATATGATTTGCCATATCCGATGGTAATGAAATTTTTCAAAGGCGGCTGGGAGGATGCTTGTGAGATATACAGAAACTGGTTTAAAGAGAAAAGAGAAAATCGCTTTGTACCCAAAATTACAGACAATAAAAATCTTCCAGAGTGGTATGGCGAATCTCCGGTAATTATCACATATCCTGTGCGTGGTCTCCACGATATGGATGAAATGACTCCTAACAAGCTTTTTCCTTATATAAACATACTTCCACATGTGGAAAGACTTGAAAAGGAGCTTGACAGCAAAATAATGGTAATCCTTATGCATTGGGAGGGAACTGCACCATGGGCTCCTCCTTATGTGTGGCCTCCTTATGGTGGTGAAGATGAGTTTAAAAAACTTGTTGATTCGCTTCATGAAAGAGGAGATGTTATTGGTGTTTACTGCAGTGGATTCGGATGGACAATGAAGAGTAATGTGGCAGAATACGACATGACTAAATGTTTTGAAGAAAATAATCTCAGAAAATATATGTGTCTTTCGCCACAGCAAGAGCTTCTTTACAGTAAAATTTGTACAGCACAGAGAAAAGGGTATGATATGTGTCCGACACAGGATTTTACCCGGAATGTTATAAAGGACCAAGTTGAGAAAATAGCATCCTCAGGCGTGGACTACATACAGCTTCTCGACCAGAATCACGGAGGGACATCGTATTTTTGTTACAGCAGAGAACACGGACATCCTCCTGTTCCGGGAAAATGGCAGGTTGATTCGGTAAAAGAGCTTATGAGCGATATTTCTGAAAAGTATAAAGATGTTCTGTTCGGCTGTGAGTCTGCAGCTGCAGAAAGTTATATCCCGTATCTGCTGTTTAGTGATAACAGAAGTAATATTAATTATATGATTGGGAGACAGGTGCCGGCATATGCATATGTATTTCATGAATATTTGAACAATTTCATGGGAAATCAGGTTTGTACAAATTTCTGGCTTGACCATAAGCGTTCACCTGTTAATATGCTCGAACGAATTGCTTATTCGTTTTCTGCGGGGGATATGCTTACACTCGTACTCAATCAGGACGGAGATATTCACTGGAACTGGGGTAATCTTTTTGGAATGGAAATCCCTGAACAGGAAAGTGTTAAACAGTTTGTAAGAAATTCAAATTACTGGAGAAAAGAATACAGGAAATATCTTCACAGCGGAAAGATGGTTAAACCGTTAAGTATTGAATGTGGAGTAAATATTATTTACAGAACAGGAGATAAAACTCCGATTTTGCGTTCTGAAATTTATACATCTGCATGGGAGTCTGCTGACGGTGGTTTTGCGCAGCTTCTTATAAATTACAATGACGTGGAAAAAGATTGTACTATCCATCTTGATGAGGGAATGTACATGCTTAATGAATATGGCGTAAACTCATATGAATTAAGCGGTGGTACAATTAACCTGAAAATAAAGAAGCTATCTTCTGTACTTATTGAAAAAATCTAATAGAAATGGGATGTAAAAAAATGCACATACCGTTCAATGGCTTATTTGCGTAGTCGTGTTTTCAAAATTCTGTCAAAAACAATAAAATTTTGGTTGAAATCCGCAAATTGCGGATTTCTCCTGACCTTTATGCCATTGAACTACGAACGAAACGAACTACTCGACGTACCCACGTACGACTTCGGGCAGGGATTTATGTGATTTCATCACATAAACCTTCGTTTCGTCCGTTCTGCACTATTTTTTTACATCCCATTTTAAAATTACATTTTCCATTCAATCAGATTAAGTTCTTCTCCGTCAGTTGTGAAAGTCTTAATCTCATTATGAGAAATTTTTGTGTTTATTTCTTTATCAAATATTTTTATATTTACATCCGAATCTACTCCGTTCATGTCGTAAAAACGGATTATCGTATCCTTTCCGTCCTCCGCTTCTTTAACTGCCGATACAATGATATTTTTATTTTCACATTCATAACATGACATCCTTTCCGGAAGTCTTCCGTCGTGAAAAGTGTCAACAAGTGCTCTGACAGGAGAATTAAGTAAGCTTGCCTTTTTTTCTGCTGATGCTTTATCGGTATATGGGAAAACCGAGTATGTGAATTCTGTTATGCCCATATCCATGTGTTCGCAAAAGTCATCTCTTATTTTCTGAGCATAGTGGTCTGCATAAACTGCTGTTCTGAGAACAGTAAGTCGCACTTCTCCGTTAGCGGTATCATAACCGTATTTTGAATCATTCGCAATACAAAGCTTGTCATTCGCAAGCCATGAACCGCAGAACTCCTCGCTTTCAGGTGTGTTTCTTGTAATTGTTCCGTACGGTATTTTCGCAATAATGTTATCATTTTTTACGGGGAATGTGAATTTTAGTGTTTTGTGTTTATCAGCCATAACCACTTTCGTTTTGACTTTTATTTCATCGCAGTCTTTTGAAATTGTATAATCTCGCTGAAGTACGGAGCTCTTGTATGTTGATGTAACACGGAGTGTAGCTCTTATGGCTCCATTTTCAATAACTTTAAATTGGGGAGAGCTGAATATACCTGTCTCATGCCCCAGAACATCGCAGTCATGTGCCCATGTGTCGCAATTTGTCTCATCAAGCAGTATCGCTCTGCATGGCTTATTTACAATATACTCGCCTGATTTTTTATCATAGAATCGGGATATATCTCCGGTAAGTTCATCAAATTCAACTTTAATAACATTATTTTCAAGAGATTTATCTGTTGCCTTTATATCACTTTTAAATACAGATGTTCCTTCTTTTTCTACGAATACCCTGTAAACTGCATATCCCATTGCCCCAATTTCGGGAACAAATGCTGTGTGGTATATGTCGGTGTCCGCGTTGGTCTGGTCACCGCGTACAATCTGAAATGGAATTTCATTACCGTTTTCATCCGTGACTTTTGTTGCAACAGCATATACCTGAACGGGCATTTTTACCTGCCATGAATGAGGGTTAAAAACAATAATTGGTGTACCTATAACCTCGTGTTCCCAGATTCTACGGTTTAAATGTGATTTGTAGGAAGGTAAAGTTTCTCCCTGTAGTGTATTTATCTGAAGTGCGATTGATTGCATTGCACGGTTAATAACTCTTTCAGTGATACTCATAGTCTCACCGTGAAGATATGCTGCGTCCTCGTATGCTTTTTTAATTGAGCATCCGCAGAGTATATCATGGAACTGATTAAATAAAACATTCTTCCATGCTTTGTTGAGCTCGCTTTGAGGATACTCTACTCCTGCAATTTCTTTTGCGAGAACAGAGATTTTTTCTGCAAAAATCAGATTGTTTTCACACCTTCTGTTATCCTTTTTTATTGATGTAACTGCGCTGTAGCAGCCTCTTGCATGATGCTGGAGTTCATCGTGAATTACAAGAAGCCCGGTACGGTCGGTGTTTTCAAAATATTCATCAGGCGTTGAATAAATCATATCGGGAATATCAAGCTTATTTATTTCTTCGATAAGCTTGATTGTAGGACCACCGCCGTGATTACCTACACCGTAAAAAGCCATTTGGTTTGTATTTGTTTCATCTGCGATTTTCTTAAGCTCTTTTATCAACTCAAACCGTTTTATTTTTGTTCCGTTAAAATCGTATTCAGATAAATCCAGATTGTAAAACCACGGGATTCTGTATGCACATACCTGACTTCCGTCATCGCTTTCCCATATGAACAGATTTTCTTTAATATTCTTTTCGTGAGGCATCGGACGCATAAATATGTAATTGTCCATACAGCTTTTTTTCAGGATTTGCGGAAGACTTCCGTTATGTCCGAAGGAATCGGCATTATATCCGGTTTTTGCGATTTTGCCAAATTTTTCTTTGAAATATCTTTGAGAAATAAGAGCGTGACGGGCAAAGCTTTCACCGTCAGGCATATTGCAATCAGGTTGGAGAAACCAGCCGCCGGTTATACACCATCTGCCTTCTTTTACTCTTTTTCTGATTTCTTCAAACATTTTCGGATCAAGCTCTTCAATCCATTGATAGTATACAGCGCATGCACTTGTAAATTTATAATCCGGAAAATCGTACATTCTGTCAAGAGCACTCCTGAATGTTGCGTGTACTTCCTTATAACCGTCCTGCCATCTCCAGAGAAATACCGGATCAAGATGCGCATTGCCTACAAGATGAATATTTGCCATGATTTGAACCCTCCAAATATTATTTTACTAACTTTTTATATTCTGACGGTGTTTTCTTGATATATTTTTTGAATACATAATAAAAATATTGCTCCGAAGAATATCCTGCTTTATATGCAATCTCTTTTGTTGAAAGGTTTGAACTTAATAAAAGAGTACAGGCATACTTTAATCTCAAAATGTTAACGTAATCGTTAAAAGATGTGTGCAGGGTATTCTTGAAAATCTTTCCGAGGTGTTTTGGTGTTACAGACAATTTATTTGCCACCTGATAAATAGTCAGTTCTTTATATATATTTTCCTTAATGTAATTAACGGCTTGCTGTGCAAGATAGTGTTTGTTCGGTTTTTTATCGGAAAGTTCTGAGTTGTTTATAAAAAGTATAATGATTTCTGTCAATATACTTTGTGCCATTTCGTTATAAAAGAGTTTATTGTAATCCGGCGAAGATATTTTATCTATTTGTTTTAAAATATATGATATATTATCCTTGCTGAAGGTACATTTTGCAAATGAAAGAGTTGATAAATGTTCAGAAATTGATTCCGGAAAAAAGTCGAAAGCTAAACATATATTTAAAATTGTAGCGTCAGTTTTGAATTCTATACTGTGACAGCTTGATTCCAGAAGGAATGCAGAATACTGTGGCATTTCATATATTGAGGTGTTAATAGTTTGTCGGGCTGAACCTTCTAAAAGTATTTCAAATTCGTAATAGTCGTGCCAGTGAAAAGGCGAAATTGAACCTGCAGGAATGTTTTTGAATTCTATACTGAACTTTTTTTCCCAGAATATAGATTCTTGCGGATCAAGCATTCTTTCGGAATTAATAATTTTTTTCATATGAATACCTCTTTATACATTTGCTTTATATCCATTATTAATGATTATATCATGTTTTCTGTTAAAAATCAATAGATAATTTTGGACGTTGACGTATATTTGCAGTAAAGGGGAATATTTCTTATTAAAAACACGAATTTGCGTAATTGACAGATTTGGGAATTTGAGTGTATAATGATAACATAATATGGAGGAGTTTATGAAAATGTTGAAGAAATTGCTGACCTTAACCATAGCTTTGTTTTGTATTAATATTCATCCTTTTCTTGCAGAAGAATCCTATGACCTGAGTTTGCTCAGAAAATTGTTTCTCGAATGTGAATTACGCGGAATCAGAACGGATTATGAAAAGATAAATTATGAAGTTATAAGAAGATTTGAGAATTATTTGGCTCTGGATGAAATAAACAGTGTATCAGATGAACAGCTTGCATATAACCGTTTGCAGATTATCGAATTATACAATGAAGCACGAACCAATATGGAGGCATATCTTGACGGAACCAAAAAGCCTGTAGTCGTATCAGATTACGATATCAACAGTATGGAAAGTAGCGGAAGAAAACTGATTTCAGATAAAGGAAAAAGTATTTATTCAATCGGATATACAGGTTGGGGACAGGTTATGGAAGATATAGGGTATTTCCGGGAGCTGGGTGCGGATAATGTAGTTTTGGAAATAGGACCTACAAGTGTTACAGCGGGGCTTTCCGGTTGGGAAATATCGAATATTGACTTGTCTACCGGTATTGTTTCGGATGGAAAACGTTCTTTAAAGTATACAGCTTCTTCCGGCAGTGTGGGATGTATAAGTCAGATTGTGGAATGTGAGCCCGATACAGTGTATGAATACAGTGTTGAATCACGCGGGAATTCTGACACTGTATTTGAAATTTCTATGAATGACAGTGTGAATACAGCTTCGGTTAAATCAACATGGTCGGAAAATAAGTTTTATTATACAACAGGGATCAATCAAACATATATAATGGTAAAAATGTCGGTTTACGGAACGACGGGTACGTTATATATTGATAATGTATGTCTGAAAAAATCGGGTAATGACGAAAATCTGTTTGTCAATGGTAGTTTTGAGGATGATACTGATTTTGCCGCGATGCCAACATGGAGGCGGATTTTGTACGAAGCAAAACAAAATAATACAGGAGTATCGCTTTTATTGTCACCACATTATTTTCCGTCGGGATTATCATCGGAGATTTATTCGGACAATCCTAAAGGCGGATATAATATTGATTCGGCAGAAGCAAGAATGGTAATTGAAAATTATCTGCGGACTGTTTTGCCTTGTTTTCAGAATGCACCGGAGCTGACAAGTATTATACTTTCTAATGAACCGATGTATGACACGCATGCGTTTCCTGAATTTTATAATCCGAAATACAGAGAATATCTGAAACAGGTACACGGAAACATTTCAACTCTCAACAGCAAATACGGTACAAATTACTCGTCATTTGATGAAATCAGTATGCCGGAGATAAAAGTGCAGACCGTATGGTCGCCTGAAATGTATGATTGGATACAATTTAATGATAAAACATTTGCAGATTGGCATAAATGGATGGCGGGAATTGTAAAGGAATATTTGCCGGACATTCCTGTGCATGCTAAGGTCCTTGAATACATTTTTCCGTGGAATGATGATGACGGACGTGAGTCTCTTGCCCGGGGAACGGACTTGGAAATGTTTTCCGGATTTTGTGACTGGTGGGGATTTGATGCCTGCGATTATACGTACAATACCGATATGTACTATATGGTAATGATGCTTTATGATTATCTTGATTCTATAGAAGAAAAGCCTATATATAATTCAGAAGACCATATAATACCGGACAGGTATGAAGAGTTCAGTGACCTGCAGCGAAAACACCTCAGAAACAATCTCTGGCAGGGGGCAATCCACGGGAGAGATATGTCGACACTGTGGGTGTGGGAAAGAAGCTATGACGAAAACAGTGATCTGTATAACAGTATTCTGCATAGACCTGATTGTGTTGCAGAAGCAGGGAAGACAAAGCTTGATTTGAACAGATTGTCGGATTTTATTACAAGAATAAATGAAAAGTCTCCTGAAGTTGCGTTGTTTTATTCGAAGCCGTCACGTGTATATGATCCCGGAGCAAGAGGGAGTCTGCGCAGAGCTTATAAGGCTTTGATGAATTGTGGACAGAAAGTCGGATTTGTTTCCGATTATTCAATTGATAAGCTTGAAAAATATAAGGTTCTTGTGATACCCTCTGCACAATATTGTAAAGCTGATACGCTTGCTGCAGTTGAAAACTTCGTTAAAAACGGAGGCAGGGTTTTCATGTGTTCAGACAGTTTTCAAAAAGATGAATATACAAATGCATTGTCGAATTCGTATCTTCTTCGTAATGCGACTGTATATTCACGGTATGATGATAGAGCATCTGAAACATATGTATTTGAGCAGCTCAGAGCCTTTTTGGAAAATCAGGGAATGATGAACGTTAAGGTGTGTGACCAGAATGGAGATATTCCGGTGGGGATAGAATGGGAATATGTCGGCAATAAAGATAATATGATGATAAATATTACAAGTATTCTTAGTGATATCACAGATTTGCATGTTGAAGTTGATGGTAAGGTTTTAAGCGGTGGATTAAATCATCTGACAAATGAAGTTGCAGAAGATATATTTGATGTTGGACGATATACTCCGGTTTTGTTTGAATATGGTGCGACGATTAATGATAAAACAGAAAATGTTTATCCCGGAATAGAAAATTTGAAGTCGGATAACGGGACAGTTAGCTGGACATATACAGAAGATGAGAATTATGGTGTAAGCATTTATTCGATTGATAATAATTCTCTGAATTTCATTGGAAATATTCTTGGAAATGAATATTCGGGGATTCAGAATGAAACGTTTTTTTTAATGGCACGTTCTTTGAATGGTACAACAAAGAAAGGCGAAGTTATATCTGTGTTTAATACAAAGCCTGTTAAAATAGAATTTTTAAATGTAAAAAAAGTCGGTCATAATCTGAGCTTTGAATTGTTGTTAAATAATACTGTAAGCACTCCGGTGAAAACTACTGTAAGTATTTCGGATGAAGAACAAAACAAAATGTTGATTGACATTTATTTAAAAGGAAACAGCTGTGACAGAATTTCAATAAATACACAAACACAATCGAATGAAATTACTGCAGTTGCTTTGGATATTTTGACTTCAAAAAATGCATTGTCAGATACTGCGAAATATATAATTAATGAATAATTATTACAAAAATAGTAAGTTTTGTTGAAACATATTGAAATATAGCAAAAAATGGTGTATAATGAATGTGTCGGAGTAATCCGATAAAGGTAAGACTGAAAACAGTGTAAAAGCTGGTCGGTTATGCCACCACATATTCTGAGAAAAGAATCAGACCTTGAGATTAAAATAAAATCTTGAGGTCTTTTAATTTTTGAAAAACATAGCAAAAACCTTAAAAAAATCAGATTTTTATATAATAAAATCCGAATTTTATCATATATTTTTTCCTTGAATTTAAAAGGGAAAGAGGATGTGCGAAATTGCCTTTTTGAGGATGAGAGGGTTCGCCCCGTAACATAGTGTTTTTTTGAAACAGTGTTTTTGGGGATTTTCCCAAAGCTCCCACAAATCGCATAAAACCTCGCTTTTATGATATATTTGTTTCCTGTAATTTCTCCCCAAATTATGTTTTTGGGAGGTGAAAAGACGTTTTTGGGAAAAAAATTACGTTTTTGGGAAAATTTTTGGGAAAGTATTTTATTATATGAATATTCAAGAAACTGGAGGTTAAACGTGCTAAAAACAGTCGTGAATTCTATAAAAGTAAAAAGCAAAGAAAAGCCATACTTGCAGAGATAAAAAGTAAGATGGCTTTTTTAGATTGCAATGGAGACATATATACTATAGGTGAATTTATTACGGATAAAGGTATTATGTATTCAAATACAAGCTATGAGGAACGAAGCTTTTATTTTGATTTTCTGAATTCATGCGGAGAAATTGTACCGTTTACACCAATAGAAGAGGGTTATATTCTTACAAGCACAGAACTGATAGATTGCGAAGAAGGACTATACTATATAGATAAGCATGGAAGACTCTATGAGTATGACGATTATTATGATTTTGCCTGTGAGGTTTCGGGGACTGCATATACACATAGCGGCATGCCTGTTCTGTTTGATGAAAATAATGCTGTGTATGTTAATGTAATATGAAGGTGAGATGCAAAGACTTATGAGAGAAAACGATTTGAAAATATTAGTCAGACTTCATGAAATCTATGAGAGTAAGCTTATGCTGGTTTCCAGAGATTTTGAGTATTCCGCGCCGAGAGAAGGATATGAACATGAATATGCAGAAACAAAAGAAATATTGGAGTTTCTGACAAGACTTATCAGTGAGTAAAGACAGTCTGAAAAGATATACATTTACAGACAGAAAGGGATTGGTTATATGGAAAACAGAAAATTCGGATATTGCAGTATATCGGATGCTTCTCAAAATGAACTTCGTCAGATTATAGCGATGAAGAAGTTTGGAATTTCAGAAAGAGATATTTATGTAGATAAACAGTCTGGAAAAGACTTTAACAGAACTCAGTATCAAATTATGCTTAACAATATCAGAGAGAATGATTTAGTTGTTTTTATGAGCCTTGACCGTATGGGAAGAAATTATGCTGAGATTCAGGAACAGTGGAGATATATCACAAAAGAGCTTAAAGCAGATATAAAAATCCTTGATATGGATTTGCTTGATAC
>JAZULT010000088.1:0-9740 GCA_045603225.1 Clostridia bacterium | reverse complement strand
ATCGTGGTTATTTAAGGTTTTCATCGACTATATTATACCACAAAATGGCTGATTCCGCTATGGTTTCAGCCTATTTTTTTGCACAAAAAATCGAGGACTTCATCCTCGATTTTCAGGGGGAGTTTTTAAACATCCCCTTTTAATTATTTAATTACTGCGCTATATGTATATTCGAAATCTTTAAGTTTAAAGTTTGAGGAATAGAGGTTATCTGTTGAGAATTCCTTATCGAATCCGATATCGAAAATACATGTTTCAGGGGCTTCGGCAAGTGTGTTCGGAACTTCTGTATACAGTATGTATGTATAGTCAACAAGCGGTTCAATCTGGTAATTCCAGCTTCCTTCAGAGTCGTAAATGCTTATTTCAATATCGTCATAATTATAACCGTTGATTGCAACATTTCCGTTCAATCTTACATCCAAAGTAGATGTGGCAAGGTTCTTTATTGTACCGCGGATATAAACGTACTCTTTATCAGCCTTGGATTCGGGACCTGTTTTGTATGAATAACCGCTGCTTCTTGTAAACTCCTGCTGAAGGTCATCAGCAATTCCCATTTCCGCTACTGTGAACTCGACAAAATCAAGTGAAATTGTCTGTCCTGCTGAAAGCTGTGTAAACTCAGGTTCTGCAGTTGCAACCTTTTTTGAAGCAGAAACTGATGCATCTTCTTTTTTCTCAGAATCTTCATCCTTTTCTTCATCATCGTCTGCGTTGGAAGATTTTTCCTCATCCTTTTCGTCTTTGGATTCTTTTTTGTCTTCCTTTTTGTCTTCCTTTTCGGAATCTGTTACTTCTGCATCATCTTTATCTTTTGTTGAAATTTTTATATTACATGCTGAAAGAGAAAGCAGTGAAGCAAGTGTTAGAAAAATAGCTAAAAATTTTTTCATTTCAATAATCCTTTCTATATTTATAAACTTTAGTAATTATACCATGTTTTTTTGTACATGTCAATATAAAAATGAAAAAAGTGTCGAAAATGTAAATGATTGGATATGGTTTTTTATTTTTGTATTGAAATTTATATGTATTTATGGTATAATTGACACATAAAGAATTTTATTACATAAAATCTTTCAGAGCTGTCGCTCTTTTGTGCTCTTTCGAGCACTGTGCCAATTGACGGCGTCGCAAAAATGCCCTTGCAAGCAAGCATTTTTGACTCCTGGCAAAATGATTTTGTGGCATCTAAATTAGCTGACGCGAGCTAAATTGAACAAGTTCAGCTAAATGGCGAATTTAATATAATCTTTATAAAATTTGGGATGTTTGTTTAATTGAGAAGGAAAATTATATGGCAGAAATAATAAAAATAATGGAAATAATAGGCACTATAGCATTTTCACTGTCGGGGGCGGTGTTTTTAGGGATGTACTGATAGATACAACCCCATATATCTTTAAAAAACACATTTACGCTATGGCAGCAATTATGGGAGGTCTTACATATTTTGTTCTGAGAAAATATGCTCAAAATATACAGTTGGCATCCCTATTATCAATGTTGCTGGTGTTTATAATACGAATGTTGTCGAATTTTGGCGAAATAGAAAAGATTTATAGCAAGGGATTGACGAAGTATTTGGCTATTTTTGGAGGGTATAATTATGAAAAGAAGTTTTATCAATTTGCTTCGTGAGCCTGACAGCGTATTGTTTCAGTACGAGGACAGCGACATAAGATTTGAGGAAGCTGATGGAAAAGAAGAGCAGAATTCGAAAATTGAATATAAGGTGACGGATGGGTATGCAAGTGTGGTATTATACCCATATGAACGTCCGGTTAAAAGAATTAAACTTAGATTCCGTGGTGATATGTCGGATGTTATTCTGGTTATGGGCGATGCTTATATTGGCGGAATCGGAGAAATTAACTGGAGTGGACTTACTCCCGAAAGGAAAATGCCGTGGTATTTCCAAGCCTATGACGGAGAAAAGCTTAATTGCTTCGGCGTGAAAACTCAACCGAACGCATTTTGTTATTTTGAATGTGACCCGTGCGGAATTACGCTCTGGATTGATGTGCGTAACGGCGGAGGTGGAGTGCGGCTCAAAGAACCGCTTGAATGCATTAAGGTGGTATGTCGTGAGGGCAGTGAGGCTGAAGCTCCGTTTAATTCTGCAAGGGCTTTTTGCAGGCAGATGTGCGACAATACCGTGCTTCCGAAAGAGCCTGTATTCGGAGTAAATGACTGGTACTGGGCATACGGAAAGGTGACGCGTGATATAGTAAGACAAGAGCTCCGAGAGCTTATGGAGTTGTCTGTCGATGCAAAATGCAAGCCATATCTTATGATAGATGACGGATGGCAGAAATATCATTATATATCAAAAACACATGGGGGGTATAACGGCGGCCCGTGGGATACTCCGACTGAAAGCTTCGGTTCAATGGCTGAAACGGCAAATGAAATTCACGAAAAAGGTGCAAAAGCAGGAATATGGTTCAGACCGCTGCGTACCTGCGTGCAGGTGCCGTCTGAGTTTGAAGTTCCGTACAGAAGAGAAAATGCGGGAATAGGTCTTGACCCGTCTCATCCCGGAGTTCTCGAAATGGTAGCAAAAGATACTGCCATGATAAGAGGATGGGGCTACGACCTTATCAAATACGATTTTACTACTTTTGATACACTTGGGATAAGAGTCGGAGATGATTGGGAAGGACACTTTTTCGACAGAAGCATAACGAACTGTCAGATGCTGAAAAAGCTTTATAAAACAGTACAGAATTCAGCAGATGGAGCAGTAATTTTAGGCTGCGGAACGGTAAGTCATCTTGCCGCAGGTATACACGAAGTACAAAGAACGGGGACAGATACATCGGGCAGACTTTTTGAAATTACACGCAAAAACGGCGGAGAAGCAATGATGAGACTTCCTCAGAACGGTACATTTTATGCAGTTGACCCTGACTGCGCCGCATTTACGCCTCGTGTTGATGCAAAAGCTAATCTTGATTTTATGGAGATGTGCGCGATAACGGGTTGTGTTACTCTTGCAAGCATTACACCGGGAATTTTAAAAGCGGAGGAAATCAACCGCATAAGAAAAATATTCAAGATTGCATCAGAGGGAGGAAAAGGTGCGATCCCTAAGGATTGGATCGGACACAGTACACCGTCTGTATTTGAAACAACAGACGGCGGAAAATTCATTATGGACTGGTATAGTATATATGACGGTGTCAGAGACTTCTACACATGGACAGACTGATTGGACTTCGACAAAATGCACAGATTGAATAAATTGCACCACTCGAAAATGCCTGTTGAGCGAAAGCGAAACGGAGGGGTTATGAATAAGTAAAATAAATATAATCCATCCGTCAGTCTGCGACTGATACCTCCCGTCTTGCCTCCATCGCTTGCAAGGGAGGGGGCAAAGTGAGGCTTTGGTGCATGGTATCTAAATTATACAGCCTTTATATGTGTGTCGAAAAATGTCGAAGTATGAAAGCCTTCCCATTGAGGGGAAGGGGGACCGCTTGCGGTGGATGAGGTGGAAATGAACAAAACAAACAATTCAAAATTAACCGGCAATGCAAAAGCATTAAGAAAGAATATGACAAAAGAAGGAACACATCTTTGGTATGATTTTTTAAAAACTTTACCTATAACTGTCAACAGACAAAAGGTAATTGGCAACTACATTGTTGACTTTTATATTGCTTCTTCAAAACTGGTTATTGAACTTGATGGTTCACAACATTATGAAGATATCGGCATAGAAAATGACGCTAAAAGAGATGCATTTCTAAACAACTTAGAAATTAAAGTATTAAGATATTCAAATTTAGATATCAATCAGAGATTTGAGAATGTTTGCGAAGATATAATGAATGAAATTAACACCTCATCAGTCACTTCGTGACAGCTTCCCCTCAAGTAAATGATGATTAATTCAGATTTTTTATTTTTGTTGTAGGGGGCTTTCACAAATGCCCCGATTCACGGTCGATTCGTGAATCGACCCTACAATAATAAATCACAAAATACGATTAAATCAGTGATTACTCAAGGGGAAGCCCTTAAAAATTTTGTCCCTTATATCACACGAGCATATAATAACATAGTTAATTTTAGGAGAGAAGGTATGATAGCTATATGTTTAAAAAACTAAATACACCTATTGACATGACAGTTGGAACACCATGGAAAGGAATAGTTGCCTTTACGCTTCCTATGCTTATAGGGAATATTGCACAGCAGCTTTACAGCACAGTCGACAGTATAGTGGTGGGAAATTACATAGGAGATAATGCACTTGCGGCTGTAGGAAGTGTTGTGCCGCTGATTAATATGCTTCTTGTGTTATTTATAGGTATTTCTGCAGGTGCAAGTATAATGGTTGCGCAGTATTTCGGTGCAAAGAACCGCGAAGCTTTGTCATATACGGTTGGAAATTGTATTACAGTAACAGCAATTGCGTGTATATTGCTGGTTGTAGTTACTGGTCCTTTGATAAAACCTGTTTTACATATGCTGAATACACCTGACAGTATTCTGGAATGGTGCGAGGGTTATCTGAAAATTTCATTATACGGAATTGCAGGAATGGCTTACTACAATATTCTGAGCGGAATAATCCGCGGATTAGGAGATTCATTTTCTGCTCTTGTTTACCTTCTTGTTGCTACTGTGATAAATATTATTCTCGATATATATTTTGTGGCAAATCTTGGTATGGGAGTCGGAGGAGTGGCGCTTGCCACTGTTATAGCGCAGATAATTTCTTCAATATTATGTTTTATTAAGCTTTCAAGAATGAAAGAATATTTTGATTTCAGTCTGAAGTATATGGTTCCTAAGTCATTATATGTAAAAACCCTTATAAGACTAGGTCTCCCTTCCGGTGCAACTCAGGCTATTTTCTCATCAGCGATGATTATAGTGCAGTCACTTACAAATCAGTTCGGAGAGCTTTTTATAGCCGCAAACGTTGTAACTATGAGAGTTGACGGATTTGCGATGATGCCGAATTTTTCGTTCGGAACTGCTCTGACTACATATGCAGGTCAGAATGTTGGTGCTGGGTTATATGACAGAGTAACGAAAGGTGCAAAACAAGGAACGATAATCGCTGTAGCATGTTCAGCGGCAATTACCGGCATTATTTTACTTTTCGGAAAAGGTCTTATGGGGATTTTCACAGAGACCGAAGAGCTTGTTAATAAGAGTTATTATCTTATGAAAATCCTCTCTGTTGGGTATATAGCAATGGCGGTTACGCAGAGTTTGTCGGGTATTATGAGAGGTGCGGGAGATACTATGACACCTATGTGGATTTCACTTATAACTACGGTAGTTATCCGTGTTCCGGTTGCATACGGTATAGCATATCTTACAAGAACAGGAGATGCCCTTTCTACAGGCTGGAGTGAATGTATTCAGATTTCTCTTCTGGCTACATGGACAATTGGTGCGGTGCTTACTGCTGTTTTCTATAGGATGGGCAAGTGGAAAACCAAGTCGATAAAACAATAATATTGACAATTTTGCAATAATATGGTATAATCTTCATATAAAATTTTAATTCGGAGGGATTATAATGTCAAACGAAGGAAATAATCAATACTCACAAAACGGACAAAATTATCAGCAAAATCAGACCGCTCCGGTGCAGGAAACTGTAAATGTTCCGGAAGCTACAGCTGAAAAACCGGTAAAGAAAAAGGGTTCACCTGTCAAAAAGATTGTTGCTATTGTTCTGATACTTGTTGTAGCTTTGGTAGGAGGATATTTTGTATTAAGTTATTTTGGTGTAGTTCCCGGAATAGAAATTGAAATTTCATCTGATAATGGAACACCCAAGAAATCCAAAAAGGATGACGGGGAGAGGATTCTTACTCCCGGAAATGACGACGTCGTAACTCTCGAACTCTATCCTAAAGCATCAGAAGATATTGATGACTGGGATGAGATAGGGGAAACCATGAAGGAGAGAGTAAAGCTTGTTGACGAAAATGCAGAGTTGGTTGTCGACGATGAAAAAATGACGTTGAATATCAAAAAAGACTTTGCTGATTCTCCGGTATCGAAAAAAGCTCTTATAAATATTCTTACAAGTGCAGGTAACAGCTCTTTGGGAATTAATACTTCATCATGGTATGATGAGTTTGAAGAGGGCATAGAAACTATAACTGTTGAATCATCAACTGTTGAAGAATTTGTTTCGGTGTTTGGTGATAAAATAAGTGAAGGGTCTCTTGAGAAAATTCAGTCAATGACAGCAGAAAATGTGTATTATCTCCAGACAACCTTTAACGAAGACGGCAAGGAAGACTATAAGAGATGTGTTAAATATGTAGACGAGGGCTCGTATATGAACATACAGCTTGATGCTGATTTTGTGTATGCTGAAGGCGAAAATTCAATAAGCCCTGACCTTATAATTGCCGGAGAGGTAGTCGGAGTTGAAGACAACGATAGCGGAGCATATATTATTCCTACAGATATTATGTATTCTGAAAATAATGTAGAGCTTCTTAAGAGTGTAATAGAAAGCGATTCTATGGGAAGCGGTGTATCGTACGTGTGCATCGACGAACCTACATGGGAATCAGGAGATGCTGTTACGGGTCAGTATCAGAAGGAGAATATTGACGGCAATTATGTGATAGTTGAATATACAGAGCCTACGGGATTCAGCTACAGTACGGACTATACCAGCGGTGATATGTATGATGCTGTTGAAATTGTGAAGAAGAGAATTGATAGTATTGGAGTTCCGTATTCAATCGGATACCGAGATATAGGTGAAAACAGCTTTGCTCTTAAAATTAATCCTGAAGAAATCAGTATAGAAATGCTCCGTATGCTTATAAATGATGATAAAGTAAGATTCATGACTCAGTTCCAGAATTCTTATTTGTATGCAAGTGAGATGGAGTTTACAACAGATGCTGAGGGAAACCCGGCATACAGAGTTGAATTTTATGATACAAGAGCAGACATACTTCAGGATTTAATAGAATATTCAGAAGGAAAGTTTGATGCGTCTCTTACAGATATTCCGGCAGGTACAACTTTCTATATGCTGGTAAATGATGTAACTGTTGCAAGCGCTGACCTGGCAAATGTTGTGGATTTAGACGAATACACTTCAGAGCTATACTTTAATACATGGCAATGTATGGATGCGTCAAAAGTATCTGCTGATGATACTTATATAAAGCTCATAAATTATATTTATTCTGAAGACGGTGTTTACATAAAAGCTCCGTGGGAAGATATTAAGGTTACTTATTATGAAGACGGAAAGATTTCCAAACTGGAATCTGAAGATATTCCATGGAAGTACAGTACTATGACAGAAGTGGATAATTCTGTATTTGAGATTGTCGAAAATAACGGTGCAGAAGTACACAAGATGATTTCTAAGAGAAATGCTATCGTGATTGAAATAGAAGAGGATGCTGATGAGGATTTCGTTACCTCGTTTGCTGAAAAGGTTAAGAAGATATATACTGAATGTAATTTTGACGGTGGTGCTTATACGTTTGTAAAGTTTAAAGTTAAAGGTGCAGGAGAGGTTAATCCGAGCGACAGGGCTGACATATCTTTCAGAAAAGATATATTTGATGCGGCTATGGAATTTGATGTATATGGATTCTACGGACCTACGTATTCAGATTACTCATTTGATTTCTATGAATTAAGAGAAGCTGATGAGTTCTTTGTTGCAAGAAAAGGCTATTAATACAGTAAAATCGGATTTGTGATATGCAAATCCGATTTTTATGCAAAAAATTATTTTTTTTATTCAAAAGTATTGCAATTTTGAATAAAATTGTGTATAATATAAGTATATCAAAAAAAGAAGGCGATGAAATTAATGAGTGAAAATTATTATCAAAAAGAAATTGAAACCATGCCGGTTGATGAAATTAAAAAGCTTCAATCCGAAAAGCTGGTAAAGCAGGTAAAGCATGTATACGATAATGTACAGTATTATCGCGAGCTTATGGATAAAAAAGGTGTTAAGCCTGAAGATATCCACGGAATTGAAGATTTACATCTTCTGCCGTTTCTGACAAAGGCAGACCTTCGTGATGCATATCCGTACGGACTTCTTGCAAAACCGCTTGAAGACTGTGTACGTATCCAGTCTACATCAGGAACAACAGGCAGACGTGTTGTAGCTTTTTATACTCAGCATGATATTGATTTATGGGAAGAATGCTGCGCTAGAGCAATCATGGCAGCAGGCGGTACTAATAAAGACGTGTGTCAGGTTGCATATGGGTACGGACTTTTCACAGGCGGACCGGGGCTTAACGGTGGTTCGCATAAGGTGGGATGTCTTACACTTCCTATGTCATCGGGTAATACTGAACGTCAGATACAGTTTATGATGGATTTGAAGGCTACAATTCTTTGCTGTACACCGTCATATGCTGCGTACATAGGTGAATCTCTTAAAGAACAAGGGTATAAGCCTGAAGATATTCCTTTGAAAGCAGGTATATTCGGCGCTGAACCATGGACAGAGGAAATGAGAAGAGGTATAGAAAAGACACTTGGAATTAAAGCTTATGATATATACGGACTTACAGAAACTACAGGTCCGGGTGTTTCGTTTGAATGTTCAGAACAGACAGGTATGCATATAAACGAAGACCATTTTCTTGCTGAAATAATTGATCCTGACACAGGTGAGGTTTTACCGGAAGGAAGCAAGGGAGAGCTTGTATTCACATCACTTGACAAGGAAGCATTCCCGCTTCTTCGTTATCGTACACGTGACATATGTGTGCTTACACGTAAACAGTGTTCATGCGGACGTACATTTGTCAAGATGGCAAAACCGATGGGAAGAACAGACGATATGCTTATAATCCGTGGTGTAAATGTATTCCCGAGCCAGATTGAAGCAGTTCTTCTTAAGGAAGGATATGAACCTAACTATCAGATTATTGTTGACCGTAAGAACAATACAGATACATTTGATGTAAATGTTGAAATGACTGCAGATCAGTTCACAGATACTGTAGGCGGAGTTACAGCTCTTGAAAAATCACTTGCAAATTCAATGAAGACTATGCTTGGAATTAATCCAACAGTACATCTTGTAGCACCGAAGAGCATTGCCCGCAGTGAAGGTAAGGCAGTTCGTGTTGTGGACAAGCGTAAGCTTGTATAAAAGAAAGGAGATTATATAAATGGCATTAAAGCAACTTTCTGTTTTTGTAGAAAATAAGCAAGGGGCATTAGTATTAATTACTGATAAGCTCGCTGAAAAGAATATAAATATCCGTGCATTGTCTATTGCAGATACACAGGATTTCGGAATACTTCGTCTTATTGTAAATGATGATAAGACGGCATATGATACTCTTGTAAACGAAGGTTTTCTTGTGAAAATCACAGAGGTTGTGGGAGTAAAGATTGGTGACGAGCCGGGTAAGCTTTCAAAGGCTCTTGATGTGCTTGATAAAGCAGAAATTAATATGGAATATCTTTATGCGTTTATGACCCGTACTGAGAAGCATGCATATGTGGTAATAAGAGTAGCAGATAATAATGCTGCGGAAACAGCGCTTGAGGGTGCAGGATTCCATATCATTACGGATGCAGATGTGGCAAAATTATGAGCTAAGGGGCTGTTGCCTTTAGCGCAGACCGTTCAAAAGCTCCGAAAACGGCTTAAACCCTACATTTGGAACATTTGTCAAACACTTGAATAAAGTTGAAATCCGCAATTCTCTTGCGGATTTCTCGTATTTTTATGCTTTTGA
>JAZULT010000087.1:0-1993 GCA_045603225.1 Clostridia bacterium | reverse complement strand
AACTGAGATTCTTGAAAACATAGATGAAGATACTGAAAAAATACGGCTTGCATATTACAAAGACGGTAGTTGGAAAAGTATTATATGTAACCGTTCAACTACTGCGAGCAACACAAAGATAATTGAGCTTGCGGACAGAGGGCTTGAAGTTAATTCCGAAAACGCAAAGCTTCTGGTGCGGTACATTGCTGACCTTATCGCATTGAATCTTGATGTTATACCCAGATGTAAGGCAGTAAGCAAAATGGGGTGGATTGAAAATGAGTTCATGCCATACGCAGACCTGAAGTTTGACGGTGAAAATGAATACAAGCATTTATATGAAACCTTAAAAGAAAAGGGTAATTACGACAAATGGGTGGAATACACTCACAAACTTCGGAAGAATATATATGTCAGACTCCAGATGGGGACAAGCTTTGCAAGTCCGATTCTTTCAAAAATAGGGGTGCTGCCGTTTATTCTGCATCTATGGGGCGGAACTGAAAGCGGTAAGACCGTGGGGATGATGACGGCAATGTCCGTATGGGGTGACCCTACACTTGGAAAGCTTACAAAATCTCTTGATAACACACACAATGCAATCACGTCAATTGCATCATTTTTGAACAGTATTCCTTTTGCAGGTGATGAATTGCAGTCTATCAAAGCATATACGGGATATGATGCACTTATTATGAAACTTTGTGAAGGTATCGGCAGGGGAAGAATGAAATACAACAAGCTTGAACAGTCACAGACGTGGAACTGTGCATTTTTATTTACAGGTGAGGAAAACTGTGTACGTGAAAACTCGGGCGGTGGTGTGATTAACCGTGTAATCAGCCTGGAATGTCCCGGTAAGGTGATTAAAGACGGAAATGCTGTTGTTAATTTTCTCGCAGAAAATCATGGTCTTGTCGGGAAGAAATATATAGAATGCATTAAGAATGAGTCATTACATGAGCAATATACGGAGATTTTCAGAGAACTGACAGCTGTATCTGATGCAACAGAAAAACAATGCATGGCAATGGCGTGCATCCTGCTCGGTGACAGAATGGCGTGCAAATACATTTACACGAACGAAAAGCCGCTGACGGCAGAAGATGTAAAGGATTTTCTTGTAAGGAAATCTGACGTTGATGTTTCAGAGCGTGCTTACGAGTTTGTGCTGAATCTTACAGCAGTAAACGAGAGACGTTTTGACGGTGATGCAAGCGGTGAGATATGGGGTAAGATTGACGAAAACTTTATTCTTATAAATAAAAGTATTCTTGTACGTGAAATGAGAGCTAACAATTTTGAGTTTGATGCTGTGAAATCGAAATGGGCGGATAAAGGGTATTTGATGAAAAATTCACAAGGTAGACTCATACATTACACAAAATGTCATGGTGTTAAAGCAAGCTATATAAAATTATTGCTTAAAAAAGAAGCGATCGAACTTAATGAAATTCCGTTTTAATAAAAGTCTAACAGTCTAACAAGTCTAACATAAATTATATATTATATGCGTGCGTGAAGAAATTTTGTTTTTTTATATAAATATTTTTATATGTATATGAAAAGTGGTTAGATTGTTAGACCGTCCGATTAATCCCCATGGATAAGTCTGCGACTAATCCACAGGGATAAATCTACGTATGTCCATATTATTTATGTATATATGTATACATGGAAAGGAGGAAATATGAAGCTAAGAAAATATCAGCAGGATTTATACGACAGTGTGAGAAATGAATTGAAGCACGGCAGGCGTTCGGTTGTTGCGGTTCTTGGTTGTGGCGGTGGTAAGTCGATAATTCAAGGATGCATTGCGAAGTCTGCAACGGACAAGGGGAACAGAGTTCTTTTTCTTGTTCATCGCAGGGAATTATGTCAGCAGATTGCGGACACATTTGTACGGTGCGGAGTTGACTTAAACCTTTGTTACATAGAAATGGTTCAGACGGTATCGAGACGGCTTGACAGAACAGCATGGAAACCGAATTTAATTATTACCGACGAATGT
>JAZULT010000086.1:0-3163 GCA_045603225.1 Clostridia bacterium | reverse complement strand
CCTCTGTCCGCAAGCTCAATTATCTTTGTGTTGCTCGCAGTAGTTGAACGGTTACATATAATACTTTTCCAACTACCGTCTTTGTAATATGCAAGCCGTATTTTTTCAGTATCTTCATCTATGTTTTCAAGAATCTCAGTTACGAGTATCGGTATCGGACTTGCGTATTTAACCTGGAATTCGCCCGAACCGGGAATAAACTTGTTTTCACGCACTCCCGAAACGTCACATATCCAGTCACCGCAGTTAAGCTGAATCGGTTGGTCGATAAAATCTGTTTTACCGCCTCTGTCTACATTTCTGAGACTTACAAGTCTTATCTTGTATGCTTTTAAAAGGTCATTAAATTCCTTTCGGATTTTAAGTTTTGCCGCCTGTGCTCCGCATAATGATTCAAGACGTTTAACCGCAAATTGGTCTCCGGCACTCATAATCATATGACAGGTTTCCTCTGTCAGAAGAATGTCTGACGTCATCCGGCTTATCTTCGCTGCTTCCACATCCGGCAATAATTCTTCCTGCAATTATATTCCCCTCCTCTCCGTAATTATTGTAATATATAACAGAATTTTTAATTAACAAATCAATATGTAGCTCCAATAAATCAATGTGATTTATAATGTATAAGTAATCGTCTGTCAGTCTGTCAAAAAAGAAACCTTTGTTTTGCTCCTTCAGATAATCCTTTCCCATATGGTATGCTTTGCAAAGGAGCACGAACGTGTCATGCTCCCACTTTTCAAAGATTTTTCTTTTTCTGATTTTTTCATTCTGAGCAATAATGTTTTCAGCAGACATAGCAGTAGTGTTTATCCCGAAATCATTGCAAAGCTTTGAGACTGCAGTCTTAAAATCAGTCCCGAAATAATTCATTACAAAAGTAATGACATCTCCGCCGCATCCGCACCCGAAGCACTTAAAAAACTGCCTTTTTCGATGTACAAAAAATGATGCTGTTTTCTCACTGTGAAAAGGACATCGCATACGGTTGTTTATTAATGTTTCGCCTGTATATGCCTGTATTACATCCTCAATCTTCACACTGTTTTTCACTTCATCAGAACGGTATATCATCGTCATCTGTTTCCGCCGTTTCTCCAAATCCTCCCGTCACGTCTCCGCCTCCGGTTGAGCTGTCGGCTCTGCCGGCTGAGGAGGCCTCGCCTGAAGGATGCACATCCTCCGGCACCTTGAAATCACCCTTCTTAATTTTGTCAACCGAAATACAGAACTTAGGCTTAACCGATACACGCTCTTTTCCGTCATTGCCTATATAATACTCATCGCCAAATACAAATCCGACATACTTGTCCTTATAGAACTTTACAAAATCTTCGCCCCATGTCTTGTCTACAACAAAGCCGGGATTCGATTCCTCAACCGCTGTCAGAAAAGCTTTAAATCTCGGATTTGTTTTTCCTGTCGTGCTGTCATAAATCGGCTGATATGCAACACATCCCCACTTCGGGAATTCACGTGTGTCGTTTCTGTAGGCTTCCGCAAAATATCCCTTGTGCTCACCATCGGCAATATCAAGATATATTATAAGTTGCTCCGCTCCGGTAGCCTTGCTTTTTCCTTCTTCAACCTTCATTATTCTGCATACATATCCGCCCTTTGGCAGTTTCTTGTAACCGCTGTATACTACAGCCTCATCATATCCGTTTGGTTTATTCATTTTCATTTCCTCCTAAATTATAATAATCTCTTATAGTTTTATCGACAACCTTCAAATCGTTGTCAATCTCTAAGCTTTCAAACATTCCCACAGGTGTTTTGCATACGTCTGTCCCGTCGGAATTTGTTTTGAATATGTACTTGCCACAGCTTATCATCGCTCTTAGTGCAATGGTAAACATTCCCTCGATACATACTTTTTCATCAAGCATCTTCCCGATAGTTTTCGGTTTTATGTCACCGAAATCGTTCTTTTCTTCATGCATCATAAAATAAACAATCTTATCTTCCGGCAGGCTTTTTATAACAAACTGAATCAGCCCCCAGAACTTGTCCCCTAAGTCGTTGTAAAATCCGAAAATTGCATTACCTGCACCCTGATTTGAATGGCCCGACATAAACTGATTAGTCATCAGATACCCGGAATCATCTATAACGATGCTTTTCGCCTTGCACTTGTTAAGTGCGCTTTTTACAACATTGTAATCATCCGTCACGATAGTCTTCGGCGGATTCCTGAACGGAAGTGGCTTTCCGAGAACATTAATGACACCCGCCTCAGGAAAGTTATATAAAGATGATGATTTTCCGCTTCCGCTTTTTCCTGTAATCAATACCGGTATTCCCATATTTACACCTCACTTTATATTTAAAATCAAGCGCTCGGCAATAATAGCACGTTCTCCAAAACTGACACCGTTTATAATTGCCTCTTTTATAGCTGTCTTGTTAGCCACAGGAGGCTTGTACGTCAGATACTCATCATGTCCGCTGTCCTGCGCCCATTTGATAAAACTTTCATCAAGCTCAACCGCTTTACTCTTCCTGTAAAATGCCATTACCTTAGCAGTTTCGAATTTCGAACCCGAAAGAACGCTGTCAAGATACGCCCGAAGCTGTTCCGCCTTGCTTTCCGCTCTTTTTCTGCGTTCCGCAAGAATAGCTTCTTCCGCCTTTAGTGCCGCAGCATCAGATACAAGATTCTTTATCCATAAAGCAATGTTTTCGATTTTTGCAGCACGTTCAAGCTGAAGTTCCGCAATCTTTTCTATATCAATTATCTCGCCTGTTTCCTCATCAACACAGTTCATAATTTCATTTTGAATTTCGTATAAGTTCATTTTTTCATTTCCTCTCTTGACAAATTTCCAAAAACATGATATAATTTAAATGTGTATTTTAAAACCAACATGGTTTATGCTCTCCGCTCCACCGGAGAGCTTTTTTCTTGCCGTTCATCTCAGACCGCTTCCTTCTCTTCCCACCTGAAGAATCTCCTTCTCCCAGATGTATCTCTTCTTTTCTCTCTCCTCTTTGTCCTTTATAGCTCTGAAGCCTAACTCCATAACTACCGCCAAACATATAATTGCTACCAAAAATCCGTAAATAAAATTCATAATAAACATCCTTTCTTTAATTAACCTGAAATTGCTCTTGCCAAATCCGAAATACTTATTTTCCCGAATTCGTTTACTTTTACGTGCTT
>JAZULT010000085.1:0-25465 GCA_045603225.1 Clostridia bacterium | reverse complement strand
GTCGTACGATGGTACGTCGAGTGGTTCGTTTCGTTCGTAGTTCAATGGCATAAAAGTCAGGAGAAATCCGCAAATTGCGGATTTCAACCAAAATTTTATTGTTTTTGAGAGAATTTTGAAAATATGACTACGCAAATAAGCTATTGAACGGTATGTGCATTTTTTTTACATCCCCTTGACTTTTATTTTTCTTTATTGTATAATTAATGTAGGAAAAAGTCAACGAATAATGTTGCCTGCCAATAACACAATATTGCTGGAGGCTTTATGGAAAAAACAATATTTGAATCTCACAATTTAGCAAATAAAAAAGTACCGTTTATTTTTCATTTTACTGAACTGAAGAATGTAATAAATATTACACCTAACTGGCACAATAATGTGGAAATACTTTATTTTACCGAGGGTGTGGGAAAGGTATTCTGCGGAGGAGAAAAATATGATGTAAAAGCACATGATATTTTTGTTATAAATTCAAATACATTGCATGATATAGTGACTGACGGAATAATAAAATATTTTTGTCTTATTGTAGATAATGATTTTTGCAAGGAAAACGGGATTGACTGTACAAAGCTTGATTACAGTTATCAGGCAGGAACAGACGAAAGCGAAAGAATATATAAAAAAATAGTAAATGAAATCAATGGTGAATCAATGTTTAAGGAAGCAGGAATCAGATCGGCAGTGCTTGAACTTATAGTTTATATTTCGAGAAATTTTTCGACTTTTGCTTCAAAATCAATGTCTGCCGATAAGAATATAAATGAAAATGTTCAGCTTGCAATAGGTTATATAAAAACGCATATTGACGAAAAGCTCACACTTGAAAAAATTGCAGAAGAGGTCGGACTCAGTAAATTTCATTTTTCAAGGGAATTCAAACGTATAACAGGACTTACAATTGTATCTTATGTAAATGTTCTCCGTTGTCGCAATGCAAAAAAATTGCTTTTAAAAAATGAATACTCCATACACGAAATAGCAATTAAATGCGGTTTTGAAAACGATTCGTATTTTTCCAGAACATTTAAAAAATATATAGGCGTTTTGCCTTCGGAATATATTAGAAATCAGAATATTTAAGTATAATCCTTCATATTAATAGATTGGAAGGAGGAGTTTCTGATGAGATACTTTACAGTGCCGGATGAAAGTGCAAATTATTTTTATCGTCCGAATATCGGTGTATGCAAAAAAGGTATGTTTTCGGCAATGGAGCCGGAGGTTATAGTGCAAGGAGGTATAGACGGTTTCGGAGTTTTGCGTGATTCGGGTACCCATATAATATGTGCGAATGAAAATAATGAGATTATATACATAAAAGATAACAGGGAGCCTGTCGGAATACTTACAGTAAAAGAAGGTGTAAGACCTTACGATTTTACCGTAATGTCATCTGACGGACTCCCTGATTTGTTTTATAAGGTGGAATATGACGGTGATATTCTGCTTCTGAGATTCACTGTCGGAGGAAGTAAAAATCCTGTGAGAGTTGCAAAGCTTTCGCCTGAACATACGGAATATGCGGCAGGAGATGAAAAGGTTTTTTATACAAATACAGAAAATGTTCTTGGTTATTCGGATGTTTCTCTTGGAGGAACAGGCGGATTTGTTCCGCTTTGTAAAGGTGGATATATGCCGTATTACGCAGAGCTTGCGGGGAACAAATATCTTGTTTATCTTGACGGTAATAGCATTTTTATAAACGGTGAAGCTGTTGTTTCCGATAAGCATGCTCTGTCTCCGGTACTGTTTCGTGTGAATGACACCGTTTATCTTCAGTGGCTTTCGGGGTGTTTTGTCAGATATATGACTAACTCTGACGGTGTACACTGGTCAGCACCGATGCGGTACATAGGAAATGGAGAAGCTCCTGAAATGATTACATTTGTAACGGGGAACGGGAAAACCTCGTGCTACGGATATAAAGGAAAACCGTTCACACCGGGTGTAACTGCCGAAACGGATAATTTTATAAGAAATGAACTTGGAGAAATACAAAAACAGGTGTCAGTTTTAAAAAATGAATTTAAAAAAATCAGTTCTGTGAATTATTTTGATAAAAATTGAGGAAACTAATATCAGCAGATAAAATATAAGGAGACTGACGATTAATGCTGATAACTGTTTTCAGAACACTTATTTTATATCTTATAGTAATTTTATCACTGAGAATAATGGGAAAAAGGCAAATCGGAGAACTGCAACCGTCAGAGCTTGTTGTTGCGATTATGATTTCCGATCTTGCCTCGGTTCCCATGCAAACAATTGATATTCCTCTGCTGTCGGGGATTCTTCCTGTGTTTACATTGATTGTAGCAGAGGTTTTTATGTCTTTTTTCAGCCTTAAAAGTAAATGGTTCAGACGGCTTTTGTCGGGAGAGCCGAGCATAGTTATTTACAAGGGAGTCATAAACGAAAAAGAGCTTGAAAGGCTTCGTTTCAATATAAGTGACCTGATGGAGGAGCTTCGTCTCAATGACTGCTATAATATTGCCGATGTTGAAGCGGCTGTTCTTGAAACGAACGGAAAGCTCAGTGTTATTCCGAAGTCAGGAGATGAAGAAAAGAACGGATTGCCGTTTGTTGTTGTGTCTGACGGCTCATATAATAAGGGCGAGATACAAAGAGCCGAAAAAACACAGGCTGAGGTCGAAAACATGCTGAAAGCTTTTGGAGTTAAAAATGTGAAGGATGTTTTTATTGCATCAATTGACTGTAACGGAAAGATGTTTGTTCAGCAGAAAAAGAGGTGATATGAATTGAAAAGCTTTATAGGTGCACTCGTGCTTACCGCTGTTATAATTGTATCAAGCCTTTTGTATGTAAACAAAATGGACAGACTGTCGGCGGAAATGATTGAAATAAACGAAAAAACATACGACCTTCTCGTGTCGGGTGATTATGAAGGCGCGGCAGAATCGTCAGATAAGCTTATGAACTATCTTGAGGACAGCAGAGTTCTTCTTACCGCAACGGGAGACCATGAGGAAATCAAGAAAATCGAACTTATGTGCTGTGAACTTACTGAGCTTATAAAAAACAGAATGTCCGGCGATTCACGTGCAAAATGTGCCGCTCTTGATATGATTTTGGAACACATGCCGAAGAATTATAAAATAAAAGCAGAAAATATTCTTTAAATTTCTTTGAATTATTTCCATAAACGTTTGACAAAGTATATATATGTGTGTTATAATACTATATATGTATAATTTTGTGCCCCGGCACTGAAAGGAATGTATACCGGATTGAAATCAAGAGAAGAAAAAATAAGGAATTTTTGTATTATAGCACATATAGATCACGGAAAATCCACTCTGGCAGACAGATTGCTTGAGCTTACAGGTGAAGTTGAGAAGCGTGATATGGAAGAACAGCTTCTTGATAATATGGATCTTGAAAGAGAGAGAGGCATAACGATAAAGGCTCATGCCGTAACTCTTAAATATAAAGGTAAGGATGGGGAATTGTATACCCTTAACCTTATTGATACACCGGGACATGTTGACTTCAACTATGAAGTTTCACGAAGCCTTGCGGCTTGTGAGGGCGCACTTCTCGTTGTTGACGCATCACAAGGAATAGAGGCACAGACTCTTGCGAATACTTATCTTGCCATAGACCACGACCTTGAGGTTGTTCCTATTATAAATAAGATAGATTTGCCTGCGGCTCATCCGGAGGATGTTATAAATGAGATAGAGGATATTATCGGTATTCCGGCAACAGATGCTCCTAAGGTGTCTGCTAAAACGGGACTTAATGTTGCGGCAGTTTTAGACGAGATTGTGGATAAAATTCCATCACCTGTCGGTGATGAGACTGCACCGCTTCAGGCTCTTATCTTTGACAGTTATTATGACAGCTACCGCGGTGTTATTGTTTATGTACGTGTTAAGGACGGAACACTTAAGCCCGGTGACAGAATACGTATGATGCAGACAGGTGCAGAGTTTGATGTGGTTGAAGTCGGAACAATGCATCCGTCGGGGTTGTCTCCAAAACCTGCTCTTCATGCAGGAGATGTAGGATACATTGCGGCAAGTATCAAAAATATACGCGATACACAGGTGGGGGATACTGTTACAAGTACGGTAAATCCTGCAAAAGAACCGCTTCCGGGATATAAGAAAGTCAATCCTATGGTTTACTGCGGTATATATCCGGCAGATGGTGCGCAGTATGAGGACCTGAAAGAAGCGCTTGCGAAGCTTCAATTGAATGACGCATCTCTAATGTTTGAGCCTGAAACATCCGTTGCACTCGGTTTCGGTTTCAGATGCGGATTCCTCGGACTTCTTCATATGGAAATTATTCAGGAACGTCTCGAAAGAGAATATAATCTTGACCTTGTAACAACCGCGCCTAGCGTTATTTATAAAATTCACAAGACAAGCGGTGAGATGATGTGGTGCGATAACCCTACAAATCTTCCTGATCCGTCCGAGATTGATTATATGGAAGAGCCGATTGTTAAAGCAGAGATTCTTGTTCCTGTAGATTATGTGGGGAATGTAATGGAGCTATGCCAGGAACGCCGCGGAATTTTCAAAAATATGGAATATATTGAGCAGACACGTGCTCTTATCCATTATGAGCTTCCGCTTAACGAAATAATATATGACTTTTTCGATGCTCTTAAGTCAAGGACGAAGGGTTATGCATCGTTTGACTATGAACTCAGCGGTTATATGCGTTCAGATCTTGTAAAGCTTGATATACTTATTAACGGCGAGCTTGTAGATGCACTTTCATTTATAGTTTTTAAAGACAGTGCATACAGTCGCGGCAGAAAAATGGCTGAAAAACTTAAGGAATCAATTCCAAGACAGCTTTTTGAAGTACCTATTCAGGCAGCTGTCGGTTCAAAAATTATTGCACGTGAAACTGTACGTGCAATGCGTAAAGACGTGCTTGCAAAATGTTACGGCGGTGATATTACAAGAAAGAAAAAGCTTCTTGAAAAACAGAAGGAAGGTAAAAAACGTATGCGTCAGGTCGGCTCTGTTGAAGTGCCACAGGAAGCATTTATGTCAGTACTTAAGCTTGATTGATTTCGGAGGCAATATGAAACGTATATTATGCGTAATATTGGAAATTTGTATACGTGGGCAGAAGGATAAGGTTTCAGTATATGCTGCACAGGCGACGTTGTTTATAATAATATCCTTAATGCCGTTTCTCTTGCTCTTGCTTAACTTTGTTAAAGCGGACTGGCTATTGACAATTACAGATGAAATATATCAAAATGATACTGTATCGGTGATATCTGTTACAACTGTCACTGCGCTCTGGGCGGCTTCAAAAGGAACGATGGCGCTTATAAACGGTCTTGATAATATTTTTGGAGTGTCAAGGGGATATGTGAAAACCCGGCTTCTATCTGTGGCGTATACAGGGATAGTACTTATACTCCTTGCTGTTTCAGTGGCGGGATATGCGTTTATCAGACTTATTGCAGTTTTTCCGGTATTGCTTGCGTTTGCGGTTCTGACGTTGACATTTGCATTGATGTATAAATTTCTTCCCAAAAAAGAGAAAAGGATTTTATATCATTTACCGGGGGCGGTATTTTCGTCAGGTGGATGGATCCTGTTTTCAGGACTTTATTCTCAGTATGTTAATCATTTTGCGGATTATTCAAAGCTGTACGGAAGTCTGTCGATGGCTGTGCTTTTTATACTGTGGCTTTATGTATGCATGAATATTTTCCTGTGGGGTGCTGAAATTAATAAATATATTGCCGGAAATAACAGAAAGGGATGCACAAATTGAAGAAAAAAAGCATAACATTTAAATACGACAGAAAAACTAAAAAAGGCATTCTTTCTGTTACAGGGAAGAAGATAGCGATTAATGTACATAATTCTGTTCCGACAAGCGGAACGGGAGGGTATGGATTACATCTTATTTAGTGAAAGGTCAGGTATCTGTATGAATGCTGTTCACACATTATGGAATTTACCGGAGGGATTTGACAAAAATGAAGAATACAGCGTGCTGACGATGATTCTGTCGGCATTAATGTGGAGAAGACACAACGGTGAAATAACACTTGTAACTGATACAAAGGGCAAGGAAGCGATATTAAAAGCAGGTCTCGGTTATGTGTGGAATAATATAAATACGGACCTTGATAATATTCCGAAGGAGATTAATCCGCAGGTTTTCTGGGCAGCAGGAAAGATTTATGGACTAAAGAATATAAAAACCCCTGTAGTTTCGATAGATACAGATTTTATTGTCTGGAAGCCGCTGGAGCTTGAAAAGCTGAAATCCGATATTTGCGTTATTCACAGGGAAACGCTTAGTCATGATATTTATCCTGATGTAAAGCCATATATTGATTTTGATGATTGTTTTTCGTGGAAAACACTTCCTTGCAATACTGCATTTTTTTATGTGAACAATAGTTTGTTTTTAAAAGAGTATTTGTCATATGCGGACAGATTTATGCGTGCATGCCGTGAGGATGACTGCCTTAAGCCTATGGTTTTTGCGGAACAGAGACTTTTTTCGATGATTGCGGAAAAGATGAAGATTCATATAGATACATTTTCGTCTGTCGAAAATCTGATGAGCGGCAAAGATGACAGATTTACTCATTTGTGGGGTTATAAATCACATTTAAGAAAAAATCCCGAAGAAAAAGAAGAATTTACGGAGCGGATCAGGAACAGACTCGTAAAAGAGTTTCCCGACAGCTTTGGTAAATATGCGGAAAGGATATAATTATGGAAAATACAATCAAGTATATAATGTCGTATCTGCAGCTGATACGCGTAAGCGATTTGATAGATATATCTATCACTGCAGTAATAATATTCTACCTGATACGCTGGATGCAGGAAACAAGAGCGATGCAGCTTGTAAAAGGTATACTTATTTTGTTTGTGATGATGGTGCTGAGTGACTGGACGAATCTGACGGTTATAAATTATATCCTGAGTGCGGTTGTTCAGGTAGGCTTGTTTGCTATTGTTGTTATATTTCAGCCTGAGCTGCGAAGTCTTCTTGAAAAAATGGGAAGGTCAAAGTTTGGTAAGATTATTGACATTGCAACATCCGGGGAAAGAAGATTAGCCGAAGAAAAAGAAGAATATAATGAAATAGTTGATGCTGTAATGAATATGTCATCCGAAAAAGTCGGTGCGCTTATTGTTATGGAAAGGGAAACAAAGCTTGGCGATTACAAAGGTATTAAAATTGATGCCGATATAAGTAAAGAACTTATAGAAAATATATTCTTTAAAAATAGTCCGCTTCATGACGGTGCAGTAATTATAAGCAGGAAACGGGTACATAGTGCAGGATGTTTGCTTCCTCTTACGTCTAACAGAGGACTTTCTTCAGAACTTGGAACCAGACACAGAGCGGCACTTGGAATTTCTGAAGTTTCTGATGCACTTATTATTGTTGTAAGTGAAGAAACGGGAAAGGTTTCAATTGCTATGAATGGTGCGCTTACAAGAAATGTAACGAGAGAACCGCTTAAGAGAGCAATAGAGAAATTTTTTGTGACGGAAAATGATGATAATTTTATGCAGATGTTGAAATTCAGAAAGGGGGGGGATTCCCGTGAAAAGAAGTGAAATAATCCTCGAAAAGCTGAAAAAGATATTTGTGAAAAAAGAAAAAGACGATAATTCTATGAAAAAATCTAAAAGACTGATTTTATCAATTGCTATAGCTGTTATAGTGTGGTTTGTAATAATAAATATAGTAAATCCGTCGATAACTGTTTGGACAAAAGTAACCGATATTAATTTTCTCGGCGAAAATGAACTGAGAAATAATGGACTTGTTGTTGTTTCAAAAGAAGATATTCCTGATATGAACGTAAAAATAAAGGGGACAAGAAACGACCTGATGAATGAAATGAACAGGATATCTGCTGATATTAATCTCACGAATATAAGCGGACCCGGAACTGTAAAGGTTTCACCTTCGATTAATATGCCATTTGATATAATGCTTGAGAAACAGAAGAATTCATTTGTAGAATTGCAGATTGAATATGCATATTCGAAAGAAATACCGGTCAGAATTGTTCATGTGAACGAGGACAAGCTTAAAAATAAAATTGTTAAATCTGAAGGCGAGTTTGATACAATACGTATTACCGGCTCGAAAAGTGATGTTGAACAGGCTGAGAAATGTATTGTAAATGTTGACGCTTCGGAGCTGAGTGACTCCGGATATGGTATATACTCATGTGAAATTGTTGATGCGGATAATTCTCCGATTCGAGAAGTAAACACAATTTTTATGGAACATACTAATATGCAAATAAAGAATACCGTATATAATAGGAAGCAAATAAATGTTAAGGCGGTGGCAAGTAAGGAATTAGAGGAAAAATATATTGTAGATATTGATGAAGATTCATATTCCATGTCAAAGATTGAAATAGGTGTTGTTCCGGGAATGAGTACTCCGTCAACAATTGAGGCTGTTCTTGAAAATGAAGAGATAACTAACGGAGTTGCGAAGTTTAAAATACAGGTTCCGGAAGGTATATACGTAAGAGAAGAATATATAACTGCAGATATAAAAATTAAAGAGCGTGAGGAAATAACAGAAACGCTTGCAATAGAGATTACCGGTGTTCCCGAAGACCTTGTTGCTGAGAATCCTCATATTGTAAAGACTATGACATTATCAGTGCCGAAGGGATATGATAAGAATATCAAGGCGAAGATTGATGCTTCTGACGGTGTTGCAGGAGAAAATACTTTCAACGTTGAGTTTGATAATGAAAATATAAAAGTTGTCGGGAATAGCGAAATAACAGTTATTTTAAAAAATAAATGATAGAGAAAGGTTGCATTGATTTGGAGAATATTTTAAAAAGAGGAACAAGTGCAGACGGAAGCATACGTGTTTTTGCTGTAGTAACAACAGAATTAGTAAATAAAGCTCATGAAATACATAACACACTGCCGGTTGCTTCGGCAGGGCTGGGAAGAACTCTTACAGGTGCTGTGCTTATGGCGGCGGCAGGTCTTAAGTCGGAGGATGATTCTATCACTCTGCAGATAAAAGGCGATGGTCCTATAGGCAGTATTATTGCCTGCGGAAACAGTAATCTTGAGGTGAGAGGTTATGTTACGAATCCGTATGTTGATTTACCGCTTAACAGTAAGGGGAAACTTGATGTTGGAGGTGCTGTCGGAAAAGGAACCTTAAGCGTTGTCAGAGATTTAGGCTTAAAAGAGCCATATATCGGACAAATTCCGCTTGTGTCGGGTGAAATTGCGGAGGATATAACAATGTACTACGCACAGAGTGAGCAAACTCCGACAGCGACAGGATTGGGTGTGCTTGTTGATACAGATAATTCAATTAAAGCGGCAGGCGGATTTATGGTTCAGATGATGCCGGGATCTACAGATGAAACTGCACATATAATAGAAGAGAATCTTAATAAAATTAAACCTGTAACGACAATGATTGCCGAAGGGATGACAGCGGAGGATATAATATTTGCCGTTACCGAAGGAATAGACTTTTTTGTTAATAATAAAGAGGAATATCCGACGTATAAGTGTACTTGCTCAAGAGAACGTATGGAGAAAGCACTTATATCTATCGGGAAACAGGAACTGACAGATATTATTGAAGAACAGGGTAATGCCGAGATGACATGTCACTTTTGTAATAATAAGTATAATTTCTCTAAAAGTGAATTGACAGAGCTTTTGAAACATGCAAAATCCGAAAAAACGGAGTAAAATTGTGAATAATTCATAGTAAATGCAAATATTATTTGTGCATGTTATATAAATTTCGAATATTTGTATTGACTTTTAGAAATGTTTGAGGTATAAATATATATGTTACTTATTGTTGTAACGTCCCTAGAGGACGAAATATTTAAAAATAAGAAAGAGGTAAATTATTATGAAAAAATTTGTTACATTGTTAATGGCTGGTATGATGGCACTTTCAATGGCTGCTTGTGGCGCTCCTGCTGAAGAAGCTGCTACAGAAGAAACAGCTGCTACTGAAGCTGCTGAAGAAGCTCCTGCTGAAGAAGCTGCTGAAGAAGCTACAGAAGAAGAAGCTGCTGAAGAAGAAGCTGCTGAAGAAGCTACAGAAGAAGAAGCTGCTGAAGAAGAAGCTGCTGAATAATTTAGTTTTTAGAAAATCCGTAAGGCATTGCCTTACGGATTTTTTTCGTTGACAAATTGTCCGTTGTGTGTTATGATAAGTTAGAAAGGAGGTGC
Organism: Clostridia bacterium; assembly: GCA_045603225.1. Taxonomy (GTDB): domain Bacteria; phylum Bacillota; class Clostridia; order UBA1381; family UBA1381; genus RGIG9115. The sequence continues at coordinate 15,230 of JAZULT010000085.1, read as the reverse complement.
GACAGTTCGGTGAAGAATTTTTTCTATGTATCAGTATTTCTGATTATCATGCTTTGTTCTGCTGCTTCTGCAGAACCTGAACCGCAGAAACTTGAGTTTTCTGATGTGGGTAACGGATATTTTATTTATTGTAACAATCCGGAGGCGATTGATGCAGAAAGTCTCGTCAATGGTGAGAAACCACGGTATATTATGAATAATGAGAATTTATCTCCGGGTAAATATGTGCTTTACCTGTCACATTATAATTTTATAGGAAGAATAAGTGATACAGAAGAAAATTTATGCAAGGATATGGAGCTTGATGTTGAACTTACACCGGTTTCGGGCGAATGTTCGTATACACTTAGTAATATAAGCTTTGAAACGATAAAAGCAAAGGCATGGAATGATGGTGGAGCCATTTCCTTGTATGAAGATGAATGGGGGCAGTTGAAATGCTGTGCGTCGTTCCTTGGAAAAACAATAATTCAGGCTGATGGGCAAGTGTGCTATTTTCCGTCAGATAATAAAATTGTGGACATAACGACAGAAGAAACAAAATGGCTTAGTGAATATATTTCAGATTATGACCGTGTTCATTACAGACAACCTGTGCATATTCAGGCTGTACTTGAAATTCATTCCGGCAATATGAACGTTAATGTTTGTGCGTTTAAGGCTGATGATGATATGAGTTTAGGCGACAGGTCTTCGTTCAGAACGGATTCCCTGAAGGCTGTTTTGAGATATGATAAGGCATATAAAGGAATTGCAGATACACTCCCTAATGTAGTTACAGATTTAAACTATGAAATTAATGATGAAAATACACTTAACGGAGATGTTCTGCCTGTTACGCTTTATAACCGATATGAACCTAACGGGTTGACTATTGCTCAGTGGGTTACGCATATAAACCCGTTTGCTGACCCATGGGCAAAGGGCGGAGCTGATGATACAGGGATGATTGATTTCATATATGAAGATGATTCAAAGCTTGAGCTTTACGGGAACGGAGTCCCGGAGTCTGAACGTGATAATGTATGGTATATTGACACATCTCATTCAGATTCACGCTCTTTTGAGGGACAGCAGGGGGCTTTGCCGGGTGATTTGTTTGAGCCTAATTATTTCATAAATGAAAATCTCGGATTTTACGCTATGAATCTCGGAAATTACGGTGTTACATATACTTATAACCTCTCAATTACAAATTCCGGAAATAAAGACAGATATTTTACGTACGAGGCGACGACGGCTTCAGATATTATTGTTTATATGAATAATGAAGAATTTGCCTTAGCAAAAGGTTCATCGCCCGAGTCGGATACCGATGTTATGGCAGTTGTTTTTCTCCCGGCAGGAGAGACAACGACTTTTTCAGTGAATGTTATTTTGCCTGTAAACTATAATGGAGGCATCAGAAATAAGTTTGTTATAAGAGATAATGCTAAAATGATAGACTACTGTGAAATGCTGTCTGATTATAAAGAAAGAGAAAATGTAATACCTATACGCTGCGAATATCTGTCTGAATGCGATGAACTGGCTTCGTATTATTCTGATTTTGACGGTGGACTTGAAGCATATGAGGTTGCGGAATTTGGAGACATGTATGGTGTAAGATGGTGCGCATGGGACGGTGCTCCTTATTTTTATTACCATGGCTGGGAAAATGTCTGTGATGTGAAAGTTATTGACAAAGACGGTAATGTATATTTAAAGAAGTTTGATTCACTTCCGTGTGGTATGAGTGCGTGTGACGGAACTTTATATATTATGACTGTACAGAACGGAATTTTCAAAACATCAAACGGTATTGACTGGGCAAGCTGCGATTTGCATGAACTGCCGGAATATACCCCACCGGAAGATAAAATATTGGTGGAAGATATTGACAATTATAATATTTCCGAATGGGCATATGATGATGTAAAGAATGCTGTCGCACTTGGTTTTGTTCCTGAAACATCTGTACCGGGCAGTTTCACGGATGGTATATCAAGACAGGGGTTTTGTGAAATTGCGGTGGAGGTTATGAAGAAGATGGGGACTGATATTCCTGACGGTTCGGGACAGATATTCCCGGATTCTGAAAGTATGGCAGTTTCAGCACTTTGGCGTATGGGAATTATAGACGGCTATGAAGACGGCTATTTCAGACCTGAAAAGAAAATTAACCGTGAAGAAGCGGCAAAAATTCTTTCGGGAGTAATGAAGACTTATTCATGGACAGAAAAAGGAGAAAACGGATTTTATGATAATGATGAAATTCAGGAATGGGCACGTGAAGCTGTATCGGTTGTTTATAATTACGGTGTGATGATAGGAACGGAAGAAAATAAATTTCTTCCGCGTGGAATTTATACGGCAGAGCAAACTGTCATAACACTACTGCGTATTTACTATATATATTATAAATAATTGACATATTTAGCAATACACCACAATATATAGTTGACAAAGTCCTTTTTCTGATGATATAATAAAGGTAATTCATAGAGGAAAGGTTGGTGCAGTTTTATGAATTTTGAACAATGGAATGGATTTACTTATAACATATGGAATAATGAAATAGATGTAAGTGATTTTATAAAGAAAAATTATACTCCATATTATGGAAACGGTGATTTTCTTGAAGGACCTACAGAGAGAACAAACAAAATAAATGACAGGATAAAGGAGCTTCTGAAGCAAGAGGCTGAAAACGGCGGAGTTCTTGATGTTGATACCGAAAGGGTATCTTCACTTCTGGCTTATCCTGCAGGGTATATTGATAAGGATAATGAAATTATCGTAGGATTACAGACTGACGCTCCGCTTAAGAGAGGTGTTAATCCTTTCGGTGGAATGAGAATGGCAAGAAGCTCTGCTGAAGCCTATGGTTATAAAATTTCGAAAACGATTGAAGATGCTTTCAGTTATAAGACAACACACAATGACGGTGTATTCAGTGTTTATTCCGATGAGATGAAGAAGGCAAGACACTTTGGAATTATGACTGGGCTTCCCGATGCATACGGCAGAGGAAGAATAATCGGAGATTACCGACGCTGTGCGCTTTACGGTGTTGATGTTCTTATTGAGGCGAAGAAAAAGGACAAGGCATATTACGGAGCTAAAGATATGACCGAAGAAAACATCCGTCTATGTCAGGAAATACATAAGCAGATTGAATTTCTTCAGGCTCTTAAAGGTATGGCAGAGATGTATGGGTTTGATATCGGTCGCCCGGCAGGAAATACACGCGAGGCAGTGCAGTGGATTTACTTTGCTTATCTTGCCGCGGTTAAAGAACAGAATGGTGCCGCAATGTCTCTCGGACGTGTAAGTACATTTATTGATATTTATGCAGAACGTGACATGAAAGCCGGAATGCTTACAGAAAGTGAAGTACAGGAAATAATTGATGATTTCGTAATGAAACTCAGAATTGTAAAACAGCTTCGTACTCCTGAGTATAATGAACTTTTCGGCGGAGACCCCACATGGGTTACAGAAAGTATTGGCGGTATGACTGAGCATGATGAAACGCTTGTTACAAAGAATTGCTTCAGAATGCTTAATACTTTATATAATCTCGGGACATCTCCTGAGCCTAATCTTACAGTTCTCTGGTCAGAGCATCTTCCTGAGGAATTTAAAAAGTTCTGTGCCAAGGTTTCTATCGATACTGATTCAATTCAGTACGAGAATGATGACCAGATGCGAAGAATATATGGAGATGACTACGCGATTGCATGCTGTGTATCAGCTATGAAAATAGGAAAGCAGATGCAGTTTTTTGGCGCAAGATGTAATCTTCCAAAGCTTTTGCTTCTTGCTCTTAACGGTGGTTGTGACGAAAAGACAGGTACTGAAATTGCACCGGTTACGGAGCCGTATCAAGGTGAGTATCTTGATTATGATGAGGTTATTGAAAGATTTGAAAAATACAGTGACTGGATATGCAAGCTTTACATAAATACACTGAATGTTATCCATTATATGCATGATAAGTATGCGTATGAAAAAATACAGATGGCACTTCATGATACCGAGGTGCACCGTTTTATGGCTTGCGGTGTTGCAGGACTTTCTGTAATTGCCGATTCGCTCAGTGCAATTAAGCATGCAAAGGTTAAAGTTATACGTAACGAAAGCGGTTTGATTAAGGATTTTGAAATAGAGGGAGATTTTCCGAAATTCGGAAATGACGATGACCGTGTTGATGATATTGCTGTATATGTACTTAATACAATTTATAAAAAGCTCAAGCACCAGAAAACTTACAGGGATTCTGAAGTAACACTTTCAGTTCTAACAATTACTTCGAATGTTGCTTACGGAAAGAAGACCGGTGCAACACCTGACGGCAGAAAAGCCGGTGAGCCGTATGCTCCGGGAGCGAATCCGATGCATAACCGCGAAGAAAACGGAGCACTTGCGTCACTTAATTCTGTTTCAAAACTCCCGTATTCAATTTGCCGTGACGGCATTTCGAATACATTTACTATTACACCGGAAACACTTGGTAAAAACGAAGAGGACAGAGTGGACAACCTTTCTGATATACTTTCCGGATATTTCGAAAAAGGTGCGCATCATATAAATGTAAACGTTCTTAATCGTGAAAAGCTTATTGATGCATATAATCATCCTGAGAATTATCCTAATCTTACTATCAGAGTGTCCGGATACGCTGTAAACTTCTGCCGACTCAGCCGTGAGCAGCAGAAGGAGGTTATTATGCGTACATTCCACGACAGAGTGTAGGAGGAGTTATGAACGGACGGATAAGCTCAATATATACCGGCAGTGCTGTTGACGGTCCGGGAATAAGAACGGTTGTGTTTTTTCAGGGTTGTCCCCTGAGATGTGCATATTGTCATAATCCTGAAACTCACGATATAAACGGCGGAGATTTATTCTCCGCCGATGAACTTTTTGAGAGAATAAAAAAATATAAAAGCTATTACGGAAAAAAAGGCGGCGTGACTTTTTCCGGTGGAGAAGCTCTTATGCAGGGTGAATTTCTTCTGGAAATGCTGCGGCTGTGTAAAAGCGACGGAATAAATACAGCAATAGATACATCAGGGGCTGTAATTGATGAATGTACTTTGGATATTCTCAGTTTATGCGACATTGTTATACTTGATATTAAAATGGACAATGAACAGGAGTACAAGGAGTATATAAAAGGCTCTTTTGAGAAAACTATGGAATTTCTCAGAATTTGCGAAAAGCTGAATAAGTATGTTATAATAAGAAGAGTTATTGTTCCGGGAATCAATGATAATCAAAATAGTATAGAAAAACTGAATTGCATTACATCTGAATTTTCATGTATAAAAAAAACGGAGCTTCTTCCTTTTGAAAAGCTTTGCAGTGAAAAATATGACAAACTCGGAATGGAGTTCCCTATGAAGGATTTTCCTGCTATGGACAGAAACAGACTTGAAAATTTGTCAGAATGCTTGAAAAAAAGATAAATTTTTATTGAAAATATCAAAAATTATTAAAAGACTTTACTTTGAAATATATAAATGATATAATATAGTGTGGTTATTAATTATATTTGAATGGAATACTAGGTGAATCCCGTGGATAAAAAAATAATATTTTATATAAGAAACAGATTTCTTTTGGTTTTTGATTGTTTGCTTATAGCATTTGCTTTTTTGCTGTCTGTAATGCTTGCGTGCAGTAGTGATACTGCATTTTTATACTATTTTGAAAATTTTGTAAAAATTATTCCTGTTTTTGTAAGTTATGTCGGATGTATGTATTTAGGTAAAGTATACACTACTATGTGGGTATATGCCGGTGCAAAGGATTATTTCAGAGTTGCAATTATTTTGGGTGCTGCTTCGGTGATTTCGGTATGCACATCTGTATTTTACTCTACAGGATGGACTAAAATAAGTATTGTATCAATAATACTTGCAGACGCATTTATTCTTCTTCTGAGGATGGCTGTAAGGGGACTCAGTAAGCTTTATAAATACCGGATAGATTCTGATTCGGACAGGAAGAGGTTACTCATAATCGGAGCAGGAAATGCCAGCATGATACTTCTCAGGGAACAAATTACCAATAAAGACATGAATTATAAAATAGTCGGACTGATTGATGATGATAAAAATAAGAAGAATTTCATCGTGCACGGATGTCGTGTTTTAGGAGATACTGCTGATATTCCGTATATTGCAGAAAAATATGAGATTGATGAAATTATATTCGCCATTCCTTCGGCAAGTGCTAAAAGAAAAAGCGAGATTCTCAGTATATGCTCGGAAACAACATGTAAAATTAAAACTTTGCCGGGAATAAATGAAATTGTAAATAATGAGATAGGACTGGGGTCTGCACGAAGTGTCACGATAAATGACCTTCTCAGTCGTGACCCGATTTCCCTTGATAACAAGGGAATATCTGAGTATATCTCGGGAAGAACGGTTTTTGTTACAGGAGGCGGAGGTTCTATAGGCTCAGAACTTTGTAGACAAATTATGAAATTTAATCCCGGAAAGCTTGTCATAATTGATATTTATGAAAATAATGCATATGATTTGCAGATGGAATTAAACCGTGAATATCCGGACAATAAACCTGATGTTCTTATAGCATCAGTGCGAGATACAGAAAGACTTGATGAGATTTTTGAAGAATATAAACCGTATATTGTTTTTCATGCTGCGGCTCATAAGCATGTACCGCTTATGGAAGACAGCCCGGGAGAAGCGATAAAGAATAATGTTTTCGGTACATATAATGTTGCAAAATGCGCAGATAAATACGGTGTATACAGGTTTGTTATGATTTCGACCGATAAGGCTGTTAATCCTACAAATGTAATGGGTGCAACAAAACGTTTGTGTGAAATGATTATACAGACATTTCAGAAGAAGAGCAAAACTGAGTATGTTGCGGTCAGATTCGGAAATGTGCTGGGTTCAAACGGCAGTGTTGTACCACTTTTCAAACGTCAGATAGAACAGGGTGGACCTGTTACTGTTACTCATAAGGAAATAACAAGATTTTTCATGACGATTCCGGAGGCGGCACAGCTTGTGCTACAGGCAGCAAGCTATGCGTCGGGTGGTGAAATTTTTGTTCTTGATATGGGTGAACCGGTGAAAATTTATGAACTTGCTGAAAAAATGATACGGCTTTACGGATATAAGCCCGGTGTTGATATAAAAATCGAAGTGACAGGATTGAGACCGGGTGAAAAGCTATATGAAGAGCTTCTTATGAATGAAGAGGGTCTTATGAAAACAAAGAACGATAAAATTTTTGTCGGAGAACCTATGTTTGGAGATGAAAGCTTACTTGAAACAAATCTTTCGTCATTAAACGATGCTATTAACAAAAAAGATAATGAACTTATAAAATCAGTTCTTGAAAAAGTAGTTCCGACATATAAAAGGACAGATAATAAACAGGCTAAGCCAGTGGCTTGATGAAAGGGTTATTTAATGGGAAAAACAAAAGGCATTCATGATGGGCATAAAGAGAGAATACGAAAAAGATTCGCTGAATTTGATGATTTTGAAGGTTTTCAGGAGCATGAGATTCTGGAGCTGTTTCTGAGTTATGCAAATCCTATGAGAGATACAAATGAGACAGCGCATCATCTTCTTAATAAATTTAAAACATTTGACCGACTTTTTTCAGCTACTCGCGAAGAGCTTTTATCTGTTAACGGAGTGGGTGAGGGTATGGCAACTTACATACTCATGTACAGGGCGATGTTCCAGAAGTATACTTGCAGTAAAAATACAAAGAAGTCAAAATTGTATGACCGTTCCGAAATGCACAGATATATATCTTCACTCTTTATAGGTGAGACAACTACGGAAATACTTTATATGCTTTGTACTTCGACAGCGGGAAAGCTGCTGAAGACGAAGCTTATCAGCAGAGGAAATATAAATTCTGTTCATATTGATTTGAGACAGGTTACCAAGGAAATATTCAACTGTGAAGCTCATGGTGTGATTTTTGCACATAATCATCCGTCAGGACAGACCGTTCCGTCCTATGAGGATATTGAGACAACAGTAACATTTCAGAAGTATTTTGACATGATAAATGTCAAGCTTATTGACCATGTTATTTGTGCCGGTGATGAATGTATAAGTATAATAGAAGATCCGAGATACAAAATAAGATCGAAGATTAAAGATAAATAACAGTTTTAATTGTAATTATGCGTTTTGTTTTGTTGATAATTCATATAAATTTAAGATTTTCTAAAAAAAAGTTGACTTTTGATATTTGTTAATGTATAATTAAAGAGTTGAAAAACTAATTCCGTAGACAGCAGGCATAAAAATAAGTCCCGCCGAGGATAGTGATTAATATGATTACTATTGCTTTGCGTGTCTGTCGATATGCAAAGCTTTTTTTACGGAAAATCATCTTAATGTTTATGGAGGTGAATATCATGCCAAGTGAAAAGGTTTTAGAGGCAAAAAAAGCTCAGGTTGCTGAGATTATTGAAGTTTTGAAAACCGCTCAGACAGGTATACTTGTTGACTACCGCGGACTGACTGTTGAAGAAGATACTGATCTTCGTAGAAAGCTCAGAGCAGCAGGCGTTAAGTATTTCGTTGTGAAGAATACACTTCTTCGTCTTGCGGCTAAAGAAACCGGTCTCGAAGCACTTGATGAGATTTTACACGGACCTACTGCACTCGCTGTTTCTGATTCTGATGCAGTTGCGCCTGCGAAAGTTATGGCTGATTACGCAAAAGAAAACGAGAAGCTTGAAATTAAATCAGGCTTTATGGACGGAAGCATCATGACTCTTGACGAAGTTAAGAAGCTCGCTGCAACACCGTCTAAGGAAACATTGATTGCAAACATCATGGGCAGCTTGAATGCACCTATCAGCAACCTTGCAAGATTGCTTGCTACTATTGCTGACGGCGGTGAAGAAATAGCTGACTTGATTGCTAAGAAAAATGGCGAAGCTGCTCCCGCTGAGGAAGCTGCTCCTGCCGAAGAGGTTGCTCCTGCCGAAGAGGCTGCTCCGGCTGTTGAAGCTGCTCCCGCTGAGGAAGCTGCTCCGGCTGAAGAGGCTGCTCCTGTTGAAGCACCCGCTGAAGAAGCTGCACCTGCTGAAGAAGCACCTGCTGCTGAATAATAACAAATTTTGTATAAGCCTTATAAAGGTAAATTAATTAAATTGTTTAGGAGGAAAAAACAATGGCAGATTTAAATGCTATCCTTGATTCAATTAAGGAATTAAAATTATTGGAAGTTGCTGAATTAGTAAAAATGATGGAAGAAGAGTTCGGTGTAAGTGCTGCTGCTCCTGTTGTTGTTGCAGGTGCTGCTGCAGCTGATGGCGGAGCTGCTGCTGAGAAATCAGAGTTTGACGTAATTCTCGCTGACGCTGGTGCTTCAAAGCTCAACGTAATCAAAATCGTAAGAGAACTTACAGGTCTCGGACTTAAGGAAGCTAAGGCTCTTGTTGACGGTGCACCCGGAACACTTAAAGAAGCTGTAGCTAAAGAAGAAGCTGAATCAATGAAAGCTAAGCTTGAAGAAGCTGGCGCTAAGGTAGAGTTGAAATAATTTCCCTATAAAATTTTAGTGGAGTGTGTTGTTCATGATAATAAATCCGAGTGAGGTTTTGAAAGAAACCGGAAACAAAGAGGATATACATGGAGAGCTTAGATTTGACGATATAAGTTATCGTGGCGAAAAATTCAGGTTTGTAACTTGTCCTGTATTTGACGGTTATATTTATAATAACGGTCAGTCGCTTACGCTTAAAGGTGACGTTTCCATGAAGCTTGAGGTAAACTGTGCTCGATGCATGAAGGATATTGAGTATGACTTTACATTCGGACTGGAAGAGACACTTGTGCGTGAAGATAGCGATTCAGATCCTGACGGTGATGAAATTGTATACAGTGGCGATGAAATAGATGTATCTGATATAGCGATGAATGGCTTTTTAGTCAATGTTCCCGGAAAATTTCTTTGTAAAGAGGATTGTAAGGGATTGTGTCCTGAATGTGGCGCAGACCTTAACGAGGGCGATTGCGGATGTGATAACGAAGTTATTGATCCGAGATGGGAAGCTCTTAAAAATATAATGGACAACAATAAAGACAACTGACCTTAAAAGTTTAGGAGGTGTAGTAAATGGCTGTACCTAAGGGTAAAGTGTCAAAATCAAGACGTGACAAGAGACGTGCAAACTGGAAGCTTGCAGTTCCCGGTATGGTTGAGTGTCCTAAGTGTCACGAATTCAAAATGCCTCACAGAGTATGTAAGGCATGCGGCTACTACAACGGAAAAGAAGTAATTAAGGTTGATGAAGCTGCTAACTAATAAAAGATAACAGGAGATTGCAAATGCAATCTCCTTTATTTTGTGCTTGACGGGGAAACGTTATAGTAATTTTTGAATGCTCTTGAAAACGTTGACTGGTCGCTATAGCCGGTAAGTTGTGAAACTTCGTTTACGTTATAACCTGATTTCAGGAATTTTTTTGCTGCTTTCATTTTTCTGCTTACAATGTATTCCTGAATAGTATGATTTGTTTTTTTCTTAAAAAGGCGTACGAGGTACTTTCTGTTTAGAAGTACCGTTTTTGCAATGTCTTCAATTTTCGGATTTTCCATATAATGAATATCAATATAGTTTTTTATCTTTTCCACAGGATCTACTGCGGTGTTCTTTTCGTACATATCGCAAAGAAGCTCGCAGATACAGCTTTTGAGATATATTTCACGCATATTGGTATAATTAATACTTGATTTGACCTTTTCAAAAATTCTGATATCCGGCTCAAAAACAGTAGCTTCGAAATCGTTTAGCATATCTGCAGTTTTTCCGTCAAAACCTATCCATATGTATTCCCATGGATTATTTTTGTCGGCAATGTATTTAGTAGAGTCATCGGGCTTTATAAGAAAAGCTTTACCGGTACCTATTTTATATTCTTTTCCGTTTTTCAGTAGTATTCCTTTTCCGGACACGATGTAGTGAATCAGATAATAACCTCGTATGCAATAGCCGTGACTGTGTTCGGGAGCACATTTTTCAAATCCTGCGTCAACAGGATTAATGTCAGAGAATTTTAAGTTTCTTATAAAGTAATTTGACATAATAATTTCCATAGCCTTTCTTTTTAATATATACTAATTATAACATAAACAGGTGACATTATGCAATAGATTTTTGCAAAAAAATGTGGTATTATTTAATTAATTAAAAGAAAGGCGGAATTTACTATGGTTAAAATTACTTTTGTCGGTGCTGGAAGTACCGTTTTTGCAAAAAATGTTCTTGGCGACTGTATGCTTGCAGAGTCTTTATCTGATGCAGAAATCGCACTTTATGATATAGACGGAGCGAGACTTGATGAATCATATCTCCTTATAACAAAGCTTAATGAAAACATAAATAACGGAAGAGCAACAATTAAAAAATATCTTGGTGTTGAAAACAGAAAAGAAGCGCTCAGAGGTTCTGATTTTGTTGTAAATGCTATTCAGGTTGGCGGATATGAGCCATGTACTGTTATAGATTTTGAAATCCCGAAAAAGTATGGTCTCAGACAGACAATCGCTGATACGCTTGGTATAGGCGGAATTTTCAGAGCACTTCGTACAATTCCTGTGCTTCGTGATATTGCAGAAGATATGGCGTGTGTTTGTCCGAACGCATGGTTCTTGAACTACACTAATCCTATGGCGATGCTTACAGGTTATATGTTAAGATATACAGACGTTAAAACAATCGGACTTTGCCATAGTGTTCAGGTTTGTACTCCTGACCTTCTTAAGCACCTTGAAATCGAGGTTGACGGATATAAAGAAAAGATTGCCGGCATAAACCATATGGCATGGCTTCTTGATGTAAGAGATAACAAGGGAAATGACCTTTATCCGCTTATCCGTGAAAAAGCGATTGCTCTTAATGATTCAGGCGAAAAACATAATGATATGGTAAGATTCGAGTACATAAGAAACTTCGGATATTACTGCACAGAGAGCAGTGAGCATAATTCAGAATACAATATGTTCTATCTTAAGTCAAAGTATCCTGAGCTTGTTGAAAGATATAATATTCCTCTTGATGAATATCCGAGACGTTGCGTGGAACAGATAAAGAACTGGGAAAAACAGCGTGACGAGCTCTTTAACGGCGGTAAAATTGAGCACGAACGTTCAAGAGAGTATGCTTCACATATTATGGAATCAATTGTTACAAATACTCCGTATCAGATTGGCGGTAACGTAATTAATAACGGACTTATCACAAACCTTCCGCATAATGCCTGCGTAGAGGTTCCGTGTCTCGTTAACGGTGCAGGAATTCATCCGACAGTTGTAGGAGACCTTCCTGAAGTGCTTGCGGCAATGAACAGAACAAATATCAATCCTCAGCTTCTTACGATTGAAGCGGCAGTTTCAAAACGTAAAGAGGATGTTTATATGGCGGCTATGCTTGATCCGCATACAGCGGCTGAACTGTCAATTGACGATATCAAGGCTATGTGTGACGAGCTTCTTGATGCTCATAAGAAAGCAGGATTCCCCTGTCTTATATAAGCGGCATTCAGAAATTCTATCAAAAATAACAAAATTCAGGGTAAATCCGCAAATCAGCGGGTTTACCCTGAATTTTTTATTGATTGCTATTATTTATATTCTGCGGTGAACTGTTTGGGTGTAAGTCCGGTTATTTGTTTAAAACGTCTTATAAAGCTTGAAGAGTTAAGATAACCGACACTCAGAGCAATTTCGTTAATTGACATTTCGGTATTCAGAAGAAGTTCTTTTGCTTCTGCAATTCTCAGACCTGTAATGTAATTTATTATTGTCTGACCGGTTCTTGCTTTGAAATACTGGCTTATGTTTGTCAGTGACATATCAAAATGATCTGCCATAATCTGAACAGTGAAATTACCGTCACGGTAATTATCTTTTATATAATTCAATATAGAATTTAACAGACTTTCCTCATTTTTTTCATTTGAAGCATTGAATTCGCTGCAGATATTGGAACAGAAGTTTTTCAGAATCTGTATAAGGTCATCAACAGTGTCATACTTTGAAAGCACTGTTATATTAGGATAATCGTTTGTTGGAAGAACGTGAGTTTTCTGAATTTCGGTAAATGTTTTCCAGACGGTGTTAATCATGTCAAAGCATAGATTTCTTGCAATAAACAACGGAATATTTTCCTTTTTAATAAATTCCAGTGTAGAATCAAGAATGTAGTTTATGTTTTCAATATCTCCTTTTTTTATCTGATATTTCAGACTCTCAATATTGTTGTTCGGGTATGAGCCCTGGTAATCTTCTATAAGAGAAGAAACTGATGAATAAGTAATAACGTTTCTGTTACCTTTAATAAGACGGTAGTCTATTGCAGAACACGCCTGGATGTAGGAGAGAGGGATTTTCTTTATGTCTTCATATATATTTCCTACTCCGATTGTTGTATGAATATCAAACTCATCATAAAGAGCGTTCAAAAACGATTTGACGGATTGGGATAATGCGCCGAAATTGCTGTTTTCGGGAGTTACTATGGCTACATATCTTCCTGAAATCTGATGCTCTTCTTTTATTATACCGGAGAAAAAACGATTCATGAGTTTTTTTATAAGCTCTTTTTCGTTTTTTTTGTTGTGTACAAGAAGTATTAAAACTGCATAATAATTTGTGTTAAATGATATATTGAACGGTTTTATTTGTTCTTTTAATTCAGTGGCGGAAGCATACCGCCCTTTAATCATATTTTCAAGGATATACTCCTCTGTCATGTGCGAGGATTTGTTAATAATATTTTCTTTTTCGTCGGCCAGATGACTTATAGTTCCTTTTATTGTTTCCAGTTCATCATTAGTGTTTAAATCTACCCTTGCGATATCAGCAGAAAATTCCCTGAGTGCTTTAATCGGTCTGTATGTAATACGGAGACTCCATATTATTACAAGAACTCCTGCAATCAGTACAAGTAACAGTATTGCAATAGATGAAATAAGAATATCGTGTTCTTTTTTAAGAACGTGACTGAGTGGTGTAAGCATTATATAAGTCTGATTTGTTGTATCGGAGATAGCTGAAATCTGGAATTTTTTGTTTCCCAGATCTATAGTTGATGTTTTTTCGTCAGAGTTGAGGAATTCTTTTACTATGTTATCGTAGGAAGAATAGTTTTCGTATGTTGAAACAATCGTATTTTCCTTATTGTCCAGAATAATAATTCCTGAACTGCTTTCTTCTGTTGTACTTTTTATGACATTTTCTATGTATGCCTGGTCTACAAAAAACATAAGTGTTGCAGATATCTGATTGCTGTGCCGGACGGGATACATGAAGGTTATGATTTTGCTTTCAGAGCTGTTCGGCAAGGTGGCTGTTTCAGCTTTTCTCACAGTTATTTCCGAAATGGTGTTAATGTCGCTGATAAATGCAGAATTATCCCATTCAGAGAAAATATAATATTTGTCTATAAAATCCGATACCTGATATGAGCTTTTTGATGTATATATGTAGTCTTCGCCGTGAAAATAGACTGCTATTTCCTTTATAAAAGAGTTCGATACAAGATATTTATTGAATTCTGTCTGCATTGTAAGTACGATTTCCGGGTTGGATAGGTTTCCCGTGGATTTTGTAATTGTATCTGAAATAAGCTTTTCATTTACTGTATACAGATTGCTTATGTTCGAGTCAAGAATATAAGCGGCTCTTTCGAGTGAGTTTGTGTGATTCGTAATCAGTTCCTTTTTCAGCACGCTGTCAAACTGACGGTAGACTGAAAAGGACATAACCAGAATTGGCAAAATCAATATTGCTGCATATGAAATAATAAGTTTTTTCAGAAATGATTTTTTTGATGTTGATTTCATATAAAAAATTTACCTTTCAGATAGTTTAATACATTATAACACAAACTATTTATTTTTTCAAGTGTTTGGAAAGGTGATTTTTTTTTGCAATCAGCAAAATTTCAGAAAATATGTGTAAATATGCGGAATAGCAGGTGTCGGCATTGAAAAACTGCACATTCTGCAAATATTGTAAATTGACAATCTGATATGTTCGTGATAGAATTTATTTGCAATAAATCGTATACAGACAGATGGGGAGCTTTTTATTAATGCTTTACTTGTTTAGTCAACGGAATGGTGATAAAATTTTTCTTATAGAAAGTATGTGGTTTTTTTGATTTTTATTTTAATAACTGTGTCATTTATTTTTAGTTTTATGTCAAACTACACCCAA
>JAZULT010000084.1:0-14105 GCA_045603225.1 Clostridia bacterium | reverse complement strand
TTCACTTTTTACATATTCTTTAATAAGTTCCTTTGGTATTTTCATGTCGAAAAACCTCCTTGATAAAAATTATTTCTACCATAATTTTCACCAAGGAGGTCTGTTTTTATACTATTTACACAACTTTTTCCGCACCGTCTTAATTTTTTTGATGAAATCTAACCATTGTTGCGATAGCTTGTTCAACGGTATATGTTCCTTTCGGGGAAAACTCATAGCCGTTTACACCCTCCATAATTCCAAACTGTCGCATAGTTTTTACTGCGTCAATAGCCCAATCCGAAATATTGTTTTCGTCCCAATAATATACTGCGTCAATAATCTGCGGCATATCCATTCCGAGATATACTGCTATTCTGTTAAGAATTGTTGCAGCTTCTTCACGTGTGATTAAATCATACGGAGCAAAAATAACTCCTGTTTTCTTCTGTTCTTTACCTCTTATAATACCCGTTGAATACAATTTTTTAATGTTGATATTTTCTGTATCTCTGATACCTAAAGGGTATTGAGGATTTTCAGTTGCAAGTTCTTCACCGATTTTTGTTTCAATCATTTTAACAGCGAGAATACAGAAATTTTCTCTTGTTATTGGTTGAGTGTAATCTGTAACTGTAAAATCTGATGGAATAATTTTCAGTTCATTTGCTTTTGCAATTTCTCCAACAGCCCACTCGGAATTTATAATATCACTTTTTTGTTCTGTTAACGATATAATTTTGTCAATAAGAATTGTATCATCAGGAACATATAAGGAGTAAAGAGGTCTGCCCGGAGCAGGAGTCGCTCTGTCTATTCCGGCATCACTCAAATATACAAAATCAGCCGTATCTTCATCAGCCTTTACACAAATATATATGCCGTCGTTAATAATTGTATATGGCTCAATATTAGATGTGATTATCATAGAATCGGCAATCTCATAAAATGCTTTTGTATCAACGGTATATAACTGACCTTTTACGTAAAGCTGTACAGATTCTGCGTCCTCTCTATCTGTCCCTATGAATTGCGTTAATGTTATTTTCCCTCCAACAGTTTCGTTGTCGGTTGCAAGAGCAGTTGTTGATGTAGAACAAATAAGCGTTAGTATTAAAATAAAAATGAATATCTTTTTCATATCAAAAATCTCCTTTATGGTATAGTTATGTATTCTTGCCAACGATATACAATTCTGTTTGTATCATCACACAAGCGAACTGTTACCCGATATGTTTCTCCTGAATTAAATTGTGCCTCGTTATTTTCTCTTTCATAGATAAAATTACTTGTTTTTTCTTTTCTCGGAGATATATCAATTTTTCCAAACAAATCTTTTGTACTCCTTGTTAAAGAAACAAAATTCGTGTACTGATTAAAGACTTCAATTTCACACCGGGTAATGTTTTTGTAATCACAAGCAATATTCATTGTTATTTTTTCGGTGCTTGCATTATCAATATTTATTTTTATTCCGTCAACATTTCTATTTTTATAATCTTTTTCATAATGTGAAAATGTGTAGTCCCACAACTTTATGTAGGATTCTTTTGTGTTCTTTTCAAATGAGCCTATTTCAGTAAAATCTTCAAAAGGCAGTTCAATAAAGTCATATTTATCGCTCTCTGATAAAGGGTTGTCATATTCATCATTGACAACAGGGTGAATAAGAATATTATCTATTTCCCAATTATCATCAATTATGATTGAAACCTTTGCGCCTCTGAATTTGTCTGATTTGGGGCTGATAAAATTTTCAAACAATGCTCTCTGCTGTGATAAACCTTGCTGATAATACTCTATAAAGGAATATGATAATGTCTTTTTATCAGCTTTAAGATAGAGATATTCAGCAGAATTGTGCTTGTTTGTATCAATATCCTGTTGAGAGGGAGCGCTCTTACTTACACTATTTGAAGCAAGTACAACCTTACCTTTGTTTCCGCTGAACTCTATCAAATTCATCGGAATAAGCCAACCATCAGCTTGACGGTATTCATATCTTCTCATTGTTACATCTACACTTTTTGTATCAGTAACATCTTCATAAATCCATTCTGGGACACTTCGACCTTCAAGTGAAATTGTAGTTTTTATTCCGTCAAGAAAAAAGACTTCGTTTTTATCCCAATATTCCATTCCGTCCGATCCTACGGCTGCCATAACAATAGTTGCACAGGTTATTGTTATGAGAACAGCAATGGACATGAAAATTGCCATTAGTCTTGATATTTTTCCACTTTTTGAACGGATTTTAGAAAAGCGTTTTTGTAAAGATTTTTTATCAGCACTCATTTTTGTTGTATATAATCTTTCAAACATAGGAATTTCAACTCCTTTATGGTATTTTTACATAATCTTGCTGACGGTAGAGAACGTTTTCTGATTCATCGGTTACTATTGAAAGCACAGCATAAGTTTTTCCACTATCATATTTTTTTGATAAGTGCATATTGGGGATTTGGATTTCTGTTCCGTTAACCTCTGATAAGTTGTACGGTTTAATTGTTCCGCTGTGATATATTTCATCAGGTTCGCATATGTAAATCTGAATCTTTGTTGCTTTTGAAATGTTTATATCAGGCTTTACTGTTATAAAATTATTGTCAGCTTCAATAATACTGATATCAATGTTTTCAACATTACGATTATTGTATTTGCTTTCAAAATAGGTAAAATAATTTATATAAATTCCGTCGTTATATGTTCTTTCAGCTTCTTCGTAATCACCCATAAACTGAGCATCGTAACATTTTGAAAACTTCTCAAACCCAACCTTTTTTTGTAAGGTTTCATAGTCCACACCTATATAAGTTGTAAGCTCATCGTAATTAGTAGTAAAATAAGCGTAAATCTTGTCTGTATCAATATCTCCACTATCTGTGGTGTCATAACTGAAAAGCATAACCGCCCAGTCATATTCCTTATCAGATTTTACAAGATCTGTATTATAATAGCTTGATGTCCCTGAACGAGTAAGAGTTTCATTTCCGATATCACCACTGATTTTTGCTGTGTTACTGTGAGTTACAAGTCCTGATGTGGCACGGGTGTCTATTTTATTTATCATAAGAGTTAGTTTCCCGTTGGTGGAAATATCTTTTATCCATTGCGGAGCTTTTTCAAGCTCTACATCAACTGACAATTTCATACTGCCTAAAATATAGACTTCGTTTTTATCCCAATACTCTAATCCGTCCGATCCTACGGCTGCCATAACAATAGTTGCACAGGTTATTGTTATGAGAACGGCAACGGACATGAAAATTGCCATTAGTCTTGAAATTCTTCCACTTTTTGAACGGATTTTAGAAAAGCGTTTTTGTAACGATTTTTTATCAGCACTCATTTTTGTTGTATATAATCTTTCAAACATATTAAATTCGCCTCCTTATTCAAGGTTTATTGTTACAATATTTTCAGCTTCATTAAATGTTAAAGCACCCTCAAAATATGTATCTCTTTTTTCGCTATTCCATTTCACGTTATCCTGACCGCCAACAATATAAGCTACTGCACGAAGCGGAATATATGTTTTTCCGTCAATTAAAACAACGGCTCCGGCAGGGATAAATTTATTGTATCTTGTGCTGCCGATTTGACACGCCCAGACCTCATTACCTTTTACCATTTCAATTATAGGCATTCGATGGTTGAAATGATATGTTGCACCATAAATATATCTGTCAACATCTGTTTTTACATAGTTTTTCAAATAATATTCAGGTGTGCGTATTATTTCTTTAAGAATTTCATCATCAACTTTTTCGCTGTATGGCTCTGAATCGTATTGAGGGAAAGTAAATTCGTCCATTAAATTTTTGTATTTTGATTTATCGACATCATAAAATACATCATATCCAAGAGCTTCAAAGGTATCACGGAGAGGAACATAATAACTATCTGTGTGTACCTCTAATTTGTTTTCAATAAGGATAGGAGTAATAGTATATCCTTTTCCGTTTATAAAAAATTTTTCTTCTTCATTGACAACGGCTGCCATAACAACAGTTGCACAAACAAAAGTTACTGCAACAAATATTGCCATTATGAACGACATCATTTTTGAAATTCTACCACTTGAAGAACGGATTTTTGTAAATCTGTTCTGTAACTGTTTTTTATTTGCACTCATTTTTGTTGTGTAGATGTTTTCTAACATAGAATTTACCTCCAATCTATTTAGCTTTCTAATTTGTGAACTAACCAGCTTCCGTTATTTTGTTTTTTACAGATTACATCGAGAAAACTTTTGAACGGTGGTTTTGTTTCTCCCTTTATGTTGCTTTCAGCAGTAACTATTACAGTATATACTGCCAATTCATCAGAATTTGCCTTTAACAGTTCAATATCATTTTCTGATAATGTTAGTTGAGCATTTTTCGACCTTGCAAGATATTCATTCAAAAATTCGTCAACATTAGCTTTTGAGCAGGTTTCTAACGTCGCCCTCGTCATACCGTAACACATTCCGTAAGCATCATCAATATACCCTTGTGCAATAAATTCGTTAGTAACGAGCGTTTTCATTTCTTCGAAATCTGATTTATCAAATAATGTAAAAAAATTCCTTACTGCTATTTCAGAGTTATCCATATATGATTTATTGATGGTTGTCAGGTCTATAACAGTATCTACATCAAGTCCGAAATATCCCAATAACGTTGAATTATCTTCGCCGTAATCATAATATGTATCACCACATTTGAATACTGCACAGGAGTCCGTTGCGATAGTTACACATCCCTTTTGTCCGTCTGCTCTTGTAAATATAAGTTCTGCATCAAAGGGGCAGGCTGTGCCTCCTATTGCTATTTTAGTTGCAGCTGAAAAGGTTTTCTCTATTTCAGCATGTGCATTTGTAGTTGCTAGTGGATATTTAATACCACCAACAACGAGCTCTACATCTGTAATGTTTTTTATATCGTCAGGTGCATATGCTATATGTGTTTTTTCTGAATTACTATCAAACAAATAACGCTTTTCTGTCTTATTAGTAATTTTATTGACAGTTATCAGCTGAATATCATTTACTGTCCCTGTTTCAGATGTAAGATAATATATTTTATCGTTGCTTATAATACAGTTATTGCTAAACCAACCAATGGGATTTTGCACTGATGCATATGTATCTGCTACTTCTGTAAAAAGTTCTGTGTTTTCAGGAATAGTTCCTTTTTTTACAAATCCGGTATCAAGAAAAATAATATATTCATCGAAATTCTTGGTTTCTTCTGATGTACCCGAGCTTGAAAGATAGGCGTAATTTCCGTCTTTGCTTATCTTGACATCAAGTACAGAGCTTCCTTGCTGTGCGTAAGCTATATTAAGCTTTTTCAGATTTATAACAAAATCAAATTCTGAGCTTAATTTGCTGTCAACGTTATTGTTTTGTTTGTGGATGATAAAAAAACCTTCTCCGTAATGAAACACAATTTTACTGTCATTTGCATAATAAATATCAGCCATTACAGCACCGATAGGACGATTGATATAATCGGAAAACTCATTTCCTGTCATAGTATATTCATTATTTTTCACATTAGCTGCGATAATGATAGATACACAAGCTATAACAAGAAGAATTACGGCAAAGATAATAAGAGCCATAAGTTTAGAAATTCGTCCGTTCTTGGAACGGATTTTTGAAAATCTGTTCTGCAGTTTTTTCTTATCCATACTCATTTTTGTTGTGTAGATGTTTTCCAACATATAAATTTCGCCTCCTTACTGAGCCAAATCAAGAATAGTTTTCATATAGATTTTTTGTTCTGTGTCGGACATATTTTTTGTAACTGCCATATCACAGGAAATCTCGCACGCCTCACTGATATTGCTACACAGCAGATATGCAAGAGGGTTAAACCAATGCACAGCATTTACAAAGAGAGACAGCCATTTAAAAGCTAAATCTTTTCTTTTATAATGTGTCAATTCGTGCAGGAATACCATTCGCATATTTTCGTCTGAGAGTTCTCTGTATGGAATATAGATAACCGGGAACAGAACGCCTACAAGCATTGGCGACTCAAAATTCTTTGACATTCTGATTTTGATGTTCCGCTTTATCTTTAATTCTTTTTTGACCCCGTTCAGTACAGTGTTTTCTGTTATCAGAATAGCTTTTTTACGCTTATTGATGATATAAACAATATAGCTAGTTATAACTATAATAAGATAGGTGCACATTCCACCGAACCATATGTAAGACAGTAAATCAAGAAGATTTATGCTGTAGGCGGGGGATAGGCTTATTTCTCTGTACTCAATAGGAATTTCTTCAATAATAACTGTTTCAGGTGTTTCGGCGGTCTCTTCCGTAGTGGATGTATTCATAATCTCGTTTTGAGGAATAACCGGTATTTTCTGAACCTCGTTTGACGGTATTATTTTGTATACAGGTACAATCATCGAAAAGAGTACTGCAATCCATATGTAATATTGCCACGCTGCCGGAAACTTTTTAGCGGTAACAGGTTTTAAACAAAGAAGCAGAGCAGTTATCACAAAACCAAACAGGCTTAGTATAAGTGCTGTTTTGAAAAGCTCAAGCATATTATCACTCCAAATCAAACATTTTTTTGAGTTCCGACATATCCTCGTTTGAAAGTTTTTTGTTTTCGTAAAGTGCTGCAACGAGATTTTTAACAGAACCTTTATAAATCTTTGAAAGGAAATTTTCTGTTTCGCTCAAATCATATTCATTTTGCAAAAGCCGCGGATAATACAAATTGGTCTTGCCCTTTTTATCGCATGCAATAACTTCTTTCTTCAGAAGTCTTTGCAAAAAGGTAGATACGGTAGAAGCTGTCCAGTCGTTTCCGTCAAGCTCTCTTACAACATCTGCAACGGTCATTGGTTTTTCTGATTTCCAGAGTATTCGCATAATCTGATATTCGGAATCGGTAATTGTGTGTTTAACAGTTGACATTTTAATGTCCTCCTTATGTACATAAAATTAATTTTCAGTGTAATTACACTTGTAGCTACTATCTGGAGTATATCATGTGTAGCTACAAATGTCAATATAAAAATGATGATTTGTACAAAATATCTAATTAAATCGAAAAATATTGTGTAATTAATATATTATATCTAAAATTAAAAAAATACTTGACTTTTTTTGTTTATATATGTTATAATTAAACGGATAAATGCAATGAAGAGGCAGAGTAGATACTGATTCTGTATAAAGAGAGCGAAAACCGTGGGCTGTGAGTTTTCGTATACGTGGCTTTATTGAAATTTCACCTCGGAGCAGCAGCGGTGAAGCTTATTGTGTGTAGTCGCTGACGGTTAGCAGCGTCAGATGCTTAATTGAGTGTTCGCAAAAGCGAAAATGCGGGTGGTACCGCGGAGTAAAACTTCGTCCCGGGTCATTGAATGAGTGACTTGAGGACTTTTTTTATGTTTTGTGTGTTTTAAAGTCATTACATAAATTATTAAGAAAGGATTTGAAATTCAATGAAAGAGAAAATCGAACAAATCAAGGTGCTTGTTGAAGAAAATCTTCAGAATGCATCAACCCTTGAAGACCTTGAAAATATTAGAATTAAGTTTCTTGGTAAAAAAGGTGAGCTTACAGCTGTTCTTAAAGGAATGGGTGCTTTGTCAGCAGAGGAGAGACCTGTTATTGGAGCGATGGCTAATGAAGTAAGAGGATATCTTGAAAAAGAGATTGATGAAAAAAAAGCGGAGCTTACAACAAAGCTTCGTGAGGAAAAACTGAAAAGCGAAGTAATTGACGTTACAATGCCCGGAAAAATTCAGGAAACAGGAAAATTACATCCCCTTACAGCTACTATGAATTCAGTTAAGGAGATATTCCTTGGTATGGGATTTCAGATTGCTGAAGGTCCTGAGGTTGAAAAGGATTATTATAATTTCGAAGCACTTAATATTCCTAAAAATCATCCGGCAAGAGATACACAGGATACTTTCTATGTAAATGATAATGTTGTTCTCAGAACACAGACATCTCCGATGCAGATTCGTGTTATGGAAAAACAGCAGCCGCCGATTCGTGTCGTTGCACCCGGGCGCGTGTACAGAAGTGATGCTATTGATGCTACTCATTCACCAATGTTCCATCAGATAGAAGGTCTTGTTGTTGATAAAGGCGTAACAATGGCTGACCTTAAAGGAACTCTTGAAAGCTTTATAAAGAAATTGTACGGAGAAGATGCAAAGGTTCGTTTCCGTCCACATCATTTCCCGTTCACAGAGCCGTCTGCTGAAGTTGATGTATCATGCTTTGTATGCGGCGGAGAAGGTTGCCGTGTATGTAAGGGTGAAGGCTGGATAGAAATTCTCGGTTGCGGTATGGTTCATCCGAAAGTTCTTGCTAATTGCGGAATAGATCCTGAAGTTTACTCAGGGTTCGCATTTGGTCTTGGTCTTGAGAGAATTGCTATGCGTAAATACGATATAGATGATTTACGTTTGTTCTTCGAAAACGATTTGAGATTTTTGAAACAGTTTTAAGAGGAAAGGGTGATAGTTTATGAAATTGCCAATGAGCTGGCTTAATGATTATACAGATATAAATGGAATTACTCCTGCAGATTATGCAAGCAGACTTACTATGACGGGTTCAAAAGTTGAAGGCTATGCAGAACTCGGAGAAGAAATCGATAAAGTGGTAACAGGTAAAATATTAGAGGTAAAACCTCATACAAACTCTGACCATCTTGTGATTTGTCAGGTTGATGTCGGGGAAGAAGTAATTCAGATTGTTACAGGTGCACCGAATGTTAAAGAAGGACAAATTGTTCCTGTAGCTCTGCACGGTTCAACTCTTCCGGGAGATATTCATATTAAAAAAGGAAAACTCAGAGGGGAAATGTCAAACGGTATGCTCTGTTCTCATGAAGAACTCGGACTTACTAATGAAGACCTCGGATACGAACCTGAGTATGGTATTTTAATTCTTCCGGAGAATACAGAAATAGGAAAAGATGTAAAAGAAATATTTGGGCTTGACGATACTGTTGTTGAATTTGAAATTACATCTAACAGACCTGACTGCTTCAGTGTTATAGGTCTTGCCAGAGAAACTGCAGTATCTTACGATAAGGAATTTAATATTCCGAAACCTAAGTTTAATGAGTCGAACGATAATATAAACGATTATATTTCTATTGATGTTAAAAATACAGATAAATGTCTCAGATATACATCTAAGATGGTTAAAAATGTGAAAATCGGACCTTCTCCGGAATGGATGGTACACAGACTTAAAGCCTGTGGAGTACGTTCTATTAATAATATAGTAGATATCACAAATTATGTACTCCTTGAGTATGGTCAGCCGATGCATGCTTTTGACCTGAGAGACCTTGAAGACAGTAAAATTATTGTTCGATCGGCAGAAGAAGGCGAAGTTATAAAAACTCTTGACGAAGCTGACAGAAAGCTTACAAAAGAAGATCTTGTTATTTCTGACGGTAAAAAGGCTGTTGCTATTGCAGGCGTGATGGGCGGATTTAAATCTGAGGTGAAAGAAGATACAACAACTGTTGTTTTTGAATCTGCAACATTTGACGGTGCTAGCGTAAGACTAACAGCGCAGAGAGTAGGACTCAGAACGGAAGCATCTTCAAGATATGAAAAGGGGCTTGACGTTTACAATACACTTCCTGCTGTTGAAAGAGCTTGTCAGCTTGTTGAAGAGCTCGGATGCGGTGAAGTTGTAGGAGGGACAATCGATGTATTCCCGGCTGAAAAAGAGGCGGTTACTCTTTTACTTCGTCCTGATAAAATAAATGCTTTTCTAGGTACAGATGTTCCGGCTGAAAAAATGATAGATATCCTTAAAAAGCTTGAATTTGAAGTGAATGAAAACACTATGGAAATCAAAGCTCCGTCATTCAGACCTGATATTGAATGTGAGGCGGATGTTGCTGAAGAAATTGCACGTTTTTACGGTTATGATATCATTCCGACAACACTCCTTTCAGGCGAAACTACAATCGGAATGAAGAATGAACAGCAGAAAGCTACAGATAAGGTTTATGAAATTCTCATGGCACAGGGATATAATGAAATATGCACATATGCATGGACAAGTCCGTCGGTTTTTGAAAAGCTTAATATTCCTGAAGACAGTGAGCTCAGAAATACGGTTAAAATAACAAATCCTCTTGGCGAAGACAGTTCGCTTATGAGAACGACAACAGTAGCAAGTATGATAGAAATACTTGCACGAAATTATAATTTCAGAAATGAAACAGCAAAGCTTTTTGAAGTGGGTAAGGTTTATATACCCACCGGTGACGAATTACCGGAAGAGCCTTCGATAATTACTCTTGGTATGTACGGTGCAAAATATGATTTCTATGATATAAAAGGTGCTTGTGAAACACTTCTTAAAACAATGCATGTTAAGGATATTGCATTCAGAGCTTGTACTGATAATGCAACATATCATCCGGGACGTACTGCTGAAATTTTCGCAGGTAACGAAAGAATCGGTGTTGTCGGACAGATACATCCCGTTGTAACGGAAAACTTTGAAATAAGCGTTCCTGTTTATGTTGCAGAAATAAGCCTTGGCGGAATTATGAAGAATGTAAATCTTGATGTTAAGTACAAACAGCTTCCGAAATTCCCGGCTGCTACACGTGATATTGCTATGCTTGTTGACATAACTGTGCCTGTTGCGGATATCGAAAATATAATACTTTCATCTGGCGGAAAGCTTCTTGAAAGTGTAAATCTCTTTGATGTTTACGTTGGTGAACAGATTCCGGAAGGAAAGAAGAGTGTTGCATATTCAGTTGTATTCAGAGCGAGTGACCGAAGTCTTTCAACGGAAGAGGTTAATGAAGTCTTCGATAAGGTTCTCAAAAATCTTGAAAGCGGCATAAATGCACAGCTCAGATAAGGATACAGGTGAAATTATGATAGGAATAGTAGGAGCTACGGACTTTGAGATGAAAGAACTTCTTGAAGTTATCGAAGTTAAGGAAAAGAAAGAAATCGGCGGATTTACCTTCTATGAAGGTATCTTCGCCGGTAAGGATATCGTTGCTTCAAAGTGCGGTATCGGAAAAGTGTTTGCATCAACTTGTTGTCAGACAATGCTTCTTAATTATGATGTTTTCAGCATAGTTAATATAGGAGCTGCCGGAGCGCTTATTCCGGAACTGAAAAAAGGAGATGTAGTTCTTGTCGACGAAACTGTTCAGTATGATATGGACACAACAGCCTTCGGTGATCCGCTTGGGCTTATATCAGGGATAAATATTGTTGGTTTTCAATGCGTAATGCATCCGCTTCTCGGAATGCTTCTTGATGACCGTAATATTAAGTGGAAAATCGGAAATGATGCTACAGCCGACAGATTCTGTACAGAGGCAGATACTAAACAAATGCTTGTAGATAAGTTCGCTTGTATGAGTGTAGATATGGAAGCTGCCGCTATTGCACAGGTTTGTTATATAAATAATAAACCGTTTGAAAGTATAAAAATTATATCCGATTCCGCAAATGATGACTCAACGGATGATTATAATGAGTTTACCGGAACGGTAGGAGAACGTGTTGTTGAAATTCTGGCACTCAGAATGATGGCGGAAGCGCGTAAGTAATAAAAGTTTATACCCATATTTTTGAAAAAAAACGGAAAAATTTGCCATATAATTGAAAAATTGTTGTTTTTTCATGAAAAAAAGAGTAAAATTCCTGTAATATTTAATCAAAAAAAATATAGACATTTTTCAAAAATATGGTATAATATAATATGTAGGTATATTTATACCGTAAAATATTTTTAGGAGGAAAAAACTAATGGCTAAAAAATTTGTTTATCTTTTTAGCGAAGGTGACGCTTCAATGAGAAATACTCTCGGTGGTAAAGGCGCTAACCTTGCAGAAATGACAAAGTTGGGTATGCCGGTACCCCAGGGCTTCACTATTTCAACAGAAGCTTGTACACAGTATTATGAGGACGGAAAAATGATCAACGATGATATCCAGGCAGAAATTCTGGAAAACATCACAAAGATGGAAGAAAACACAGGTAAAAAATTCGGTGATGAAGAAAATCCGCTTCTCGTATCTGTTCGTTCAGGTGCTCGTGCATCAATGCCAGGTATGATGGATACAATCTTGAACCTTGGTCTTAACGAAACTGTTGTTGATGTTATGGCTAAGAAATCAAACAACCCGAGATGGGCTTGGGACTGCTACAGAAGATTCATTCAGATGTATTCTGACGTAGTTATGGAAGTTGGTAAGAAGTACTTTGAAGAGCTTATCGACAAAATGAAGGAAGAAAAGGGTGTAACTCAGGACGTTGAGCTTACAGCTGAAGATCTTAAGGAACTTGCAGGTCAGTTCAAAGCTGAATACAAGAACAAGATTGGTGAAGACTTCCCGACAGATCCGAAGGAACAGCTCTTCGGTGCTATCAAAGCCGTATTCCGTTCATGGGACAACCCACGTGCTAACGTTTATCGTCGTGACAACGATATCCCTTATTCATGGGGTACAGCAGTTAACGTACAGATGATGGCATTTGGTAACATGGGTGATGATTGTGGTACAGGTGTTGCATTTACACGTGACCCGGCTACAGGCGAACCCGGACTTATGGGTGAATTCCTTGTTAATGCTCAGGGTGAAGACGTTGTTGCAGGTGTTAGAACTCCGATGCCTATTGCTGAAATGGCTGAAAAGTTCCCTGAAGCATTTGCAGAGTTCAACAAAGTTTGTGCTATTCTTGAAAATCACTATAAAGATATGCAGGATATGGAGTTCACTGTTGAACAGAACAAGCTCTATATGCTCCAGACAAGAAACGGTAAGAGAACAGCTAAGGCTGCTCTTAAGATTGCTTGCGATCTCGTTGCTGAAGGCTTAATCGACAAGAAGCAGGCTGTTGCAATGATCGACCCAAGAAACCTTGATACACTTTTACATCCTCAGTTTGATGCAAAAGCTCTTAAGGCTGCTACACCTATGGGCATAGGTCTCGGTGGTTCACCGGGTGCTGCTTGCGGTAAGGTTGTATTCACAGCTGAAGATGCTGAGGCTTGGAACAATAGAGGCGAAAAAGTTGTACTTGTTCGTCTTGAAACATCACCTGAAGATATTACAGGTATGAAGGCTTCACAGGGTATTCTTACAGTTCGTGGCGGTATGACATCACACGCTGCCGTTGTTGCTCGTGGTATGGGTACATGCTGTGTATCAGGTTGCGGCGACATCAACATGGATGAAGATAACAAGAAGTTTACACTTGCAGGTAAAACATTTAATGAAGGCGACTACATCTCAATCGACGGTTCAACAGGTAATATCTATGACGGTATTATTCCTACAGTTGATGCTGAAATCGTAGGCGAATTCAAGACAATCATGGAATGGGCTGATGAGTTCAGAACACTTAAAGTAAGAACAAATGCAGATACTCCTGCAGATGCTAAGAAAGCTAAGGAACTCGGTGCTGAAGGTATCGGTCTTTGTCGTACAGAACATATGTTCTTCGAAGCTGACAGAATTGCTGCTTTCCGTGAAATGATTTGTTCAGATACATTGGAAGAAAGAGAAGCTGCTCTTGATAAGATTCTTCCTTATCAGCAGGGCGACTTTGAAGCACTTTATGAAGCACTCGAAGGTAATCCGGTAACAATCCGTTTCCTCGATCCTCCGCTTCATGAATTTGTTCCTACAGAAGAAGCTGATATCAAGACTCTTGCAGATGCACAGGGTAAGACAGTTGAAGAAATCAAAGCTATCATTTCTTCACTCCATGAATTTAACCCGATGATGGGTCATCGTGGATGCCGTCTTGCAGTAACATATCCTGAAATTGCAAAGATGCAGACAAGAGCAGTTATCCGTGCAGCTATTAATGTTCAGAAAGCTCACAGCGACTGGACAGTTAAGCCGGAAATCATGATTCCGCTTACAGGCGAAGTTAAGGAACTTAAGTATGTTAAGGACGTTGTTGTAGCAACAGCTGACGAAGAAATTGCAGCAGCAGGCGTTAAGCTCGCATATGAAGTTGGTACAATGATCGAAATCCCGAGAGCATGTCTCACAGCTGATGAAATCGCTAAACAGGCTGACTTCTTCTGCTTCGGCACAAACGACCTTACACAGATGACATACGGCTTCAG
>JAZULT010000083.1:0-7855 GCA_045603225.1 Clostridia bacterium | reverse complement strand
TGCATACGGAAGAGTTGAAAAGATTGATTTTGATGCTTGTATGTCAAAGGTTATAGATGGTATGCGTCAGAATATGGAGAATCAAGATGGTATTGATATAAGAAACGGCTGTCATGATATTATAATATCTGATATAACAGGTCATACAGGCGATGATATGATTGCACTTACAGCTATTGCAAGTGATAATATAAGACTTGGTGGAGAACTGAGAAGTACCCACGTTATGCATTCTGACTGGTCAAAACGAGATAAGAATATACACGATATTCTTATAAGAAATGTAAAAGGGTATTCAAATCTTTGCTATATGGTAAGATTACTTCCTGCTAATACAAGAATATGGAATGTGGTTATAGACGGAGTAGTGGATACTTCATATGAAAAAATAAATAATTTTGGGTGTATTATGCTTGGAACCGTTGATGGCGGATATGGTAAAAATAGTATTGATGGAATGAAAAATATAACTATTTCAAATGTTATTTCAAATAGTTATGAGGCAATTGTGGTAGGCGGATATGTAAGTGATTCTGTAATCAGTAATGTGATAAATCGTAATCCTGAATCACCTTGTATTTCAGTCAGAAGAGATAATGGCTTAATAAATGTTCAGACGGCTAATTTGTGTTCGACTGGTAATGATTTGATTAAAAGAACAGAAACACCAAAGGATTATCCAATATAAAAACAAATATATGAGGATGAATTTTATGAATATAATAAATGTTAATTTTTCAAAACATACAGAAGAAATAAGACCACTTAATGGTGTATGCTGTGCTCCATATAGTCTGAATATGGGCAATAAACAAAAGGTTATAAGCGAAATGTTTAAAAGTGCCAATATTCCATACTGTCGTCTGCATGATTGTTGCGGTGCGTGGGGTGGATGTTATTTTGTGGATGTACCAAATGTTTTCCCTGATTTTGAGGCAGATGAAAATAATCCCGAAAATTATGATTTCCATTATACAGATGAATATATTAAAGCGATTCAGGATGCAGGCACACAAACCTATTATCGTTTAGGAGTAACAATAGAATGGGGGAGTAAGAAATACGCAAGTCTTATACCGAAAGATTTTGAAAAGTGGGCAAGAATCTGTGAGCATATTATCGCCCACTATAACGAAGGCTGGGCAGATGGATTTGAGTACAATTTAAAATACTGGGAAATATGGAACGAACCTGAAAACCCCGGAAATGCGAATGGAAAATGTATGTGGTCCGGAAGCAAGGAAGACTTTTTCAAGCTTTATAAAATAACATCGAAACACTTAAAATCTAAATTTTCGCAAATAAAAATCGGAGGATATGGAGGGTGTGGATTTTACGAGTTAACCAGAACAGATATTCCTGAAGAATGGAAAGATTTTATTCCGTACTTTATAGATTTTCTTAAAATGGTTAAAAAAGAAGACTGTCCGCTTGATTTTTACTCATGGCACATTTATACCGAAGATGAAAAAGAATTATTCACCCATGCAAAATATGTACGGGAAACTTTGGATGAATATGGGTTTAAAGAAACAGAATCGCATCTTAATGAATGGAATATAGGTCTTGAGGGTGAGAGTTTTGCCAAAAAACATACAATGGAGAGCGGTTCGTTTTTAGCTGCTGTTATGTGCGGACTTCAACGATTAAAGTATGTTGATAAAGCTATGTACTATTGTTTTTCGTATGACTCGACCTATAATGGGTTTTTAGACCAAAACAATCATTCGATTTCGCCTGCATGGTATCCGTTTAAGGCATTTGGAGAATTATATGCATTAAAAGGTGCAGTTGAAACAAAATGTGAGGGAAATATTTATGCTCAGGGTGCAACCGACGGGCAAAATAATCTATTGATGATTTCGAACTATAACTCAGATGAAGTGAAAACAGAGATTGATTTGAAAGGATTTAATGAAAAAAACAGAATAGATGTGTTTTACTGCGCAGATGGAAAAGATTTTGAAAAAGAATTTTCTTTTGAAATTGTTGAAGAAACCAAAATGGAAATTAAAATTCCTATGTATAGTGTTGTGATGCTGAGAGGAAAGAATGAATGTACAGCCTGACAGAGTGGTTCTAAACCTTACATGTCCCAATATACAACATTTTCCGAAACACGGAATACCTTCGCATTATTATGATCAGACTATGAAAATAGCAGTTAATACAGCCGAATTTCTTTATGGAAACACTTATGCGTTTTAAAAATCCCGGATGGAGAAAATACTGGTAAGGAGAAATTCCTATGGAAAGAAAATTTATTACAGCTACGAAAGAAAAATGTTCTTTTGATAATCATATAGCTGCACCGTATATAAGAAAAAGCTTTGTTATGGACTTTGTCCCGGAAAAAGCTGTAATTTCTGTGTGCGGACTTGGATTTTACAAACTGTTTATAAACGGAAAAGATATAACAAAAGGAGCTCTTGCTCCGTACATAAGTAATCCTGACCATTACTGCTATTATGATACATACGACGTTTCAGAACTTCTTTTGGGAGGAGAAAATGTAATTGGAGTAATTCTGGGAAACGGATTTTATAATCCTTTTGGCGGAAAATGCTGGGGATTTGAAAAAGCACCATGGGTTTCTTCTCCTGTGCTTGCAATTGAATTTTCTGCAGAAGCTGAGCATGATTCTCTTTTCTTTTCGGCAGATGAAACGTTTAAAACTTGCCCTTCACCGATTATTTTTGATGAGCTAAGAATGGGTGAACATTACGATGCAAATCTGTCAGCAGAGGGATGGAATATGCCCGGATTTGATGATAGCAACTGGGAAAATGCAATATCTGCACCGACACCGAGAGGTGAGATGAAGCGTTGTGATGCCGAGCCTATAAAAGTAATAAAGGAAATAAAACCTGTTGAGATTTTTAAAAGCAAAAATGGGTACATATATGACTTCGGAGAAAATAATGCCGGAGTGTGCAGACTTACTGTCAATGCGGAAAAAAATCAGAAAATCGAAATGTATCATGCTGAAATTTTAAAAAGCGGTGAACTTGACCGTTCTTCAATAGGCTTCAGCAGACCTGATGTTCCGTTTTATGAAGAATATAATCAGAAAGATATCTATATCGCGAAAGGTGAAGGAACGGAAAGCTACACACCGTCATTTACATATCATGGATTCAGATATGTTGAGGTGCGTGGCATAACAGAAAAGCAGGCGACAGAAAATCTTCTTACATACTGCATTATGAGATCAGGATTTCGGGAAATTGCTTCGTTTTCGTGCTCTGATGAGACTGTGAACACTTTGTTCGAAATGGCAAAACGTGCAGATGAATCGAACTTTTATTATTTTCCTACAGATTGTCCGCATCGGGAAAAAAACGGCTGGACAGGAGATGCGGCACTGTCAGCAGACCATATGGCAATGCTTTATGATGTTTCCGAAAGCTTTCATGAATGGCTTAATAATATACGTAAAAGTCAGGCGGATGACGGTGCACTTCCGGGAATTGTTCCGAACTACGATGCCGCATATGACTGGGGGAACGGCCCGGCGTGGGATTATGTAGCATTTAAATTGCCGTATGTGCTGTACAGGTATAAAAATGATACTGATGTAATAAAAGAAAATGCTTCCATGATGATAAGATACCTTGAATATGTAATGAAGCACCGTGATGAAAAAGGAACTGTATCTTTTGGACTGGGTGATTTTATGCCTGTCGGAAATCGGAGAAATACTGATTACGATGCTCCTGTAGAGCTTACAGGCAGTATTATGATTATGGATGCGGCTAAGAAAGCGGCAGAAATGTTTGAAGCTGTCGGATATAAGCATCAGCATGATTTTGCGTATGGGATATATAAAGACATGAGAGAAACTGTAAGATGTGAGCTTATTGATAAAGACAGTCTTACGGTTAAAGGAAACTGTCAGAGTAGTCAGGCTATGGCCCTGTATTATGGGGTTTTTGAAAAGGATGAAGAAGAAAAGGCATTTGTTCAGCTTCTTCGGCTTATTCATGATAAGGATGACAGGTTTGACTGCGGAGTGCTTGGAATGCATACACTTTTTCATGTGCTTTCCGATTTCGGAGAAGGAGAACTTGCATTTAAGCTAATAACTCAGAAAGGTTATCCTTCATATGCGCATCTTATTGATAAGGGCGAAACTACACTTGTTGAGTCGTTCAAACCTGATGGATTTGCGTGCGGGTCACACAATCATCATATGTTTGGAGACATATCACGCTGGTTTATAAACCGCATTGCAGGAATAACTATTGTAAATTCAAACTCTATAGAAATTAATCCTGATTTTATTGACAGTATTGAATATGCTTCTGCAAGCTGTGAGCTTCCTGCAGGAAAGGCAGAGGTTTCATGGCGCAGGGAAAACGGAAAAATAGTTTTTGATATTAACTGTGATGAAGGCATAGAATGTATTAAAATAAAAGAGACAACGTGAAAAGTGGATAGCTCACAAGGTTGCAAATTGGGGTAACCATTATCAGCTTGTTGCAACCAAATCAGTTGTATCAAGAGCAATATCAAAAGAAATACTGACTAAGCGAGGCTTAATCAGTATTTCGGACTACTACCAAAAGGTAGCACATATTTAATTTTGAATTGAACCGCCGTATGCCGAACGGCATGTACGGTGGTGTGAGAGGGCAATTAATTTTGCCCTACTCGATTTGTTTAAATTCGACAATATTTTAGTCTTTTTTCTATATTAAGCAATATTTTAAAGGAAAGTAAAATAATCTTGATGTATAATGAAATAAATCATAAAGCGATTTTTCCATAGCTTTTGAAACCAAGGTCTTTATGCTTGGGGAGATATGATAATTATAAAAAATATTTAAAAGGATTATATTAATATCGAAAAAAATTACTTTATTAGAGAAAGGAATATAAATTATGGGTATAATAATGAGGTTCCCAGATGGGAAAGCGAAAGTATATACAATGAGCTATGACGACGGAATTTTTCAGGATTACCGTTTGATTGACATTATGGCAAAGAATAATCTGAAAGGTACTTTTAACGTAAATGCAGGGATTATTTCTAATACGGATGCCACAAAAAATTATGAAAGACTGAGCGAAAAGCAGGTTAAGGAACTTTATATTCCTGCAGGTCAGGAAGTGGCACTTCATACATATACGCATCCGACTCTTACCGATTTGCCGATTGAACGTATAACTTATGAGTATTTGAAGGATAAGGAAATTCTTGAAGATATATTTGGAATAATTATCCGAGGTTCTGCATATCCGAACAGTAGCTTCAGCTTGCATGAAAATGATGTGTTTTGTGCATTGAAATCATGCGGAGTTTCATATGCAAGAGGCGGTGCTCAGACTGAATCTTTTACAATACCAACTGACTGGTATAAGTTCATGCCGACCGTAAGACACACAAACCCAAATCTCACGGAATTTGCCGATAAGTTTGTTAATCTGTCTCCGATGAATCATCATCCGAGTGCAATGTTCTGCCTTATGGGGCACAGTTATGAGTTTGATAATGACAACAACTGGCATGTAATAGAAGAATTTGCAGAGAAAATCGGTGGTCATGATGATATATGGTATGCTACAAATATAGAAATTTATGATTACGTAAACGCATTCAGGTCTGTAAGGTTTAACCTTGCACAGACTATTGCGGAAAATCCGACAAACATAGATGTATGGTTTCTTAAAAACGAAAAATTAATCAAACTGGAAGCGGGAAAAACTGCGTATATAGGAGAGTAAAAGATGAAATTGGCGAACAAATCGTGAAATATTGGAAATTGAAGAAATGGAGGTGAAAGTGTGAATCCTTTAAGAAAAAAAATAGAACGCCGTGAAAAAATACTTTTAAAAATCGTTTGATGCGGTTATAATTTTCTTTGTATAAAATTGTAAAAATTAAGAAAGGATGGTGTTTCAAATGGGAATGAAACTAAAAAGGGGAAATTATTCAGTTAAATTAAGTGATCCGATTTTACATGTGGATAACGAGAGTCGTGGAAGAAGCGGACATATGTCACATGCAATGGTAGAGTGGGAGCCGGGGAAAGTGATTGACTTCAATTCAAACTGTTCTGCTGTGATTCATGAGGGACATTCAACATTCGGATGGATTGAGTATCGGATTTCTGAAGATGGCGGAGAAACTTTTTCGGAGAGCTATGACTTTCCTATTTCAAAAAAAGAATTTATTGACGGAAAACATACTGTGGCTGTTGAAAAAGCGATTGCCTGTGATAACGGACGCATTGTTGTATTTTGCCTGTTTAATGATGCCCACGCTCTTTGTGAACCATGGATTACTCCGCCGGTAGTTGTAACAAGTGATAACGGTGGAAAGGACTGGTCGGACCAAAAAAAGGTTTTCCCGTATTGCGGAAGAATCTATGATGCTGTCTATTATAAAGGCGTGATTTACGTTGTCCAGTTTTGTAATGATGCAACAGTAAGCTTTTTAGGAAACAAAAAAGAGCATGTATATCGTATATATAAAAGTGAAAACAACGGAGAAAGCTTTGAAGAAATATCTGTGGTTCCGACGGATACCGAAGGAAGGTCATATGCAAGTATAATATTTGACAAAGACGAAAGGCTTCATATGTATACTTACAATGTAAATGACGAACATAACCCTGATCACCTCGTCAGCAATGACTTCGGGAAAAGCTGGGAGAGTGCCGGTGTATGTCATTTGGCTAAGGGAAGCCGTAATATCCAGACTGCGTTGATAGATGGTATATTTGTGCTTCACTGCCGTGGTGAAGAAATAAACCGTAATAAACTGGCACTTTATACTTCTGAAAATGGATACGATTGGGATGAAGGTGAGTTCGTGGACAGCACCGAGCATAACACCTGCTTCTATTCAAACAACCTTCTTCTTAAAAATAAAGAAGGAAAAAACAGATTGCTTATTCAGTACTCTCACAGTTATTTTGAAAAACGCGTTAATATCAGGCATATGTGGCTTGAAATAGAAAAATAAAACTATTATCCATTATGAATTAAAATTTTTTAACGATAGATTATTCGTTTCGCAATTGCCTGTGTTGAACTTAAATGAAAGGGAATGTTATATGAAGAAAATTGTAGTTGCAATAGACTCATTTAAAGGAAGTCTTACAACATTTGATGCCGGAATTTTGTTGTAGGAATAGGAGGAAGCGCAACCAACGACGGCGGTGTAGGAATGCTTCAGGCGCTTGGTTATAAATTTCTTGATTTTGGCAGTATATAACCCTAAAATGTCTTGACTTTATGCGGATTGTACGGTAATATAGACGTACAAAATATAGAAAGGAAAATGCTATATGGAAAAAGTTGTACAGACGATATTGCCTACAAAACTTGTTTTACTAAAACGTAAAAAAGTGTGTGTATACGCCAGGGTATCATCAGGCAAGGATGCAATGATTAATTCGCTGTCAGCACGATAATCTATTACAGTGAGTATATTCAATCGTGTAATGAGTGGGAATATGCCGGAGTATATGCAGATGAAGCAATCAGCGGTACAAAGGATTCAAGACCTGAATTTCAGCGTATGATAGCAAACTGCAAAGCCGGGAAGATTGATATGATAATCACAAAATCAATCAGCCGCTTTGCAAGAAACACTGTAACACTTCTTGAGACTGTAAGAGAATTGAAAACACTTGGTGTAGATGTCTGTTTTGAAAAAGAAAATATTCATAGTATAAGAGGGGATGGTGAGCTGATGCTTACTATCCTCGCTTCTTGTATGACGGGCATATCAATGCTCTGTGGTGAAAGTCCACCGAGGCGTAGTTACCAACGAACTTAAAAGCGATTTGCAAGTTTTACACCGTGAGGTGTGGGAGAGAAGAAGCAATAGCGAAATCGTAGCCCT
>JAZULT010000082.1:0-11092 GCA_045603225.1 Clostridia bacterium | reverse complement strand
AGAAGAAGACGGATCCGGTGACGATAGCGAAGAGGACCCACCTGTTCCCATGCCGAACACAGAAGTTAAGCTCTTCAACGTCGATGGTACTTGGCGGGAGACTGCCCGGGAGAGTAGAAAGTTGCCGGAACCGACTTTCCTGAAAAACAAGAGATGATAATGAAGGTTATCATTTTTTGCATATTGTTATATATTCCTCTATAGCTCAGTTGGCAGAGCGCATGACTGTTAATCATGATGTCGCTGGTTCGAGCCCAGCTGGAGGAGCCATAGGTCAACGTGAAAGTTGATACAAGGAAAACCGCTTGATTTCAAGCGGTTTTTCGCATTTCAGGCTCAAAAATGAGCCTTATTTTTTTGCTCTTGAGTGGTTCGCGTTTGCAAAGTTTACCCCCCCTTGTAAACCTTTTGGCAAAATAGGTTGATTTTTTTTAGGTCGAATTATGACAAGGAAAATACGGCAGAGTAGTGATGAGTTAAATGAGAAATTGATTGCTCAGTATATTGACGATAAATATCCGGTTTAGTGGGAAAGTACAAATGAGTGGATAATAAATGGGCGAACTGCATGGGCAATGACATTAACTTAAGGAAAAATCACGTATGTTACATACTTTCTTGTTGTAAAAACACTTTACAACAGACAGTCGTACACTCGGGGACCGCGAGACACATAGTGTCTCGGTCGAACGACTGGCATTGCGTAGCAACGTCATAGCCGCACTGTCAACGCTAACGCTATGACAGATGAGTACAGTCCCCAATTGTCCTCTTACGTGTTTAATAACCTCATATCATCTCGCAAAAGTTCTTAAGTTAATGACATTGATGCAGGGGGAGATGATGCTTAAAATTAAGATGAATAGGTAAGAGCGGATAGTGTTCTCTGGTGAAACAATTATTTGCTGATAAAAAATCAGCTTATTTTTGTTTAAAGTGCATTTACAAAGGAATTTATTTATATTATAATTTAGGTAAATAAATAAAATACAGGAGGGGTATTTATGAATCTTAAAAAAACATTATCCCTGTTACTTAGCATTTCTATGTTTGCAACCTATGCTGTGACGGGGTATGCGACAGAAGAGGAGGATATAACAACTGTTATAGCTGCCTCTGACTTTCAACATTCATCAGGTTTGTCATCCGCAGCTAGTAACATGGAATATCGTCTGAATATTCTGAAAGAGGGCGAAGGGATAACGACTGCTGATGGATTCCTGTTTGCCGGAGACTATGATTACTCATACGGATATAAAACACAGACAAATGTTGAGGCAGTAAAAGCTGTAATTGATGAAACGGTTGACGATAATATGGTTTTTGTTCAGGGAAACCATGATGTTCTGGCAGCAAAAGATATTACTCCCACAGGTCCTGCAGATCATTCTGAAGGAAAATACGGCGTTTATGCAATAAACGAAGAGGATTACACCGGTTATGGAGGTGATCCGGATCATATCAAGGAAACTGCACGAAATCTTGCTGATTATCTTAATGGTAAGCTTCAGGAAAAGTGGGATAAACCGATATTTGTTGTATCACATGTTCAGTTACATTATTCGATGAGAACAAGATTAGATGGTGAAGGGGCAGGTAAATATGCAAATTACATATTCGATGTTCTGAATGAAGCGGGAGAAAAGGGACTCAACATTTTCTTCCTGTTTGGTCATAACCATTCAAAAGGTTGGGATGATTATCTTGGCGGTGGCTCAGTGTATCTTCCGAAAGGACATGATATTCTCGTTCCGCAGGCGAGCACGACTGTGTTTAAGAAAGAAACGCTTAACTTTACTTATCTGAATGCGGGATATGTAGGATATTATAAAGATGTAAATGATGGTGCAGACGGTACATTAACACTTACATCATATAAGATTTCAGATGATGATGTAACAATTGCACGTTACGGAAGATATGGAATACATAATCTTAAGTGTAAAGGTATTACAAATAGTTATATGTCAGAAACCGGTTACGATCCTGATGAGGCTGTTTATCCATCTCCTCAGACTGTGGAGCTCACAGATGTTATTGACACAAGTCCAATAACTATAGATGATATAGAGCTTCTCAGCAATGACTATTCATTTAAAGGCAATGATATTAATGTTGAAGCAAAATTCAATGTTATCGGTGTAAACTCAGCAGAATTTACGATTAATGGCGAGACTTATGATATGTCATTGAATGAAAGCGGAAGCTGGTGCGGAACTGTTAGTGAAGGAATAGCAGAACCGGGAGATTATTCTCTTACAATCAGCGGTGCTACAAATGATGGAGAAGTTGTTCAAAGCTATGATTATAAAGTTTTGGATAACAGATTTACAATTGTTCCGAGTGTAATCATAAATGCAGGAACACAGGCGTCTCCGTATGCATCATATACCGGCGGAAACGGTATTATTTTGCAACCGAGTCAGACTTCTCAACCTCATAAAAATGTAAGATACGGATTTTATACTACGATTGATTTTCCGGAGCTCCCGGAAAATTATGAGATAAAAGACGCTCAGATGCTTGGCAGCTGGGTTCATTCAACCCATTTTAATAATGGTGTGCAAAACGGCGGAAGTACATACTTTGTTCCGCTTACTGAAAAAATTGACGGATCGTATACGTATTATACAGATGCAGTCAATTATCCGAATAACAATCTTTCACTTGTAACTCCTACAACTGATGGTGCGTGGACTTTTAAAGGTAAGTTCTATCAGAAAGAAAACAAATATGCAGATATTGTTACAGATACATATACTGTAAGCATGGATGTAAAATCCTACGTTGATTCTCTGTATGAGAAAAGTTCTAAAAAAGCGATATCAGAGAGTCTTCTTATAACAACGAGTATGGGCGCTGGATTAAGCATAAAGGGTAAGGGAATGACTAACCCGGTATCAATTTGTATCGAAGTGGGCGAAAAGCTTGATGCTCAGTTTGTAAGCCCGAATTATGCACATAAAGGAGACGGATTTGGCGTTGCACTGAATGTTAATACCGAAAGTGAAAACGTGCAGAGTGTAGTAATCAACGCAAACGGCACTGATTACGAAGCATCTCTTAATGCAGACGGTAAATGGACAGCATACGTTGAAAACGGTTTTAATACAGCAGGTATATATGATATTACAGCAACTGTTACTGATAAATACGGCTCAGAAACCGTAGAAACTCAAAGTTTTACAGTCCATGAAGGTGAAGAATTTGTTAAAGGTTCATATGTTGTAAAACGTCAGTCAGATGACTCAAAAATATGGAAAGTATCAAGTAAAGATGGATATATCCTCCGTACAAGAAACGGCGAGCCTGTAGATACGCTTTACACAGCGATGAATTTGAGTTCAATTACTAACACCGATGCAATTGATAAAATATATTTTATTACATCATCCAGAGACGCTGTAAGCAATTATGTTGATTATGTAATTGAAGAATGTTCTGAGGTGAGCGAGTCGATACTTAAGGGCGGTGAGATTCCTGAGACTTTACCGACAATAGGGGAAGAAATTGTAAGAGCTACATATTCAAAATCTGTAGTTGATGAAGATGATGAAGATTATGCTGAAATTGCCGGATACTTACCGTATAAAGACGGTACAACTGCACACTATGTGAAATTTGATGTAACAGAATATATTAAAAACCGTGTTAATAACGGAGAAACAACATTGTACTTCAGAACGTCAGTAAAGAATTCCAATGATTCAGATTATGCTGCTTTAAATAACAATGCACAGGTTAGAGTATATGTTAAGTACAAGGATCCTGTAGTTGTTGATAACTACAACGGCACATTCGGATATCTTGTTGATCCGGCAGACTATGTCGACGAAGGTTCTGTCCTCGTAATAATCGGTGAATATGAAGCAGAGGATAAATTCGATAATGTAAGTGTTTTTGAAACTCTGACAGGAAGAAAGAGATATATTATGACAGACGATGACAAGGATACAAGATTGTTCGTATGGGATAGTATATTAAACGTAAAACCTCTGGCAGAAGCAGTAAAAATTAAATAAGTATAGTATTAATATCCGGCAGAACTCAGTTTTGCCGGATATTATTTTTTTGATAGAGTGAGCAATAAATTTGTCTTTATTCTAGTTGACAAAAAATCAGCTTGTTTTTGGCAGTAGCATATTTACACAGAGCATAATTTATTTTATAATATTATCAGAGAATATAAAAAAGGAGAAGTCAGAATATGAAAACAAATCATCTAAGAAGCAGATTGCTTTCACTTTTCACATGTGTGGCACTTATAAGTGCAACACTTTCGATTCCGGTGCATGCCGAGGATGGGGAGCCGGTAACTCTTATTGAAGGAAAGGATGTCGGAATAACTCTTGAATATTATGGTAAAGAGAATACCGATACAGGTCCGGACCTTTATTACGGTACTATGGCAAACGACAAAGAGAAGGCAACGAGTCACACATATGACGATGAAACAGGCATAGTTGAAATGAAGCTTGCGAATAAGGTAGAACTTATTCAAATGGGAAGCGGTTATTTCACAGTTAAGCTTGGTCATAAGCAGAGTGTTAAAAAAACACCGTATATTGCAATAGGTATGTATTATTACGATCCTGAGGATACAGACGGCGTTTCAGTAAGCACAAATATTCACTTGAATGATAATGTGCTTTGGGGAAAAACGATCGAATATTCTCCTGTTCTTGAAAATCATGTAATAGATGCATCATCTTATAATGGCGGACAGAATGGCGGTTTTTCTTCTGTTGGCGATGAGACGTATTATGATTATCTGAAAATAAGCACACCAATTACCGATAAGGCAGATGCAGAAAAAAATTATGTTCAGTTTATTCCTGAGGGAACGAGGGTAGGCGTTCAGTATATTGCATTTTTTGATAATAAGGCAGATGCAGAAAACTACGAATATGTAAGAAAAATTTCTGTGCCTGAATATTCAGATGCAAACAAAATAAAGGTAATGAGCTATAATGCCCGTACTGCTGATTCTCCAAAAGGACTTTGGGTAAGAGAAAGAGTTCAGTATATGCGTGAGCTTATAAAGCAGAAACAGCCGGATATTATAGGATTCCAGGAGTTTGATTCTGAATGGCAACAGGGTATTGTAGACTGGGCGAACAGAGTATATGTTGATGAAAACGGCGAGGCTATATACGATAATACATATAATTATAGACCGTATGATTTCAACACAACAAACGAGGGAGACGGTATTTTCTGGAATGTAAGCAAGTTCGAGCTTATCGACAGCGGCTTCGAGTTTGTTCCGTATCCCGGTGTGAAGTTTGTGGATCCGATTGGTCATGTGCAAGGAATGAACTGGTTGAAGCTTAAGGTGAGAGAAACAGGGAAAGTGTTCTATTATATAAACACACATCTTTCTCTTGACTACCGTACACGTCTTGCAACAACATCACTTCTTGTAGATATCTGTACTGCTGATGAACCTATATATGATAGTGTTCGTATATCAAATGATGCACCTGTTTTTGTGACAGGAGACTTCAATATGTGTGCAAATTCAATGGAATATGCGGAAATGACTTCGTTTTTCGGAGATGCGAATATCCATATGAACACAGACCCTACAGTTTCATTCGGACATTGGTGGGCATCTGTAATAGATTTCTGTTTCTATCAGCCTGAGGCAGTTGAAGTTCTTGATTATCAGGTTGTAGATGAGGTTGTATATGATACAGATGTTACTGATAATACAACTGATTCAAATGAATTCACAATTGTGAAGGATTATACATTACCGCTTGGCGATGACCTCTACAGCATATCCGATCATTTCGGAATTATGACCGAGCTTGCGCTGACCGGTGATGTGGAGGATTATTCAACCCAAGCTCCGAGCCTTCGCATAAGCGCTGATAAGGAATATGCTTCAGCAAATGAGGCTGTTACATTTATAGCTGAAACAGAGGCTTGTCATAATGCAGTTGAAGAAGTTTCTTTCTTTATAGACGATGAGCAATATTTGGGTGAAATTTTTGTTAAGGATGCGACTATTTATTCTGATTATATAAATGATTATTCAATAACAGTTGACAGTCTTACTCCGGGCATACATACAGTTAAGGCAGTTGCGAAGGATGTAAACGGAAACGAATCATCTGCGCAAATGCAGGTTGAGGTTTTAAATCCTGTAAGTATCGAATTTGCAGGTGATAATTACGCATATGCAAATAAGCCGTTTGAAATGGCACTGAAAATCGGCAGTGATGATGTTCAATCAGTTAAGCTGTTTGTAAACGATAACGAATATGATGCTGTTTGCAATACTGACGGAATATGGTCGGTTGGATTTGAAAATGGTTTACCGACAGGAAATTATAAGGTGAAAGCAACAGTTACGGATTCAAACGGAAAGGTTAATCCTGCTGAAGTTATGTTTTATGTAATTTCAGGCGGAAATATGCTTGTTGAAGATATGTATGCATTTAAGCATCAGTCCTCTGACGGAAAAGTATGGGGCGTTGATAGCGCAAATAACTATGACCTGAAATATGAAGGCGAAATCAAGGATGTACTTTATTCTGCTGTTGATTTAAGTAATATTGCTCCTGTAGCTCTCAAAAGTGTTAAGCTTGTAAATTCAACTAAGAACATAGGTGCAAACGGCTGGACAAGATTTGCAATAAATGAATGTGATGCATTTGATGAAGAATCAATCAGATTAAGTGACGGAACTGCAAAGACTATCCCGACAGTTGGTGCAGAAATTGTAAACTCAACTTATGAAAAAGCAATGGTTGGCGAGGATGATGAAAATTATACATTCTATTCAGAGAATATCCCTGTAACAGATGGAGTTGAAGCAAACTATATGGAGCTTGATGTAACAGAGTATGTCAAGTCACTTATAGAGAGCGGTAAGGATAAAATGTATTTCAGAGCCGGTGTTATAAACAATAATCCTACAGACGATTATGGCTTTGCAATAAACAACTCAACATATTATTTGTATGTTGAATATG
Organism: Clostridia bacterium; assembly: GCA_045603225.1. Lineage (GTDB taxonomy): Bacteria > Bacillota > Clostridia > UBA1381 > UBA1381 > RGIG9115. The sequence goes on along the minus strand of JAZULT010000082.1, from coordinate 4,109 downwards.
AACAGCCGAAGGCAGAGTTTGTAAGCAGTAGCTTTGCGTATGAAAACGAAGGCTTTACAGTTGCAATAACAACTCAGGCTGAAAATGTTTCAGAGGTTAAATTCATTATAGGTGATGAAGAGTACAGTGCTTCTAAGAATGAAGAAGGCGTATGGTATGCATATATTGAAGGAGGACTTGCTTGCGGTGAGTACAGCATTACAGCTGTAACATCAAATGCAGATGGAAACGAAACAGAAACAACGGATAAGTTCTGTGTGCTTGCATCAGAAGCAGAGATTGTTTCACCACAATATTCGTTTAAGCATCAGTCATCTGACGGAAAAATATGGTCGGTTGAAGAAGCAAATAACTATGACCTCAAATTTGAAGGCGAAGTTAAGGATGTTCTTTACGGAGCGATTGACCTTGGAGCTGTTGCCGGTGATGCAATAAAGAGCGTCAAGCTTGTAAATTCAACTAAGAGCATAGGAGCAAACGGCTGGACAAGATTTGCAATAAACGAATGTGATGCGTTTGATACGGAATCAATCAGATTCGATGACGGAACAGTAAATACTATTCCTGCAGTTGGTACAGAAATTGCAAACTCAACATATGAAAAAGCAATGGTTGGCGAGGATAATGCAAATTATGCACTCTATTCTGAAAATATTCCTGTAACAGATGGCGTTGATGCAAACTATATGGAGCTTGATGTAACAGATTATGTAAAAGCTCTTATAGAAAACGGTAAGGATAAGATGTATTTCAGAGCAAGTGTAATAAACAATAATCCTACAGATGATTACGGTTTCACAATCAATAACTCGAATTACTATCTGTATGTTGAATATGAGAGACCTGAGATTACAGATAATTTTGACGGAACATTCAATTATACTGTTAATTCCTCAAAATATGTAAATGAAGGTGCAGTTTATGCAACTGTTGCATCTTATGATAACGACGGAAAACTTATAGCAGTATATTGCAGTGAGTATGTAACAGGCAGAAAAACAGTTCGCATTGAAGATAACGGAGATGAATATAAGCTGTTTATCTGGGACAGCCTGAGTAGCATGAAGCCGCTCGGAAATGCTGTGCCGATAAAGTAAATTTGTGTACTTACGGAGGATTTTATGAGAGAATACGAAGACCCGAACAAACTTAGTTGGAACATAGAAACACAACGTTCCTACTATATACCTTACGATACTCTTGAAAAAGCGTTGGCAGGCGATAAAAATCAATCAGAATTCTATCATTTATTAAATGGAATATGGAATTTCAAATATTTTCCCCGTGATATTGATGTGCCTGAAAAAATCGACAATTGGGATACAATACCCGTACCGTCGTGCTGGCAAATGCACGGTTATGGTGAAATAGGGTATACCAACGTAAACTATCCTCATCCGGTAGATCCTCCGTATGTTCCTGATGAAAATCCGTGCGGAGTTTATAAAACTGAGTTTGAAATAAATGATTTATGGAGCCGCAGGGAAACATATATTGTCTTTGAAGGTGTATGCTCATGTGTTTATCTTTACGTAAACGGTTGTTATGTCGGATATTCTCAGGGCTCACATCTTCAGGCAGAGTTTGACATAACAAAATATGTAAGGAAAGGCAAAAATGAGATAGTCGTAAAGGTTCTGAGATGGTGTTGCGGCAGTTATCTTGAGGATCAGGATTTTTTCAGACTAAGCGGAATATTCAGGGATGTATATCTTCTGTCAAGAGAAGAAGGGCATATACGTGATATTGATGTTTCCTCTGATTGCTCGAATATATACGTTTCATGTCCTGATTATGAAATTTACGACATGGATAAGAAAATAGCCGATTTGGAAAATCCGATTTTGTGGAATGCGGAAAATCCGTATCTTTATACAGTTATTGTCAAGGGAAAAACTGAATATATACCTGTCAGAACAGGTATGCGTGAGATAAAGATTTCTGATGAATATGAGCTTCTCGTTAATGGTGTTGCGGTTAAACTAAAAGGTGTCAATCATCATGATACACATCCTGTTAAAGGCTATACTCAATCTGAAGAAGATCTCAGACTTGATCTTGAAAAGATGAAGGAGCTTAACATTAATACAGTAAGAACATCGCATTATCCGCCGACACCTGAGTTTTTGAATATGTGTGATGAAATGGGTTTTTATGTTATAGATGAAACAGATATAGAAATTCATGGCTTCGTAAGCCGGAATACATGCTATTTCTGGGATGACAGAGAATTTCCTGACGAATGGGTAAACGGTATGCCTGAGTGGGAAAAAGCATTTGTGGAACGGGCAGAAAGAATGGTTGAAAGGGATAAAAACCATCCGTGTATTATAATGTGGTCAACAGGTAATGAAAGCGGTCATGGTGTAAACCATAAAAAAATGATTGAATGGATAAGAAACCGTGATTCGTCAAGACTGATTCATTGTGAGGATGCATCTCGTCACGGATTACATGATTCACCTGATATTGTTTCGCTTATGTATCCATCGGTTGATGATCTTGAGAGAGACTATATAAAAAACGAAGACCTGCATTATCCTGTTTTCCTCTGTGAATATTCTCATGCTATGGGTAACGGCCCGGGTGATGTTCATGATTATATGGAGCTTGTTTATAAATATCCGAAATTCATTGGTGGCTGTATATGGGAGTGGGCAGATCATACAGTCATAGAAAACGGAGTTCCGAAATACGGCGGAGATTTCGGTGAACTTACCGACGATGGCAACTTCTGCTGTGACGGACTTGTTTTTCATGACAGAAGCTTTAAAGCAGGCTCGCTGAATGCAAAATATTCTTATCAGTATTTTTCAAGTCGCTATGAATATGGGAAGCTGTATATAACAAATCACTATGACTTTACAAATCTGAGTAAATATACGTTTATGGCAGAGCTGACGGTTGATGGGAAGGTTGTCTCAGAAGCAGAGCTTAAGCTTTCAATAGCACCGCATCAAACGGCTGAAATTGAAGTGCCGTTTGATGTTGAAGTCCCTTGCAGTATGGGTGTTTATCTTAATATCTATCAGCTTGAGCTGGGATACGAAAGAGGCTTTATGCAGCACGAGATAATAAATGCTGTACCGGAGATAGAAAAGGGTTCAGAGCTTGAAAAGATCAGTGAGGATAAGGAGTTTATTTATGCCGATACGGCAGGGGTAAGCTACAAATTCTCGAAGCTTTACGGCTCTCTTGTGTCTGTCAATAAAGACGGCAGAGAGCTGCTTGCGTCACCGATGCAGCTTACAGCCTGGAGAGCACCTACAGATAATGACAGAAAAATAAAATATAACTGGGGCAGATTTGAAGATAATCTCAGCGGAATAAATTTAAACAAGCTTTTCAGCAAGATATATTCAGTTGAAGTTCAGGGAGGAAAAATCAAAGTCAGCGGAAGTCTTGCCGGCGTAGCAAGAGAACCGTTTATGCATTATGAGGCGGTTTATACCGTTTACAAAAACGGAACTTTGCATGTAAGCATTGAGGGCGACATACATGAAAAAATAAGATGCCCGTATATTCCGAGACTTGGATTTGAAATGCAGCTTGATCGCGAAAATGCGGGCTTTGCATATTTCGGAATGGGTGATAGTGAAAACTATTGTGATATGCATTATCATGCGAAAATGGGACAGTATACAAGCACAGCGGCAGACGAATATGTAAACTACATAATGCCGCAGGAGCATGGAAACCATACAAGAACAAAAAAACTCAGCTTTGACTGCGGAATAGAATTTATCGGTGAGCCTGAATTTGAATTTAATGTTTCGGAGTATACAACCGAAGCCTTGTCTGAAGCAATGCATATTGATGAACTTGTTAAGAACGGTAAGACAAATGTTAGAATAGATTATAAAGTTTCCGGAATAGGTTCAAACAGCTGCGGTCCGGAGCTGATAGATAAATATCGCCTTAATAAGGGCAGTTTTAAGTTTACCTTTTTCTTAAAATAAATATGAAAGGGGGATGTTTAAAAAGTCCCTAAATTACAAAAAGGATCTCTGATTGAGGTCCTTTTTGTGTTGATGAGAAAAATTGTTAAATTTTTGGTATACAAAATAAACCTATATTAAAATGAGCACATTTTAATATATTCTCTTTGA
>JAZULT010000081.1:0-36296 GCA_045603225.1 Clostridia bacterium | reverse complement strand
TCCTCCATTTTAGTTTTTGTATTATCATCAATTTTATCATAAACAAAATCGGGCTTATATGTTAAATCTTTTTTATTCATTTATTTCATCCTTTCATAGAATCATTATTAGTGATTTTAGCAATTCTATACACTATTATACCACAATCAACATTTTTATCAATAATTTTCAACAAATTTCGGTATTATTTCTTGATATATGGTGTTTATTATGTTATAATTTAGACATTATGGAGATTAAAGAAATAGATAATAATATAGTTATAACTAATTTACCGGATTTTGAATTAAAGCATACATTTGATTGCGGTCAATGCTTCAGGTTCTATCCCGAAAATGACAGTAAATATACAGGAATTGCTTTTAACAAAGCAGTAACAATTTCCAAAAAAAATGACACGGTTATTTTTGAAAATACAGATATCAGAACTTTTAATGATGTATGGTTAAATTATCTTGACCTGAATAATGATTATTATAATATAAAAAAATCATTATCCGGCAATGAATGCATGGATGAGGCTATAAAAGAAGGGTTTGGTATTCGCATTCTCAAACAGGATTTGTTTGAGACAATTGTATCATTTATAATATCTCAGAGCAATAACATTCCAAGAATCAAAAAAATCATAGAAACTCTGTGTTGTTCATACGGTAATCCGATAGATTACAACGGAAATATATATTATTCATTTCCTTCTCCAGAGGTGATTCTTGAATCAGATTTATCCATACTTCGTGCCGGTTATCGTGATAAATACATAATAGAAGCTGCTAAAACGTTTGTAAATAACCCTTTATTTCCAAATGAGCTAAAAGCAGCATCCACACAGGAAGCTAAAAAAATGCTTATGTCAATTCAAGGAATTGGCAACAAGGTTTCTGATTGTATTTTACTTTTCGGACTTGGGAAAACCGATTCCTTCCCTGTAGATGTATGGATGAAACGTATTATGGAAAAACTTTACTTTAAGAGAGAATGTTCTATACAGGAAATTTCCGAATATGCATCAAAGACATTTGGAAATTATTCAGGATATGCACAACAATATTTGTTTTATTATGCATTGAATCACAAAAAAGAATTGAATGGATGAGTATTTATATGGTTGAAAATCTGACAAAAACAATTGCATATATCTGTCCTTATTGCTCTGGAGTAACTCAAAAGCAAATAGGAATTTTCAGGTTTTCCGGTAATTCAGCCACTGAGCTGTTATGTACTGATAAAAACTGCCACGAAGCGTGTGCTTCTATACAAGCGACACACGACAAGTATAAAATAATTGTCGATTGTCCTATTTGCGGGGAATCACACTGTTTTAAAATTTCAAAATCCGCTTTCTGGAATAAGGATATTATTTCTTTCAGGTGCAATAATACCGGTATAAGCATATTCTTTATCGGGAATAAAAAACTCGTTACAAAAGCTGTGGATGAAAATAATGTTTTACTCGAAGAAATGGCAGATGAGTTTGATATTCATCAGGAGAATATAGAATTAATATTCGGAATTATTGATGACTTACACAGAATACTGAATGAAGGAAGAATATCGTGCAAATGTGGCGGACAAAATATTGTTCCGACATTTGATGACAGAGGTATAATGATAACATGTAACGACTGCGGAAACAAAATTCTATTGTCTCCGACTCCCGAAGTTCTGGATAATCTTTCAGGTATGGGTAAATTCGTTTTTTAAGTTATATATGCCGTTTTGGCTGATATATAAATATAATTTTTATGGAGGTAATTTACAATGTTGGTTTCAGCTACTGAAATGCTAAAAAAAGCTGTTGAGGGTAAATATGCCGTAGGACAGTTCAACATTAACAATCTTGAATGGACAAAGTCTATTCTCCAAACTGCACAGGAAAACAATTCACCGGTTATTCTTGGTGTTTCTGAAGGTGCTGCAAAATACATGACAGGCTTTAAAACTGTTTCTGCCATGGTTCAGGCTATGATTGATGACATGGGAATAACAGTTCCTGTTGCTCTTCATTTGGATCACGGTTCTTATGATGGATGTTATAAGTGTATAGAAGCAGGATTTTCATCAATTATGTTTGACGGTTCTCATTATCCTATCAATGAAAACATCGAAAAAACTTCTGAGCTTGTAAAAATTGCACACGAAAAGGGTATGTCAATAGAAGCAGAAGTTGGTTCTATCGGCGGCGAAGAAGACGGTGTTGTAGGAGCAGGGGAAAATGCAGATCCTAACGAATGTAAAATGATTGCAGATCTTGGTGTTGATTTTCTTGCTGCAGGAATTGGAAACATTCATGGTAAATACCCTGAAAACTGGCAGGGACTTAATTTTGAAACCCTTGCAAATATAAAGAAGCTTACAGGTGATCTCCCTCTTGTACTTCACGGAGGAACAGGTATACCGGCAGAAATGATTAAAGAAGCAATTTCTCTGGGTGTTGCTAAGATAAATGTTAATACAGAATGTCAGCTTTATTTCCAGGAAGCAACAAGAAAGTACATTGAAGAAGGAAAAGATCTTCAGGGTAAAGGTTTTGACCCAAGAAAACTTCTTGCTCCGGGTTGTGAAGCAATCAAAACAATTGTTAAAGAAAAAATGGAACTCTTTGGTTCAATCAATAAAGCCTAAAAAAATTCCGATGGAGAAATCCATCGGAATTTTTCTTATATAAGAACTTTACTTAAGAAAGACTGTGTTCGTGGATGCTTTGGATTTTCAAAGAGTTCTGCAGGTTTTCCCTCTTCCATAATCACGCCTTCATCTATAAAAAGGACTCTGTCCCCTACTTCCTTCGCAAATCCCATTTCATGAGTCACAACAACCATTGTCATTCCGGATTCTGCCAAACTCTTCATAACCTCAAGAACCTCTCCTACCATTTCAGGGTCAAGTGCTGATGTTGGTTCATCAAATAACATCACATCAGGTTCCATACAAAGAGCACGAACTATTGCGATTCTTTGCTTCTGACCACCTGACAATTGAGACGGGTAAGAATTTGCTCTGTCAGCAAGACCTACACGCTCAAGCAATTGCATCGCTTTTTTTTCGGCATCGTTTTTTGACATTTTCTTTAATTTAATTGGTCCGACTGTCATATTTTTTAATATGGTCATATGCGGGAAAAGGTTAAAGTGTTGGAAAACCATACCCATTTTCTGACGATGATAGTCAATGTTTATTTTTTTATCAAGAAGATTTACCCCGTCAAAAATTATCTCGCCTCCTGTTGGTTGTTCAAGAAGATTAAGACATCTGAGAAATGTTGATTTTCCGCTTCCGGAAGGCCCGATAACCACAATCACTTCTCCTTTTTTTATCTGAGTATCTATTCCTTTAAGTACTTCAACTTTACCAAAACTTTTTTTTAGTTGTTTGGTTTCAATAATTATGTTATTATCGTTCACTGTTTCTTAACTTCCTTTCAAATAAATTCAGGAGCCTTGTCATTATTAAAACAACAACAAGGTACACTATTGCAACCAATAAAATAGGATTAATTTGATCGTATGTAGTATTTTTTATCTGGTTTCCGGCTTTTGTCAGATCAATAACAGCAACATAACCTGCAACAGATGTTTCTTTGAGAAGAGCAATCATTTCATTTCCTATGGCCGGCAAGATATTTTTGAAAGCTTGCGGTAAAATAATAAGCCACATTGTCTGAAGATTGGAAAATCCTATAGAACGGCCTGCTTCCATCTGACCGATGTCAATAGAAGTAATACCCGAACGTATAACTTCAGCAACATATGCTCCGGAATTTATTCCGAAGGTCAAAGCAGCCACCCACGTGCCGTCCTTTGCATCTGAAAAAATTATAAAGAAGAAAATAAGAAGCTGAACAACGACAGGGGTTCCACGTATTACTGTCAAATATATATTACAGATTTTATCCAGTATTTCAAAAATTGTTCTTTTAAATCCTGAAGAATTATTTTTTCTCGTGGTTTCGGCAAATACCTTAACTACAGCAACTATCGTTCCGATTATTACGCCAATAATAAGCGCACCGACGGTGATAATTAATGTTTTCGAAAAACCGTCTATCAAAATTTTATATCTGTCTTTTTCTATAAATGTGTTATATAAAGTTTTAGTCCAGTTATTAAACCATTCCATAAAAATCCCCCATATATTATAAAGCGGCACAAATAATTTTGTGCCGCTTTAATTTAACTAATAATTATTCAGCATCGTACGGCAATTCGTACTTCTCAAATATTTCAGCAATTTTACCTTCACTCTTGAGTTCTGATAATGCTTTATTAATTTGTTCAGTAAGTTCATCATTACCGAGTTTTAAAGCAATAGCATATTTTTCTTCTGTAAGAGCTTCTTCGAGGACAACAGTTTTTCCTTCTTGTTTTTCAGAAAGAGCTTTAGCAACTGCATTATCAATTACAACTGCCTGTACCTTCCCTGATGTAAGAGCAGAAATAGCTTCTGCACCTGTTTTATACGACTGGATTTCATAACCGTTATCAAGCAGATACTGTTCTCCTGTTGTACCCTCCTGACAAGAAATTGTCTTACCTTCGAGATCGGCAGCAACTTTAATTTCGCTGTCAGCAGTTACAATAATAGCCTGTGATGCTTTATAATAATCGTCAGAGAAATTCATGTTTTTACGACGTTCTTCATTAGCAGTTATTCCTGCTACTGCCATATCGTATTTTCCTGTAGCTGCACCGGTCAAAGCTGCATCAAAGTCAATGTTTGTTATTTCAAGTTCAAGTCCGAGCTTCTCAGCAATAGCCTTAGCGATATCAATATCTGCACCAACAATTTCTTCGCCTTCGATGTATTCAAAAGGCGGAAATTCTGCATTAGTTGCCATAGTTAACTTTTTGTCAGATTCTGTTCCGCTGCATCCGGTCATCAAACCGAGCGCCATCATGCTTGCTAAAGCAAGTGTTAAAATTTTTTTCATAAATAAAACCCCATTTCAAAATTTATAATATACTTATTATACCACTAATATAAAAAAAAATCAAGTGTTTTCCGGAAAATTATTTAAATTCCATGTATAAAAATACATTTATTAATATTTTAATTGAAAAGTGACCAAAAAACAAAAAATTAATTGTCTAATTATAATAAATTGACCTAAAGGTATCTTTTCAACGCCAAAAAAATATGATACAATAAATAAAACAAACGTTATTCAGGAGGTTTATTTATGAAAAAAAGAATTATTTTTATTGCTGCATTGTTTTCAATGTTGTTCACTTTGATAACATCTGTTTCTGCAGAAGGAGAAAATAAAAAAGTTTATTTTTTCAAAGACTATTATCCGTATCAATTGCAAAATGAAGCTATGTATCAAAATGGTCTGATATATGTTCCGGCAGATGAAATATCTCAGGCAATGGAGCTTACAGGAATGAATTATAACAGCGAAACGGGTGAAATTGTATATGCAGTACATAAAAAGTATATACACATGAAACTAAACAGTACAGCAGTAACTGTATTCGGTGCTGAACACGCACTGGACGCTCCGCCGATTCTGATTAATAATCATCCGTATGTTTCACTTAATTCAATGGCAAGAATGGTTGGGGCACCTATGGAAATTCAGGATGAGGGAACACATTTTAATGCAATTGTCTCAAAATCTACAGCTGTTATTATAGCAGATAAGGATTTCAAACTTGAAAATCAGATGAATAGTCTGAACATTTCAAGTGACACTGATTATCTTATCTGGGTCAGTAAAAGCGAATACAAATTGCGTGTATTTTTAGGAAGTAAAGGAAACTGGGATTTAATAAAAGAATTTACATGTGCCATCGGTAAAGACAGTACACCTACATGTACAGGTCAGTACAAGTATTATTCAAAAGAAAAAATGTGGTCATATAATAAATATTATGTTGGACCTATAATGCGTTTTAACGGTGGATATGCAATTCATTCTACTTTACTTAAATACGACGGAACACCTTATGATAACCGTGTAGGAATGAAGCTGTCTCATGGATGCGTAAGACTTCAGCCGCAAGATATTAACTGGTTAGTATGTTTTGCTCCTTTGTATACTACAGTATATATAACAGAATAATTTATTAAAGGGTTGTTGAATTAAAAAACAGCAACCCTTTATCTATATAAAAACCGTTTTAATTACATATAGACCGCATTTTACATAATTAATAACGGTTGAATTTGTTTTTTCTCAATTGCACACTCAAGAGCAGGAATTATTAAATCAAAATCAGCAACAAGAGAATTTGGTTTATTTTCATAATCATCCTGTCTGAATGGTATTAGAAATATATTTTTCATATTCATAAGCTTACCTATATTTTTGGCAGAATTTCCAAGTCCGTCGTTTGTTGATACTCCGATCAACACAGGTCTGTCATTTCGCAGGTGTGCTTTTATTGCCATTGTTACAGATGAATCTGTTATTCCGTTTGCTGTTTTTGCTAAAGTATTGCCTGTACATGGTAATACAACAAGAACATCAAGCAACCCTTTCGGGCCAATAGGCTCTGATTCTTTGACCGATTTTATAACTTTTCTGCCGCATATATTTTCGATTTCGTTTATAAAGTATGAACTTTCACCAAACCTGGTATCAGTAGAGTAAACTATTTCACTGACAATAGGAAAAATATCATACCCTTCAGCTTTAACTTTCCTCATTATATCTAATGTTTTTTTTAAAGTACAGAACGAACCCGTAACAGCAAAACCTAATCTTTTATTTTTCACAAATCAATCCCCTCTTCCGTAATAATTTCGCAAATTGTCTCATATATTATATTACCTGCAGTAATCGGCGCTGTTTTCCCAGGGAGACTGAGTGCCCATATAACATTTTTACCCAATTCTTTTGCTGAACTGAAATCTATTCCGCCCGGCTTTGATGCTAAATCAATAATTAAAGAATCACCATTAACATAGTTTAGCAATTCTCTATCAAGTATTTTAGCTGGAATAGTATTGAATATAACATTAAATTCGCACAACTCTCTTTTTAATTCTGATATATGTATAAAATTATATCCTGACGACCATATTTCGGCTCTTGCAACTGCAGAACGGGCTGAAACAGTAATATTAGCTCCTGTATTTTTTAATAAAGATGCAAGAGCTTTTGCGACATTACCGTAACCAAGAATAAGTATATCGGAACCAAAAACCGTGTACGGCGATTCTTTTAAAAGTATTTCAAGTGCTCCTTCAGCTGTTGGAATTGCATTTTTTATAACCAAATCATTTCTATTCATATAATTTATACATCGGTTTTCGGAAGCATTTAATTTATCATAAATCAATTCATTATTTCCGGCATAAAAGATTGTTTTTCCATACGGTATTTTCAAGTTTTTTATATATATTTTCTCATCTGAAAAAGGTGCATAAATTTCATCTCCTTTACAAGTCGGCATCGGAAAAATTATTAAATCACATTTGTAAATTTCATTGATATTATTTGTATTATATCCTGACGAATTATTCCCAAAGATTTTTACATCATATCCGTCTTCGGAAAAACGGTTAAGAAGTGTAATATGGCGCAGATCGCCGCCAATAAAACCTATACTTTTCATTAATTAAACCCCTTTCTTACAAATATACTATATCATATGAAAAAAAATAATAATGGTTACATTCAGGCAATAAAAAAACAGGAATTACTCCCTGTTTTTGTCACTATCAGATTTTATTAAGTTTCTCGATACATGATTTACAAATGTTTTTATTTTCATAGAAAACCAGGTTGTCAGAAGAATTACAGAACAAACAATGAGGTTCAAACTTTTTAATAATAATACTGTCACCTTCCGTTAAAATTTCCACCGTAGAATCATTTATCCCATCATTATTTATGCCAAAAGCTTTACGCATTTTAATCGGAATAAGTATCCTTCCTGTTTCATCCACTTTGACCTTTATTCCTGTGTTTTTCATAAAAATCCCCCTTTCTTATGAAAATATTATACAACATTTGTCATTTTCTGTCAATTGTATTTTCAAGATTCTGTCAGAAATTGTCATTTTTTACATTAAATTTACTTTATCTTGTGCATTTTATCAAAATACTGATATATATTACACTTAATCATGCCATTGTATACTTTACGTTTTTTGTCAGCTTTTTGACCAATGTGTTTTTCGAAATCCTCATCTGATGCAAGAATATAATACGACCACATATCATAGTTACGAAATACCCTCCCCATATCTGCATACAGATTGTAGCATTCCTTTTTTTCACCCAATCTTTCTCCGTAAGGAGGATTACATATAACAGACCCGCAGCTTTCTTCTACAAAAAACCTTCTGACATCTCTTCGGGCAAATTTTATATATTTGTCTGTTCCGCTTTTTCGTGCATTTTCTTCTGATATACTTACACATTCAGGATTAATATCATATCCATATACTTCAAGAGGGATGTCACGTTCCAATGATTTTGCTTTTTCTCTTGCCTGCTCCCATACAGAATTTTGTATATATGAAAAATTTTCTGCTGCGAAAACTCTGTTTATTCCCGGAGCTATATTTTTTTTAAACATTACAGCTTCGATAGGTATTGTTCCTGAACCGCAAAACGGGTCAACAAGAGGTGTCTCATATTTCCAGTAACTAAGCATTATCATAGCAGATGCAATTGTTTCACGAAGCGGAGCAAGATTATGAAGAGTTCTGTAGCCACGTTTGTGAAGCGGAGCGCCTGAAGTGTCTATCATAAGAGTTACAACATTTTTTCTTATGGAAAACTGAATCTGATATAACTGCCCGTCCTCAGGGACTTTTTCAAATCCGTATTTTTCACCAAGCTTAGATGCAACTGCTTTCTTAATTATTTTCTGACAATCGGGAACACTTGCCAGTTGCGATTTCAGCGAATGACCTTTTACAGGAAAAGCACCGCCGCACGGTATGTAATCGCTCCACGGAGCGTTTTTTGTATTTTCAAATAATTCTTCAAAAGTAAGCGCCTCAAACTCGGCAACTTTAATAAGAACACGTTCACCGGTTCTTAAATTAATATTTGCATCAGCAAGGGCATGCTCGTCACCTGAGAACATTACTCTGCCGTCCTCAACCTGAGTATCATATCCCATTCTTTTCAGTTCTCGAGCACAAAACGATTCAATCCCAAGGAGTGTAGGAACTATAAAATTCATCTTTTCTTCCCTTTCTTTTTCACAGGTTTGTCAGTAAATTTTGAAATAAGCTTTCTTGATACGTTATCTGACAAAATAAAATCTATATTATGAGACAGAAGGTCGGAATGTACAACCATTACAGAAACATAGTCTCCCACTGTATAAATCTCTCCAGTGCGTTCTCCTTTAAGGCTCTGCGAAACCTGATCGAATTCAAAATAATCATCAGTCATATTTTCAAGACGAATCATGCCTTCAACACTGTTTCTGAGTTCAACAAACATTCCGAAATTAGTAACACCTGAAACAACTCCTTCAAATTCGCAACCGATAAATCTCTGCATAAATGCGGCTTTCATTAAATCATCACAGTCGCGTTCGCAGTAATCTGCGGCAATTTCGCGTTCGCTTGACTGTTTTGCTGCTGACTGTATAAACTTCATATCAGTAAGTTTTTCTCCGCGAAGCATATTTTTTATACTTCTGTGAATTACAAGGTCAGGATAACGTCTTATGGGAGATGTGAAATGACAGTAATACTTTGCAGCAAGTCCGAAGTGCCCTAAGTTTTCTGCCTTATATTCAGCTTTCATAAGTGATCGAAGCATTGTTCTTGAAATAACACCTTCGATAACAGTTCCTTTGACCTTATCTATAATTTGTTCAAAAGCTTTTGGCTTTACAGGATTTTCATCATCAAACTTACCTTTAATCATTAACCCGAAAGGTCTTAGAAATTCCTGAAAAACAGCCATTTTTTCTTTACTCGGCGGTTCGTGTACTCTGTATATGGCAGGTAGTTCTGACCAGAACATATACTCGGCAACTGTTTCATTTGCCGCAAGCATAAATTCCTCTATGAGTCTGTTAGATACACCCCGTTCCGATTCTCTGATTTCGATAGGTACTCCACTGTCGTCTGTTACTATTTCCGATTCAGGAAAATCAAAATCTATTGCACCCCTTCTGAACCTCTTTTCACGAAGAATGAAAGCTAGTTTGCGCATTGCATATAAATCTTCAAGAATATGAGAATATTTTTCTTTCAGAGTACTGTCATCTTCTTCAAAAAGTCTGTTCATATCAGTATAAGTAAGACGTTCTTTAGATTTTATCACACTTTCGTGAATACTGTTTGAAACAACATCTCCAGCGTTATCTATTTCCATAAATACTGATAAGGTAAGTCGCTCCACTCCAGGATTAAGAGAACATACACCATTTGAAAGTTTTTCCGGAAGCATTGGTATAACTCTATCGGGAAGATAAACACTTGTTCCGCGTTCATATGCTTCCTTATCAAGAGCTGTTCCTGCTTTCACATACTCACTTACATCTGCAATATGAACTCCAAGCATATAATTTCCGTTGTCAAGACATTCAATACCGACCGCATCATCAAAGTCACGTGCAAATTCCCCATCAATTGTAAAAACAGTTTTATCTCGCAGGTCAAGCCTGCTATCTTTATCCCAATCTATTTCATTACTTATTTCTTCAGCCTGCTTAACTGTTTCAATGTCGAATTCTGTTTTAATTTCGTTCTGGACTATTATACTTTCTATATAGCTTGATAAATCATCACTGCTTCCGAGTATACTTTTAATTCTGCCTGTAACATGCCCGTCAGGCATGACATTCAGTGATGTAACTACCACTCTCTGCCCTACCTGTGCCCCAAGCGTACGGTCAGGTTTAATTGTAATTACCGGATAAAACGCCTCATCATCTGATTTAACCTTCAAAATCTTCTTATGCTTTGTATATACAACTCCAATAATATCCTTGTCCGAACGTTCAAGAACTTTTATAACAGAACCTTCCGGTTTGCCGTTATGTTCTCCTGTTTTTTTTACAAGAACCATATCTCCGTTAAGAGCACTTCCCATGTCACGTGCAGGTATATAAATATCGTCTCCTTCTTTTTGTATAACAAATCCGAACTTTCCTGATTTATTACATTTAAGTATACCGCTAAAACGTTGGCTTTTTTCGTTACACGGAATATATCTGCCTTTTTTTGTTACGGATATTTTTCCTTCATGTTCGAGTTCTCTGAGAATTCCGGAAAACTCAGCTCTATCTGTTTCAGGCACATCAAGAACAACTGCAAGCTCATCTGTCTTCAGCGGTATATAATGTTTTGAATTAAAATAAGAAAGCAGTTTTTCTTTCCGTTCCATTATATCATCCTCACTTTAAATACACCCAATATCCAAAAAAACCAAATATATAACTGTACACTATTATCTGCATTATCAGCATTAGTGTAACGCCTATTTTAAATTTTAATTTATTTGTTTTATGCCTGAAAATTTTCATCCCAAAAAAACCACCAATAGCTCCGCCTAAAAAGCATTTTTTCAGAAGTTTCCATTCGCTTATTCTGTCATATTTCTTTCCGGGAATTTTTTCAGGACACTTTTTAGCTTTCTTTTTATCAATTCTGAATAAATTAAAAGCCGAAAAATTCGCTATTATAAAATATCCAAGAAAAATGTATATTAAAATTTCACCCATTTGTTCATACACCATCCGAATTTTAAAGTTCTACTACAGTAACTCCGTCTTCACCTTCTCCGTATCGACCGTTTCTGTATTCTTTAACACGTTTGTTCTTTCTGAGATATTCCTGTATCCCTTTTCTGAGCACCCCTGTTCCTTTTCCGTGTATGATAGTTACCGTTGATACAGACGCAAGATAGCAATCATCCAGATATTTACTCACATTGTCTATAGCTTCTTCAAGATTCTGACCACGAACATCAAGTTCTGTAGAGGTTGTTTTTGTTTTTGATGAAAATGAACGTGTTGATTTCATATATTTATCAGCTAATTCTTTCGAATCACTCTTTTCTGTCTTCTTAAGATTAGTAATATGAACATCCATTTTAATTATTCCCGCCTGAACACGAACTATACCGTTTTTATCAGGCTCTTTAAGAACAGTAGCTTCCTGATTCATATCGACAATTTTAACCGATGTCCCCGGCTTCAGGTCTTTCGGGGGTTCAACAAAAGTCCGCTTCGGTTTTGAAGCATTTTTCATTTTCTTATCAATTGAATCCTCTTTTTTCTTAAGGTCACCTTTAAGTTTTTGTGTTTTTTCATCAAGAGATGAGAGTTTACCCTGCTGACGCATTTTTTCAAGCTCACGTATAATTTTGTTAGCTTCTTCTTTTGCATCCATAACTATAATTTTAGCTTCACGAGTTGCCTCGTCCATTATACGTTTTTTATTTTCTTTAAGCTTAATCCTGTCACTTTCCAGTTGTTTTCTGAGTTCAGCAAGTTCGTTCTTAAGTCTTGATGCACTTTCATTTTCTTCCTGAGCACGTCTTCTGTTTATTTCAAGGTCTGTGATTACGTCTTCAAACTTTATATTTTCATCACTTAGCAGCTCGTTCGCTCTGTCTATTACTCTGCTGTCAAGTCCTAGTCTTTTGGATATTGCAAATGCATTTGATTTACCCGGCACACCGATAAGCAGTTTATAAGTAGGGCGAAGAGATTCTACATCAAACTCACATGATGCATTTTCGACACCATCGGTTGAAAGCGCAAAAAGCTTAAGCTCGCTGTAATGAGTTGTAGCAACCGTCTTTACACCGCGGTTTCTGAGAAATTCAAGAACCGAAATAGCAAGTGCCGCGCCTTCTGTCGGGTCAGTTCCTGCGCCAAGCTCGTCGAACAATGCAAGTGAATTCGGTGTACAGTTTTCAAGTATTGAGACTATGTTTACCATATGTGATGAAAACGTTGACAAGCTCTGTTCAATAGACTGCTCATCACCTATATCTGCAAACACTTTTTCAAAAACCGCCATTTTACTTCCTTCCGACGCAGGAATATGAAGTCCGCAAGCTGACATAAGAGAAAAAAGCCCTACAGTTTTCAGCGTAACCGTTTTACCACCGGTATTAGGACCTGTTACTACAAGTGTATCAAATTTCTCGCCAAGATAAATGTCGTTTGAAACTACTTTATCCTTATCTATAAACGGATGTCTTGCTTTTATAAGTTCAACAATACCTTTATCATTAAGCTGAGGTTCATTTCCGTTACAATCAAGAGACAGCGATGCTTTAGAAAACCAGAAATCAAGGTCACACAATATTCTGTAGTCAACAAAAAGCGTATGTCCGCATTCTCCCACAAGCTGTGAAAGCTCAAAGAGAATACGCTCAATTTCACGTTCTTCTTTATTCTTAAGGTCACGAATTTCATTATTTGACTGAACCACGCTCATAGGCTCAACAAATAATGTTGCACCGGTTGCGGAGGTATCGTGTACAATACCCGGCACTTCTCCCTTATATTCGCTTCTGACAGGGATTACAAATCTGTCATTTCTGACACTTACAAGGCTGTCCTGTAAATATTTTTTATAGTGTGAACTCCTAATCATAGAGTTAAGTGTTTCTCTTATTTTTCCATTAAGAGTTTTCATCCTCCGTCTGATTGACAAAAGCTCACTTGATGCATCATCAGCTATTTCCTCATCAGGAAGAATGCACTGATTAATTCTGTCCTCAGTCTGTTTGGCTGTGATTATGGCACTTTCAGCGCCTTTTAAAACTTCACCTTTTGTAAAATCGGAAAGATATGTTTTCATACGTCTTGCGACATAAAGAAGCCTTGATACCTTTAAAAGCTCAGATGCGCTTAGCGCTCCGCCCATTTCAACGCGTTTTACACATGAAGTAACATCATCACAGTTAAGACTTACCGGGGGCGAACCGTATTTCAGAACGCAGGAAACAGCCTCACTTGTTTCCATCTGACGCTGATATACTTCCTCTATATCAGTTGCAGGCTCAAGCTCAAGTATTCTTTTTTTAACTTTTTCATTATCTGTATATCCGGCAAGATTTTCAAGAAGCTTGTCAAACTCAAGAGCTTTATATGTTCTTTCGCGTAAGTTCATTTATTATCTGTAAACCTTTCTGATTATTTTATTCTTCTTCATACTCCGGTGCACGCATCATTTCAATCATATCCCACACCGTAAATTTACCCTCATCATTTGTGTTTGTAAACGGAACAAGAATATCATCTTCACCAAGTTCAAGTGTATTCCATATTCTCTCTAAATTGCCTTCTATTTCACTTTTTTTTAGTTTATCCATTTTCGTTGCAACAACAATTACACGTTCGTGATAGTGACGAATCCAGTCGCACATTGTTATATCATCATTTGTCGGTGCGTGACGTGAATCAACAAGAAGTATCGTCTGAACAAGTTCTTCGCGATTTGCAAGATAATCTTCCATCATCTTACCCCATTTTTCAACCTCTGTTTTAGAACGCTTTGCATAACCGTAACCCGGCAAATCTACAAGATGAATTGTTTCATCTATATTATAAAAATTAATTGTGATTGTCTTACCCGGCGTTCCGCTGACACGTGCAAGAGATTTTCTGTTGAGAAGCTTATTTATAAGCGATGATTTTCCGACATTTGACCTTCCGGCAAATGCAAATTCAGGCAATCCGCCTTTCGGGTACTGTTCTTTTCTTACAGCAGAAACTGTTAATTTAACGTTGTGTATATTCATGAATCCTCCTTAATCTGCCAACGCAGCTTTCAAAACCTGTTCCATGTCCGATACAGGTATAAATTCCATTTCATCCTTAATATTCTGAGGTATATCATCGAGGTCTTTTACATTATCCTTTGGAATAATTACAGTATTTATTCCGGCTCTATGTGCCGCAAGGCTCTTTTCTTTAAGGCCACCTATCGGAAGCACCTTACCACGAAGTGTAATTTCTCCTGTCATTGCGACATCACATCTGACTTTTCTGCCCGATATCGCAGAAAATGCGGCAGTCGCCATTGTTATACCGGCTGACGGGCCATCCTTCGGCACAGCTCCTTCAGGAACATGGATATGTATATCCTTATTTTTATGAAACTCCGGAAGTTTATACTTATCACTAACGGAACGGATATAGCTTATTGCTGCCATTGCCGATTCCTTCATAACATCTCCGAGCTTACCGGTAAGGTCTATATTTCCCGAACCGGGCATTACATTTACTTCTACGGATAATGTATCTCCGCCCACCGCAGTCCATGCAAGTCCTCTTGCAATTCCGATATCATCTTTTTTATTTTTTGGATCAAATGAGTAAATACGTTTTCCCATTATGGTTTCTACATATTTCTTTGTAATTTTCAGCGACTTTTTACCTTCCTCAATGTAAATTTTTGCCGCCCCTGATAAAAGCTTGATAATTGAACGTTCAAGATTCCTGACACCTGATTCACGAGTATAGTAATCTACAAGCTCTGTAATTGCTGCATCTGCAATTGTAACACGTTTCCCTTTCATGCCGGTTTTCTCAAGAGCCTTCGGGATGAGGTGATTTTTCGCAATCATAAGTTTTTCTTCTCTTGTGTAACCTGAAAGCTCTATTACCTCCATTCTGTCAAGAAGAGGTCTTGAAACTGTTTCAAGAGTATTTGCGGTCGTTATAAACATTATATCTGACAAATCAAAAGGCAACTCAATATAATGGTCATGGAACGAGTAGTTCTGTTCGCTGTCAAGCACTTCAAGAAGTGCCGCTGACGGATCACCTCTGTAATCCGAACCAACTTTATCAATCTCATCAAGAAGTATAAGTGCATTTTTCGATTTAGCTTGCGAAACAGCTTTCATTATTCTTCCCGGCATCGCACCAATATATGTTTTTCTGTGTCCGCGTATATCCGCTTCATCATGCACTCCACCGAGAGATATTCTGGCATAATTTCTTCCGAGAGCTTTTGCAACAGATTTGACAACAGATGTTTTACCGACTCCCGGAGGACCTACAAGACATAAAATATTTGTTCCTTTTGCATTGAAATTCCTTACCGCAAGATTCAGAAGAATACTCTCTTTAACCTTTTCGAGTCCATAGTGATCTTCATCAAGAGTTTTTCTTGCGTTTTCAAGGTTAAGGTTCTCCTCTGTTTCCATATTCCATGGAAGAGCAAGAACAGTATCAAGATATGTGCGTATCACGCCACCTTCGGGACTTCCGAATCCCGTCTTTCCTATCCTGTCAACTTCTTTATACAACTTGTCTGATATCTCCTCGCTAAGACACAGACTTTCTATTTTCTTCCTGTATTCCTGCATTTCCTCAGTTCTGCCGTCTTTGTCACCGAGTTCTTTTTCAATCACCTTCATTTGCTCGTGAAGATAGTATTCACGCTGGTTTTTATCTATTTTCTTTTTTACCTCACGTTCTATTTTCATCTGAAGAGATAAAAGATCAGTTTCTTTTACAAGAATTATAAGAAGCTGTTCCATTCGTTTGTTTACATTTACAGTTTCAAGTAAATCCTGTTTATCTTCTAGAGAAATCGGTAGATTCGAAGATATATTATCAGCAAGTGCAGAACCGTTTTCTTCCGCAAGTATTCTGGCATACAAATCAGCGGTAAGTCTTGAATTTGTCGAAAAATATTTTCTGTATTCATTTTTAAGTTCGCGTTTTAATGCTTCATATTCTTTCGGGTCGTCTACCAATTCCGGCAAAGAAACGACATTTGCCTTCAAATATTTTCCTGTATCGTTGAAGCTTATCGCATGAGCTCTTGTTTCGCCCTTTACAATCACACGAGTTATTCCTGCCGGGAGTTGCATAGCCTGAGTAATTCTCCCGACAACTCCGACGTTCATGCAGTTGTCAATTGAAACTTCATCTGATGTCTGATTACTCTGAGCAGAAAGAAAAATAGTTTTATCACCTTTCATTGCTGCATTAATCGCCATAATTGTTTCACGTCTGCCGGCATCAAAGGTAATTTCCGTATTTGGAAATGCTATCATTCCACGAAGTACCGCTACCGGTAAATCGTTTATATTTTCTGAGTTCATTAAACGTTATCCTCCGTTATTTAATTTTCTGATTTTACCGCTTCCCAGTATTTAAATGCGGCTTTTTCTGTCTTGTTATCGCCAAATTCGTAATATTTTTTATTCTTTATATTATCCGGTAGATACTGTTGTTCTATATAGTGATTTTTGAAAGAATGCGGATATTGATATGTCAGTCCGTGACCAAGCTTAGCGGCACCTCCGTAATGAGCATCTTTAAGATGTGCAGGAATTTCTCCTGTATCAACATTTGATAAATCTGACATAGCACCATCTATCGCATTAATTGCTGAATTCGACTTCGGTGATGTTGCAATCAAAATAACAGCCTCTGCAAGAGGAATCCGTGCTTCCGGCATACCTAGCATTAAAGCACTGTCTGCTGCAGCTTTTGCCACTACAAGAGCCTGAGGGTACGCAAGTCCTACATCTTCCGCTGCACATACAAGCATACGCCTTATCGCACTTTGCATATCACCGCCGTCAAGGAGTCTTGCGAGGTAATAAACAGCCGCATCAGGATCGGAACCGCGCATTGATTTCTGAAATGCACTCAATATATCATAATGGCTGTCTCCGTCACGGTCAAAACGCATTGATTTTTTCTGAGTTGCTTGCACTGCAGTATCTATATCTATATTCACATTCCCTTTTTCATCAGGAATACCGGCCAGTACCGAAACTTCAAGAGCATTAAGTGCCTTTCTTACATCTCCACCGGATGTATTTGATATATGTAGAATTGCTTCATCTGAAATACTAAGATTTTTATTTTCGGAAAGTATTTCTATTCCCCTTCTGACAGCCTTTTCTATGTCGGCAGGCACGAGTGGTTTAAATTCAAATACAACACTTCTTGACAGAACGGCATTATATACATAGAAATAGGGATTTTCAGTTGTACTTGCAATAAGTGTTATTTTGCCGTTTTCCATAAACTCCAAAAGTGACTGTTGCTGTTTCTTATTGAAATGCTGAATTTCATCAAGATATAAAAGCACACCATTCATTGTCATAAAGCTATCGAGAGATTTTACAATATCTTTAATATCTGAAACAGATGCTGTTGTTGCATTAAGTCTGTGAATTTGTTTGCCTGTTCTGTTTGCTATAATATTTGCTATTGTTGTTTTTCCAACTCCCGAAGGTCCATAGAAAATCATATTAGGAACTTCGTTTTTTTCAATTACATTGCGAAGAAGCTTACCCTTACCAATCAGGTGTTCTTGACCAAAAACCTCATCAAGTGTCTGAGGCCTGATTCTGTCTGCAAGCGGATTCACAAGCATTCACTCCTTTAACTGAGCTGTTTTTTTAGCTCATCTATTTCTTCTTCCGATACGGTTGTCATGCCCGTTCTGTTACATTCTGTTATTTTTTCAAGCCATTCCAGAGCACGTTTTTTTTCGCCGAGAGCTGAAAGCATTTGTGCTCCGTGATACCACCCTTCTACAAACTTAGGATGTTCATCAGTAAGATCTTCGCATAGTTCAAGTCCTTTTTTATAATCTTTCGTCTTATAGCAGCATACAGCAAGATTGTCCACGATATCACGGTTATCGCTATCATAATCATAAGCTTCCTCGCAAAACTTTATCGTTTCGTCCATCGGAACACCTTTCAAAAGCATCATAAATCCCATAAGACCTCTCATGTTGGAAGTTGTAAAATTATAATCATAATAAAGTTCATATGCTTCTTCGTATGCTTCATCTATATTACCAAGCTTATAATTAATAAGACATCTTGTTTGCTTTGCGGTAGTTTTCATTTCTTTTGACAGGCTAAGACTCAGAATGTTATTCATGAGTTCAAGAGCTTTTTCAGTATTACCCGAACGCAAAAGTGCACGAGCATACGAAACATCTACCGAAAATTTTCTGTTTTTAGAATTATAAGCTTTTTCATAAAGCTTTAATGCATTCTGTATATTTCCATTCTGAAACTCCATATTTGCTTTCATTTCAAAAAATGCGGCATAATTTATCTTGTATAATAAAAGTAATATCAAAGCAAGAACAACTATTCCCAGTATAACATTAAATTTAAATGCAAAATATGTAGCTATACCAAGCACAGCAAACACTATAATATGATTCATAATTTTTCCTCTCTTTCTTATACACAAAATCAGGGCGGATTATACCGCCCTATTTTCTTTAAAATTCGGCAGTTCCGACCGTTCTTGGAAAAGGCAACACATCACGGATATTATTCATACCTGTAATATACATTACAGCTCTTTCAAATCCAAGCCCAAAGCCTGCATGCTTATTTGTCCCGTATTTTCTCATATCCATATACCACGAATAGTCTTCCGGAACAAGCCCAAGTTCATGTATTCTTTCTATAAGAACATCATAATTTTCTTCTCTCTGACTTCCACCAATAATTTCACCCACTCCGGGAACAAGCAAATCCATAGCGGCAACAGTTTTTCCGTCATCATTTTGTTTCATGTAAAATGCCTTGATTTCTTTTGGATAATCTGTTACAAAAACAGGACGTTTAAAAATTTCTTCAGTAAGATATCTTTCATGCTCTGTTTGTAAATCCGAACCCCATTCAACAGGATAATCAAAATTCTCATTATGCTTTGATAGAATTTCAATAGCTTCCGTATATGTCACATGTGCAAAATCATTTGAAACAACATTATTAAGTCTGTCAAGAAGTCCCTTGTCAATGAAATTATTAAAGAATTCCATTTCTTCAGGTGCATTTTCGAGACAATAGTTAATTATATATTTAAGCATGGATTCTGCAAGCTCCATGTCGTCATAAAGATCAGCAAATGCAATTTCCGGCTCAATCATCCAGAATTCTGCCGCATGTCGTGTTGTGTTCGAATTTTCAGCTCTGAATGTAGGCCCGAAAGTATAAACATTCCTGAAAGCCATACAAAAAGTTTCAACATTAAGCTGACCGCTTACAGTAAGATTTGTACTTTTCCCGAAAAAATCCTGAGAATAATCAGTTCTGCCATCTTCATTTTTCGGGAGATTATCCATGTCCATCGTTGTCACTCTGAACATCTCTCCTGCGCCTTCGCAATCGCTTCCTGTAATAATCGGGGTATGAACATACACAAATCCGCGTTCATTAAAGAACTGATGAATTGCATATGCAATCATTGACCGTATTCTGAAAACCGCAGAAAATGTATTGGTTCTGGGTCTTAAATGTGCAACGGTTCTTAAATATTCAAAACTATGACGTTTTTTCTGAAGAGGATAATCCGGCGTTGATTTTCCTTCTACAATAATATCTTTAGCTTTAACCTCAAACGGTTGTTTGGCATCAGGTGTAAGTGTCAATATTCCGGTTACAGTTATTGCAGAACCAACATTGAGTTTTGCAATTTCCTGATAATTTGAAAGAACAGACTCTTCCATAACAATTTGTACATTTTTAAAGAAGCTTCCGTCATTAAGCTCTATGAATCCAAAATTGTTTGAAGCACGTATTGTTCTTACCCATCCCGACAGTACTAATTCTTTTTCCGAATATTTGTCAGTTTCACGAAAAATATTTTTTATAACTGCTTTCATCATCAATTCCTCTCATGTCAGTAAAACTTATTTTAATTCTATATTATCCAGAGTGCTTCTGAAATTAAGTTTTATAGCTTCAATATAATCTTTCCGTAGTTCCTGTCTTTCCGTTTTTTCATCATCAGTAAGTTCGCGTTCTCTTGAAAGACGTGTAAGCTCGTTTATACGTTCAATTTTTTTCTTATCCATTTTGTTTACTCCATTCTATCCACTATTTTTACATTGCAAGATAAAAGAATTTATCGTTTAAAGGATGATAACTTTCCATATCATATCCGATGTAAATCCATCCTGCATCCCCGTTTTCTTTTTCTATGTAAACATTACCGTTTCCGTCATCAAATTTAACCTTAAAATACTCATCTTTATTTATTATGATATCCTCACCTGTAAAATCGATGTATGCTTTAACATAACCCTTTTCCCACATTTCCCATTTTTCTTCATTGAGTTCAGATTCCGATGAAATTTTTCTTTCCATAAAATCAGGTAAAATTTCATAATATTCCGGTCTGTTTTCTTCAAAAATCCCATTTATGTTTCTGTTATATTTTTTATAAGTTTCCCACATTCCTGATATGCCTGCAAGAGTTTTTGTTGTTATGGTACCATCTTGTTCTACGTTAAAGTAAGGATTAACCGAGCTTATACTTAAAAAATTATTCAATACAGTTTTTTTATCAAAATTCAAACTTGAAAAGTTGTATGGTGTCAGCTTTTCGTCATATCTGAAAATTCTTAAAAGATACGATATGTCCAAATCTGCCATAATCAGGGCTAAATCTTTTACATTGTCATTTTCATCGATATCACATATATATACAGAATCAATCTGACCAATAAAATCTTCAAATTTATAAGTCTTTTCACCGATACTGACGTTTACATATTCATTGTGATAATATGTCTCAGTTTGTCCGTTATACGTAAATTCTTCATTTTTACCGATACATTCTATTAAAATTTTTTCTTCAGTTCCGTCAAAATCAAAATCGTATGAACCGTTATACTTTCTTTTTTCCGAATCTTTATCGGTTTTGCTGTCATAAATCAATTCACATCTTTGAGTGTTTTCTGATTCATTGTTTACTTCATTATGTCCGGAACAGCCTGACATAAATACAGAAAACATTACAAGTAATACAATAAAAAATATTCTTTTCATATAATTCCTCACATTTTTCTTACGTACGCAACACCAAAAGCTCCAATTCCGACATGTGTGCCGATAGTTGCCCCAATATTTGTAATATTATCTTCTGTGATGCCATATTCATCAAGTTTTTTTACTAATTTTTCAGCATTTGTTCTTTCGTGAGTATAAACAACATACATAGGATAGTCTAAGTCAGGTTCTTCGTCCTCAAGCTGATTGCAAATATACTTAACAGCCTTTCCGACTCCCATTACCTTTGATGGCACTTCTACTTTTCCGTTTTCAGTAACACTTATTATCGGTTTTACATTTGCTATCGTTCCGAATGCATATGCAGCAGCAGATATTCTTCCTCCTTTGTGAAGGTATTCAAGATTATCGACGCATGCATAAATTAAAATTCTGTCTCTTAATTCATTAAGTGTGTGCGCAATTTCAGAACCGTTTTTACCTTCATCACGAAGCTTCACTGCAATATCAACCATAATACGTTCTCCGGCAGTAGCACTTAAACTGTCAACAATATAACATTTTTCATAGTCTATAATATCCTTTGTCAGAACAGCCGAATTATATGTTCCGCTTAAAGCAGATGATAAAGTTATATATACTAATTCGTCACCGTTATCTTTTGCTTCCTGAAAAACATCCATAAGCACACTGGGAGAAGGTTGAGATGTTTTGGGGAATTTCTTTTCTTTCTGCAGCATTTCATAAAACTCGTCTTTAGACATGGTTTCGTTAGGTATATACTCTGTTTCACCAAATGTAACAGGCATTGGGACACTTGAAACATTTAATTTTTCAAGTTCATGATTTTCTAAATCTGATGCGGAATCTGTTATTATTTTTACCATAATGTACTCCTAAAATTTATTATATATATTATTATACCCCATTTGACAAAAAAAGTCAACAAAAAAAGGCACAAAATTTTGTACCTTTTTCAGCTTTCATATCTCAGTTTTAACAACAATTCCTTTTTCAGCCGATTCAAAGGATGCTTCCATAACTTTCATACATCTTAAAACTTGTTCCGGTTTTATTGTAAGCTCAGCCTTTCCTTCAACAGCATCAAGGAGTTGATTATATACGACTGTAAGATTATCTGTTATTCCCTCAGGTTCAGAAAGCTTGATTCTCTCAACAGATTTTTCACTTCTCGGTGCCATTGTCTTTGTAGGTCCGGCCTTTGTGTAAACAATTTCATCAGCCCATTTATTTTCTTTGTCAATGCATCTTACAATTTCACCATCGCATCCCCAGTCATCTATCACAAGTGTTCCTTCTGTTCCCAGAACATACCATCTCGGATGAAGTATGTAATTGTTAGTTGATACTTCTATGTGTGCGGTCGTTCCGCTTTCAAACGTCATTGTAAGTCTGAAATTATCATCAACCTCATGGTAATGCACGCTGTACATTTTACAGAACACTTCAGTCACTTTTTCGTCAATCATATAAAGAAACTGGTCAATCAGATGAACACCCCAGTCGAGCATCATACCGCCCCCCTGAGATTTACTTGTTCTCCAACCGGCAGGAACTCCTCTTGATCCCTCAACTCGTGACTCAAACACATATGGTTTCCCGATAAGTCCTTCCTGAACCTTGTTTTTCATAAGGACGTAGTCTCTGTTTGTTCGCCTGTTCTGGTCAACAGTAAAAATTCCCTTACAGTTTTTCTGTACTTCCATAATTTCAATAAGTTCTGCGGGATTCATTGTTGCAGGCTTTTCGCAAAGAACATTTTTTCCGGCTTTTAATGCTTCTATTACTATTTCTTTATGCGATTCATTACTTGTAGCAACGATGACTACATCTACATCGCTGTCATTTATAAGTTCTTCTCTTGAAGAATAAACATAATACCCCTGTTCTCTTGCAACTCCACTGCGTTTTTCATCTATATCAAAAATACCTTTCAGCTTCATGCGGTCATAATCAACACGCATAACCTTTTCATGGTTTCCTGCCATACCTCCATAACCTATAATTGCCGCTGTATATATCTTCATTGCTTTCCTCCTGTTAAATCAAGTCCACCAAAGTTCTCCTGCATTTTCATATATAAGAACTTCTTTAAGAAATGTAATAGCCTTTTCAAGACCTTCTTTCGGAGACATAAGAGCATCTTCATGTTCAATGCTTATTGCTCCGTCATAACCAACAGTTTTGAGCGTGCTTATAATATTATTCCACACAAGCTTATCATGTCCGTAACCTACAGTTCTGAAAATCCATGAACGTTCGGCTATTCCTCCAAGATTACCTGTATCAAGAACGCCGTTTACGGCTGTATTTTCATTGTCGATTCTTGTGTCTTTAGCATGAAAATGATATATAGCACCTTTAAGGCTTTTTATAGCTGCACATGGCTCAATTCCTTGCCAGAAAAGATGACTGGGGTCAAAGTTTGCACCAATTATATCCCCCACCGCTTCTCTCAGTCTTAAAAGACTTGCCGGATTGTAAACACAAAAGCCGGGATGCATTTCAAAAGCAATTTTCTTAATACCAATTTCCTGTGCCAAAGCCGCAGTCTCTTTCCAGTAAGGAATAAGAACTTCATTCCATTGCCAATCAAGAATATCACCGTATTCAGGTGGCCAACCACAAGTCACCCAATTTGGATTCTTTGACTCTGGGCAGTCTCCCGGGCAGCCGGAAAATCCGACAATTGTATCAACGCCAAGCATAACAGCAACTTTCATAGCAGCTACAAATTCATTATGAAACTGTTTTGCTTTTTCTTTATTAGGATGAATTGGATTCCCATGACACGCAAGCGCAGATAGTTTCATATTATATTTTTCAAGAGTTTTTTTGAGATTCTCAATTTTTTCGGGATGGTCAAGAAAATCCTGAGCATCCATATGTGCCTTGCCGGGATACCCTCCGGCACCGAGCTCA
This sequence comes from Clostridia bacterium, assembly GCA_045603225.1. GTDB lineage: Bacteria > Bacillota > Clostridia > UBA1381 > UBA1381 > RGIG9115. Next base: position 11,668 of record JAZULT010000081.1, on the reverse strand, counting down.
AGACTGTCTACTCCAAGTTCCGACAAATATTTAATCATATCTTCGATGCTCATTTCTGCAAGTACAGGTGACATTACACTTAAATTCATAATTAATTACTCCCTTCCGGTTTGTTCTTTGCGTGTATGCAGTCAAGCGTTTCACGTTTTTTCACGGGTGCTGCCCAACGGACAGCATTTTTTATTATTCTTTGAATATATTCATTATAGAAATTGTCATGTCCTTCATGACCGGGTTGGAAATAGAATACTTTCCCCCAACCTCTTGTAAATGTGCATCCTGAACGGAACACTTCTCCACCAGCGAACCATCCCATAAATATTATATCATCAGGATTCGGGATTCCAAAAGGTTCTCCGTACATTTCTTCGTGTTCAAGTTCAAAATATTCAGGTATTCCATCAGCAATCGGATGAGTGGGATTAATACACCATACTCTTTCACGGTCTCCGTCGCGCCAATGCAAATCACACGGCGTACCCATAACTTTTTTAAACAGTTTTGATTCATGACCTGAATGAAGAACAATAAGTCCTGTACCTTTCAAAACAGCCTGATAAACTCTTTCTACAAGCTCGTCCGGGACTTCACTATGTGCCATGTGTCCCCACCATATTATGACATCAGCTTTATCAACAGCTTCCTGTGAAAGTCCGCACTCTTCCATTTCCAATGTGCCATAGTAAACGTTTACATCATCTTCTTGAAGGAAGGCTCCTATAGCCTTATGGATACCTTCGGGATATATTTTTCTTACGCTTTCTTCAAGTTTTTCATGGCGGTATTCGTTCCATACAAGTATATTAATCATTGAAAACTACCTCTTTTCCAGTTTTTGCACTTTCATAAATTGCTTCAAGAATTCGAGTTACACAAAGTGCTTCTTCAGGTTTTACATACGGTTCTGTATCATTTATTACAGCATCAATCCAGCGACGAGCTTCCATATATGCAGGATCTACTGCACTGCCTTCATTATAGTCAACACCGCCTGTTGACAAATCAGGAACTTCTTCAACAAGTTTGCCGTACTTCGAATAATTAAGTCTCGCACCACACTCCATATCAGCACCTGCTTTTGTTCCGCAGAGTGTGCATTTAGCTTCCTTAACATCCATAGTATTGAGCGCCCAGCTGCTTTCAAGAACAATTGTAGCACCGTTTTCCATTTTAATAAATCCGAATGCTGAATCTTCGACAGTATATTCTTCAGGATCCCAGTCGCCCCACACATTCCCAGATTCTTTAAGGTCTCCAAGTTTTTTGAATACACTTCCGCTTACGCTCTTCGGCTTATAGTTATCCATACACCAGAGAGTTAAGTCGAGAGCATGCGTTCCGATATCAATAAGAGGCCCTCCGCCCTGTGCATCTTCGTCAAGGAATACTCCCCAAGTAGGAACAGCACGACGGCGTACAGCATGAGATTTCGCATAGTAAATTTCACCAAGTTCACCGTTAACGCACGCACGTTTTATGTACTGAATATCAGGTTTGTGTCTGTTCTGATATCCGATTGTAAGCTTCTTTCCTGTTCTTAAATGGGCGTCAAGCATTGCTTTCGCTTCTTCATAAGTTTTCGCCATAGGCTTTTCGCACATTACGTGACAGTCGTGTTCCATAGCATATATACTTACAGGAGCATGTTCACGGTTAGGAGTACAGACATGAACGATATCAGGCTTTTCGGTATCAATCATTTGTTTAAAATCAGTGTATGCTTTTGCTCCCGGAACACCAAAATCAGTGGCAGCCTTTTCAGCTTTTTCTATTACAATATCGCAAAAAGCAATCATTTCAATTTCTTCTATTTTAGCAAGAGACGGCATATGCTTTCCGTTGGCTATGTGTCCGCATCCGACAATTGCAACTTTTAATTTTCCCATAACAATATACCTCCAAAAAATGAATAAAATGTAAATTATTTTATTTTTCAAAAATAGTATAGCATATTGTAAAAAAATATGATATAATAATCTTATCAAAAAATATCAATATTTTGTCATTTAGGGGAAAGTTATGATAACAAAAGAATTGACTACTCAGAACATAATCGTCCACGATAATAAAACATATGGCGAGAAAATAACAGCAAATATTCACTATCATGATTATATAGAATTATTGTATCCGTATCACGGAACATTTAAAATATGGCTCGACGGAAAATACTTTAATTTTGCAGAAGGTGATCTTGTCGTAATCAATTCTCAGGAAACTCACATGATAGAAAGTACATCTGAAAATATTGATGATGGTTATATTTGTCTTCGTTTTAGCCCAAACTTGCTTTATGGTGATTTCCAGCAAAATTTTGAATTAAAGTATGTTCTACCATTCCTGACTAATCACAATCCGCCTCAAAAGGTTTTTGCTTCCAAAGAAATATCTGAAACCGACATTCCGGAACTGATGTATAATATATTCGAAGAATATAATAAAAAAAATTATGCATTTGAGCTCGCAATACGCTCAGATATATACCGGATATTTTTATGGATTCTGAGATACTGGCAAAAAGAAGGACTGGAAACGGAAAATGATATAAATGTTGATTTAAAAATGAAATTGAAACCGGTTATCGAATATATTTCAGAGCATTACAATGAACCTATAACAGCTCTCGAAATGGCAGAATATGCAAATCTCAGCTACAGTTATTTTTCAAGAAATTTCAAACAGCTGACGCAAAAAGGATTCAGCGAATACCTGAACTACATAAGAATTATAAAATCCGAAACATTGCTCCTTACTACAGATATGACCATAACAGAAATTGCATTACAGGTAGGATTTTCCACATCAAGTTATTATATACATCAGTTTAAGCATTACAAAAACATTTCACCGAAGCAATTTAAAAAGGCATTTTTGAGCAATCAACACTGAAATGTTGATTGCTCACATCAGGGACGGAATCAATCCGTCCCCAAATCTCTCTGCCAACTTTTTCCGTCTTCAAACACTTTTGCTGTTCCCTTTCCGTCTTTTCCCTTTACAACAAGACGTTTAAGGAAAGAATCCGGATTTGTTATTTTATGATTAATTATATCCTCTTCCGTGAACGATGCAACATAAATCTCTTCATCGGCATATCTGTTATAATCATAGGCTACATATACACGTCCGTCAGCATCCACGCACCCTGCAGGATATGAAACAGAATCACGCTCATCAAGGAGAAGTTTTTCCGTCCATGTTTCACATTCATCAACAGACAAAAATGCTGTCATGTTATTTCTCTTATCCTTGCTGTCGTTCGTTATAAGCAGATAGTGCCCTGACGGAAATTTTGCAAGATAGCTTCTTGCAGATGTATGGTCCATAAGCTTTTCAGGCTCTGACCATGTTTTTCCTCTGTCATACGAAATTGTATATGCTATATAATTATTACATCTTATAATCATGTACAGACTGCCGTCACTTCGTTCAACAACGGCATTTTCATCAAAGGTAGCATTTTTATCTTTCGCACGACCGCAAAACTCAAATGTTTCTCCTCCATCTTCCGAGATAAATACAGCCGAATTATCGTATTGCCTTTCTGTATTGTATTTACTTCGGAAATTTTCCCATACACTTACCGGAATCAGCATCTTTCCGTCAGACAAAGTAACAGGAGGTGTTGCCATTACTCCGTCACATATTCTTCGCGGTTTACTCCAATTCATTCCGTTTTCATCAGGCATTGCTTTCATTGCCCATACACCGCCTCTGGCATCCCACCACACATATGACTGCGCCCAAAAATGCCATAACACACCTTTATCATCAACCCACAGAACCGATTCATGCACTCTTACCGACTCATCATGATCTATTACGGAAACAGTTGCCCACGTATTTCCGTTATCTGTACTTTTCATTATCACATTGTAATTATTGGGGTCTTCATCACCACAGTAATTATCTGCGGTAAATGTACAGTATAAATCACCATTTCTCATTTTACATACACATGGTGCAGACTGCCATTTACGCTTTTCAGCTGACCAGTGATCCGATGACGCCGCCTCACTCCCGTATATTATCGGCGGATTAAGCGAACAGTCCTTGTCGGGAGTAATCATTTCTGCCGAATTATAATAAGTCTTATTATATACATTTCTGTGATACTTCGCAAGATTTTCTGACACCTCCGCCATACCTCTGCGAAGCAGTGTAAAATCAGATGTAGCCGAAATCATATGTACACCCATCTCGTGCCACTTCTTTATAACATCCGTTTCAGGAAAATCTGTCGAAAGTCCGATTGTTTTATTCTTTCTCTTAAGTATTTCTATTGATTTCTCAATAAGCGAAACTGTGTTATCTCCGAACACATCAAGAATCTCATTTATTGAGCCTGAAAGGTCGTTTGGTCCGAAAATATATCCGTCAATATACTGATTTTCCGTAACCTCTTCAAGACAGTTCACAAGGTCAACGTGTTCTATCTGAATAAATCTGCACATTGTATCATGGTTGGTATGAACATAATTTTTTACATCCTCTATACCAAATTTAACGGCATTATTAGGACCGAATCCACGACATCCGTATGGCGGATAAAGAGTATACGATATAAGTGCATCAACCTCCTCCTTTGTTTTCACCATAGGAAATATAATACCGTCAGGACCCATTTCAATAACCTTTTTTGTTGCAGTAAAGTCATTCTGCGGAACTCTTACAATAACCGCTGTACCGGCATTCTGAATAGTCATCATATGACTAAGAAGATTTTCATACGATAAGTAGCTGTGTTCAAGGTCAATCCATATATAATCAAATCCAAGATGTGCAACTATATTTGCAACACACGGGTCATTAATATTTATATGTGTTCCGATCAATAGTTCTTTATTCAATACTCTTTCTTTAAATGTTTTCATGTTCTTTCTCCTTTACAAATTCATAATTTCGTGCTGAAAGCAAAAGATGTGCACGCATAATTTCTGAAGCTTCCTCAACATCTCCATTTTCAATAGCACTGATAATTTTTTTGTGAATTTTATATCCGTGTTCATCTATTTTTTCGCTCTCATAAATCTCAACAAGAATTGGTTTAAGTATCACGGATACAGATGAAAGAATCGCTTTCAAAAGCATATTATCAGATGTATTCGCTATTTCTGTATGAAATGCAATATCAAACTCAGCCAGTTCTGCCGGTGTAAAATCTTTTAAAACAAACTTCTCGTTCAGCATTTTCATACGCTTTATATTTTCATCAGTTCTGTTCAGTGCAGCAAGACTGGCCGAATACGTTTCAAGCAATATTCGCATCTGATATATTTCTGACGGTTTTATGCTTTCCGATATAACAATCCTGTTTATGTTTTTGGCAAGTGTATCTGTATCAGGCTTTGTAATAATTGTTGATGCTCCCTGACGTGACTTAATAAGTCCACGTTCTTTAAGAAGCTTTACCGCCTCCCGTATAACAGGACGGCTAACTCCAAAAGCTTCAGCAAGAAACGGTTCTGACGGGAGCTTTTTTTCGACTTTACTCCTGTCATTTAAAATTATATTTTCAAGCTTGTCAGCTATTTGCTCGTATCTTGCTTTCGAGTCTATTTTTAAATCATTAATGTTCAATTTACCACCCACTTGTAAACTTGTATTACAAGTTTATTATAACACAATATTTTTAATTTGTCAATACAAAAACAGCTACAAAATTTGCAGCTGTTTCTATTTGTATTTCTTTAATTCCTCAACAGTAGTTATGCGACTCAAGATTTCGCACATCATATTTGCAGATATTTTTGACGGCAGTCCGAATTCCTGTAAAATTTTTCCCCTTTTTGCTTTACTGTTTTCACGGCCTGACAAGCCAAGAAAATATAAATCAGATTTGGTTATATCATTCCCTGTTTCCGAAAATTCCCCGTTTATTTCACAGCCTGCCTCGGTTAAAGCTTTTATTATAACTTCTTCGGTCATGCCTTCAACACCGAGCAGACCTTCAGCACCCGGTAAACGTTTGCGTTTTTCTTTTCCTTCACATTCAGGAATGTACGCATGTTTTACCACACCGCTTTTTATTTTATTTTTTATAAAATTTCTTATACGGAATCCTGCGCTGTCAGAATCGGTCAGAACCACAATTCCCGTTGTTTCAGCAAGTGTTTTGATTGTAGCCGTACATTCATCGTTATGCATAAACGAAAAACCGCCGGTTACAAAAATTATACCGTCTATAAACGAGGAAAGACGTATTTTATCATACGTCCCTTCCACTATTATTGCTTCTTTCACTCTTATCATCAGTCAAGAACAAGAGAAGGTGCTGTGTAAACTCTTGCACCGAGTTCGTTATCAAGCATATAAAGTCCCTTTGCATCTGTTCCGAAGAGTTCCATTTTCTTAATAAGGTCTTCAGCATTCTTTTCTTCTTCAAGCTGTTCTTTTACAAACCAATCAAGGAATTGCATCGTTCTGAAATCCTTAACTGAATAAGCCTCATCATAAATATTGTGAATAAGGCTTGTTACATACTGCTCGTGTTCAAGTCCGAAATTAAGCGGGTCAGTAAGCTCTTTCATAATCTTATCAGGCTTTGCAACAGCTTCGAGTGAAACCTTTTCGCTATTATTCTGAAGGTACTTAAGCATAAGCATTGCATGGTCTCTTTCTTCCTGAGCCTGTACTGTATACCAGTTTGCGAATCCGCTGAGACCTTCTTCTTCATAGAAAATTGCAAAATCGAGATAAAGATATGCTGAATACAGTTCCTTATTTATCTGGTCATTAATTAAATCTCTTACTTTTGAATCTAACATTTTTATATCCTCCCTAAAAATTTATAACTATATTATAAATCTAAATTATCCAAAAGTCAATACTTTTTTAGAAAAATTAAAAAAGCCACGAAGATTTTTGGAACTGAAAATCATTTTACATTCCCTTTTTATTAGAGAATTTTTTGTAACTATATAAGATATTATGTCATATTATATATTGCAGATGAAAATTTGTAATTTATATATGGAGTTGTTGTAAATTGGAATCAAAACCTGATAACAGTTGTTGTCTCGTATGCCCGTGTATAGGATACGCATTTGTTCCCTATCAGACACTGGGTACAACATATACGCCCGAAAAAGCCCTTATAGAAGCAACCGTCTTCCCTGAACTTCGACTCACTATTGATGAGTACGGCAAAGTTTGCAAAGAGGAGGGTGTTTATTAATGGAAAAAAATGATATAATGATGCAGCTTCAAAGCTACAGATTTGCAGCTCACGATTTTCTTTTATATCTTGACACTCATCCTGACGATAAAAAAGCCTTTGCTATGTTCAAGGATTTAGTTACAAAATATATGGCTTTGGTTTCGGAATATGAAAAAAATTACGGTCCATTAACCGGTCTTTCATCCGCTCTGCAGAGCGAATTCAACTGGCTTAATTCACCATGGCCGTGGGAAAAGGAGGCTAATAAGCATGTTTGAATATAAAAAATTTCTCGAACGACCTATTCGTATTAAGAAACCCGACCCCAGAATGGCAAACGTAATTATAACACAGTACGGTGGTGCGGATGGCAAATTGTTTGAGTAAAATTATTACTCTTTCCAAAATACGATTTTAAGCTGTTTACCATCACTTCCACCCTTGGTTATTTCCTTAAAAATCGTCCTTGCTACTCTGTTTTTTTCAACATTATTTACTTTTTCATCTTTTATGATATCCATCAATCTGCGAATTACTTTTTTGTCTAATTCGTTTGCTTCTTCTGCAAGCTCTTCGTGCTTGCACTCGTTCAATAAATTCTTTAGGTTGTTTATTTCTTGGATAATAGCTTTCTTATTGATTTTATATTCTTCGAGAGTATCAATGCCTTCCTCATAAGCTAATTTTACACGCTCTAAACGGATTTCAAGCCTCTGAATTTGTGTAGATATAATTCTACTTTCATCTTCCGCCTTTGTTTGTTCAACAGATTCGGGTTCTGCAAATTCAAGCTTTACATTAGGAAGCATTATATCTGATAATGCATTGAGTACGATATCATCCAATTTGCTTACTTTGATATAGCCAACCCCATCACATAAGCCTTTGCATCTGTTTGAGCATCCGAAAAATCCTCCCTGATTTGATAACACGGCACCACATTTCTCACACCTTACAATTCCCGATAACCAATGAGATAGGTCTTTTCTGTCAGAGTTATAGTATTTTCGGTACTTCGTTTTCCTCAGTTGCATTTGTTCCTGAACCTTTTCCCACGTTTCCATATCAATTATCGGAGTGTGTGTCCCGTCACTTATAATAGCCGTATCAGCACCATACTTTCTTGATAACTTTCCATCAGGATTCCAACGGGTTTTACCTATATACACCGGATTATTAAGCCAATATTCTATGGTTCGGTTTTCAATCGGATTACCTCTGTGGGATTTTATCCCCATAGCATTTAAAGACCTTGCAATCGTCAAATATCCTTTGCCGTTTGCATAGTCGTTAAAAACTTTACGAATAATTTCTGCCTCTTCAGGCACGATAACATACTCACCGTTTTCCACCTTGTATCCATATCCGGCTATTGATAACACACCGCCTCTTTTTGCCTTTTCCGTCATTCCTCGCTTTACTTCTTCGGCAAGATTGATACTATAATATTCATCCATCGCTTCAATCATTGCTTCAAAAAGAATAGACATTTTATCATCGCCCACATCTTCACTAATTGAAATAACATCAATGTTCAGCTCTTTACGAAGCATTGATTTATAAACAACACTATCTTCACGATTTCGAGCAAATCTACTATATTTCCAAACCAATATCACATCAAAAGGTTTCGGTTGTCGTTTTGCTAAACCAATCATAGCATTAAATGCCGTTCTTTTTTTCGTATTTCTGCCACTAATACCTTCATCCATAAAGATGAATTCTTTAGGTAATAACATTTGATTTCTTTCTGCATAGAGTTTAATTTTTTCTAACTGACTGTCCGGACTAAACTCGATCTGATCATCAGTAGAAACTCTAATATAAGCTGCCGCTACTTTCATTTTGTTTAACCTCCTTCCCTGAAAAAACGGCAACTATTTATTCATGCAATAATTATAGCATAACCGCTTTCTGAAATCAAATTATTTGTTCTATTTTTATTTTTTTATTGTAGTATTCACCGAGCGCTCGTGCCTCCATATCTTTTTTCCATTGTTCCATTTCTTTTTCATCTAAGTTTGAAATCACGATATTTTCATCCTCGTCATTTGCTATGAATACCTCCACCTTATATTCATCCATTTCTACCACCTCTCATAATTTTATGTTTTAAAATTCACTTAAATAACAACACTCTTACTGCTTTTGAGCATTAAAAAACGACCGGAATTAACCGCTCGTTAAACACAAAAGCGACTGACTTTCGTCAGCCGCTTTGTATATCCCTTGTAATAATTTGATTAAATTGCTCTTTTTAAAATATCCATCTCGTATTCGCTAAGGTACTGTTCAAAATCCGACAAGTGAGCTGAAATGATTGCTATCAAGTCATCTTCGGATGTATTATTAATATTTACTTTATGTATTTGTAGTATGATTTGTATTTTTTGAACAGCACTTTGCGGTATACCAAATTCAAGTAAAATCCGCAGATTGGACTGTATAAATTCATTCTCTATCATCTCAGCTATATATGAATAGTCACCTGACGGAAGACCTAACTTAACTGTTGCATATTTTTGCAAAGAATCAACTACATTAATCCATTTAGGGGCCCTATACTGTAACCAGTTTTTCTGTAAGCCAAATAATTTTTCAATTATTCCATCTGTTCGTTGTTGCATCTCGACAGGGTACAGTTCAAACATTTTATCGACGGATTCAAATTGAAGTTCTTTCTCTTCGGCAAGTTTTTTAGCTCTGTATTCAATATCAAGATCTATCATTTTGCTAATGCTGGTTTGATAACAACTGCTAACTATTTTATTTACAACCCATCCTTTAGGGCCAAAGGACTTGATTTCATCTGGTGTAGCTAAATTATCCCAACACAAGTCGAAAATATATTGCAAACGCTTGTAAAGTTTTGCGTCTATACGGTTCCAAATAATATTTTCTCTATAGATAGGAGTCTGTAAATCATCAAACAATCTTTTAAGAATCTTTAACTGTCCTTCTATACTGACACCATTTCTAATCAGTATTTCTTGTAACTCAGGATCCTTTTCTTTAAACTCATTATAACGCTTAATGTTATCGTTAATATCCAAAACCTCATCAGGAGCAAGATTTACTAAAACTTCTGAGTCAATAGGGTTTTGCTCATAAAAAGGAAAATCGACATGCGTTTCCTGGGGAACAGGCGGTTTCTGCAAATTAACAATCCTTCCGACATAGTGTTCCATTAGTCTTCCGGCACGTCCACGTATATTTGCGTAATCAAAATAATCTACGTTTCGCATACCTATTTTTTTATCACAATATACTACATTTTTTGCACTTGTATTGACGCCCTCAATTATTGTGTTAGTACAAAACAAATATTTTAGTCGTCTATTGTTAAAGTATTGTATTGTTGAGGATGTTATATGTTTTGGCATTGCTCCATCATGGATGCCTATTCCATATTGCAAACATTTCGACAATGACCATCTATATGATAAATTATCGTTTATCCACGATATTAATGGCAAATCTGTAGCAGAAACCAGGTTGTTTTTTTCGATATGTGCACAGTATAAAAAAGCAAGTTTTCGTGCAGCTGAAGGAGAAGAACAATATATCAAGGTTTGTTCTTCCATATCATCCAATAAAGCGAACACATCATTTTCATCGACTTTTCCACCACGCTTTATATGAACGGAATCATATTTGTTTTCTTCTTCGGTTAATACCATAGAAAAAATAGTTTTAAAGAATACAGCATTATATTTTTCGACAAATCCTTTTGGAATTGAGTCGACATTAGGTCCTAACATATAAAATCTGCACTCCGGATTTTTCATAACTCTAATAAAAGCAGTATTTAAAATATTGTTTCTATTGTCTCCTCTGCTATTACTTAATTTATAAAATTCATCTAATATTAAAAGTCCTATTTGAGGCATGTTTTTATACTCTAACACTCGTTCTGCCGTCAATAAAAATATGTTTCCTTTTTCGTTAGAAAACGGTTGTGTGGTTTTAACAATAATTTTGTAGTTATCCGAATACTTTTTTAATTTTCTTCGTGTCTCGTCCAACAGTGCTAGTGTTGGCTGTATAATTAAAATATTTTTGTATTCTTTACTTGCAACTATTTCCTCGATCAACATACTTTTGCCAAAACTTGTAGGGGCACTAACAATTACATTTGTATGATTAAGTATTAAATCCGATAATTTCTTTTGTTCCAAATGATAGTAACTATCATTCAAATTTGGTGATTTGTGATATTCTAACTGTATATTACTAGCTAGATCCTCTGTAACTAAATCCATTCGTTTTAAATACGGATAAAATCCTGCTGCGGATATTAAATCTGTTAATATTTGCTTATAGCTTGTTGAGATGTTATCCCAATTATCCAAAATGCGTATAATCAGATTTCTTCCTTCTTGGTTTTCGTTTTTGTTAGAAGAATTAAGCAGTTGACTTATGTTTTGAATTAATTCAAAGCATTCTGTATCAGTTATTTTTTTATGACAACATAATTTATCAAATAATGTATCGTTCATTTAATCACCT